>CAWKIB010000038.1:0-32317 GCA_963849595.1 uncultured Actinomycetes bacterium
CGCGGGTCAGGGGATGCGGCGGGACAGGACGCGGGCGGGCACGGTGAGCGGCAGGCCCGGGCGTCGGGACGTCCGCGGCAGACGCCGTTCCTGCCGACCGGGCCGAGCCTGGTGCTGCGCGACGTGTTCGCCCACCCGGGCAGCTCCATCACCGACATCACGGCCCGGACCGGGCTGCCGCAGAGCTACGTGTCGGAATCGGTGGCCAGGCTGCGGAGCCAGGGCATCCTGGAGACCTCAGCCGATCCCGCCGACGGGCGGCGCACCCTGGTCCGGGTGTCGGCCGAGCATCCGCGCACGGTGGCGGGCAAGGGATCGGCCCCGGTGGACGCCGCGCTGGCCGCCGCGCTCGGCGAACCGGACGGCGGGCCCGCGGTGGCCGAGATCGTGGCCACCCTGAACGCGCTGGCCGAGCGGCTGCGCCCCGAGTCGCCCGGCCCCATCCAGCGTCAGCTCGACCAGGCCCGAAAGGAGTTGTGATGCACAGCGGAGCGCTGATGGCGGCCCCGGCAGGCGCTCGGGCAGTACCTCGGCTACGCCAAGGGATGGCAGCGGGCGCTGATCGCGGCCGGGGTCATCGCGGGCGGGGCGCTGCTGATCGCGGCGGGCATCGCGACCGGGCACACGGATGGCGGCGGTCGGCGGCGTGATACTGCTGGCCGTGGGCAAGCTGCGCCAGTGCGCCCAGGCTCGCAGCGCAGCCCAGGCGGGGGCCGCGAGAATGCCGCCGCCGAGCGCGCCCGCCTGGAGAAGCTGTTCCTGTCGCTGGCCTGACGTCCCGGGCGTCCGGCATCCGAGCGGAATGAAACCCCGGGTTCACCGCGCTAGAACCAGGTGAACCCCGGGGTTCATCTCGTTTGGAGAGCGGGGCGGCTGGCTGGGGCAGGTACCAGGGTCCGTTCGGAATAAGGAATTTTAAGCGGGCCGCCGTTGTCGATACCCCTACGGGTATCTACGACGCGAGGAGGCGGACGATGGCGACGGTCGAGCTTACGGCCGAAAACTTCAACTCGACGGTGAGCGGCGACGGCCTGGTTCTCGTCGACTTCTGGGCGGCCTGGTGCGGGCCGTGCCGGACGTTCGGGCCGATCTTCGAGAAGGCGTCCGAGCAGCATCCGGACGCGGTGTTCGGCAAGGTCGACACCGAGGCGCAGCCCGAGGTGGCGGCGGCGTTCAACATCTCGTCGATCCCGACGCTGATGATCGTCCGCGACAGCATCGTGCTGTACGCGCAGCCCGGCGCGCTGCCGGAGTCCGCGCTGGAGCAGCTGATCGCCAAGGCCAAGGAGCTGGACATGGACGAGGTCCGGGCCAGCATCAACGCGCCGCAGGACACCGCGCCGCAGGCGCCAGAGGACACCGCGCCGCAGGCGCCAGAGGACACCGCGCCGCAGGCGCGAGAGGACACCGCGCCCGCGAAGGCCTGACCCCTCGGCATAAGCATTTCCGGATCCGGCGCCGGTCGCCGATGATGGCAGGCATGCCCATTGACATGTTCATCGAGCCGGAGCAGGATCCGCGGACCGAGGCGCCCACCGCGGGCTCGGAACTGGCCACGCTGACCGGGTTCCTCGGCTGGCACCGCGGCACGCTCGAGCTGAAGTGCTCGGGCCTGGACGCGGCCGCCCTGGCCCGCCGGTCGGTCGAGCCGTCGTCGCTGTCACTGCTCGGAGTGGTCCGGCACATGGCCGACGTCGAGCGGAGCTGGTTCCGGCGGGTGATGGCCGGGCAGGACGCGCCGCCGCGCTTCTACTCACGCGAGGACCGGGACGGGGACTTCGACAACGTGCGGCCCGACCCGGCCATGGTCGCCGAGGCCTGGCAGGCGTGGCGGGAGGAGATCGCGTTCGCGGACCAGTTCATCGCGGCGGCGCCCGGCCTGGACCTGGCCGCGAAGAGGCTGGCGTCGGACGGGCGCGGGCCGATGTCGCTGCGCTGGGTGCTGAACCACATGATCGAGGAGTACGCGCGGCACAACGGGCACGCCGACCTGCTGCGCGAGCGGATCGACGGCGCCGTCGGCGAGTAGCTCCTAGGACAGGACGCGGCGGCGGAAGTTGCGCAGGCCGATGGCCAGGAACACGACGGCGAAGCCGACTATGACCGGGTAGATGACGTACAGGTGCATATGCGGCGCGTTGGTGAACGCGGCCCGCATCCCCTCGTTCACGTAGATGAGCGGGTTGATCAGCACCACCGTCTGCAGCCAGTGCCAGCCGCCCACGGTGACCGGCGAGAGCTTGGTCCACGAGTAGTAGGTGCCGCCCAGGAACGTGATCGGCAGGATGATGAAGCCGAACATCAGGCCGATGTTCCGCGGCTCGAAGCTGGTGCCGAGGACCAGGCCCAGGCCGCCCATCGCGATGCAGGCCAGCGGCACCAAGGTCACGATCAGCCACCAGTGCAGGGTCAGGTGGGCCTCCACGCCGGGCGCGTGCACAACCGAGGCGATGGGTAGCACGATGGCCGCGGACAGCACGCCCTGGGCCGCGCCGGACAGCACCTTCTCGATCGCGACCAGCCAGATCGGGCAGGGGGCCTGCACCCGGTCCTCGATCTCGCGGGTGAAGCCGAACTCCTGGGCCATGGCCAGCGCGATGGACTGCACGCCCTGGAACATGATCGAGATGCCGACCACGCCCGGGACCAGGATGGTGGCGAAGGCCGATTGCTCGACCGGCCCTTGGCCGCCGATGCCCTGCCCGATCTTCGGGAACACGTACAGGAACACGAAGCAGAGCAGGAACGGCTGGATGATCGTGCGCAGCACGAACTCCCACAGGTGCTTGCGCAGCACCACCACGTCGCGCAGCAGCAGGGCGCCCAGCGCGGTCCAGCTGGCGGCGGCCACCGAGCGGGTAGGGCCGCCGCCGATCCGCCGGGCCGGGGCCGGGGCGGTTACCGGGGTCGCGGTCATTCTTCCCGCAGCTCCCTTCCGGTCAGGTTGATGAACACGGTCTCCAGGGTGGGCTCGGCGATCGACACGTCGACCAGGTCGAAGCCCTCTCGCTCGGCGGCCAGCACGATCCGCGGGACGAGCCGGTCGGCGCCCTGCATGTGCAGTTCGAGCTTGTCGTCGGCCACTCTTGTCCTGGTCACGCCCTCGACGTCTTTGGCCAGCAGCTCGCCCAGGCGGCCCAGGTCGCCCGTGCTCCTGATCGTGACGATGGTGTCGGCCCCGATGCTCTGCTTGAGCGCGGCGGGCGTGTCCAGGGCCAGGATACGGCCGTGGTCCATGATCGCGACCCGCTGGCAGAGCTGGTCGGCCTCCTCCATGTAGTGCGTGGTGAGCAGGATGGTCTGGCCCTCGTCGTGCAGCTCGCCGAGCAGGTCCCACAGCGCGAGCCGGCTCTGCGGGTCCAGGCCGGCGGTGGGTTCGTCGAGGAACAGCACGCTCGGGCGGTGGAAGATGGCCCGGGCCACCATGAGCCGCTGGGCCATGCCGCCGGACAGGGCGTAGACCGATGCCTTGGCCCACCGGCTGAGCTGGAACTGCTCGAGCAGTTGGTCCGCGGTCTGCCGGGAGGCCTTGGCGCCCATGCCGAACAGCCGGCCGTGGAAGTACAGGTTCTCCCAGACGGTGAGCTGGCGGTCCAGGGTGTTCTGCTGGGAGACGATCCCGCTGAGCTGCTTGGCCAGCGCGGGGTGGGCCGCGACGTCGACGCCGGCGATGAGCGCCCGGCCGGAGGTCGGGACCACGCGGGTGGTGAGGATGCCGGCCGTGGTGGTCTTGCCTGCGCCGTTCGGGCCGAGGAGGCCGAAGATCTCCCCGGCGCGGACGTCGAGGTTGAGCTTGTCCACCGCGGCGAAGTCGGTGCCCTGGTAGACCTTGCTCAGGTCCTCGGTGTGGATGACGGCGTCCGGGTCGGCCGCTTCTGTTGTGCTCATAGACCACCAAGCGTAGGCGCAGGCCAGGCACGTGCCCCGGTCGGGGGCCGCGGATCCCGGAACCGCATGAGAGCGCATCGTGATGGCTAGAGCCATTAGGGTGCCGCATCCACGCGCAGGATGAGCCACGCGCGGGTGATACGAGGGACAGGCGGCTACGACTTCACCTTCGGCTGAGCCTGTCTACCGACCCGGTCTACCGGTGGGCGCCGACCAGGTCGGCGTGGATCCGGGCGGCGGGGGCCGGGGTGCCCATCTCGTCGGAGAACGGGCCGTAGGGGGTGCCGTAGACGGGGGTACCGGGTTCCTGGTGCCAGCTGTCGGCCAGCGACCCGGCGTCGACGGCGTCGTAGCCGATCGAATCCAGGAACGCGGTCACCGCCGCCTTGGCCGCGGCGCTGTCGCCCGCGATGGGCAGGGCGCTGCGGTCATCGGCCCCGTGCGGGCGGCCCAGCGACCCCAGGTGCTTGAAGAAGATGTTGTTGAACACCTTGACCACCTGCGCGCCGGGCAGCTCGCGCTGCAGCAGGCCGCTGCTGGTCAGCGCGCCGGTGTCGAGCTCGCCCAGGTGCCCGTCGCGCTGCGGGTAGTAGTTGCCGGTGTCCATGACCGGCTTGCCGTCCAGCGGCTTGACCGGCAGGTCGCCGAACGCCTTGACCGGGACGCTGACCAGGACCAGGTCGCCCGCCTCGCCGGCCTGCCCGGCGGTGCCGGCCGTGGCCAGCGGGCCGAGTTCGGCGGCCAGCTCGGCCAGGGTCTCCGGGCCGCGGGAGTTGCTCACCACGACGTGATAACCGGCCGCCACGCTGAGCCGGGCCACGGTGCCGCCGATCATGCCGCTGCCGATGATGCCTACCGTTGTCATGACGGCCGCAACCCCGGATCGCGGCCGATCATTCCGTGCGATCCGGGGTTGGTGCGGTCAGCGGTCAGCGCGCGTCGGGGACCACCAGTTCGCCGAGGGACTCGCCGATGGACTCGAGCTCGCCAGCCACGGTGATCTCGAGATAGGTCATGAAGGCGGTCAGGCTGACGGCCGCCAGCGCCCACCAGCGCCTGGGGTCCTGGCGCCCCGTAGACGCTTTCGCTGACACGGTACTCGCTGACACAGCGATGTCCTTTCCCCTGGGACTCATGTACGTCGTACCTGTATGACGTTCTTATACGTCGTACATGTACGTTGTAAATCATTGCTTGTACGATGTACAGTTGTCAAGTGATGGATGACGAACCCGCGGCCAGAGGAGCCGGACGGCGAGCGGACGCGACTCAGCAAGCGCGCCGTGGTCGACCGCGCGCTCAAGCTCGCCGACGCCGACGGGCTCGACACGCTGACCATCCGCAAGCTGGCCCAGGACCTGGGCGTCACCCCGATGGCGCTGTACTGGCACTTCCGCAGCAAGGACGACCTGCTGGAGGGCATGGCCGAGCAGGTCTGGAGCGAGATCGACGTGGATGGTCGACCCGTCGGTCCCGTGGTGGGCCCAGCTGCAGGGCGGGCTGGAATCCCTGCTCAAGGCGCTACGTGCCCATCCGTCGGCCCCGCAGCTGGTGCTCGAGCACGAGAAGCGGAACGACGCGGCGCTGCGCGCCACCGAGGCCACCCTGGAGATCCTGCTGGGCGCCGGCTTCGATCCTCAGCACGCCAGCGAGATCGCCCGGAGCACGCTGTGGACCGGGATCACGCTGGTCATGAGCGAGGCCGGCTACCACCCGGAGCTATCGGAGGAGGAACGCGCCGAGTTCCAGCGGCGCAACGAGATCTACCTGGCCATGCTGCCCGCGGCCCGCTACCCGCGCCTGGTCCGGTGCGCCGCCCAGATGGCCAGCTGCGACCTGGACTTCCACTACCGGCTGGGCGTCGAGATGTTCATCGCCGGGGTCAGGGCCATGGCCGAGCGGTACGGACCGGACCCGGCGGGTTCGTAACAGCGGGTACTCGTAGCGGATGAACCCGGCGAACCGGGCCACCTGGTCGTACAGCGCGCGGGCCCGGGCGTTGTCCTCCTGGGTGTGCCAGTAGTACCGGGTGGCGCCGTGCTCCCGGGCCGCCTGAGCCACCCGCACGATCAGCGCCCGCGCCGCGCCGCGGCCGCGCGCCTCCTCCTCGACGAACAGGTCCTGCAGGTAGCACGCCTCGCCGCCCCAGAACGTGGGGTGGAAGAAGTAGTGCGCGATGCCGATCAGCCGCCCGTCGAGGCGGGCGCCAAGGCCGTAGAGTTCAAAGCCGTGCGGTTCGGCGCCGCGCCGCAGCCGGCGCCAGGTCGCCTCGTACGTCTCGTCCGGGATCCAGTCCCGGTAGAACGCCTTGTACCCGCGGGCCAGCCCTTCCCAGGCGGACCGGTCGCCGGCCTCCAGCGGACCGACCTCGATCATGGCTTCACCGCCCTCAGTTGCAGGCTCAACGGGATGCGCTGCCAGCGGCGTTCGGCCGGCCGCCGGTTACGAGCTCGTCGGAGGGTCTGGGCTCCCGGATCGCCTCGACCAGCAGGCCCGCGGCCTCCAGCGCCTGGCTGTAGGCCTGTGTCCGGGTGAACTCGGCCCAGTTCCGGGCCTCGGCTTCCCAGCCTCGCCGCATCCTCACCAGGCCAGCCTGGCACACGCGGCTACCGGGTGATGAAGGCCGGGAGGTGAAACCACGGACCGTTCGGCCAAAAATAAATAATGAGCCGAACGGAACGTGGTGCTACGGGCCGGTGCCGAAGACGCGACTCACCGTGATGTCGGCGGGCTCGAGGCGGATGAGGTCGTCGCCGACCAGTTCGTCGAGGGTGAAGCAGGGAAAGTCGATGTGGTGCGCTAGGCGCCCCAAGGCATCAGACGGACACGGAGCAGGGACCAGCGGACCGGGCCGGGGGCGGCGCGCGGAGGGCCGGGCTCGCGGATCAGGAGCGGACCGGCGGGAGTGGTGAGGTGGTAGTCGGTGTGCGGGCCGCGGAACCGTACCTCGGTGATGGTGCCAGGGAGGTCGGCGGGGTCGTCGGGACTGGCGGGGGTGGTGGGGTCGGCTAGGCGGGCCCAGTCGGGGCGGACGAGGATGGCGGGGCCGGGGGCGGCGGTTTCGAGGGCGGCGGTTTCGACGGCGGCGGTTTCGACGGCGGCGGTTTCGAGGGCGGCGGTGGCGGGGACGGTGGTGCGGGCGTTGGGGAGGTGGAGGGTGTAGTGGTGGGGGCCGGCGGGGGTGAGGGGGGCGGTCAGGACGGAGACGGGGCCGGTCAGGCGGGCGACGGGCAGGTCGGCGGGGGCGGCGTAGACGTCGGCGGGCGGGGCGAGCTGGGCTAGGCGGCCGGAGTGCAGGACGGCTACCCGGTCGGCGATGGCCAGGGCCTCGGCGGCGTCGTGGGTGGCGTAGAGGGCGGCGGCGCCGTCGGCGGCGCGGCGGCGGGCCACCTCGTCCAGGATCTGGGCGCGCAGCGTCGCGTCCAGGTGGGCGGTCGGCTCGTCGAACAGGTACAGGGCGGGCGCGCCCGCCAGGGCGCGGGCCAGGCCGACGCGCTGCTGCTCGCCGCCGGATAGCTGGCCGGGGCGGCGTTCGGCCAGCGGGCCCAGGCTCATCTGCTCCAGGACGTCGCGGGCGCCGCGGTGCGCGGCGGTCTTGGAGGCGCCGGCCCGGCGCAGCGGGTAGGCCACGGTGTCGACCACGGACAGGTGCGGCCACAGGGCGTAGTCCTGGAACACCATCCCGATCCGGCGGCGTTCCGGCGGGACCAGCCGGCCGGGGCCCGAGGCCAGCTGGCCGGCCAGCCAGATCTGGCCGGCCAGCGGCGCGACGAACCCCGCGATCGCGTTGAGCAGCGTGGTCTTGCCCGATCCGGACGAGCCGAGCAGCGCGAGGGTCTCGCCCGGGGCCACGGCCAGGTCCAGGCCGGCCAGCGCCGGGCGCCCGTAGCCGACGGACAGGCCCGCGCAGGCGACCGCGTCCGGGAGGGGCGGCGTGGTGGTGGCGGCCACTGGTACTACGGTCCGTTCGGAAAAAAAATAGAGGTGCGGGCGGATGGTCCGGTGCGGCGGGTCAGCCAGGCGGTGAGGGCGGCGACGATCACCACCGGCGCGGTCAGGACCAGGGCCAGCGCCGCGGTGGCGCCGACGCCGCCGAGGTCCTGCTGATTCATGATCACGACCGCGAAGGTCTCGGTGCCCGGGCCGTACAAGATCGTGGACATGGTCAGCTCGTGGAAGGCCAGGACGAAGACCAGCCCGGCCGCGGTCACGGCGGCCACGGTGAGCGGGGGCAGCACCACGGTGCGGACCGCGGTGCCGGGGCGGGCGCCGCTCAGCCGGGCGGCCCGGGTCAGGCCGGGCGGCAGCCGGTCCAGCGCGGCCTGCACCGGGCGGTGGCCGAACACCCAGAACTTGGCCAGGTAGGCGGTCAGGATGATCAGCGCCGAGCCATCCAGCCAGCGGCCGTACCCGATGATGATGCCGACCGCCAGCGCCGAACCGGGCAGGGCGTAGGCCAGCGTGACCACGGTGGCCAGCGGGCCGCGCCAGCGGCCGCGGGCCAGCCCCGCGACCAGGGCGCCGAGGGCGGGCGCGAGCACCGCGGCGGCCAGCGCCAGCCCGGCGCTGCGGGCCAGGGCGACGGCGGCGCCGCCGTCCAGGCCGGAGCTGAAGTTGGCCAGGGTCCAGTTCGCGGGGACCGGGGCCAGGCCCGGCCCGCGGGTCAGCGCGGTCAGGATCAGGGTCAGCATCGGGATCCCGGCGGCCACCAGGGCATAGGCCCAGACGATAGCCATGACCGCGCGGTCGGTTCTGGTCCTTTGCGGGCGGGCGGTGCGGGCGGGGTCTGGGGCCGGGCGGCGCGGGGCAGCCGGGCCAGCCAGAGGTCGAGCGGGCCGAGGGCGAGCAGCACGAGGACGACCAGGGCCAGGGCCAGTACGGTCAGGGTCGCGAAGGCCTGCTGGCCGGCCGACAGGGCCAGGTCGGAGTAGATCAGCGTCGGCACGGTGCCGAAGCCGGCCGGGGTGCCGAGCACCTGGGGCACGGCGAAGCTGCCCGCCGCGGTGACGAAGACCAGGGCGGCCGCGCCGAGCAGCGGGATGCGCAGCAGCGGCAGGGTGACGGTGCGCAGCGTGGTCCAGCCGCTCGCGCCCGCCGCGCGCGCGGCCTGCTCCAGGGCCGGGTCGGCGTGCGCCGCGAGCCCGGCGGTGACGGCCAGGTAGGCCAGCGGCAGACCGTAGACGGTGAGCACCGCGATGATGCCGGCCGGGCCGAACAGGCCGGGCATGGTCAGGCCGGTCAGGTGATCGGACAGGCCCGCCGGGCCGTAGGCCTGGCTCCACGCGAAGCCCAGCACGAACTCCGGGATGACCAGCGGCCCGGCGATCAGGAGCCGGGGCAGCAGCCGGGACCGGGCCGGGCGGCGCTCGACGGCCAGCGCCAGCGCGGTCCCGGCGGTGACGGCGCAGACCGTGACGGCGGCGGCGACGGCGGCGGTGTGCTCGATGGCGACCCGGCTGCCGGGCGCGGTGAGCGCCCGGCCGATGCCGGTCAGCCCGCCGTCCGCGGCGATCCGGGCCAGGGATTCCAGCGGCACGACCACCAGCGCGGCGATCAGCGCCGTGACCAGCAGGGCCGCGGCCGCGGCGGCGGCGCGCACCGGCCTCAGGCCCCGATTGTGACGGGCACGGGGCTCAGGCTCCATTGTGGTGGGCACCGGGCGTCAGGCCCCGAAGATGGCCTGGTACTGCTGCAGGATCTGCTGCTGCCGGCCGAACAGGGCGGACCAGCCGGGATGGACCTCGGTGGCGCCCGCCGGGCGCGGCGGCCCGGCGATGCCGGGCAGCACCGGCTGCCAGCCGGTCTTTCCGATCGCGGTCTGCCCGGCCGGGGACAGGACGTAACGCAGGAAGGCCTGGGCGGCGGTGTTCGTGGCGCCGGTGGCGGCCACCGTCTCGGCGATGGGGCTGTACAGGGAGATCGCGCCGTCGGACGGCCAGTCCATGACCACCGGGGAGCCCGCGGCGATCGCCGTGCGGACCTCGGAGTCCAGGGTGATGCCGAGCTGGTAGCGGCCCTCGGCCACGTCGGTGACCACCTCGGGGATGGTGGCGACCTGGACCGCGCCGTTAGCCTTGAGCGCCCGGTAGAAGCTCAGCCCGAAGCCCGGCGCGGTGTCGAAGTAGCCGAGCGCGGCGAACGCCGAGCCCGCCGCGGCCGGATCGGGCAGGGCCACCTTTCCCTTATACGCGGAATCGGTGAGCGCGGACCAGGTCTGCGGCATCGGGGTCAGGCCCTTGTGGGCCACGATGACCAGGTAGAGCTCGCGGGTGCCCCAGAAGTAGGTGGTCTTGTCCGCGGCGGGCACGCCCGCCAGGCCGGGCAGCGGCCAGGGCCGGAACAGGTTCTCCTGGGCGAAGGACTCCATGGACAGCGGGTCGGTGCCCCAGATCACGTCGGCGCGCAGGCCGCCGGAGTGCTGGTCGGCGGTGATGCGCGCGTTGAGCTGGCCGGTGGTGGCGCGGAACACGCTGACCTTGACGCCGGGGTCGGCCTTGGCGAACCCGTTCACCACCGCGGTCACGGTGTTCTGCGTGACGGAGGTGTACAGGGTGAGCTGCTGCGGCTGTCGCGTTCGCGGGCGCGGAGGCGGCCGGGGAGCTGGCCGAGCTGCACGCGGCCAGGCCGGCCGCCAGGAGGACCGGCAGCACGGCGCCGAGGGCCAGGGGGAACCTCATCACGGCCTCCGCGTGGGTTCTACAGGGATGGAGTTATCCTCCGGCACGTCGGGTCCGAGGATCCAGCTGCGGCGGGGCGGGGTGGGCCGGCCGGGAGTGCCGTTGGTGCCCGGCCCGGCTCGCCCGCCGGACGGCTCCGGCCTGACGCCTCCGGGCACCTCCGGCCGGGGGTCGTCGGGTTCCCAGCGGTCCGGGTCGGCGGTCAGGCCCAGCAGGTAGCTGACCGTGCAGTGCAGCGCCGCGGCCAGGTCGGGCAGCCGGCCCACGGCCAGGCGGCGGCCGTTCTCGATCGCGCTGAGGGTCTGGTTGGACAGCCGCGAGCCCTCCCCGTCGACCCGGTCCACCACCTCGGCCTGGGTCAGCCCGAGCTGCCGGCGCCGTTCCCGGATGCGGATGGCGCAGGTCAGGTTCCGCTGGGCCACGGTCTGATATCCCGTCACGGTCACCTCCGGTCCCGCGATCGCCGGCGTCCGGATCCGCTGTTATCCGAGTATTAGCCGATTCTCGGATTCGCGCAATCCGCGATTCCGAGAAAATGCTCGGATGGACATGGGGAATTCGTTACGTGGCCGGGGCTATGTTTCGGGTGGGGTGGCGGTTTCGTCCCACTCGGGCATTTCGGCCAGGGGATACACGGTGTAGTGCGCGAAGTTGTAGACCGGCATGAGCGCGATCAGCCGCTCGAGTTCCTCGTTCGAGCCGACGTCGTAGACCCAGGCGCCGCCGTGCGCGCCGACGATGTGGTAGCGGGCCGCGATCCGGCCCGAGCGCTCCAGCGGCTTGGCGTAGGCCGGCATCCGGGCCACCGCCGAGGCCACGTGCGACGACAGCAGGGACAGTTCGATCTTCCAGATGACCAGGAACTTCACGCGGGTCCGCGGCCGGGATGCTCACCTCGAACTCCACCCCGACCTCGTCCTTCAGCTTGAGCGCGCCGAAGAAGCCGACGTAGGGCTTGAGCCCGAGGCCCGTCTGGACCACCGTGGCCGAGCCGCGGTACCGGCCGGGCCCGGGTTCGGACACCTGCAGCCGGACCGGCTCGCTCTGCCCGTTGAGGGTGAACGTGCCCTCGACGGCGCCGCCGCTGGAGCCGAAGCGGACGATCTTGGAGGAGGTGAAGCTGGCCGTGCCGGTGCCGAGGATGGAGCTCATCTGCTTCTTGATCTCGCCGCGGTCCCGGTCACTGAGGGGCTTGGCGCCGCCGGTGCCGTCGCGGACCTCCAGCGAGCCGAGGTCGAACTCGGCCTTCACCGTCGCCGCGGTGACGCCGCCCGCCGCGTCGTCCGGCACCTCGACCTGCGCCGACCAGCGGGTGACCTCGATGGTCAGGTCGTGACCGGCCCGGGCGGCGATGCCTTGCCGACCGGTCTTGAGCACGACGCGCCCGTTATCCGGCCCGAGCCGGAAGTTACCTGTAGTAGCAGCCACGGGGCCAACCGTACGGGCTAAGGCGGGCGGTGGTCCACTGTCGGGGCCGTACGGTCAAGGCTGTGCGGTTAGGGCTGTGCGGTTAGGGCCCTGTTGGTTAGGGCAGGGGGAAGTCGCCGAACAGCTCACGGATCCGGCGCAGGTCGCGCAGCCGCGGCTCGGTGGTGCCGCCGACCCAGCGGCTGACCGTCTTGACCGAAACCCCGAGCTGGCGGGCGGCGACCTCCATGGTCATGCCCTCGCGGCGCAGCGCGGCCGCCATCCAGTCGGCGAAGGCCGTCTCTTCGTCGTCCTGGCCGATGCCCAGCCCGTCCGCGCCGACCCTGCCGGGCTCCTGGGACTTGAGCAGCGAGGCCAGCGCGTCCAGGCCCGCGGGCGTCCCGATCTGGGCGCCGGAGCGCAGCACGTCGACCTCGACGTGGTCGGGGAAGATGCGGAAGGAGACGTTGATCGCGCCGGTCTCGCCGGCCGCCTCGAGCAGCGCCTGGGCGACGGTCTCGCCCACCTCGCGGTTGTCGTCCTCGGACAGCGGTGACTGGGACAGGCAGCGGCGGACGAAGTCGCGGATGTCAGGGATAGACGACGGGCGCGCGGGGAACGTCTGCGACAGGACCACGACCGGTACGACCTCGACCTTGTCGCTGATCAAGTCGGCGCGATGTTCCATCGCCACCCCTCGGGTTACCAAAGACGGGGAATCGCCCCGCTGACCGCTGTCACCGGGGTATGACACTGAGGGTACGTGGAATATGTCCCCGCGGACGAGTCGGAACAGATAGACATATGTGTCCGGGAGGCCGACTCTTCTGTCTTGAGATCTCCACGTCGCAGGAATAGGCTGGCGTCACCGGTGATGGTGCCGTTGCCGTCCGCCGGCTTCTTGTGAGCATGTGATGAGCGGTCAGAGTGCCGGCGCATCTCGTCGGCGAGCTACTGGGCCACGGCGAGCAACGGCTCGCCTGACTCAGCCAGCACCGCACTGCCCGGTCCGTCTACACCTTGGCGGCAACCGAAGGGGTGGCCGCATCGGCATCCTCCGTCGCCAGGAAGGCGAGAATCCAGCCGCGACGCACGCCGCCGCGGTCCCGCACATGTCCGGTTGCGTTATTGCGGACGCGCTCACCGTGGCGCCCCGCACCGACATTTCACGGAGGGAGGGAGCGACGTTCCTCCCCGGCTCGAACGCCGGGCTGCAGCGCCGCGATCTCGATGACCCAGGCCGCGGAAGAGCCGGTCCTGCATATTCTCTGGATGAACGGGGGCCTCGGTTGTGACGGGGACTCGGTGGCGCTGACCGCCGCGACCCAGCCGAGCATCGAGGAAATCGTGCTCGGGGCGCTGCCGGGACTGCCCAAGGTGGCGGTGCACTGGCCGCTGATCGACTTCGAGTGCGGGCCCGAGCAGGGCGCCGACAACTTCATCGAGTGGTGGCACAAGGCCGACCGGGGCGAACTCGACCCGTTCGTCCTGGTCGTCGAGGGATCGATCCCGAACGAGGCGATCAAGTCCGAGGGTTACTGGTGCGGCTTCGGCAACAACCCGGCGACCGGGCAGCCGATGACCACCAGCGAGTGGCTCGACCGGCTGTCCCCCAAGGCCACGGCCATCCTGGCCGTGGGTACCTGCGCCACCTACGGCGGCATCCACGCCATGGCGGGCAACCCGACCGGCGCCATGGGCGTGCCGGACTACCTCGGCTGGAGCTGGAAGTCCAAGGCCGGCCTGCCGATCGTGTGCGTGCCGGGCTGCCCGATCCAGCCGGACAACCTGTCCGAGACGATCCTGTACCTGCTCTACCAGGTCGCCGGGCAGGCGCCGATGATCCCGCTGGACGAGGCGCTGCGGCCCAAGTGGCTGTTCGACGCCACCGTGCACCAGGGCTGCGACCGCGCCGGGTACTACGAGGAGGGCGAGTTCGCCACCGAGTACGGCTCGCCCACGTGCCTGGTCAAGCTGGGCTGCTGGGGTCCCGTGGTCAAGTGCAACGTGCCCAAGCGGGGCTGGATCAACGGCGTGGGCGGCTGCCCGAACGTGGGCGGCATCTGCATCGCCTGCACGATGCCCGGCTTCCCGGACAAGTTCATGCCGTTCATGGACAAGCCGCCGGGCGCGACGGTATCGACGACCGCCAGCGGCATGTACGGCACGGTCATACGCAGCCTCCGGAGCTTCACCGCCAAGACGGTGGACAAGGAACCGAAGTGGCGCGCGAAGGGCTCCGAACTCCGTACCGGCTACCAGAAGACGTGGTGAACATACGATGACCTCGCTTGAATACCCGCCGTCCACTGGCGCCGGCGATGCCGAACTCACCGAGATGACCTGGGATCCGATCACCCGGATCGTGGGCAGCCTGGGTATCTATACCAAGATCGACTTCAAGGCCAAGCGGGTCGCGGAGTGCCACAGCACCTCGTCGATCTTCCGCGGCTACAGCATCTTCATGAAGGGCAAGGACCCGCGGGACGCGCACTTCATCACCAGCCGGATCTGCGGGATCTGCGGTGACAACCACGCGACCTGCTCGGTCTACAACCAGAACATGGCCTACGGGGTCCGCCCGCCGCACCTGGGCGAGTGGATCATCAACCTGGGCGAGGCCGCGGAGTACATGTTCGACCACAACATCTTCCAGGAGAACCTGGTCGGGGTGGACTTCTGCGAGAAGATGGTGGCCGAGACCAACCCCGGCGTGCTGGAGATGGCCAACCACACCGAGGCCCCGCACGCGGGCGACCACGGCTACCGCACCATCGGCGACATCATGCGCTCGCTGAACCCGCTGGAGGGCGAGTTCTACCGCGAGGCGCTCCAGGTCAGCCGGTCCACCAGGGAGATGTTCTGCCTGATGGAAGGCCGCCACGTACACCCGTCCACGCTGTACCCGGGCGGGGTCGGCACGGTCGCGACCGTGCAGCTGTTCACCGACTACCTGACCCGGCTCATGCGCTACGTGGAGTTCATGAAGCGGGTCGTGCCGATGCACGACGACCTGTTCGACTTCTTCTACGACGCGCTGCCCGGATACGAGGAAGTCGGCCGGCGGCGGGTGCTGCTCGGCTGCTGGGGCAGCCTCAACGACCCCGAGTACTGCGACTTCACCTACCGGAACATGGCATCGTGGGGCCGGAAGATGTTCGTCTCGCCCGGCGTGGTGGTGGACGGGCAGCTGGTCACCAACAGCCTGGTCGACATCAACCTGGGCATCAGGATCCTGCTCGGTCACTCGTACTACGAGGACTGGGAGGACAAGGAGATGTTCGTCACCCACGACGAGCTCGGCAACCCGGTCGACCGGCGCCACCCGTGGAACCAGCACACGATCCCGCGGCCCGCCAAGCGCGACTTCGACGACAAGTACAGCTGGACCATGTCGCCGCGCTGGTTCGACGGAAAGGACTACCTGCCGCTGGACACCGGCGGCGGCCCGATCGCCCGGCTGTGGGCCACCGCGCTGGGCGGCCTGGTCGACTTCGGTTACGTGCAGTCCACCGGGCACAGCGTGAAGATCAACCTGCCGCGGACCATGTCCCGGCCGGAAACCACCTTCGAGTGGAAGATCCCGGTGGACAAGCAGGGCCAGCCGCTGTCCAACGCGATCGAGCGGGACCGGGCCCGGACCTACTTCCAGGCCTACGCCGCCGCGTGCGCGGTGTACTTCGTCGAGCAGGCGCTGGCCGAGATCCGGGCCGGACGGACCAAGACCTGGGAATCGTTCACCGTGCCCCAGGACGCGTTCAGCGTCGGCTTCACCGAGGCGGTGCGCGGCGTGCTGTCGCACCACATGGTGATCAGGGACGGGAAGATCGCGAACTACCACCCGTACCCGCCCACGCCGTGGAACGGCAGCGTCCGCGACACCTACGGGACGCCCGGGCCGTACGAGGACGCGGTGCAGAACACGCCGATCTTCGAGGAGAACCCGCCGGACAACTTCAAGGGCATCGACATCATGCGCGCCGTGCGCAGCTTCGACCCGTGCCTGCCGTGCGGCGTGCACATGTACCTCGGCGGCGGCAAGGTGCTCAAGACGGCCCACTCGCCCACCGGTGTGACACTGGCAATGTAGGCCCGCAAGCACCATGGTCCCGCTCGCCTCCTCGGCCTGGAAGGCGCCCCGGAGGCGAGCGGGACACAAAAAGAGGGAGTTCCGATGGCCGCAGGCCACGATGCGCAAAAGGCGGGCGAGCGGGTCGAAGCGCTGCTCGCCGAGCTGGGATCGCAGGCCGGGCCGCAGGTCGCCGCGACCGCGGAAGAGCTCGTGAGCTGCCTGGTCGATCTGTACGGCGCCGGGCTGGCCGAGATCGTCAAGATCATCGGCGCGGACCCGGAGGCCGGCCAGCGGCTGATGGGCCAGCTGGCCGGCGATCCGCTGGTGGAAAGCCTGCTGCTGCTGCACGACCTGCACCCGCTGCCGGTCGCGGACCGGGTCCAGCGCGCGATCGAGGCGGTCATGCCGCAGCTCGGCGCGCACCCGGGCCAGGTGACCTTCGACGGCGTCGACGACCAGGGCGTCATCCACCTGCGCCTGGAGCCCGGCGGGCACGGCTGCGGGTCTTCCTCGGGAGCGGTTCAGGCGGCCATCGAGGAGGCGGCGGTCGCGGCGGCGCCGGAGGCGGCCGGCGTTGACGTCGAAGTTGTCAGCCCGGAACCAGAGCTGCCGCTGCTGCAGATCTCCCGGCGCCCGACGGCGGCCCGGGGGACCCGGTGACCGCCGGCCCGGAGGCATCGAGGGCCGGGGCTACTGGCCTGCGGCGGTTCGTCAAGCGGCAGGCGGGCACGCGCCCGGGCCCGCCGCCGGGCCTCCCGCCGTCGATCCAGGAGGTCCTGGCCGCGCGGGCGGCGGCCCGCTCCGACCGCGACGCGGCCGAGGGCACCGAGCGGTGCGAGATGTGCCGCGACGTGCTCGGCGAGCGGCACGGGCACGTCGTGGACCTGGAGAAACGATCGCTGGCCTGTACCTGCCGCGCGTGCTACCTGCTCTTCACCCACGAGGGGGCGGCGGGCGGCCGGTACCGGGCCGTGCCGGAGCACGTCTTCCACGACCCGGGCCGGCCGCTTACCGACGCGGACTGGAACGAGCTGCAGATCCCGGTGGCCATGGCCTTCTTCTTCCGCAACTCGGCGCTGGACCGCGTGGTGGCCGGCTACCCGAGCCCCGGCGGCGCGACCGAGTGCGAGCTGGACCTGGCGGCCTGGGACCGGCTGGCCGCCGCCCACCCGCTGCTCGGGACGCTGGCCCCGGACGTGGAGGCCATCTTCGTCAACCGCACCGAGGATGGCAGTGTTAGCCCGGGGGGACGACCCCCCCAGACCCCCCCGGAGTATGAGGTCTTCCTGATCCCGATCGACGAGTGCTACTCGCTGGTCGGCGAGCTGCGGATGAAATGGCAGGGGTTCGACGGCGGCGCGGAGGCCCGCGCGGCCCTGGCCATCTTCCTGGACGGGTTGCGGCGGCGCGCGGTGCTGCTGGAGGGTAGGAGAAGCGACCCGGACCTGATGCCCGGACCGCGCCAGCCCGAGCTGGAAGAACGCTGACATGGCAGACCTCATCTTCGGCTGCACAGGCGCCACCGCGGAGCGGTACGCGGCGACCCCGACGCTCACGTTCTCGCTGACCATCACCGAGCGTTCGGGCGTGCGGGTGCACGCCATCGCGCTGCGCTGCCAGATCCGCATCGAACCGCACCGCCGGCGGTACTCCGCGGCCGAGGCGCAGCGGCTGCACGACTTGTTCGGTGACCCGTCGCGCTGGGCCGAGACGGTCAAGCCGATCCAGCTCGCCACGGTGACCACGATGGTCCCCACGTTCACCGCGGTGACCGAGGTCGACGTGCAGGTACCGGTCACCTATGACCTCGAGGTGACCTCGGCCCGTTACCTGTACGGGCTGGACGACGGCACGGTTCCGCTGCTCCTGCTGTTCAGCGGGACCGTCTTCGTGGCCAACGGCGACGGCTTCTCGGTCGAGCTGGTGCCGTGGAGCGCCGAGGCCTCCTACCGGATGCCGGTGAGCATCTGGCGGGAGCTGGCGGACGTCCACTTCCCCAACAGCGCGTGGCTGCGCTGCAGCCGCGAGACGCTGGACGAGCTGTCCGCGTTCAAGGCCAAGCGCGCCCTGCCCACCTGGGACTCGACCCTGGAGGCCCTGCTGGCCGAGGCCCGTCAGGCCGAGGCGGGCGCTTCGGGACCCGGATCCGCTGGCGTGCCCGGGGCCGCCGATCCCGAGGATCCGGCGGAGGCGAGGCGCCATGACTGACACGGGCATGAGCCTGGACGCGGTGCGCCGCATCGCCAACGCCGTCCTCTACGAGGGCTACATCCTGTACCCGTACCGGGCCTCGTCCCAGAAGAACCGCAGCCGCTGGCAGTTCGGCGTGGTGATGGCGCCCGGATACGCCGCGATCGACCCCTCCGAGAGCAGCGTCACCCAGTCCGAGTGGGTGCTCGAGCACTCCGGGCAGCCGACGGTCCAGGTCATCCTGCGGTTCCTGCAGGTCCAGCGGCGCAGCACCGAGGGCTCGGTGTCGTTCCAGGGGGGCACCTGGGACGAGGCGATGGAACGCGAGATCGAGTTCACCGCCGGTCCCGAGGAGCTGCTAGGCCCAGGTCTGGTCAAGGAGTTCTCGGTTCCGGGAGGGGAAGATCGCGAACCGTCACCAGACGCGGGGATCGCGGTCCGGCGCCGGGAGCCCCTGGCCGGACTGGTTTGTGTGCGCACCACCCCGGTGCCGGGTCCATGGCGGGCGGTCCGGCTCCAGGTCCGGGTGGAGAACCGGACCGCGGCCGAGCCCGCGCCCGCGGTCAGGGACGACGCGCTGCCGACCGCGCTGGTCGCCGCGCACGTGATCGCGACCGTCTCGGGCGGCGACTTCATCTCGATGACCGACCCGCCGGAGTGGGCCAACCCCGCCGTGGCCGAGTGCCAGAACACCGGCGTCTGGCCGGTCCTGGCCGACCCCGACGGCGGGCGCCGGGTCATGCTGGCCTCGCCGATCATCCTGTACGACCACCCGGAACTGGCCCCGGAGAGCCCGGGCGAGCTGTACGACGGCACCGAGATCGACGAGATCCTCACCCTGCGCACGCTCGCGCTGTCGGACGAGGAGAAGCTCGAGGCCCGGGCCACCGACCCCCGGGCGGCCGCGCTGATCGACCGGGTCGAGGCGATGGACGCGCCGGCCATGGAGCGGCTGCACGGCACCATCCGGGCTCTGCGTCCTGGCGCCTCCGGCGCGGGCCGCCCGGCTCGGTCGCGCCTCCGGCGCGGTGCGCTCAGGCGCCTCCGGCGCGGGGCGCTCTGGCGCCTCCGGCGCGGGCGGGTTCCCGGCCGACTACGACCCGTCGGTGCCGTGGTGGGATCCGGAGGCCGACGCGTCGGTGTCCCCGGATACCGACTCGGTGCTGATCGCCGGGCAGCAGGTGGCCCGCGGCAGCCTGGTCCGGCTGCGGCCGGGCAAGCGCCGCGCCGACGCCCAGGACATGTTCCTGGCCGGACGGGTCGCCGAGGTCCAGGCCGTGCTGCTCGACGTCGAGGACCAGCCGTACCTGGCCGTGGCGCTGACCGATCACCCCGACCCGGAGCTGAGCATCGCGCACGGGCGGTTCCTGTACTTCATGCCCGACGAGGTCGAGCCGTACGAAGCGGGAGGGACCGCATGACCGGACGGATCCTGGTGGCGGGCGTGGGCAACGTGTTCCTGCGCGACGACGCGTTCGGCGTCGAGGTCGTCCGGCTGCTCGCCGAGCGCCCGCAGCCGCCCGGCGTGCAGATCCGGGACTACGGCATCCGCGGCGTCCACCTGGTCTACGAGCTGCTCGACGGATACGACCTGTTCGTGCTGGTGGACGCGGCGCCGCGGGGCGAGGCACCGGGCACGGTGAGCGTGCTCGAGGTGGAACTGCCCAGCCCGGAGGCCCAGCCGGTCATCGACGCGCACAGCCTGACCCCGGACGCGATCTTCGGGCTGCTGTCCTCGCTGGGCGGCCACGCGGGGCGGAACCTGGTGGTGGCGTGCGAGCCAGCCGAGGTCGACGCGGGCATGGGCCTGTCCGACCCGGTGCGGGAGGCGCTGCCGCACGCGGTCCGGGCCGTGGAGGAGATCCTGGCCCAGGCGACGGGGGCGGCCCGCAAGCAGACGTGCCGGAAGCAGCGGACGAGCAGGAGTGCATGGCGGCGGACTTAACCCGACATCTGGATGAACCGACTCAGGAAGGAGGTGCTCAGGATGCTGAGCAGGCTGATCAAGGCGGCAGTCATCGCGGCGGTGCTGGCGCTGGTGATTGATTCACTGCCGGACATCAAGCGGTACCTCGAAATTCGCGAGATGTAACCCGCGAGCGCCAGGAAGGATGTGAGGGCGTGGAAGTTGTATTCGGTTTCGCGGTCGGCTACTACATCGGCACCCGCCAGGGGCGCAAGGGCCTGCAGGAGGCGATCGAATCGGCTCAGGCGATCATGGCTTCCCCGGAGACCCGGAAGTTCCTGAGCGAGGCCATCAACACGTTCGAGAGCGTGGCCGGCCCGGCCATGGAACGCGCGGGCCGCAGGTCCAAGGGCGGGAACCGGGCCGCGCTCTTCGGCAGCGTGGTGGACGAACTCATCGAGCGGCGGGCCCGGCGCGCGGCGTAATCATCACGACGTCATCATCACCAGGGAGAACACGGAAGCGGGATGCACGAATTCGGCTTGTGCGAAGGCGTGGTGGACGCGGTGCGCCAGCGCGCCGGCGGTCGCCGGGTAACGGGGGTCCGGGTCCGGTTCGGGGTCCGGCACGCCGTCGACGAGGAATCCTTGGCCCAGGCGTTCAGCATGATCGCTGAAGGAACCGAGGCGGCCGGCGCCGCCGTCGAGCTCGTGACGGTGCCGGCCACCATCGACTGCCCGGACTGCGGGCACAGCGGCGAGACCACCGACCTGCTGGCCACCTGCCCGCGCTGCGCGAGTAACAACGCCCAGATCAGCGGCGGCGACGAGATGGTCCTGGAATCGATCACGTACGCGGCGCCGCCGGTGCCCGCACCGCCTTTTGCAGCACCGCCTGTTGCAGCACCGCCTGTTGCAGCACCGCCTTTTGCCGCAGGAAGGGGGTAGCCATGTGCCTGGGCATCCCGGCTCAGCTCGTCGACGGCGACACCGGCCATCCCGACCTGGCCATGGCCGACATGGGCGGCGTGCACCGCGTGATCAACATGGGCCTGCTCGAGGAGCCGCTCCAGGCCGGGGACTGGGTGCTGGTGCACATGGGTTTCGCGCTGCAGGCCATGACGGCGGACGAGGCGCGGGACGCGCTGGCCGCGCTTGGCGCCGAGCGCGAGGCCGAACGGGAAGCGGCCGGAGGAGCCTGGTGACCGGGGCGCCGGGCCCTGACACCGGCGGCCCGCTGATGTTCGTCCGCTACGCCTATCCCCCGAACGCCCTGGGCTACTGCGGCCCCGCCGACTTCGCCGCGTTCCGGGAGTACGCGGTGGCCGGCGTGGTCGACCGCGGGCTGGTCCAGCTGGCCCAGGCCTTCGCCGGCGCCTGGCCCTACCTGGAGCTCATCGCGGCCGGCTGCGGCATCGGTGACCCGCTGGACCGCCGCGTGGTCGAGGCCTACTGGATCGGCAACGACCTGCTGGACAAGGTGCCCGTCACCGAGATCGGCGACTCGATGCAGGACCGGTTCCGGCACCGGACCGGCCGCAACTTCCCGTTCCTGGCCGAGGGCGTGCAGGCCGGCGGGGTGCCGCACCACAGCTTCGCGGTCTTCTGCGTCTACCCGTGGACCGGGCTACTGGGTGACGACCGCAAGGCCAAGCACGCGCTCATGGTCCTGGATCGGTGCCGGATCCGGTGGGGCAAGGTGACCGCCGTGCAGGGCGACCAGGCCACCGTCGAGTACCGGCCGCTGTGCTGGGACGGCCGGCTGCTGACCCTGGGCGAGCCCGCCACCGAGACGGCCCGGCTGGCCCTGGATGGTTCGGCAGTGCTCATGTCCGGCGGGCACGGCATCGGCCCGGGCGACTGGGTCTCGCTGCACTGGGACTGGATCTGCGACCGGCTCACCCAGCGCCAGCTCCGCGCGCTGCGCGACTTCACGCTGCGCCACCTGGATCTGGTCAACCACCGCGTCGAACACCCCGGAACCGTTGCCGTCCTCGGCTGACCAGCGGCTTCCGCACGGACCGGCTCGGCCGCGAGACCGGGCGTCCAGGTTTCCTGGTCGGTGAGCCGTTGTACCAGCTCTTACTCAGCTCTTACTGGGTCGATGCGTCATCGACCAGGTTAGGCGCGGCGGCCACCCGGTGGACAAATAGGGCGATTGGGATAGAACGGGCAGTGAACCGCCTAAAGCCGATGCGCGGTAGCGTATACAAAACGTCGTTCGGGGGAACGGTGCTGGTATGCGGGCGGTAGGGACGATGACCATGCGGCGCGTGGCGGGAGTGGCCGTGGTGACCGTGCTGGCGCTGGTGGCGGCGGGGTGCTCCGGGGGCGGGCACGGGACCACCCAGGTCAGCGCGGCGGGCCATACCGCAGCGGCGGGGAGCGGGGCCGGGACCCCGTCCAGGGGCGGGGCAGCGGCGCCACGGGTGACGATCACGCCGGCGAACGACGCCAAGCAGGCGGATCCGTCGGCGGGGATCACGGTCACGGCGGCCGGGGGGACGCTGAATCACGTCACCGTGCGGACCTCTGGGGACGCGGTGACGGGCAGCCTGAGCCAGGGCGGGACGGTATGGCGCAGCCGGTGGGCGCTGGACGTCTCGCAGGCCTACACGGTGACGGCCACGGCGTCCGGGAAGGGCGGCACGGTAACCGCGACCAGCGCGTTCCGCACGCTGACGCCCGGCCAGACGTTCACCACCGAGATCCTGGAGGGCTACCACCAGGCCTACGGCGTCGGAATTCCGATCATCTTGTACTTCAGCCAGCGGATCACCGACAAGGCCGCGGTCGAACGGGCCCTGCAGGTCACCACGTCGGTGCCGGTGGTCGGTTCCTGGTACTGGGACGAACCCTGCAATATGGCTCCGACCTGCGTCTACTTCCGGCCGCGGGACTACTGGCCGAGCGGGACCACGGTCAGCTTCACCGGGCACCTGGACGGCGTGCAGGGTGCGCCGGGCGTGTACGGCGCGCACACCCTGACCCAGACCTTTGACATCGGCGCGTCGCTGATCGCGGTCGCGAACACCAGGACCCACCGCACGCAGATCTACGACAACGGCAAGCTCCGCTACGACTGGCCGATCAGCTCGGGACGGCCGGGCGACGACACGCCCAACGGAAGCTATCTGACCATCGAGAAGGCCAACCCGGTGCAGATGACCGGCCCGGGCTACAGCCTGTCGGTGCCCTGGTCGGTGCGGTTCACCTTCAGCGGGGACTACTACCACGACGCCTACTGGTCGGTGGGCGAGCAGGGCTTCGAGAACGTCAGCCACGGCTGCGTCAACCTGGCGCCCGCCGACGCGGAAACGTACTACAACCTAGCCGTGCCCGGGGACCCGATCACGGTGGCAGGCAGCCCGAAGGGTGGCACCTGGGGCAACGGCTGGACCGAGTGGTTCCTGACCTGGCCGCAGTACCTGCAGGGCAGCGCGCTGCACGAGGCCGTGCAGGCCGGGCCGGGCGGCAGCACCTTCGTCGACCCGTCGACGCTGCCGCCCTCGACCGCGAGCGCGCCGCTGCAGACCTCCCCGGCCGGCAACTCGACCGCGCGGTAGCCGGCCAGGGCCGGCCTTCACCCGGTACCGGCCCGGGCCCCGCGCCGCCTAGCGCGGGAGCGGCGGCAGGACGTCCGGCGTGTACGGCCAGCAGACACCCGCGGTGGCCAGGACCAGCCGCTGCACCTGCTGCCCGGAGCGGGTGTAGTCCTCGAGCAGCGGCCCGCCGGGGCGGGACACGCCCGTGCAGCCGGTGTACGTGGCGAGCAGGGTGGCGACCACCGGGCCGTGCGGGCTGGCCCGGAAGGTCAGCCGCATCGCGGCGCCGTTGTCTGCCGCACAGCTGAGCTCGCCGACGGGGAACGGCGCGAGGCCGTTGATGACCGCCGCGATCCGGGCCACCTTGGCCGGGTCGGTGATCGTGAACGCGTGGTCGAGGTGGTGCCGGCTGACGTTGGGGTCGTGGCCGAACACCGGGGTCACGGTCAGCACCCGGGCGCCGGACGGGACCGTCCCGGCGGACGCGCTGGGTGCCCAGGCGGTCAGGCCGAGCACGACGACGACGGCGACCGCTGCGAGCGGGAATACGATGCGGCGCCGGGCGGGCCGGGCCCCCGTGAGGAAGAGCGTCATGGCACTGGGACGGGCGTCCCGGCGCTCCCGTTCCGGCCGCTACCGAACCGTTACTGACCGGTGTCAGCCGGGCCGGACGGGGTGACCACGAACTGGCGCAGGTACAGGTCGCGGAAGGTGACCGGGCCGCGGGGGCCGGGCACGGCGTCGATGTTGATCCCGGTCTCGGGCACCGACAGCAGCTTGAACCCGTCGAGCAGGCGGGTGGTGGCGTTCCAGAACGCGCCGGTCCCGGCGTAGCGAGAAAGGAACTCCGCGGCGGCCGCCTGGTCCGCGGTCACGATCGCGGCGGCCAGGCCCGAGGTCTCCTCGTTGGCGATCAGCGCGGCCGCGTACGCGCCGTCGGCGGGCGCGACCGTGACTGTCGCTTCATGGCCGGCGTCCAGCGCCCACTCGTGGCCGAGCGGATGGGCGTGCGGGGGCAGCGACATGCTGATGCCGAGCCGGGCCAGCAGCCGGCGGAGCCGGGGCAGCAGCTCGTCCCACCGGGCCGGGTGGACGAGCAGCAGGTTGAGCCGGTTGCACACGCCGAGCCGGTCCACGCTGGCCTCGATCAGCGTCTCGGCCATCGAAGCGTCGGCGGCCTCATCCAGGTAGAGCACCCCGCCGCCGTCGGCGTGGGCCATGGTCCGCACCCCGTGCCGGGCCGCCTCGGCGGCCAGCGACCGGGTGCTGTCCCCGCTGCCGCGCAGGATGACCAGCGGGATCAGGCCGGGCTGGCTGACCAGCGCCCGGGCCGAGTCCTGGCCGGGCACCCGGACCAGCTGGATCATCGCGGGGTCGAGCCCGGACCGGCCGAGCGCGGGCGCGATGACGTGATCGGCCAGCGCGATGGCCGAACGGATCGCGGCCGACCCCGTGCGCAGCACGCCCGCGTTGCGCGACTTGACGAACTGGGAGGCGATGTCGACCACCACGTTGGGGCGGGCCTCGAAGTTGGCCCCGATCACGCCGACCGGACGGCGGCACTCCTCCAGGCGCAGGCCGCCCGGCAGTTCCCTGATCGTCCGCCGCGAGGGCTCGGCCGCGATGCCGGCCAGCGCGCGGAGCTGGCCGGCCATGGCCTCCAGCCGCGCCTCGTCCAGGCGCAGCCGGTCCGCCAGCGCGTCCCGGATCCCGTCGGCCCGGGCCGCGTGCAGGTCCTCGGCGTTGGCCTCGAGCACCTCGGCGGACCGGCGGCCCAGCTCCTCGGCCATGGCGAGCAGCGCGTCGTCCAGGCGTTCGGCCGGGACCACGGCCAGGCCGGGGACGGTGGCGCGGGCGGCCCGGCCCGCGGCCTGTACCGCAGCCTGCACCGCGGCCTGGATGTCAACGACATCGGTGGTCATGGGGGTCCCTCTTGGTCGGCGGGGATGGTGACCGGCACGGTCTCCAGGTTAGGCGTCCGGGACGAGCGCAGGGGCGGCGCCTCCAGCGCGCAGTACGACCCGTTCGGGCTGGACGCCTTACACGCCGCCCGGGACGGGTTACGGATGGTGAGCGCGGCCAGCACGCCCCCGGCGGCGCAGAACACCGCGGCGATCACCGCCGACACCCGGAAGCCATGGGCCAGCGCGGCCGGGTGCAGGTAGCTTTGCCCGGTGATGCCGGCCAGCGCGGGCAGCACCGCCACCGCGATCAGGCCGGCCGCCCGGGCCACGTCGTTGTTGACCGCCGAGGCGACGCCCGCGTGATCGGCGGGCGCGGCGGCCAGGGCGGTCGCGGTCAGCGGCGCCACCATGATCGCCACCCCCAGTCCGAACACCAGCACCCCGGGCAGCACCTCGTACACGTAGCTGCCGGACCCGCCGATCCTGGTGAACAGCAGGAACGACGCGGCGATGACCAGCGGCCCGACCGACATCTGCAGCCGGGGCCCGATCCGGGAGGCCAGCCTGCCGGAGCGGGCCGACAGGAGCAGCATGATGAACGTCACCGGCAGCAGCGACGCCCCGGCCGCCAGCGGGCTGTAGCCGCTGACCACCTGCAGCACGGTGGGGAGCAGGAACAGCAGCCCGCCGAGCGCCGCGTAGACCACGAACGTCTCCGCGTTGGCCGCGGAGAACTGCCGGGACCGGAACACCCCGAGCGGCAGCATCGGCTGCGGCTCGGAGTTCTCGACCCAGATGAACAGGCCGAGCAGCACCGCCCCCACGGCCAGCGGCACCAGCACCGGCACCGATCCCCAGCCGTACGACGAGGCCGCGATCAGCCCGTAGGTGATCCCGGCCAGCGCGCCGCTGATGCACGCGGCCCCTTTGACGTCCAGCCTGGGCACGGGCCCGGGCGCCTTGGTCTCCGGCACGTGCCGGGCGGTGATGGCCAGCACCACCACGGCCAGCGGGAGGTTGATGAAGAACACCAGCCGCCACGACACCGCGCCGATCAGGTACCCGCCCAGGAACGGGCCGATCGCGGTGGCCAGGCCGCCCAGGCCCGACCAGGCGCCGATCGCGGCCGCGCGGTCGTCCTCGGCGAAGGAGGCCTGCAGGATGGCCAGGCTGCCGGGGGTCAGCAGCGCCCCGCCGACCCCCTGCAGGGCCCGGGCCGCGATCAGCACCTGCACGCTCGGGGCCACCCCGCACAGCAGCGAGGCCAGCGCGAACCACACCACGCCGATGCTGAATATCTTCCGCCGCCCGTAGCTGTCCCCCAGCGTCCCGCCGAGCAGCAGCAGCCCGGCCAGGGTCAGCGTGTACGCGTCGACCACCCACTGGACGCTGGACACGCCGGTGTGGAAGTCCCGCCCGATGGCGGGCAGCGCGATGCCGACCACGGTGGCGTCCAGGGCCGCGATCCCCGAGCCCAGCACGGTGGCGGCCACCACCCACCGGCCCCGGGGGCTCTTCATCCGCAGGCCAGGGTCGGCCTCGGATGCTGGGGTCTGAGTCACAGCGGCACGCACCACGTTCCGTTCGGCATAATTCAAGATCTAAATTAGTCCGAACGGACCCGGGTTACACCTTCGCCCGCCACCATCGGGCCCTCCGGGGTCGGCGCCGCGGGGCGGGTGGCCAGCACCGAACCGCCCAGGATCAGCACGAAGGAGACGCCGATCGCGGCGGTCAGGTGCTCGCCGAGGACCAGGACGCCGAGCGCGACCGCGACGGCGGGGTTGACGTAGGTGATGACGGTGGCGCGGGCCGGGCCGACCTCGGCGATGAGGCGGAAGAAGATCAGGAACGCGGCCGCGGTGCAGACCACGCCCAGGCCGGCCAGGGCCAGCAGCACCTGGGCCGACGGCACGTGCCGGGGCCAGGTGAGCGCGGCGAACGGCGCGTAGACGATCGCGGCCGCGCCCAGGCACACCGCGTTGACCGCGACCGGCGGCAGCGCAGACAGCTTGCGGTTGGCGATCAGCGGGCCGATCGAGTAGCCGAGCGCGGTGCCCAGCACCATCAGGACCGGCACCGCGGTACCCCGGCCCGCGCCCGGCCCGGCCAGCAGGGCCACCCCGCCCAGCCCGACGGCCAGCCCGGCCCACCGGATCGCGCTCAGCCGGCCTTTCATTGGGCCGGCCGCCGGAGCGGGTCAGCCAGGCCAGCAGCGCGCTGAAGATCGGCACCGCGGCGACGAGCAGGCCGCTGGTCGAGCTGGGCAGGTGCTTCTCGGCGCTGGACAGCAGCGCGAACGGCCCCACGATCTCGAACGCGGTGAACGCGGCCAGCCACCGGACGTGCCCCCGGAGCGCGCGCAGGTGCCCGCCGCGGATCGCCGCGGGCAGGAGCAGCAGCGAGCCGAGCGCGACCCGGGTAAAGACCAGCACCGGCACCGAGACCCCGCCGTCCGCCACCTTGATCAGCAGATAGGGGATGCCCCAGATCACGCCCATCGCGGCGAACAGCAACCATCCGCGCCTGCTCACCAGGTCAGCTTAGGTGAGCAGGCCCTCCCTGGACCTACGGGTTTATACGCACAGGCCCAGCGATCCCACCTTCACGCACAGCCCGTTCTTGCTGGCGGTCGGCGTGGGCGACGGCTTCGAGGTGGTCGCGGACGACGAGGCGGCCGACGCCGCGTTCGTCGGGTCCCCGGCCGGCGCCGGGGTGGGCACCGCGCCCCCGGTCAGCGTCGTCCCGCCTTGGTTTCCGGTCGTCGTGCCGCTGGCAGCGGCCCCGCTCGCCGAGCCGGACCTCGCGGGCGCGGAACCGCCGGCCGCCCTGCCACCCACTGGGCCACCCACCGGGCCGCCCACGGGCCGCCCACTGGGCCGCCCGGCGGCCCGGCGCCGGAGCCCGGCTGGCCGGGCTGCCCGGTGACCGAGCCGGCCCGCCCCGGCGGGTCACCCAGGCCCGCGATCGGCTCCGCCGGGTCCCCCGGCCCGGGTCCGGCGCGGACCGAGGCGGCCGGACCGGCGGCCCCGGAGAACGCCTGGCCCGGATCCCGGGGCGTCGTGTGGATGACCCGGATGGACACCGCGGACAGGACCAGGAAGGCGATCGCCCCCGCCGAGACCACCATCACCGGTACGGTGCTGCCCGCCGGGTGCGAGCGGAACACGGCGCCCGCCCGGCCGACCGTGGTCCTGATCCGGTCGGCCGCCAGCGCCACCGCCAACTGGGGCGCGGGCAGCCTGGGATCGTAACCCCGGCGGGCCGAGATCTTAGCCGGCGCAGCGCGGCGCTGCGCTGCGCGGCGTTCAGGCCGGGGAGCAGGTAGACCGTGGTGCTGCGGCCATGCCGTTCGGCCGCAGCGTGTAATCCGGGAGACAGCTCATTCGGATCGCGATAGCGGATCTTAATCATGACGCAGCCCAATTAACGCATGTCATGTGCACTACCTAAGAAAGGACGAAAATGGCAAGTGCACGCCCCCCCACTGAGGCGTTCGCAGTCGGTAGTATAGCCCAGCGGATTGCGACCTTGGAGCGAAACAACGCGGCTTGCCCGGTTCGGTGGTTATTTCGTGACCGAAATTCCGGGCAAATCGGCCGCGTGGCGCGCTGGCCCGCGGGGCGGTTAGGCTGCTCGCGTGATCTCAGCGCAGGCCGCGGCGGCCTCCGGCGCCCGGACGAGCCAGGTGGGCGCGTTCGGGGGGTTCCGGACGCGCTGGGCGCTGCTGCTGTCGCTGGCGGGCGGGCTGGCCGTGTTCGCCTCGTCCCCGCCACTGGACGTGTGGCCGCTGGCCGTGCTCGGGCCGGCCCTGCTGGTGGTGGCGCTGACCGGGCGGAGCCTGCGGGCCTCGTTCGGGTGCGGGCTGGTGTTCGGGCTGGGCCTGTTCGTGCCGCTGCTGTCGTGGCTGATCAACGTGGCCTGGTACGCGTGGGCCGGGCTGGCCGGGGCCGAGGCGCTGATCTTCGCCATCGTGTGCATCGGCCAGCGGCTGCTGCTCGAGCTGCCGTTCTGGCCTGCGCTGGTGGCGGCGTGGTGGGTGGCGGCCGAGGCGCTCCGGGACCGGTGGCCCTTCGCGTTTCCCTGGGGCCGGCTGGCCATGAGCCAGTCGGTGGCCCCGGACGTCCGCTGGGTGGCCGTCGGCGGGGCGCCGCTGCTGACCTTCCTGATCGCGCTGACCGGCGCCATGGCGGCCCGGGCGGTGCTGTATTACCTCGGGGGGAGCGATCCCCCCAGACCCCCCCTGCTCCTGGGGGGACCCATCCCCCCAGACCCCCCTTGGGGGGGACCCGTCCCCCCAGACTCCCCTGGGCGGGGCTGGCCGCGGTGGTGACGGCGGGCCTGGTGCTCGCGGGCGGCCTGCTGCCGGTCGACCCGACGGGCGGCGCGCCGACGGCCACGGTGGCGGCGATCCAGGGGAACGTGCCACGGGCCAGGAACCTGCCGCAGCTGCTGAACGACAGCCAGGTCACCCAGAACCACGTGGCGGCCACCGCGAAGCTGGCCGCGGAGGTGAAGGCGGGCCGCCTGCCCGCGCCCGACGTGGTGATCTGGCCGGAGGACTCCACCGGCCTCGACCCGCGCGAGTACCCCGCTGTCTACGCCCAGATCATGGGGGCGGTGGATACCGCCGGCAAGCCGATCCTGGTCGGCGAGGTGCTGCAGAACCCGCAGCGCAACGTGGGCCAGCTGTGGGTGCCCGGCGTCGGCCCGACCACGTTCTACGTCAAGCGGGAGCTGGTCCCGTTCGGGGAGTACATCCCGTTCCGCGGCATCATCTCGAGCTTCAGCTCGCTGCCGTCGCTGCAGCCGGTGAACTTCACCCCCGGGCGTAAGCCCGTCGTGTTCGACATCGGGACCATCCGGCTGGGCGACGTGATCTGCTACGAGGTGGGCTTCGACGACCTGGTCCGGTCCGAGGTCAACGCCGGGGCGAACCTGCTCGCCCTGCAGTCCAACGACGCGGACTTCGAGATCGACGGGCAGCTCGGCGAGACCGAGCAGCAGACGGCCATGGCCCGGATCCGGGCCATCGAGAGCGACCGCGCGGTGGTGTACGCCTCGACCACCGGGGAGAGCACGATCATCTCGCCTTCCGGGGCGCTGATCGAGCACAGCGGGGTCTGGCAGCAGGCCATCCTGGACGCGCGGGTGCCGCTGGTCAGCTACCGGACGCTCGCCGACCGGGTGGGAGCGTGGCCGGAGTACGTGCTCGTGCTGGTGACCGTGCTGGCGCTGGGTTTCGCGGTTGTCACGCTGCGACGTCGTCGCAACCGACCGGACGTTTCCGGCGTCTAGCCCGGGTAGGCGCACGTAGTATGCGTACCGGCACGCATTCTGCCGGATTCGAGAAGCCCAGGGAGGGTTACCGTGCGTGGCACAGCGCGAATCTACGCCAGCGTCGTGGCGGCGGTGGCGATCGGGCTGCTCACGGCGGCCTGCAGCAGCGGGCCCCCGCAGACGCCGGCCCAGGCCTCGGCCTCGGCGGCTGCCGCGGCCGCCTCGGCTCGCGCCGCCGCGTCGGCCTCCGCTTCGGCGCACGCGGCGCTGCTGGCCTCCGAACTGAAGATCACCCCGGCCAGCGGGAGCCGCGGCGTCAACCCCTCGGCCGGGATCACGGTCACCGCGACCAAGGGCAAGGTGACCAACGTCACGGTGGCGGCGCCGGGCGGCGCCGCGGTGTCCGGCACGCTGAGCTCCGGCGGCAGGGTCTGGCACAGCACCTGGACGCTGGCGGTGTCGCAGAGCTACACGGTGACCGCGACCGGCACCGACGGCAGCGGGCAGAAGATCACCACGACCAGCGCGTTCCGCACGCTGGCCCCGGCGTCGACGTTCCACACCGAGATCTACGAGGGTTCGGACCAGACGTACGGCGTGGGCATGCCGATCATGCTGACCTTCAGCCAGCCGATCACCAACCGGGCCGCGGTCGAGCGGTCCCTGCAGCTCACCACGTCCAAGCCGGTGACCGGCTCCTGGTACTGGGACGACAGCGAGCACCTGAACTTCCGGCCGCGGGACTACTGGCCGGCCAACACCACGGTCAGCTTCGACGGCCACCTGAGCGGGGTGCAGGGCGCGCAAGGGCGTGTACGGGGCGGCCAACCTGACCCAGACGTTCACCATCGGCAGGTCGCTCATCGCCGTGGCCAGCACGACCACCCACAAGACGCAGATCTACCTCAACGGCAAGCTCACCTACGACTGGCCGATCAGCACCGGCCGGGCCAGCCTGCCCACGCCCGACGGCACCTACGTGAGCGTGGAGAAGAGCAACCCGGTGCGGATGATCGGCGGCGGCGCGCCCGGCAGCGCCGGCTACTACAACGAGCTGGTCAACTGGGCCGTCCGGTTCACCTTCAGCGGCGACTACTACCACTCCGCGCCCTGGTCGGTGGTGGACCAGGGCACCACCAACGTCAGCCACGGGTGCGTGAACCTGCCGCCCGAGGACGCGACCATCTACTACAACATGAGCATCCCCGGCGACCCGATCACGGTCACGGCCAGCACCGCGGCCGGCAAGTGGGACGACGGCTGGACCGAGTGGTTCCTGCCCTTCTCGCAGTACCTGCACGGGAGCGCGCTGGGCATGGCGGTGCAGGCCGGGCCGCAGGGCAGCCAGTTCGTCTCGCCCTCGTCGCTGCCCGCGGACACCGCCTCCTCGCCGCTGGAGACCTCGGCGACCGGCAACTACTACGCGGGCAGCGCGAACATCGGCTGAAG
>CAWKIB010000039.1:0-61933 GCA_963849595.1 uncultured Actinomycetes bacterium
CTCGGCGGCGGCAGGCAGCACGGCGGGCAGCCGGGGGATCGCGGTCAGCTGTCCGTCGGCCTCGTACCGGATGATCACCCGGGGGTCGATGTAGGAACTGCGCGCCACCGTGGGCGTGTCACCCAGCCACTCCGCCACCCCGCGGACCCCCGCGACGATCGTGCTCTGGCGGCCGCGTGCGGTCGGCGCCGGGTCCGCGTTGGCCAGCTGCAGGGCCATCAGCACGGTGGCGTTCCAGGTGCGGAATTCCTTGGCCGTGAAGTGGCCGCCGGCGTGGGTGGCGATGTAGCTGCTGACCTCGTGGGAGCGAAGTGGCCGCCAGGTGCCGTCTTGCTCGACGCCGAACAGCGTGTCCAGGCCGTTGTCGCTGCGGATCAGGGCCCGGACTACGGACCGGACCGCCTCGTCGGTGACCGTGACCGTCCGGCGCTTGCCTTCCTTGGCGATGTAGTCGAACGCGACGCCGTCCGGCGTCACCGTGACATCGCGTTTTTGCAGGGTCGTCGCGCCGTAGTGGTGATCGAGATCGGCGTACTTCTCCCCGCCGATGCGGAACAGGCCGCGGTCGATCAACCGGACCGCGGCCGCGGCTACCCGGTCACGGTTGAGATGGCGGCGGCCCAGATCCCGGACGGTGGCCGACCGCAGCGCGGGCAGCGCGTCGGCAAACCGGAGCATGTGCGAGAACTTCTGGGCATCGCGCTGCTCCCTCCACACCTGGTGATAGCGGTACTGGGTCCGGCCCCGGCTGTCGATGCCCGTGGCCTGGATGTGGCCGAGCGGATCGGCCGAGATCCAGACGTCGTTCCAGGCCGGCGGGATGCGGAGCGCGGCGATGCGCTGCAAAGTCTCCGGATCGCTGACCTCGGCCGCCGCGGAATCGCGATAGCGGAAACCTCCGCTCGTCCGCTCACGGTTGATTCCCGGACCGTGCGGGTCACTGCGGATCAGCCCCGGAACCGCAGCGGCCGATAGCGATGCATCGGCGCCTATCACACGTCACCTCGCAAGCGCAGCGGCGCTCCAGGGCCAGCGGAAGCTGGCAGTTTACTTCTTCTTCCATGGAACTTGCTTCCATTAAATGGTCCGAACGTCCTGGCTCCTTCAGCGCATTTCATGAGCCTGCGCTGAGGTCTAATCTGATCGTGTTCGCCTGCGCTGGACTCCTTCCTGGGCCTCGATGTGCCGACTCTGGGACCGCACGTACGGGGTGCCGCCCGATCTCTGCCTCGGCGGCGGCAGGCAGCACGGCGGGCAGCCGGGGGATCGCGGTCAGCTGCCCGTCGGACTCGTACCGGATGATCACCCGGGGGTCGATGTAGGAACTGCGCGCCACCGTGGGCGTGTCACCCAGCCACTCCGCCACCCCGCGGACCCCCGCGACGATCGCGCTCTTGCGGCCGCGTGCGGTCGGCGCCGGGTCCGCGTTGGCCAGCAGCAGGGCCATCAGCACGGTGGCGTTCCAGGTGCGGAATTCCTTGGCCGTGAAGTGGCCGCCGGCGTGGGTGGCGATGTAGCTGCTGACCTCGTGGGAGCGGAGTGGCCGCCAGGTGCCGTCTTGCTCGACGCCGAACAGCGTGTCCAGGCCGTTGTCGCTGCGGATCAGGGCCCGGACTACGGACCGGACCGCCTCGTCGGTGACCGTGATCGTCCGGCGCTTGCCTTCCTTGGCGATGTAGTCGAACGCGACGCCGTCCGGCGTCACCGTGACATCGCGTTTTTGCAGGGTCGTCGCGCCGTAGTGGTGATCGAGATCGGCGTACTTCTCCCCGCCGATGCGGAACAGGCCGCGGTCGATCAACCGGACCGCGGCCGCGGCTACCCGGTCACGGTTGAGATGGCGGCTGCCCAGATCCCGCACGGTGGCCGACCGCAGCGCGGGCAGCGCGTCGGCGAACCGGAGCATGTGCGAGAACTTCTGGGCATCGCGCTGCTCCCGCCACACCTGGTGATAGCGGTACTGGGTCCGGCCCCGGCTGTCGATGCCCGTGGCCTGGATGTGGCCGAGCGGATCGGCCGAGATCCAGACGTCGTTCCAGGCCGGCGGGATGCGGAGCGCGGCGATGCGCTGCATCGTCTCGGGATCGCTGACCTCGGCCCCCGAGGAATCGCGATAGCGGAAACCTCCGCTCGTCCGCTCGCGGTTGATTCCCGGACCGTGCGGGTCACTGCGGATCAGCCCCGGAACCGCAGCGGCCGATAGCGATGCATCGGCGCCCATCACACGTCACCTCGCAAGCACAGCGGCGCTCCAGGGCCAGCGGAAGCTGGCAGTTTACTTTCTTCTTCCATGGAACTTGCTTCCATTAAATGGTCCGAACGTCCTGGCTCTTCAGCGCATTTCATGAGCCCGCTCACCCGGGATGACTAGAGAAAATCGACCAGTGCCACGCTTCGGTTAGCATGCTCCCAGCCTCCGAAGCCGGAGGCCTGGGTCCAGGTGCTGGGTGGGGCGATGATCTCTGCGGATAAGCCAGTGATGACCGTGTACGGGGCCTCGTGGTGCCCGCACTGCAAGCGGGTCAAGAAGTTCCTCGCCGCGCACCGGGTCCGTTACACCAACGTCGACATCGACGCTAACCCCAAGGCCATCGAGCGGCTCAAGGAGCTGCAAGATGGCGGGCAGATCATCCCCACCGTGGTGTACCCGGACGGGACCCACGAGGTGAACCCGAGCGACGAGGCGCTGGCCCGCCGCATCGGCCTTACCCTCAAGGCCGATCGGTCGGCCTACGACCTGGTCATCGTGGGGGGCGGGCCGGCCGGGCTGGCGGCCGCCATCTACGCCGCCCGGGAAGGCATCGACGCGATCGTCGTGGAGGCCAGCGCCCTCGGCGGCCAGGCTGGGATCAGCGACCGGATCGACAACTATCCGGGATTCCCCGACGGCATCTCCGGCGGCGAGCTGGCCGACCGGTTCATAGCTCAGGTCCGCCGGTACGGAGTGGAGCTCGTCTCCGCGGTGTCGGTCACCGCCGTGGAGCACGATCACGACGACGTGGTCACCACGTTGTCCTCCGGTCAGCAGCTCACCTCCCACGCGGTGATCGTGGCCACCGGCTCGACGTACCGCCGTCTCGACGTCCCGGGCGAGGAGGATCTCATCGGCGCCGGCGTCCACTTCTGCGCCACCTGTGACGGGCCCTTCTACAAGGGGGCCGACGAGGTCCTGGTGATCGGCGGCGGCAACTCGGCCCTGGAGGAGGGGCTGCACCTGTCCGAGTTCGCCAAGAAGGTCCGGGTGCTCGCCCGCTCCGGCCTGACCGCCTCGCCCGTGCTCCAGGAGCGGGTGCGGTCCGACCCGCAGTTCGACATCCGTACCGGGGTCGACATCGTCGAGCTCGAGGGCGGGCGGGGCCGGTTCGCCGCCGTGGTGGCCCGCGACCGGGACAGCAAGGAGATGCTCCGCTTCCCGGCCGCCGCGGCCTTTGTGTTCATCGGGCTGAAGCCCAACAACGCGTTCCTGGGTGAGGCGGTGGAACGCGATGCCGGCGGCTTCCTGGTCACCAGCCCGACCATGGAGACGTCCATGGCGGGCGTCTTCGCGGCCGGCGACGTCCGCTCAGGGTCGACCAAGCAGCTGGGCTCCGCGGTCGGTGACGGGATCGCCGCCCTGCTCATGACGCGCCGGTATCTCGAAGCCCATCACCACAAGGCGGTACCGCTGGTCGACGCCTGAGGACGGTGCCGGGCGGTGAACCCGGCCCGTCCATGCAGTAGCGTCGATGGTGTGCTGCTCACCGCCGAGAGTGCCGTGGTGCTCCTGATCGACCTGCAGGAGCGGCTCGTGCCCGCCATCCACGACGGCGACGTCGTGGTGGCCCGGGCCGTACGCCTGGCCGAGGCGGCCAGGCTGCTGGACGTGCCGATCCGCGCGACCGAGCAGTACCCGGCCGGCTTGGGCTCGACGGTGCCGCCGCTGGCGGAGTACCCGCAGGCGGTCCTGGCCAAGACCACATTCTCGGCGACGGCGGATCCGGGTTTTCACGCGCTGATGCCCGCCGGGGTGAGCCAGATCGTCGTGGCCGGGTGCGAGGCGCACGTCTGCGTCCTGCAGACGGTGCTCAGCCTGCTCCCGGGCGGGCACCGCGTGCTGATGGTCGCGGACGCGGTCGGTTCACGCGACCCGGCGGACCGCACCGCCGCGATCGACCGGGCCCGGCAGCACGGCGCGGAGATCGTGACCTCGGAGATGGTGCTGTTCGAGTGGCTCCGCGACTCGCAGCACCCGAAGTTCCGCGAGGTGCAGAAACTGCTCAAGTTAGCCGGTCAGGGCCGCGCGGCGCGGATCTGGGCCGTCGCGGTGGCGGCCGCCACCACCTGGCCGGAGTCGTCGAGCAGTTCCCCGGCCATGAACGCGATGTCCTTGCCCCGGCGGACGACCCGGCCGCGCCCGGTGAGCCGTCCCGGCCGCGCCGGGCGCAGGAACTGTACGTGCAGATCCGTCGTAGGCGCGTACTGGCCCGGGCCGAGCGTGGCGATCACCGCCGGGCCCAGGGTGGCGTCGAGCATCGCGGCCAGCAGTCCGCCCTGGATCACCCCGACGAGATTGAGGAACTGCTCGGTCGCGGTGAACGCGACCTCGATCGTCCCGGCCTCGGGATCGATCGCCACAGGCTCCCAGCCGAGCAGCGCCGCCGCCGGAGGCGGTGCCGCCCGCCCCTCCATCAGATCCCAGAACGGGCCCTCACGTATCACCCGCCATTCCTATCAGACCAGGGTTACGTACTCCTGAACGACGCGAATGCCAAGCGCTCACCGACTTGGTAGCGCTGCCGTGGAGTCGCGGTGGGGAAGTATTCATCATCGCATCATGATGCAGTGATGTATGCTATTTGCATGAGGACTACGATCGACCTCCCGGAGGATCTTCACGCTCAGGCGGTCGCGATTGCTAGGGATACCCATCAGACGCTGAGTCAGGCTGTCGCAGGGCTGATCCGACGTGGACTCACTTCGGGCAGCGTAGGTGAGATAGGCAGAAGCGCCCGCACGGGCCTCCCGGTCGCGCATCTCGGCAGGACGATCACTAGCGAGGATGTGCGGCGGCTGGAGGATGACGATAAGTGACCGTTCTCCTCGACGCGAACGTGCTCATCGCCCTGCTCGTTGAGGATCATGTTCATCATGATGCCGCCGAGAACTGGTTCGCGGGCATAAGCGGAAACTTCGCGACGTGTCCGATCACTCAAGGCAGCCTGACACGACTGCTCATCCGCGAAGGCCAGCCGGCCAGCGCGGCACGAGAGATCCTCAACGGCACCGCTGCCGATCCGCGGCATGAATTCTGCCCTGACGATGTCCCGTACACCAATGTCCCTACCGAGGGAATCATCGGTCACCGCCAGGTGACCGACGCTTATCTGGCACAGCTCGCGCGGGCACATGGATTCCGGCTCGCTACGTTCGACCAGGCCATGGCGAAGCTTCACCACGGCCGTTCGGCAGCCTCCGGTGCCTGCTTAGAGCGCCGGTCAGGTACCAGGGATCTCTCGCGTTCTTGTCGCCTCGGGCGCTACCCGAAGTGCGGGGATTCCCCGCTAATCGGGTGGTTCGGGCTCCGTGGTTGATTGGTGGTGCTGGAGCACCAGCTATCAACCGCCAAGCCCGGATCAACCGCGCAAATGGGACGAGAGTTGCGTAAGAGGACGATGAGGACCGCCACTTCGTGACTGGCGCTCTAGCGCAACTCGCTGCGGACGATCTTGCCCACGTGGTTGCGGGGCAGGGCCGCCCGCCGGAACACCCGCTTGGGGCACTTGTACCCGGCCAGCCGCTCCCGGGCGTAGGCGATGAGAGCGGCCTCGTCGAACGCGTGCCCGTCCCGCATCACCACCCAGGCGGTCACCTGCTCACCCCACCGCTCGTCCGGGACGCCCGCCACCGCCGCTTCGGCCACCGACGGGTGCTCCTCGAGCACGATCTCCACCTCGCGCGGGTAGACGTTCAGCCCGCCGGTGATGATCATCTCCTTGGTCCGGCCGCGGATCCTCAGGTGCCCGGTGGCCGGGTCGACGGCCCCGATGTCACCGGTGCGGAACCAGCCGTCCGGGGTGAAGGCGGCCCGCGTAGCGGCCGGGTCGTGCCAGTAGCCGGAGAAGACCTGCGGTCCCTGCAGCTGGATCTCGCCGTCCGTGCCCGGCTCGGCCTCGCCGCTCTCTCCGCCGATCCTGGCCAGCACGCCGGGCAGCGGCACGCCAACCGTGTCTCCCACCCGGTCATCGACCGGATTGGAGACGTTGAGCCCGGTCTCGGTCGTGCCGTACCTGATCAGCGGTACGCGCCCGAGCGCCCCGGCCAGCCGCTGCGCGAGCGCGGGGTTCAGCGGGGCCGAGCCGCACACCGCCAGCCGCAGGCCTGCAAGCGGGGCGAGCATCAACGTCCGCGGCGAGATCAGGGCCTGGTAGATGGTGGGCACCCCGAACAGCACCGTGGCGCCGGTGTCCCCGATCGTCCGGACCAGCTCGGCGGGGGAGAACCGGGACCGGATATGGACCGTGCCGCCCGCGATCAGCGCCGCGTGCAGGCCGCTGAGACCGTGCTGGTGGTACAGCGGCAGCGCGTGCGCCAGCACGTCGTCCGCGCTCCACCGCCAGGCCGCCATCGCCGACCGGATCGAGGCGGTCAGCTGGCCGTGGGTCAGCGGCACGCCCTTGGGCCGCCCCGTGGTACCCGAGGTATAAGCGAGCACGGCGGTATCGCGCGGACCAGCCGTTATGCCGGAAGCCAGGGAACCGCCCTCGGGCAGGTCCCCGACGTCGGCCGTCGGCACTGAACCCAGCCCGGACAGGATCCGGGCCGGCGCAGGATCGGCGAAGGCCAGCACCGCTCCCGAATCGGCGACCAGGTGAGCGAGTTCGGCCGCGGTGTAGCCCGGGTTGGCCAGCACGACCACCGCCCCGGCCCGGAGCGCGCCCAGGTAGCAGCGGATGAAGCCGACGCTGGCGGCGGCCGCGAGCAGCACCCGGTCACCGGGCCGCACCCGGCGGGCCAGCCAGCCCGCCACCCGGGCCGCCCCCTCGTCCAGCTCGGCGTGGGTGACGGCCTCGCCGTCCACGGTGACCGCGACCCTGGCCGGCGCGGCGGCGGCCGACGCGGCGGCCAGCGCCGGGATCGTGTCGCCGTCCAGTCCGGCCGCGAACGACGCCACGTCGGGCATCCCCGGCAGGTGCTCCCGCCAGCCGGCTAGGCTCCAGTCCCGATAACCGCTGAAGTCCCGGTAACCGCTGGCCAATGCCGGTCACCCGCGCCCAGGCCGCCCGGTTGACCTCGCGTTCGGCGCGCAGCCGGTCGAGCAGGCCTCCGGCCGCCATCACCGGCTTGACCCCGGCCCCGGTCCCGCGGGCGGCCAGGTCGGCGGCGAACTGCCCGGCGGCCGATTCCGGGTCGCCGGTGACCTGGTGCACCAGCCCGAGGGCGAGCGCCTCGGCCGCCTCCACCCAGCGGCCGGTCAGCACCAGGTCCAGGGCCGCGCCGCGGCCGACCAGGTCGGGCAGCACCCAGGCGCCCACCGCCAGGTCCAGGCCCGGCGGGCCGATCCACCGCAGCCGCGCGCCCGGACCGGCGATCCGGAAGTCCGCCGCCGCGGCCAGTTGCGCCCCGCCGCCGACCGCCGCTCCGGTGATCACCGCGATCACCGGTCCGGGCCGGGTCACGATGGTCTGGCAGCAGTCGTAGACCAGATCTGAGACCACGGCCCGTTCGGCATCAGAAATGGTCAGATCGGCCCCCGCGGAGAACACCTGGGGGTCGGTGCTGCCGAGTACGGCGAGTGTCCCGGGCTCGGCCGCGAGCGCGTCCCTGACCGCGGCCATCAGGCCCGGGTCCAGGGCGTTCCGCCGTTCCGGCCGGTCCAGGCGCAGCCAGCGGTAACCCGCCGGATGATCCTCGACCAGCAGCTGAGGATGGCGCATGAAGGGCTCCCGAAACGTTTGAAATATGGTATACCAAATGAACCGGAGTCTCTGGGGGAGCCCGACCGGGATCCTCGAGGTGGCAGTCCGGGGTCCCGAGGAGCCAGCCAGGTGAAGCCAGCGCCGTTCGCCTACCACCGAGCGCACAGCGTGGGTGAGACGGTCGCGCTGCTCGCCGAACTCGGCGACGAGGCCAAGATCCTGGCCGGCGGGCTCAGCCTGGTCCCGATGATGAACTTCCGGCTGGCCCGGCCGTCCGCGCTGATCGACGTCACCCGGGTCGAGGGCCTGTCCTACCTGCGGGCGGACGGTGACGGCCTGCGCATCGGCGCGCTGACCACGCACCGCACCGTCGAGACCAGCCGGGACCCCGCCGTCACCAGCAACTTCGGCGTGCTGCCCCGGTCGGCGCGCTGGATCGGGCACTACCCGATCCGCAGCCGCGGCACGTTCGGCGGCAGCATCGCGCACGCGGACCCGGCCTCGGAATGGTGCCTGCTCGCGGTCCTGCTCGGCGCCCGGGTGGTCCTGACCGGGCCAGGCGGGCGCCGTGACGTCCCGGCCGCGGAGTTCTTCCAGGGTTACTACACCACCGTGGCCAGCCCGGACGAGATGATCACCGAGCTGTGGTTCCCGCGCCCGGAGCCGCACGCCGTGCTCACCGAGTTCGCCCCGCGCCAGGGGGACTTCGCGGTGGTGGCCGCCGCGGTCGCCCTGGACGTCCACGGCGGCGTCTGCCGGTCCGGCCGCGTAGTACTCGGCGGCGTCGGCCCGCAGCCGGTTCAGGTCGAGACCGGCGTGCTGGCCGGGCAGCCCGCCGTCCCGGATACCTGGCAGGCCATGGGCGAGCATGCCGCCACTGCGATCGAGCCACCGGACGACACGCACGGCAGCAGTGAATACCGCCGCAGGCTGACCGCGACCCTGGTCGCCCGCGCCCTGGCCGAGGCGAGTGAGCGCAGCACGTGAGCCAGTGGGTCGGCGCCGCGATGCCGCGGAAGGAGGACCGCCGGATGCTCCTCGGCCGGGGCCGCTTCACGGCCGACCTGGACCCGAAGACCCGGTCCGGCCTGCTGCACGCCGCGTTCGTCCGCAGCCCGCACGCCCACGCCCGCGTAGGAGCCGTCGACACCGACGCCGCACTCAAGGCCGACGGCGTGGCCGCCGTCCTCACCGCGGCCAGCCTCGGCCACCCCTACCTGCTCGCGACGCTGGAGCGGGAGGAGTTCGTCCCGACCCAGATGCCCATCCTGGCCGGTGAGACGGTCCGGTTCACCGGCGAGCCGGTGGCGATGGTGATCGCCGATGACCCCTACCAGGCCGAGGACGCGATCGAACTGGTCGAGATCGACTGGGCTCCGCTGCCCGCGGTGACCAGCATCGAGCAGGCGCAAGCCCCGGCCGCGCCCCGGCTGCACGAGCAGGCCGACGGCAACCGCCTGGTCGACCTGCTGATGTTCGACGACGATGGCCTCCCCGTGATCTTTGCCGAGGCGGCACTGACCGTGGCCGCCACCTTCGCCAGTGCCCGGGTCGCCGCGCTGCCGCTGGAGGGGCGCGCCTGCCTGGCCGAGTGGGACGACCGCGACGACCAGCTGGTGGTGCACGTCTCCACCCAGGTCCCGCACCAGGTCCGGTCCGGGATCGCCCAGGCCCTGGGCCTGCCGGAGCGGCAGATCCGAGTGATCGCCCCGGACGTCGGCGGGGGGTTCGGGCTCAAGTGCGTGGTCGGCCGGGAGGAGGTGGCGGTGGCCGCCGCCGCGCTGCGGCTGCGCCGCCCGGTGCGCTGGGCCGAGGACCGGCAGGAGAACCTGACCGCCGCGTTCCACGGCCACGAGCAGCGGTACCGGGTCCGCGCCGCCTTCGACGCAGACGGCGCGATCCTGGCCCTGGACGCCGAGATCGACTGCGACACCGGCGCGTACTCGGTGTTCCCGTTCACCTGCGCGGTCGAGCCGCTGATGGCCGCGACCGAACTCCCCGGGGTCTACAAGGTGCCCGCCTACCGCGCTCGCGGCCGGGCCATCGCCACCAACAAGGCCCCCGCCGCCCCGTACCGCGGCGTGTCCCGGCCGCAGATCGTGCTGGTCATGGAGCGGCTGATGGAGAAGGCCGCGGCCGCCCTCGACCTGGACCCGCTGCACGTCCGGCGGCGCAACCTGATCGGCCCCGGCGACTTCCCCTACACCGGGGTCAACAAGATCACCTACGACGAGGGCAGCTACCGCGAAGCCCTCGACCTCGCGGAAACGCAGGTGCGCGACAAGGCGTGGCTCAGCGAACGAGACCGGCTCCGCGATAAGGGACAGCTCGCGGGCATCGGCTACTCGTGCTTTTCCGAACGCACCGCCTACGGCACGCCCACGATGTCGCAGCGCCGGATGGGGATGACTCCCGGCTACGACACCGCCCTGGTCCGGATGGACCCGACCGGCGAGGTCATCGTCACCACCGGGACCTGCGGCCACGGCCAGGGCCACGAGACCACGTTCGCGCAGATCGTGGCCGACCGCCTGGGCGTGCACCCGGACCAGGTCCGGCTCCGCCAGGGTGACACCGACCTGGCCTCCTACGGCTGGGGGACCTGGGGGAGCCGTTCGGTCGTGATCGGCGGCGGCGCCGCGGGCCGAGCCGCGGACCTGGTGGCCGGCCAGCTCAAGCACGTCGCCGCGCAGCTGCTCGAGGCCAGCCCGGCCGACGTGGAACTGGCCGAAGGGACCGCCCGGATCCGCGGCGACGCCAGCGTCGCCATCCCCATCGCCGAGCTGGCCCGGGTCGTCCACTTCCAGGCCCACCGGCTGACCGAGGACCTGCGCTACGGGCTGGAGGCGCGGGCCACGTTCGACCCGCCCGGCACCTTCTCCAACGCCTGCCACGTGGCGATGGTCGTCATCGACCCCGGCACCTGCGCGATCCGGCTGCACCGGTACCTGGTCGTCGAGGACTGCGGCGTGGTCATCAACCCGGTCGTGGTGGACGGGCAGGTGCGCGGCGGCGTCACCCAGGGCGCGGCGGCCGCGCTGGCCGAACGGCTCTGCTTCGACCCGGACGGTCAGCCGGTCACCACCACGTTGATGGACTACCTGGCCCCCACCGCGGCGGAGATGTGCGACATCGACATCGTCCACCTGCAGACCCCGTCCCGGTTCAGCGAGACCGGCGCCAAGGGGATGGGGGAGGGCGGCACGATCGGCGCCCCGGCGGCCGTCCTGGGCGCCATCAACGACGCGCTGTCGCGGGGCCGGGGTGAGCTTCGACCACATCCCGGTGCTGCCGCAGGACCTCAGCGCCGCCCTTCGCGGATTGCTGGAGCCGCCCCGTGAAGGACATGCACCACATCACCCTGCGAGTCAACGGCCGCCACCACGAGCTGACCGTCGAGGCCCGCCGGACGCTGGCCGACATGCTGCGCCACGACCTGGGCTACACCGGCACCCACCTGGGCTGCGAGCACGGCATCTGCGGCGCGTGCACGGTCATCCTGGACGGCCAGCCGGCCCGGGCCTGCCTGGTGTTCGGCGTCCAGGCCGACGGCGCCGAGGTCCGCACGGTCGAAGGACTGGCCGACGGGGACCGGCTGTCGGACCTGCAGCAGGCGTTCAGCGACCACCACGCGCTGCAGTGCGGGTTCTGCACCCCCGGCTTCCTCATGCTGATCGAGGCCTACCTGGCCGAGGAGGACGGGAACGGGGAGCTCTCAGCCGAGAGCAGGCCCGCGAGCTCGTCGCCTCCAACCTGTGCCGCTGCACCGGCTACCAGGGCATCGTCGAGGCGGTCGTGGCCACCGCGCAGGCCCGCCGCGCCCAGCAGGACGCCACGTGAGCTCGATCGGCGCCCGGCTGCCGCGCAAGGAGGACCCACGGCTGCTGCGCGGCCGGGGCCGGTTCGGCGACGACATCAGCGTCCCCGGCCAGCTCTGGGCCCGGGTCGTCCGCTCGCCCAGCGCCCACGGCGAACTCAACGACCTGGACGTCACGCTGGCCGCCAAGGCGCCGGGCATCACCGCCGTGGTCACCGCGGCCGACCTCCCCCCGGACCTGGTCATCCCGGTCCGCCTGGCCGTGCCGGGCCCCGACCTCAGCGGCTACCTGCAGCCGGTCCTGGCCCGGACCACCGTCCGCTACGTGGGCGAGCCGCTCGCGGTCGTGGTCGGCGAGGACCCGTACGCCTGCGAGGACGCCGCCGAACTGATTGAAATCGATATCTCCGAACGGACCGTCGTGCTCGACGCCCGGACCGCGGACAGCCCGCCCGCGGCCGAGCTGACCCGGGGCTACGGCGACGTGGACGCCGCCTTCGCCGCCGCCCCGCACGTGGTCCGGATCGAGCTCGCCATCGGCCGGCACAGCGGGGTGCCGCTCGAGCCCCGCTGCCTGCTGGCGGTGCCCGATCCGGACACCGGTGCGCTGGACATCTTCGGCATGACCAAGGTGCCGGTGTTCAACCGCGACCTGCTGGCCCGCCTGCTCGGCCTGGACGAGACGCTGATCCACGTGCACGGCGTCGACGCGGGCGGCGGGTTCGGGGTCAGGGGCGAGTTCTACCCGGAGGACTTCCTGGTCCCGTGGCTGGCCCGCAGGCTCGGCCGCCCGGTCAAGTGGGCCGAGGACCGAGCCGAGCACCTGGTCGCGGTCAACCACTCCCGCCAGCAGCACCACCGCATCGCCGCCGCCTTCGACGCAGACGGCGCGATCCTGGCCCTGGCCGACGACGTCGCGCACGACAACGGCGCCTACTGCCGCACCCACGGGGTCGCGGTGCCCGAACTGACCGTGGCCATGCTGCCCGGGCCCTACCGGGTGCCCGCCTACCGGGGCCGGATCCGGGTCGTCCTGACCAACAAGACCCCATGCGGCACCTACCGGGCCCCGGGCCGGTTCGAGGGCACCGCGGCCCGCGAGCACCTGCTGGACGTGGCCGCCGACCAGCTCGGCCTGGACCGGATCGAGCTGCGGCGGCGCAACCTGCTCACCCGGGACGAGATACCGCACCGCCGCCCGATCGCGGCCCTGGGCACCGACCTGATCCTGGACACCGGCGACTACCCGGCCCTGCTCGCCGCGGCGGCCCGGGAGGCCGACCGCCTCGGCTATCACGCGCTGGTCCGCGACCCGGACCCGCACACCCGACGCGGCTTCGGCCTGGCGCTGTTCGTGGAGAAGAGCGGCCTCGGGCCGCAGGAGACCGCGGACGTGACCGTGAGCAAGTCCGGCGCGGTCCACGTGTACTCCGGCGGCACCTCGGTCGGCCAGGGCATCGAGACCGTGCTGGCCCAGATCGCGGCGGACGCGCTCGGCGTCGACCCCGGGATCGTCCGCGTCATCACCGGCGACACGGCCGCCCAGCCGTTCGGCGCCGGGTCCTGGGCCTCCCGGTCCACGGTGGTGGGCGGCAGCGCGGTGCACCAGGCCGCGACCGCGGTCCGGGAGCGGGCCGTCCAGCTCGCCGCCCGGATCCTGGAGGTCGCCGAGGAGGACCTGGACGTGAGCGACGGCACGGTCGTCGTCCGCGGTGACCCGGGCGCCCGCGTCGGGTTGGCCGAGATCGCCCGCGCCGCCGAGCCCGCCAGCCGGTACCTGGAGCCGGGCGAGCGCCGGCCTGTCCGCCCGCCGCCGCTTCGAGGTCTCGCACATGACCTACCCGTACGGCGCGCACGCCGCGGTGGTGGCGGTCGACCCGGGCACGGGGCAGGTCCGGGTGCTGCGCTACCTGGTGGCCTACGAGGTCGGCCGGGCCGTCAACCCGATGCTGGTCGAGGGCCAGCTGCGGGGCGGCGTGGCCCAGGGCATCGGCGGGGCCTTGTTCGAGGAGTTCGGCTACGACGAGGCGGGCCAGCCCCAGGCGATCTCGTTCATCGAGTACCGGATGCCGACCGCGGCCGAAGTCCCGCCGGTCGACCTCCTGGTCTGCCAGGACGCCCCGTCGCCGGGTAACCCGCTGGGCGTGATGGGCGCGGGCGAGGGCGGCGTCAGCGCGGCCGGCGCCGCGGTGGCCAACGCGGTCCGGGACGCGCTCGGCCTGGCCGGCGGCGTCGGCCAGCTGCCGCTGACTCCAGCGCGGGTCCGCGAGCTATGGGAGGCCTTTTGTGATGACCGGGGGTTACGTCAGCAAGACCGACCTGGTCGCCGCGCTCATCCGCGAGCTGGTCATCACCGGCGAGCTCGCGGCGGGGGAGCAGCTGCGCCAGCGGGACCTGGCTCAGCGGTTCGGGGTCAGCCAGACCCCGGTCCGGGAGGCGATGCGGCGGCTGGAGTCGGAGGGGCTGCTGGTCTGCGACACCCACCGCGGCTTCACCGTCGCCGCGCCGGAACTGGGCCCGGTCGAGGAGAACTTCCAGATCCGTGCGGCTCTGGAGTCGCTCGGCGCGTCGCTGGCGGCCCGCAAGATCGACGCGGCCGGCCTGGCCCGGCTGCGCGGCCTGAACGACCAGATGCGGGCCCTGCCCGACGATGACCCGTCCTACGCCGAGCTGAACCGGGAGTTCCACTTCACCGTGTACTCCTGCGCCGGAAGCCCGCTGCTGCTGTCGCTGATGCGGCTGCTGTGGGCGTCGCTGCATGGCGGGCCCCGGGTCACGCGGACGCACGCCGAATCCGCCCGCCAGCACGACGAGATCCTGGTGGCCCTGGCCGACGGTGACGCCGCGGGTGCCTCGGCGCGGACTTACCAGCACATCATGGGCGCGGATCCGGTAAAAGATACCGAGACGGACCGGTAGCTTCTGGTGCTGGAGGAGCCGCGAATGGCAGCGATCGTGACCGACGACGGCGTCACGCTGCACGCCGAGGAAGCCGGTCAGGGGGAGCCGCTGGTCTTCATCCACGAGTTCGCCGGCGATCACCGCAGCTGGGAGCCTCAGATCCGGTTCTTCTCCGCCGCTTACCGCTGTGTCACCTACGCCGCCCGCGGCTACCCGCCCTCGGACGTGCCCACCGACCCCGCCGCCTACTCCCAGGCCCGGGCCGTCGCCGACGCGATCGCGGTGCTCGACGGCCTCGGCATCGCCCGGGCCCACGTGGTCGGCCTGTCGATGGGCGGGTTCACCGCGCTGCACCTGGTCCTAGCCCACCCGGACCGGATCTTGTCGGCGGTGGTCGCCGGGGCCGGGTACGGCGCCCAGCCCGAGCGCGCCGACGCCTTCCGGACCGAATCGATGCTGACCGCGGCGGCGTTCGCCGCCGAGGGCGCGGCCAAGGTCGCCGAGCGGTACGCGGTCGGCCCGGCCCGGGTCCAGTTCCAGAACAAGAACCCGCGCGGCTGGGCCGAGTTCGCCGCGGCCCTGGCCGGGCATTCGGACCTGGGCAGCGCGCTGACCATGCGCGGCGTCCAGGCCGCCCGGCCGTCCCTGTACGCGCTGACCGACGAGCTGGCCAAGGTGCGGATCCCGGTCCTGGTCCTGGTGGGCGACGAGGACGACGGCTGCCTGGAACCCGCGCTGATGCTCAAGCGGACGATCCCCACCTCCGGCCTGGCCGTCCTGCCCCGCACCGGCCACACCGCCAACCTGGAGGAACCCGACGTGTTCAACCGGGCCGTCGACCGCTTCCTCGGCGCCGTGGCCCGCGGCGCCTGGCACCCCCGCGACCCCCGCTCAGTCTCCGACTCCACCATGGGCCTGCGCTGACCGTCGGCTTAGCTCTCCCCGACACCACTGCGACCTCAGATCACACCAAGCACACCGTTACCGGCATTCGAACAATTATCGGGTAGTGTTCGGGATTAGGGGAGCGTTAGGGGGTCTATGGTGCACAAATCGCTCCCACAAGCCTAAACATTCCCATATGATTCCCGGGCGCCTGGTACGGGAGTGACCTGGCCCCGCCGTTGAGGCACACGTTACGAATCGCGGGTCAGGACGTCACGCCGCACGCAGAGCGACGAGTTCCGGGCTCCGGCGGGGCTCCGGCACTAGGTCGCCGACCGCCGAACGGGCCGTGGCACGGGCCCAGCGCATCCGGGCGACCGCCGTCTCAGGGTGGTCGCCGAACTCCTGCGCGACCCGTGCCGCGCAGCCCGAGGCGCCGAACGCCTGGACGGACGCGTCGATGGCCTGCCGGACCTGACCAAGGCTCGGCGCTTCAGAGCGCTGCAGCGCCGAGACGAACAGGGCGCCCGCCGCGACGCCAGTGATGCTGAGGGGGTGCTGTGCAGGTCCCATCGTGAGCCTCCTCGCGTCGGGGTTTCCTAACCCGAGCCTGCCGGAAAGGCGGAGGCTATCCAATAGGGCCACCCACCATGTCACAAGGGGGGGTTAGCCCCCCGGAGTGCGGGACCGCTGGTCCACGCCCAGCTCACCGTAGGGGTAGTCGACGGGGTGGGGGTCGCTGGCGGCGTCCAGCGCGGCGGTCTCGGCCGCGGTCAGGTGCAGACCGGCCGAGCGCAGGTTGGCCTCGAGCTGGTCCAGCGTCCGGGCGCCCAGGATCGTCGAGCTGACCGCGGGCCGGGCGGTCACCCAGGCCAGCGCGACCTCGGCCATGGACACGCCGCGGTCCTCGGCCACCTTCTGCACCGCGTCGATGACGTGCCAGGTCCGGTCGGTGCCGCGCCGGTCGTAGGCCTCCATGCCGCGGCCGGGATCCTCGCCGAGGCGGGTCGCGCCGGTCGGGCGCTGGTCGCGGCGGTACTTGCCGGACAGCCAGCCGCCGCCGAGCGGGCTCCACGGCAGCATGCCCATCCCCGCGTCGAGCACGGCCGGCACGATCTCCCACTCGATCTCCCGCGCCAGCAGGCTGTACTGCGGCTGCAGGGTGACCGGCCCGGCCACGTTCAGGGCCCGGGCCAGGTGCACGGCCTTGGTCAGCTGCCAGCCGGTGAAGTTGGACAGCCCGTAGTAGCGGATCTTGCCGGCCCGGACGAACTGGTCGAGCGTCCGCAGCGTCTCCTCCATCGGCGTCAGCGGGTCGAACGCGTGGAACTGGTACAGGTCCACCGTGTCCAGGCCCAGCCGGCGCAGGGAGGCGTCCAGCGCCCGGGTCAGGTGGCGCGCGGACAACCCGGCGCCGTTCGGCGAGTTGTCACCCGGCATGTGGAACCGGCCCTTGGTGGCCAGCACGACCGGCTCGGTGACCTCGGCCGGGCGGCGGGCGAACCAGCGGCCGATGATCAGCTCGGAGCGTCCGTCCGCGTACACGTCGGCCGTGTCCACCAGCGTGCCGCCCGCCTCGACGAAGCGGTCAAGCTGCTGATGCGCGACGGTTTCATCGGCCTCGGCGCCGAACGTCATCGTTCCCAGGCACAGGCTCGACACCGCGCAGCCGCTGTTCCCTAGAGTTCGATAGTCCATGGATTCAGGCTACGCGGAGGAGGAGCACCCATGACGGTCGGCGAACTCACGGCGGACGGGCGCGCCCGGGTCCTCGCGGACGGGAACCAGATGCCCGTCCTCGGCCTCGGCGTCTGGCAGGTGCCCGCCGGGGCGGCCTGCGTGAACGCCGTGCGCTGGGCCCTCGACCTGGGATATCGCCATATCGACACGGCCCAGGTCTACGGCAACGAGGAGAGCGTCGGCCGGGCGCTGCGCGATAGCGGGGTGCCCCGCGATGAGGTATTCATCACGACCAAGTTCCATCCGGTACATCAGGACCCGGTAGCCGCGGTGGAGCAGAGCCTGCAGCGGCTCGGCGTCGACCAGGTCGACTTGTATCTTGTGCACTGGCCCCAGGGCGGCCCCGTCTGGGCCTGGCCGGGGATGGAGCGGTGTCGCGAGCGGAGCCTGGCCCGTTCCATCGGGATCTCCAACTTCGGCACGAGCGACCTGGCCGCGGTGCTGGCGGCCGGGACGATTCCGCCGGTCGTCAACCAGGTGCAGTTCAGCCCGGTCTGCTACCGGCGCGCCCTGCTCGACGCGTGCCGTCAGCGGGACGTGCTGGTCGAGGCGTACAGCTCGCTGGGGACCGGCCGGCACCTGACCAACACGACGGTGCAGCAGGTCGCGCGGCGGGTGGGCCGCACGCCCGCGCAGGTCCTGCTGCGCTGGTGCCTCCAGCACGATCTGCTGGTCATCCCCAAGTCGACCCACCAGGAGCGGATCCGCGAGAACGCGCAGCTTTTCGACTTCACCTTGTCGCCGGCGGACATGGCCGAACTCGACGCGCTGGATCGCACCAAGGGCACCGGCCAGGCCCGTGAACGCCACATCTGGCGGGGGGCCCTGCGCCGCGCCCGTGCGGTCATCCCGATTCGGCGGACTTCTTGAGCGCGGCGAGGGTGACGGGAATGCCGTTGCGCGCGGCCAGGGTGCGGTCGGCGATCTGGGCCGGGGCGTCGCTGCCGAACCGGTTGTGGAACCTGGTGACGCCGTCCGGGAGGAACTCCCACGACTCGGTGACCTGCGTCCCCCCGTCGACGGGGGTAAAGGTGTAGCCCCACCGCACCCACGAGCCGCCGACCACGAACGCGAACTCACGACCGCGGTCGGCCGCCACCACCTGAGAGCGGGTCTCCCAGGTCCGTTCCGGTAGCTCGTTGCGCCCGGTGAACCAGGCGCCCGGCTGCGGGCCTAGCCCGTCGTCCCACCAGCAGGCCGTGCAGACCGGGCTCCACTCGCCCATGCGGGTCACGTCGGAGACCATGTCGTACAGGTCTTCCGGCGAGCGGGCCACCACAATGGACTCGGAGTAACTCAGACTGCTCATGCGTGCAGTATGTCAAAATCCTTTTCTGCCGAACGGGCCATGGTGCGTGCCCGCCGCACGCCCGCCGTCAGAACCTGGCCCGGATGGCCTCGGCCACCTCCTCCGGGCTCAGGTCGATCAAGGCCTCGCCCCAGATGCGCTCGAAGTAGGTGGCGTCGCTGCGGTAGACCGGCTCCGGGTTCGACCGGCTGAGCACCTTGAGCACGCACCTGATGACCGTCCTGGTGCGCGTGCGGCCCGCCGCCGATCAGGCCGAAGTTGAACGAGGCCAGGTTCTGGGCCCGGTAGGCCGCCAGGACCTGGGAAAGTCCCTGCCCCAGGGCCCGGCAGTCGTCGTCGGTCAGCTCGGTCACGTCCGCGGCGTCCGCGACCACGCCCCACACCTCGCCGAACCCGGTCGGCGCGAACGGGGTCAGCCAGGCCACCCGCCCGATCTGCCCGACCCACCGGGGACCGCCGGCCTCCTGTTCGACCAGCGCCGTCCAGTACGACCCGTGCCGCTCCTTCCAGGCCCGGGACCGGTCGACCAGCAGGCGCTGGCCGGTCAGGCCGTGCGCGTCGTGCGCGGACTGCAGGTGCGGATGAATCAGCGAGGCGCCCGCGGGCGGGAGGTAGTTGGCGTTGATCGAGCTCCACTGGGCGGCCGGGTCCATCCGCCGCACCGCCTGGGCGTGCCGGACCATGGCGGTCAGGGCGTCGCCCACCAGGGTGGGGGTCAGCTCGTCCAGGTCGAGGAAGTGCCGTCCCGGGTCGTAGATGCCGACCGCGCTGTGGGTTGCGTAGGCCATGATGTTCGGCACCACGACGGCCTGCCCAACGCGGATGCGGCCCTCGGCGGTGAGCTCGGCGGGAAACGGCACGGTGGCCCGCTCCAGGTGCTCGCTGTCGAACGGGCAGAACGCGGGCTTGGCCGTGAGCTCGGCCAGGTCCGGCCGGGTCGACGGCTGGAGCTTCACCCCGGTCAGGATCCGGGCGCTCGCCCCGGTGAGCGGATCCCGGCGCCAGCGCAGCCGCACCCGGGTCCAGGCTCCGCCCGCGGCCAGATCGGGCACGCTGGCCTCGAGGTCCCGTTCTTCGAAGTCGATCGCCGTCACGCTGATGACCGTAGCAGGATGGGCACATGCTGGTCGTTCATGTTCATGTTCGGATCCGGCCGGAACGGATCGGGGATTTCCTGGCCGCAACGGTGATCAATGCCCGGGCGTCGCTGGCCGAGCCCGGCGTGCTGCGGTTCGACGTCATCCAGGATCAGGCCGACCCGGCGCACGCGGTGCTGGTCGAGGTCTACCGCGACGACGAGGCCTCAGCCGCCCACAAGCTGACGCCGCACTACGCGACCTGGCGTGATGCGGTGGCCGACATGATGGCCGAGCCGCGGGAGTCTGTCCGCTACTCGGTCGTGTTCCCGGTGAGCAGCCAGGGCTGGGCGAGCGACTCGCCGTGGCAGTGAGTTTCGAGTTCGCCACCGCCGGCCGCATCATGGTCGGTCCCGGCCGGGTCCAGGAGCTGCCGGGCCTGCTGGCCGGGCTCGGATCCCGCTTTCTGGTGGTCACCGGCGCCGACCCGGCCCGCCATAACACGCTGCTGGCCAGCCTGGACCGGGCGGCCGCGGTGTTCCCGGTGGCCGCCGAGCCAACCGTCGAGCTGGTCCGGGCGGCGGTCGCCGTCGCCCGCGCGCAGGATGCCGACGTGATCGCGGCGATCGGCGGCGGCAGCGTCATCGACACCGGCAAGGCCGTGGCCATGCTGCTGGGTAACGGCGGTGACCCGCTGGACTACCTGGAGGTGGTCGGGTCCGGGCAGGCCATCACCCGGCCCGCCCTGCCGTGTGTCGCCGTGCCCACCACCGCGGGCACTGGGGCGGAGGTGACCGCCAACGCGGTGCTCGCCGTCCCGTCGCACCGGGTCAAGGCCAGCCTGCGCAGCCCGCTGATGATCCCGCGGGTGGCGCTGGTCGACCCGCTGCTCACCGTCTCGTGTCCGCCGCCGGTCACCGCGGCCAGCGGCCTGGACGCGCTGACCCAGTGCCTGGAGCCGTTCGTGTCGGTCCAGGCCACCCCGCTGACCGACGGGCTGGCCCGTGAAGGGCTGCGCCGCGCGGGGACGGGCCTGCGCGGCGCCTACGCCGACGGCGGAGACCTGGCCGCGCGCACCGACATGGCCATGTGCAGCCTGCTCGGCGGGATGGCGCTGGCCAACGCCAAGCTGGGGGCTGTCCACGGGCTGGCCGGCGTCATCGGCGGGACCGCCGACGTGCCGCACGGCCTGGCCTGCGCCGCGCTGCTGGCCCCGGTCATCGAGGCGAACCTGCGGGCGTTGCGGTCCGCCGGGGCCGGGCCGTCCGCGGACGGCGTCCTGGACCGCTACGCCGAGGCGGCCCGGCTGCTCACCGGGCGCTCGGCCGTGTCCGTCGAGGACGGCCTGGCCTGGATCCGCGAAACGCTGACCCTGCTCCACGTACCCGGCCTGGCCAGCTTCGGCCTGCGGCCAGCGCAGTTCGACGACATCGCCACCCAGGCCATGGCCTCCAGCAGCATGAAAGGCAATCCCGTCACCCTGAGTCACGCCGACCTGACGGCCATCCTGTCGCAGGCCGGATGACGCGGGCTCTGGTCCACGCCTAGCGATCTTCTGGACCGTGTCGATTCCGCCCAGGTCCGGTTTGTGGTGGATGCAGTACGGTGAACCGTGATGCTTGTGGTTCACCCTCTTCCGTACCTGCCCGGCTCGGGGTAAGCAAGGTAACCGGAGGAGGAAAATGCGAAGAGTAGGTACCAAAGATGACCGGCATGTACCACGCCGGGGTGGTCGACGCGCTGGCGTGTCCGCGGGGCCGATCGCACGCGCAGGGGCCGCAGCTGCCCGCTACATCTCGCCGGGTACTTCGCTGTGATCATCGACTGTCATGGGCATTACACGACCGCTCCCAACTCGCACACCGAGTGGCGGCAAAGCCAGCTCGCGGCGTTCCGGGAGGGCCGCCAGACGCCGGCATACCCGGCCATCTCCGACGACGAGATCAGCGAGTCGATCGAGCAGAACCAGCTCAGGCTGCTGCGCGAGCGCGGCGCCGACATGACGATCTTCTCGCCGCGGGCGTCCGCCATGGGCCACCACGAGGGCGACGAGCGGGTCAGCGTCGAGTGGTCCCGGACCTGCAACGACCTCATCGCGCGCGTAGTCGGGTTGTTCCCTGAGACGTTCATCGGCGTCTGCCAGCTGCCGCAGTCGCCCGGTGCCGACATGAAGGCATCCATCGCCGAGCTCGAGCGCTGCGTCGTTGAGCTGGGGTTCGTCGGCTGCAACCTCAACCCGGACCCGAGCGGCGGGAAGTGGACCGCTCCGCCGCTCACCGACCACTACTGGTACCCCATCTACGAGAAGATGGTCGAACTCGACGTGCCCGCCATGGTGCACGTCTCTAGCAGCGCCAACCCCGTTTTCCACGCGACTGGCGCGCATTACATCAACGCGGACACGACGGCGTTCATGCAGTTCATCCAGGGCGACCTGTTCGCCGACTTCCCGGATCTACGGCTGGTGATCCCGCACGGCGGCGGCGCGGTCCCGTACCACTGGGGCCGCTACCGCGGGCTGGCCGACATGCTGAAGAAGCCGCCACTGAGCGAACACGTGATGAAGAACGTGTTCTTTGACACGTGCGTCTACCACCAGCCCGGCATCGACCTGCTTTTCAGGGTCATCGACTCCGGCAACATCGTGTTCGGATCCGAGATGGTGGGCGCTGTCCGGGGCACGGACCCTGAGACCGGTCACTACTTCGACGACACCAGGCGATACGTTGACGCGGCAGGCCTGTCCGCAGCCGATGCCGCGAAGGTTTACTCCGGCAACGCCCGGCGCGTTTACCCGCGGCTGGACAAGGCCCTGCGCGCACGAGCACTGTAGCGGACCACACAAGAAAGACCGTCGATGACTGTCATCTTCGAGCCCGACGCCGACTGGCTGACCTACCTGGCGAACCCCCGCAAGCCGGATACGTCCCGCCCCCGGGCGCGGTCGACGCGCACTGCCATGTCTTCGGACCAGGCAGCGTCTTTCCCTACGCGGCGGAGCGGAAGTACACGCCGGTCGACGCCCCCAAGGAGAAGCTGTTCGCGCTGCGCGACTTCCTCGGCTTCGAACGCAACGTGATCGTCCAGGCGACCTGCCACGGGGCGGACAACCGGGCCCTGGTGGACGCGCTGCTCGCTGCCGACGACAGGGCCCGCGGCGTGGCGACGATAAGGCCAGGCGTCACCAAGGCCCAGCTCGCCGACATGCACGCGGCCGGCGTCCGGGGCGTCCGCTTCAACTTCGTCAGGCGCCTCGCCGACCCCAAGCCGGACGAGTACTACCGGGGCCTAGTTGACCTCATAGCCGAGTTCGGCTGGCATATCGTCATCTACTTCGAAGCCGCCGACCTGGCCGAGCGCTGGGAATTGTTCACTCACCTGCCCACGGTCATCGTCGTCGACCATATTGGTCGGCCCGATGTGACACAGCCGGTCGACGGTCCCGGCTTCGCGCTCTTCCAGCGCCTGATGCACGAGCACCAGAACGTGTGGGCCAAGCTGAGCGGCGCGGAGCGGCTATCGGTCTGCGGTCCGCCCGGATACGAGGATTTCATCCCGTTCGCCCGGCACATCGCCGAGACGTTCCCCGACCGCGTGATATGGGGCACCGACTGGCCGCACCCGAACATGAAAAGCCATATGCCCGACGAGGGCGACCTCGTCGATCTCGTTCCGCGGATCGCCCCGGCCATTGACCTGCAGGGCCGGCTGCTGGTCGACAACCCCATGCGCCTGTACTGGGAGGGAACATGACGTCCTATACCGCAGAGTTCGAAGACATCCCCGGCACCCGGGTGTTCACGGCGGAGCGCGCTAAAAAGGGCTACGAGCTGAACCAGTTCTGCATGAGCCTGATGAAGCCGGAAAACCGCGAGCGGTTCAAGGCAAACGAGCGCGCTTACCTCGACGAGTGGCCGATGTCCGAGGACCAGAAGCAGGCCGTGCTCGACCGCGACTACAACAGGATGATCGACAACGGCGGCAACATCTACTTCCTCGCGAAGATCTTCGCCACCGACGGGCTGAGCTACCTCCAGGCGGTGAGCACGATGACCGGGATGCCCATCGATGACTACCAGAAGATGATGCTCTGCGGCGGCCGCTCGCCCGAGGGCTGGCGGTCCATCAAGGACGGCAACTGACATGGCCCGCATCACCGCCGGGCTGACCACGAGCCACATCCCGGCCATCGGCGCCGCGATCGACCTGGGCAAGACCCAGGAGGCGTACTGGAAGCCGCTGTTCGACGGGTACGAGTGGACGAAGGCCTGGGCCAAGAAGAACGTCCCGGACGTGGTCATCCTGGTCTACAACGACCACGCCTCCGCGTTCACGCCGGAACTGGTCCCGACGTTCGCGCTCGGCTGCGCCGACGAGTTCCCGCCGGCCGACGAGGGGTACGGCCCCGCCCGGTGCCGGTCGTGCAGGGCCGGGCCGACCTGGCGGCCCACCTGGCGGAGGGGCTGATCCTCGACGAGTTCGACCTCACCCTGATGTACAAGCTCGACGTCGACCACGGCCTCACCGTCCCGCTGTCGCTCGTCTACGGCCAGCCGGAGGCGTGGCCGGTGCGGGTCATCCCGATCGCCGTCAACGTCGTGCAGTACCCGCCGCCGACCGGCCACCGGTGCTTCATGCTGGGCCAGGCGATCCGCCGGGCCGTGCAGGACTTCGACGAGGATCTCAACGTCCACATCTGGGGCACCGGCGGCATGAGCCACCAGCTGCAGGGGCCGCGCGCTGGCTTCATCAACAAGGAGTTCGACAACGCGTTCTTCGACCGGCTGGTCAAGGATCCGGAAGGCCTCGCCAGGCTGCCGCACCTGGAATACGTGCGCGAAGCGGGTTCGGAGGGCATCGAGCTGGTCATGTGGCTGATCATGCGCGGCGCTCTGGGCCCCGAGGTAGAGGAGCTCTACCGCTTCTACCATGTGCCCGGATCGAACACCGCGGTCGGGCACATCGTGCTGCGGGCCGCTGACACTCACTAGGAGGCCCAGACATGCGGATCGCGCTCGCCGGGACCGGCGCTTTCGGCATCAAGCACCTCGACGGCCTGGCGAACATCGACGGCGTGACCGTCACGGCCGTGGTCAGCCGCCGGCTGGAGCAGGCCGAGGAGGTCGCCCGGAAGTACGGCATCGGCCACGTCACGACCGACCTGGACGAGGTCCTCGCCAGGGACGACGTGGACGCTGTCATCTTGTGCACGCCGACTCAGCTGCACGCGGCGCAGTCAATCGCGGCGATGCGCGCGGGCAAGCACGTGCAGGTGGAGATCCCGGTCGCCGACAGCTGGGCGGACGCGCAGGAGGTCCAGCGCGTGCAGCAGGAGACCGGCCTGGTCTGCATGGTGGGGCACACCCGCCGGTTCAACCCGTCGCACCAGTGGGTGCGCCGCCGCATCCTGGCGGGTCGAGCTGTCCATCCAGCAGATGGACGTGCAGACCTACTTTTTCCGCCGGACGAACATGAACGCGGCCGGGCAGCCCCGCAGCTGGACCGATCACCTGCTCTGGCATCACGCCGCGCACACCGTCGACCTGTTCCAGTACCAGACCGGCGAGCAGACGCAGATCGCCAACGCCGTACAGGGCCCGATCCACCCCGAGCTGGGCATCGCGATGGACATGTCGATCCAGCTGCGGACGCCCTCCGGCAAGATCTGCACGCTCTCGCTCAGCTTCAACAACGACGGGCCGCTCGGCAGCTTCTTCCGGTACATCTGCGACAACGGCACCTACATCGCCCGGTATGACGACCTGGTGACCGGCCGCGAGGAGCCGATCGACGTGTCTGAGGTCGACGTCTCGACCAACGGGATCGAGTTGCAGGACCGGGAGTTCATCGCGGCGATCAACGAGGGCCGCCAGCCGAACTCCAGCATCGCCGACGTCCTCGGCTGCTACCGGGTGCTTGGCGAGCTCGAGAGTCAGCTCGCGAGCCAGCAGTAGGCCGCGGCGCGGGTGGTGCTAGCCGCGCGGCCGCGGCGACGATCTCGTCCCCGCCAGGGGAGGATGGTGGCATGGCTCGTCCCGTTCCCCGTCATGATCGCGACGCTGGCGGCCCCGCCGAGGTGCTGGCCGCGAAGGCCGCCCTGCGACAGGAGGTGTGGTCCGCGATGCGCGCGGCCAAGGTGGCCCGGTTTCCCGGCGCCGTGGGGCGGATCCCGAACTTCACCGGTGCCGAGGCGGCCGCCGAGCGACTGCGCGCCACGCCGGCCTGGCAGGCGGCCGGGACGATAAAGGCCAACCCGGACTCCGCGCAGCTTCCGGTGCGCCAGCGCGCGCTGGAAGACGGCAAGACCGTGTACATGGCCGTGCCCCGGCTGGCCGGGGCCGAGCCGTTCTTCGCCCTCGATCCGGACCACCTCAGCGAGCCGCCCCGGAAGGCGGCCTCGATCAGCGGGGCGTCGCGCTCGGCCCGGCGGGTCGCTCTGGCCGACCTGTCCCCGGTCGACCTGGTGGTGATGGGCAGCGTCGCCGTCGCGGCGGACGGCGCGCGGCTGGGCAAGGGCGGCGGGTTCGCCGACCTGGAGTTCGCGCTGGCCACCGCGGCCGGCCTGATCGGACCGGACACGCTGTGCGTCACGACGGTGCACGAACTCCAGGTGGTCGCGGTCGGGGCCATCCCGCTCACCAGCCACGATGTTCCGGTGGACCTCATCGTCACGCCCGACCGGGTGATCGACTGCCGCCCCCAGCACGGACCCCGGCCGGCTCCCGGCATCCGCTGGGAGGACCTGACCGAGGAGAAGATCGCCGCCATCCCCCTGCTCTCCGCCCAGCGTCGGGACGCTACTCGAAGCTGACCCGGTCCAGCCAGAAATCCAGCAGCGCGGCGTCACCGAAGACCTCGAGGCCGTCGCCGCGGGCTGGTCGGCGCTTGTAGATGACCAGCAGCAGGTCGGTCAGCGGGCCGCGCACGGCGACCGCCGCTTTCTCGTGTGCGCGGCGCCAGGTGATGGCGTCACCGGTGAGGTCGATCAGCCACTCTGCGGCCGCTTGCGGCGCGGTATCGGTGGCGTGGAAGTGCAGGGTGCGGCCCGGGCCGAGCAGCTCGCGCATCCGGGGGTGGACCTCGAAGTGCGTCGGCAGCGAGCCGAGCTCCAGCCACTCGTCAACGGCGTCCACCGCCACGTCCTGGTCCAGGGTGTACTCACAGCCGACGGCGAGGGCCGCGTCGGCCCGGTGCATGGCCGTCTCATGGGTGAACCGGCGTGCGTAGAAGTCCGTGGTCCCGCCCGGCATCGGGGTCCACACCGGCGTGCCCGGCCCGGCGGCCCGCAGCGTCTGCGTCAGCTCGCCGGCGCCCTCGGCGAGCCACGGGCCTAGGATCGCGGGATCGTCGACCTCCTCGGACGGCAGGCCACCGGAATGCTCGACGAGCGGCGGGCCGGTCGCGCGGGTCCGTACCGTCGTCTCGGCCCAGCGCTGCACGTCACCGAGGTGCCGCACCAGCCGCCCGGCGTTCCAGCCCGGGCAGGACGGCACCGGGACGGCCAGGTCCGCGTCCTTGAGGCATGAGCTCAGCAGGTCGGCCTGGACGACGATCTCGTCGCAGTAACGGTCATAGCTCAACACGGTCATGCCCTCACGGTAGTGCGGTAGCGGTTTGGCCCTCGCAGAACAGGCCGCGGATCAGGTTAGCCCGAGGCCCGCAGGGGGGAGATCCTGACCACGAAGACTGAAGGCACCCTCATTGGCTCGTATGCACATCCCAGGCAGGCTCGTTCTTGGGAGGTAAGCGGTGAAGCAGATCCGGGTCGAAAAGCCGAAGTACCGTCGCGATCGAGCCGATAGTGAGCTCCTGGCGCTGGACCCGCGGGACACCGACATCGTCCGGGCCAAGGCGCTGAGCCGGGCCGCCCGCGAGCCGGCTGCGGAGCCCGAGAGCTAGGGGGCCGACAGTTAGGGGCCTCACCGCGCAACGGTGCCCGGGCCGGTGGCGCGCCGGGCTGGTCCAGCCAGAACGGCCGGGGCTCGGCCGCCATGACCAGGCGGCTGACCTGATCCTCCCGCGTCCTCACCCGCAGACGGAGGCGAACGCGTCCTCGAGAATGGACAGCCCTTCATCGAGCAGGTCCTCCCCGATCACCAGGGGCGGAAGGAAGCGGATCACGTTGCCGAAGGTACCGCAGGTCAGCGTCACGAGCCCGGCCTGATGGCAGGCTTTGGCCACCGCCGAGGTGACAGCCGGTTCCGGGTCCAGCGTGCCCGGCCTGGTCATCTCGATAGCTAGCATCGCGCCGCGGCCGCGCACCTCCGCGATCACCGGGTAGGTCTCGGCCAGCTTGTGCAGCCGGGGCAGCATGACCTCGCCGATCCGGCGGGCCTTGGAGGCCAGGTCTTCGGCCGCCATGGTCTCGATCGCGCCGAGCGCCGCCGCGCAGGCCACCGGGTTACCGCCGTAGGTTCCGCCCAGGCCGCCCGCGTGCACCGAATCCATGATCTCGGCGCGGCCGGTCACCCCGGCCAGCGGCAGCCCGCCGGCGATGCCCTTGGCCGTGGTGACCATGTCCGGGACCACGCCCTCGTGGTCGCAGGCGAACCAGTCGCCGGTCCGGCAGAACCCGGTCTGGATCTCGTCCGCGATGAACACGATCCCGTGCTCGGCGCAGAACTCGGCCAGCCCGGGCAGGAAACCGTCCGGCGGCACCACGAACCCGCCCTCGCCCTGGATCGGCTCGATGATCACCGCGGCCACGTTGTCCTCGCCGACCTGGGTGTGGATCAGCGACTTGATCATGTCCAAGGCGTTCGCCTTACACGCTTCCGGGCCGCCCGGCCAGCGCAGCGGGTAGGCCATCGGCATCCGGTAGATCTCGCCCGCGAACGGCCCGAACTTGTCCTTGTACGGCATGTTCTTGGCGGTCAGCGCCATGGTCAGGTTGGTGCGCCCGTGGTAGCCGTGGTCGAACGCGATGATGGCCTGGCGCCGGGTGGCGTGCCGGGCGATCTTCACCGCGTTCTCGACCGCCTCGGCGCCGGAGTTGAACAGCGCGGAGCGCTTGTCGTGCGACCCGGGCGTGCGCCGGCCCAGCTCCTCGCACACCTCCACGTAGCTCTCATACGGGGTCACCATGAAGCAGGTGTGCGTGAACCGGGCCGCCTGCTCGGCCACTCGCGCGGCCACCCGCGGGGCGGCGTTGCCGACCGAGACCACCGCGATCCCGGCGCCGAAGTCGATCAGGGAGTTGCCGTCGGCGTCCACGATGACGCCGCCGCCGGCGTCCGTGACGAACACCGGCAGCACGGTGCTGACCCCGCGGGCCACCGCGCGCTCACGCCTGGCCAGTAGCTCGCGTGAGGCGGGTCCGGGGATCTCGGTGACAAGGTTGCGGCGCTGGGGAAGGCGGGATTCCGCTGGTACATGCTCGGTCATATTTCAGACCATAGATCATCGGGCCTGACGGCTGAAGTGGGGTGGGGGCGGTACCCGCGATCACGCGGATGAGGCCGAAGGCTGGGTCTATCGTGGTGCCGGGGATAGCCAGGGGGTCCGGGGGGATGGAGTCCCCCGGGAAAAGAAAGGACTGAATTCCGGATATGGCCGACCATGAGGAGCCGAGCGCGCGGGGGCTGTTCGGTGGCGTCTTCGCCCGGGGCGGCGCCGACACGAGCGACGTCGCGTGGCTGCAGGCCATGCTGGACGCCGAGGCCGGGCTGGCCCGGGCCCTCGAACGGGCCGGGCTGACACCGGCGGGTTCCGGCGCGGCGGTCACCGAGGTGGCCCAGGCCGGCAACTTCGACGTCGGCGAGCTCGGCGAGCTCGCGGCGCTGACCGGGAACCCGGTTCCAGCCCTGGCCCGGGCCCTGGTCCGCCGGGTCCCGCAGACCGCGGCGGGCGCCGTGCACCGCGGCGCGACCAGCCAGGACATCGTTGACACGGCCGTCATGCTGCTGGCCAGGCGGGTCATCGACGTGGTGCTGGCTGACCTGGCCCAGGCCGCCGCCGCCGTGGCCGGGCTGGCCGACGCGCACCGGTCCACGATCATGATCGGCCGCACGCTGCTCCAGCAGGCCGTTCCTGTCACCTTCGGCCTGGTCGCGGCGGGCTGGCTGACCAGCATAGACGACGCGCGCGCCGGCCTGGCCGCGGTCAGCTCGCGGCGGCTGGCCGTGCAGTTCGGCGGCGCGGCCGGCACCCTCGCCTCGCTCGGCGACGACGGCCCGCGGGTGGTAGCGCTGCTGGCCGAGGAACTGGGCCTGGCCCGGCCCGTGCTGCCCTGGCACACGGACCGGCTGCGGATCATCGACCTGGCCACCGCGCTAGGCAGGGTCACGGCGGCGCTGGGAAAGATCGCCCGGGACGTCACCTTGCTCGCCCAGTCCGAGATCGCGGAGGTCAGCGAGGGTGGCGGCGAACCGGGCCCGCGGGATGCCGCTTCCCCGCGCCGCGGCGGCTCGTCGGCGATGCCGCACAAGCACAACCCGGTGGCGGCGATCGCCATCCTCGGCTGCACCAGGCAGGCGCCGGGCCTCCTGGCCACCCTGGTCGCCTGCGCCGAGCAGGAGCTGCAGCGCGCCGCCGGGGCGTGGCACGCCGAATGGGAGCCACTGACCGCGCTGCTGCGGCTGACCGGCTCGGCGGCCAGCTGGTCGGCCGAGCTCCTGGCCGGGCTCAGCGTGGACGCCTTGCGGATGGCGGCCAACCTGGCCGCGACCAAGGACCTGCCGCTCGCCGAGCACGTCACGTCCCTGCTGGCCGGCGTGCTCGGCGGCGTCCAGGCGCACGACCTGGTGGCCGAGGCGGGCCAGCGGGCGGTGAGCGCGGGCCTGCCGCTGCGCGACGTGCTGCTGGCCGTGCCCAAGCTCGAGGGCCGACTGGCCTCGGCGGGCATCACGCCGGAGCAGATCGAGTCGGCTCTTGAGCCGGCCGGCTACCTCGGCGCCGCCGAGGTCTTCGTCACCGCCGCCCTGCAGGCCCACGAGGCGCTAGACGCCGAGCTATCCGAGGGGGATAACCATGGATGACGCCGAGCGCAGCCGGCAAGGGATGACGGTCCGCCGGGCGGTGCTCGGGGACGAGCACGTCGACCGGGCGGTCGCCACGACCAGCTCGTTCACCGAACCGTTTCAGGACTTCATCACGCGCTACGCCTGGGGCGAGATCTGGTCCCGTCCCGGCCTGTCGCGCGCCGAGCGCAGCATCGTTACGCTCACCGTGCTGGCCGCCCTGCAGCACGAAAACGAGCTGGCCATGCACGTCAGGGCCGCGTTGCGCAACGGCCTGAGCCCGGAACAGATCCAGGAGGTCCTGCTCCAGGTCGCCGTGTACGCGGGCGTCCCGGCGGCTAACAGGGCCTTCGCGGTGGCGCAGCGCGTGCTGTCCGAGGTCGGCGCCGGCGAGTAACCCGGCGCAGGCCCCGCGCCCCGCCCCGAGCCGAGCCGAGCCGCCCCGAGCCGAGCCGCCTCGAGCCGAGCGTGGTGAAACCCGGGATCCACCACGCTAGCGGGCGGTGATACCCGGGATTCATCCCCTATCGTTCCGGTTCTTTGTTCCCCGGCATAGCGTCGCTAGCTGCGGAGTTGGCCTCGGGTCACACCCAATCGTCCGGCATGCGAACGTCTGTGCTCATGGCGATCGTCAAGGCGGTATCGTTTTCGCAAGCGAGCAGAACTGGAGCGAAATGGCGGAGATCGTCTCACTCGCCGAAGCCGTGGAGCGGGCGATTCACGACGGGGACGCCGTGGCCATGGAGGGGTTCACGCACCTGATCCCGTTCGCCGCCGGGCACGAGGTGATCAGGCAGCGGCGCCGGGACCTCACCCTGATCAGGATGACACCGGACCTGATCTACGACCAGCTCATCGGGGCCGGCTGTGCCCGCAAACTGATCTTCTCCTGGGGCGGCAACCCGGGGGTGGGGTCGTTGCACCGGTTCCGGGATGCAGTGGAGCACGCCTGGCCGGTCACTCTGGAGATCGAAGAGCACAGCCACGCCGGGATGGCAAACCGCTACGTGGCCGGCGCGTCCGGCCTGCCGTTCGCGGTGCTGCGCGGATATAACGGCACCGGCCTGGAATCGCTCAACGGAGACCACGAATCGGCACCGACGATCAAGCCGATCACCTGCCCGTTCACCGGCGAGACGCTGACCGCGGTCGCCGCCATCCGGCCCGACGTGGCCGTCATCCACGCCCAGTGTGCCGACCTGTCGGGAAACGTCCAGTTGTGGGGGATCGCGGGGGTGCAGAAGGAGGCGGTGCTGGCGGCGCAGCGGTCCGTGGTCACCGTCGAGGAGATCGTTGACCATCTCGACCCCCGGCCCGGGGCGGTGGTCCTGCCCAGCTGGACGGTGAGCTACGTGGCGCACGTGCCGGGCGGGGCGCACCCGTCCTACGCGCTCGGCTACTCGGTCCGCGACAACGACTATTACGTGGCCTGGGATGCGATCGGCCGTGATCGCGACGCGTTCGCCCGCTGGCTGGACGAGCACGTGTATGCGGTACCCGCGGGGCAGTCATGAAGGGCCTGAATCCCGCAGCGGTGAGCGAGCTGACCTATACCGCCGACGAGATGATGACCGTGGCCGCGGCCCGAGTGCTGCGGGAGCGCATGACCTGCTTCGTCGGGATCGGGCTGCCCAGCGCGGCCGCGAACCTGGCCCGGGCCACGCACGCTCCGGGGCTGGTGCTGATCTACGAGTCCGGCACGATCGGCGCCAAGCCCGCCGAACTGCCGCTGTCGATCGGCGACGGCATCCTGGCCGAGACAGCCGACGCGGTGGTCAGCGTGCCCGAGATCTTCAACTACTGGCTGCAGCCGGGGCGCATCGACGTCGGATTCCTCGGCGCTGCCCAGATCGACAAGTTCGGCAACATCAACACCACGGTCATCGGCGGAGATTACGAGCACCCCCGGGTGCGCCTGCCTGGTGCGGGCGGGGCACCGGAGATCGCCGCCTCGTGCCGTGAGGTGATCGTCGTGGTCAGGCAGAGCAGCAGGTCGTTCGTGGAGCGAGTTGATTTCGTCACCTCAGTGGGTTACGGCTCCGGGCCGGGCGACCGCGAGCGGCTCGGGCTCACCGGGGCCGGGCCGAAGAAGATCATCACGGACCTTGGCGTCCTCGAGCCCGATCCAGCGACGCTACAGTTCACCCTGACCGGGCTGTTCCCGGGTGTCTCCGCCGCGGCCGCCAAGGAACGGACCGGCTGGGACCTGGCCGTCGCCCCGGATCCGGAGATCATCGCCGGGCCCAGCCCGGCCGAACTCGCAGCGCTGCGCAACCTCCAGAGAGGGACTGCACACCCTCCAAAGGAGCATCATTGACCGCTGAGGTTTCGACGACGGCCTTTACCGGCGCCGGCGAGCTCGCCCTGCCCTCGTACGAGCGTCCGTCGCGGGGTGCACCCGCCGCTGGACTTCGCCGGGTACCGCTCGACCGCGCTGCGCCACCCCGAGCGGCCTCTGGTGTTGCTGCCGCACCGGCTCACGGAGGTGACCGGGCCGCTGCTCGGCGACGACCTGATCACCGCCACCGATGCCGACCTGACCACCCAGCACGCCGGCGAGCCGCAGGGGCAGCGGATCATCCTGGCCGGGCGGGTGCTCGACTCCGACGGGCGGCCGGTGCCCGACACGCTGATCGAGATCTGGCAGACCAACGCCGGCGGGCGCTACCGGCACTCACGCGACCACCACCCGGCGCCGCTGGACCCGAACTTCGACGGGATCGGGCGCGCCATCACCGACTCGGCCGGGCGGTACCGGTTCGTCACCATCCAGCCGGGCGCCTACCCGTGGGGAAACCACTACAAGGCCTGGCGCCCCGCGCACATCCACTTCTCGCTGTTCGGCCGCGCGTTCACCCAGCGGCTCGTCACCCAGATGTACTTTCCGGGCGACCCGCTGCTGCCCCTGGACCCCATCTTCAACTCGGTGCCCGATGAGAAGGCCAGGCAGCGGATGATCGCCGGCTTCGACATGGACCTGACCCAGCCCGAGTGGGCGCTCGGCTACACCTGGGACATCGTGCTGCGCGGCCGGGCCGCGTCGGTGTTCGAATGACCGATACACCCTGATCCGCCCCCGACACACACAGAGCGGAGCTACGCGTGCCAGGGATCACTCCTTCGCAGACCGTGGGCCCCTACTTCTCGATGCGGCTGCCGTGGCCCGACGGGCCGTACGTGGTGCCGGAGGGCACCCCCGGCGCCATCACGATCGTGGGCCGGATGTACGACGGCGCCGGGAACATCATCCCCGACGGGCTGGTCGAGACCTGGCAGGCCGGCCCGGACGGGCGGTTCGCTCACCCGGACGACCCGCGCGGTGCCACGCCCGGCGGCTACCACGGGTTCCGCGGCTTCGGCCGGTGCCCGACCGCGCCGGACGGGTCGTACCGCATCGTCACCCTCAAGCCTGGCCCGCTGCCCACCCCCGATGGCGGTATCGAGGCGCCGCACCTGGACGTGTCCGTGTTCGCGCGCGGCCTGCTCGACCGGGTGGTGACCAGGCTGTACTTCCCGGACGAGCAGACCGCCAACGCCGTCGACCCGGTGCTGTGCTCGATCAGCGAGCCGGCCCGCCGGGCCACGCTCATCGCCGTGCCCGAGCCCGAAGGCGAGCTCAGGTTCGACATCTGGCTGCAAGGCGAGCGCGAAACGGTCTTCTTCGATGTCTGAGCTCGATGTCTGAAGCGAGGCTGGCGGCCTCGCTGGACGGGCCGGACGGCGCGCCGGTCTTGGTGCTCGCGAACCCGATCGGCACCACCCGGGCCATCTGGGCGGCGCAGGTCCCGGTGCTGCAGCGGCATTTCCGCCTGCTCAGGTTCGAGCTGCGCGGGCACGGCGAAGCAGGGGCCCGCTCGGCCGCCCCGCCCGGGCCCTACTCGATCGCCGAACTCGGCACCGACGTGCTCAGCCTCATGCGGGACTACGGCGTCACCACGGCCGCCTACTGCGGGATCTCCATCGGCGGCATGATCGGGCTTTGGCTGGCCGCCAACGCGCCGGAACGGATTTCCTCCCTCGTCGTCTGCTGCGCGGCGATCAGCCCCATGCCGTCCCGGCAGGCCTGGCTCGACCGGGCCGCCCTGGTGCGCTCGGCCGGGATGGCCGCGATCAGCGAGATGACCCCGCCGCGCTGGTTCACCGCGGACTTCATCGCGCGCCAGCCCGCGGCCGTCTCGGCGGTCCTGGACATGCTGCTCGGCACCGATCCCCAGGGCTACGCGGGCTGCGCGGACGCCATCGCCGACCTGGACCTGGACCCCTTGGCTCCCGCGCTCGGCGCGATCAAGGCGCCGACGCTGGTCCTGGCGGGCGCGGAGGACCCGGCCGCCCCGCCCTGGCAGGGGGCGCGGACCGCCCTGGGCATCACCGACTCCCGGCTGACCGTCATCCGCGGCACGTCTCACCTGGCTCCCTACCAAACCCCGGGCCCGGTCACCGCGGCCATCCTCGGTCACCTCGTAGGCTAAGATTCCGACTGCTTCTGGGGGGACCCATCCCCCAGACCCCCTTGGGAACGAAGGAGCGCCGTGCTGCCCTGGTCCGCCGACCTCGCCGGCCGCATCGACGAGCGGGTCATCAGCAGCGAGTTGCTGCGCGGCAACCCGCTCGGTGACCCGTACGAGCGACCGCTGCTGGTCTACCTGCCGCCGGGCTACGACGAGGATCCCGGGCGCAGGTACCCGGCCGTGTACGTGATCCAGGGCTACACCGGCAACGTGGCCATGTGGCGCAACCGATCGCCCTACCGGCTGCCCTTCCCCGAGGCGGCCGACGCGGTGTTCGCCAGCGGCGACGCCCCGCCCGCGATCGTGGTGTACGTCGACGCGTGGAGCAAATACGGCGGCAGCCAGTTCGTGGACTCACCGGGCACCGGCCGCTACCACTCCTATCTGTGCGACGAGGTCGTGCCCTGGGTGGACGCGCGCTACCGGACCCTCCCCGATCCCGCGCACCGGGCCATCATGGGCAAGTCGAGCGGCGGATTCGGCGCGATGATCACGCCCATGCTCCGCCCCGACTTGTTCGGGGCGCTGGCCACGCACGCGGGTGACACGCTGTACGAGTACAGCTACCTGCCCGCGTTCGCGGACGCCGTCCGGCATCTGCGCCGCTACGACGGCGACATCTGGCGCTGGTGGGAGGACTTCTCCTCGCGGGTGGCCTTCACCAAGGAAGAGGACGTGGCCCTGCTGGAGGTGCTCGGCGTGGCGGCGTGCTTCTCCGCGCAGCAGGACGGTACCGTAGACCTGCCGTTCGACCCGGTGACCGGGGTGCTCCGGACCGCCGTCTGGCAACGATGGCTGGACTGGGATCCGGTCCGGATGGTGCCAGCACACGCCGAGGCCCTGCGCGGGCTGCGGGCCATCTGGATCGATGCCGGAACGCGGGATGAGTATCATCTCGACCTCGGCGCCGAGGCCTTCCGTGCCGCGCTCCGGGACGTGGGCGTAGCCGACAAACTGGTACATTTCGAGCTCTTCGACGCGGGGCACGGAGGCATCGATTACCGTTACCCGCAGTCGCTCGCCTGGCTGTGCGCCCGGATGACTAAGTAGCGGCTAAGTAGCCACCGGCCAAGCCGGCGGTCTGGTACGTTTCCGGCGTATCGGGAACGGATGAAACCCCATGAAACATTTGAATGGAGAGACGTTATGCGTAAGAGCGGGTGGGCGGTAGCTGCTGCGGGGGTCAGCTCGCTGGTACTGCTGCTAACCGCGTGCGGGGGATCGTCGTCATCGTCGTCAGCCGCGGGTACCTCGAGTACGACGCCGGCCACCGGCGGTCAGCCCTCGGGCGGGGTGAGCCGGCCTGCGCCGGGGACCCAGGTCCTAATCGTGGAGCGCTCCAAGGCCGGCTGGGTGCTCGCCGAGGCCAGCGGCTTCGTTGTGTACACCTACGGGGGCGACACCAAGGGCGGATCGCCGACCTGCACCGGTTCGTGCGCCGCGCTCTGGCCCGCGGTGACCGGCCTGCCGCAGGCCGGTCCGGCTGACACCCTGCCTGGCACGCTCGGCACGGTCACCATGGCCAACGGCGCCAAGGCGATCACCTACAACGGCTACCCCCTGTACACGCTCAAGGGTGCGGGAGCGTTGAGCACGAAGGGCAACGGCATGGAGGGCAAGTGGCACGTGATCAAGCTCTCGGCGAAGGACGTCACGGCCAGCTTCTGAGTTTCCGGCACGTCGCTACCGGGACCCGGGTCACCGGGTCCTGCGGTAAGGAGAGAGACATATGCGCAAGAGCGGCTGGACGGTAGCTACCGGGCTCGGTTCGCTGGTACTGCTGCTAACCGCGTGCGGGGGATCGTCGAGTTCGAGCTCGGCCGCGGGCGCAGCCTCTGACTCGGCAACCCAGGGAACGGCCGTGTCGTCGGCTAGCACCGGGTCGTCGTCGTCTACGTCCTCGTCTACGTCCTCGCCCACATCGACGGCGAACGCCAAGGCGACGCAGTCGAGTTCGGCATCCAAGCAGACGGCCGAGGCCCAGCCCAGCACCAACGCGGGGGTCACGTTCCCGCCGATCGGCACGACCGTCCTCATCGTGCAGCACTCCAACCTCGGCTGGGTGATGGCGAAGGCCGACGGCTACGTCGTGTACACCTACGCCAAGGACAGCAAGGACGGAGCGCCGACCTGCACCGGATCCTGCGCCTCGGTGTGGGCTCCGGTCACCGGTATGCCCAAGGCCGGCCCTGCGGACAACTTCCCCGGCAGCTTCGGCGTGGTCACCGGGGCAGGCGGGACGAAGGTCATCACTTACAACGGCTACCCCCTGTACACCTACGTCGGCGCGTCTACGTTGAGCACGAAGGGCAACGGCATCGACGGGGCGTGGCACGTGATCAAGCTCTCCGAGAGCGACATCTCGGGGGGGTAGATCCGCCAGTTCCAAGCGTTCCCGGGCCAGCCCGCAGGCTGGCCCGGGGACGCTTTTTCAGGCCACGTAGCAGCGGTAATCTCCGTCGTCAGTGCTCATCCGGTCGCTAAGCAGCGACCGGCGCCTACCGTTTCCGGGCCACGCCGCCCCACATGGCGGACCGGGCCCTGGCCTCGAGGTCGGACGCGGGTCGCCACTGCTGGACCGGTACCAGGCCCGGTTCGATCAGGTCTAGGCCGTCGAAGAAACGCGCGACCTCGGCCCGGTCGCGGTGGCGCTGGGTCTCCCGTGCGAGCCGGTTGTACCGCTTGGCCGCCTCGGCCATCTGCTCCGCCTGGATGTCCGAGGCCACCTGCGACAAGGCCAGGTAACTCCCGCTCGGCACGGCGTCCAGCAGCTGGCCGACGAGCCCGTACGGGTCGTCCTCGTCCACGATCAGGTGCATGATCGCGATCAGCATGACCGCCACCGGTCGGGAGAAATCCAGGGTGCGCGCGGCGTGCCCGAGGATCGTCTGCGGATCTCGCAGGTCCGCGTCGATGTAGTCGATGGCGCCGGGGGTGGAACTGGTCAGCAGGGCGCGGGCGTGGGTGAGCACGACCGGGTCGTAGTCGACGTACACCACGCGGCAGTCCGACGCGGCGGACTGCGCGACCTCGTGAGTGTTGTTCGCGGTCGGGATGCCGGTACCGATGTCCAGGAACTGTCGGATCCCGGCCTCGGCGGCCAGGAACCGAACCGCCCGGGCCAGGAACGCCCGGTTGGCGCGTACCGACATGACGATCCCGGGGTAGGCCTCCATGACCGCGTCGCCGGCCTCCCGGTCGGCGGCGAAGTTGTCCTTGCCGCCGAGCCAGTAGTCATGGACCCGGGCGCTGTGGGCCACGGTGGTATCGATGGTCCGCCGCTCCTGCGCTGGCCTGGTGTCGCCCGGCATCGATCCGCCTTCCCGGTGGGGTCAACGATGTGAATATAGAGCAACTCAGCCAGGTTTATCCCGCCGGTACTGACCGGGCCACAAGAGCGGGCCACAAGAGCGGGCCACAAGACCAGGCGGCCGGGCCGTAAACCTCGACGGTGAGGACGCGCGACGAATACATTTTGCCTATGACGGGTGAGGCGGGCCAGGCTACGCCGGCTCGTCGGCTGGAACTCGTCACCGATCCGGCCGACGGGCTCGACGCCGCGCTGGTGGCCGGGATCCGTGCCCGCGAGGTCGATGGTGATCTGCTGGCCAGCCGCCAGAGCTTCGAGCGGGCCTATCAGCTCGCCGAGCGGGCGGGGGACATGCAGGCCATGGCCGTGGCCGCGTTGGGCCTGGCCGGACTGTGGGTCTCCGAGCGCCGCACGGTCACCGGGGCGGTGCTGCTGACGTCGCGGCTCGAGCACGTCCTGTCACTGCTCGATCCGCATTCTTCGCTGGCGCTGCGCATCCGTACCCGGCTGGCGGGGGAGGCCGACTATGTCCGGGGTGGGCATGAGGCGATCCTGGCCGAGCTTGACGGCGCCCGGGCCGCGGCCGATCCCGAACTCCTGGCCGAGGCGCTGAGCCTGGCTCATCACTGCCTGCTCGGCCCGGAGCACGTCCAGCGGCGCCGGGAACTGGCCGTGGAGCTGATCAAGGTGAGCTTCCGCACCAGACGGCGTAGCGACCTGCTGATGGGCCTGCTGTTGCAGACAGTCGACGCGTATTCCGTGGGCGACCCGCACGCCGGACGGCACCTGGGCGAGCTGCGCGATCAGCTCGAGCAGCAGAACCATCTGGCCGTCGCGTTCGTGGTCAGCGCCATCGACGTGATGCTGGCCATCCGCGCGGGCCGTCTCGACGACGCGGAATCCCTGGCTCGCGCCTGCGCCGCGAGCGGCGCCGCCGCGGGGGACATCGACCATGAATGGTGGTCCGGCGCCCAGCTGGTGACGATTCGCTGGTATCAGGGTCGGCTCGCGGAACTGCTCCCGGCCCTGCGCGACCGGGAACACTCCCCGGACCTCAGCGCGGTGGACAACTCCGCGGTCGCCGCCCTGGGGGTCGCCGCGGCCCAGGGCGGGGACCTGCGGACGGCCGCCAGTTCGCTGGGCGCCCTGTGCGGCAGCGATCTCGTCGGCCTGCCGCGATCCAGCAGCTGGCTCGGCACGATGAACGGCATCGTGGAGGCCGCGGCCCTGCTCGGCGACGCCGACGTGTCCGCCCGGGCCTACGAGCTACTCCGCCCGTACGCCGGCCTGCCGATGGTCGGCAGTCTCGGCATTACCTGCTTCGGTTCGGTTCAGCACGCCCTCGGCGTCGCGTCACTGACGTCTGGGCACCTAGACCAGGCCATCGATCATCTGCGAGCCGCCGTTCAGCACAACCTCGCGCTAGCTCACTGGCCCGCGGTCGTGGCCTCCAGAGGGCGGCTCGCGCAGGCGTACCAGCGCCGCGGTCAGCCGGGAGACGCCGAGGCCGCGCGGGGCGAGCTGGAGACGGCCGCGAGCGAGGCGGCGGCGCTGGGCTTGCCCGTCCCCGACCAGGATGCCCGCGAGCCAGCTAGCCTGGTCGCGGAATGCCACCGGGTCGGCCGGAAGTGGCGTCTGGCCTGGCGAGACCGGAGCCTCCTGATGGAGGACAGCATCGGGATGACCCACCTGGCGGTGCTGGTCGCCAACCCGCGCCAGGAGATCCTGGCCGCCGAGCTGGCCGCCGGACTGTCCGCGCTCGGAACCGCAGGCGAGGGCGGCTCGGCCTATCCCGTGCTGGATCAGGCGGCCATAACCGAGTACCGGAACCGCCTGAAGCGCCTGGACGCCGAGCTTGATCAGCGGGAGCCCGGGGACGAGCGGGAGCCCGGGGACACCGAAGCCCGCGCCGAGCGAGACTGGCTGGTCGCTCAGCTGGCTAGCGCGGCGGGGTTCGGGGGCCGCGTCCGGTCTTTCCCCGATCAGGGCGAGCGCGCTCGCGTCGCCGTCGGCAAGGCCATCCGCCGCGCCCTGGTCCGGATCACCGAGGCAGACCCGATCCTCGGCGACCACCTGCGGCAGACCGTGCACACCGGCGTCCGCTGCTCCTACTGGCCGGCTGATCAGCGCGAGGCGGCGGACTAGCCCTCGCGTGCCGGAACCGCGGATCAGGACGGCGAGCCGTCGTACGCGGCGCGCAGGCGGGATTCGGCCGCGGACGGGGCGTGCACGTGGTCCAGGCCGAGCAGGGCGGCGCCGACCACCGGCGGCACGTCGATCACCCGGACCTGCGCGCGCGGGGGCGGCCTCGGCCAGCTGCCGGGTGATGCCGTCCATGAGCATCGGGTTCCGCGCGGTGATGACGCCGCCGCCGAGGATGACCGGGGTGGCCTGGCTGGTGAGGTCGAGGCGCCGCATCGCGGTGATGGCCATCACCGAGATCTCGTCGGCCAGGCGGCTCACCACGGCCCGCGCGACCGGGTCGCCCTCGTCCGCGGCCTGCAGCAGCAAGGGCGCGAGGCCGATCAGCTCGTCGTGCTCGATCTTCCCCTTGTGGATGCCGAGCGTGATCTCCTCCACCCGCTCCACGCCGAAGTGGCTGGTCAGGTACCCGGTCAGCGCCGTGGCCGAACCGCGGCCGTCTTCGGCCCGGATCGCGTGCCAGAGGACCTCCAGGCCGAGGCCGTAGCCGCCGCCCCAGTCGCCGGAGATCGTGCCCAGGGCGAGATACCTGGTCACCCGCCCGTCCGGCGCCACGCCGACGGCATTGATGCCCGCGCCGCACACCACGGCCACGCCCCAGTGGGGCTCAGCGCGGTCGGCCAGGCCCGACCGCAGGATGGCGAAGGTGTCGTTGACCACGGTCGCGGTCGGACTCCAGCCCTGGGCCTGGACCGCCGCGGCGTGTTCGGCCTCTTCTTCGGGCAGGTCGGCGTTGGCCAGGCAGGCCACGGTGTGCATCGCGACCCAGCCCGTCCCGTCGGTCCGGTGACGCCCGGTCAGCTGGGCCGCGGCCTGCTTGACCACCGCGTCGAGGATCAGCACGGTCTGGTCGACGCCGACGTCATGGGCGTTGATGCCGGGCCCGCGGGCGGAGGCGAGCAGCGTGCCGTCGCCGGCCACCAGGGCCACGTCGGTCTTGCTGTTCCCGCCGTCGATGGCCAGCACGGCAGGCTTGAGTTCCCGCGGCTGCGACCGCGGCAGCAGCGGATTGCCGGAAAAGGATTCAGCCAAGGCCGGCGCCGCCCAGGGCGAACGCAAACAGGGATGCGGCGGTGTAGTCGTCGGCGGGTTCCACTGAGGGCCAGGAGACCACGTTGTCCTCGTAACCGGCGGTCGCGTTGTTGAACGGCGCGAACTGGCCCGCGCTGCACGCCCGCATCCCCGGGACCGTGCCCAGGCCGGTGAAGTTGCCGATGCTGCTCGGGCCGTCGGTGGTCGCGCCCAGCTGGATGGCGCCGCGTCCGGTAAGCGAGCCGGCCAGGTTGGCGATCTCGCTCTGCATGCAGTGCGGGAACACCGTGCCCGCGCCGACCACGAACGAACTGCCCCAGGCGTTCGCGCCCAGCGCGAAGTTCAGCTGCTGCTGCGCGAAGGACTCGAACGCGCTGGAGCCGCCGTACTTCTGGTACAGGGCGTCGGTGATGAACAGGCCGAACGCGTGCGGCGAGGCGTCCGACGCGCCCAGCTGAGTGCCGAGCGCGAACGGGTCGGTCTTAGCCCAGTCCTCGCCGGTCCGCAGCTGGGCGGCCATGTCGTCCAGGAGCGTGGCCGGGGCGATCGCCGGTTCGATCCCCGCGGGCGCGGCTTGCATGGCCTGCAGCAGTTCGGCCTCGGCCACCGCGCCGTCGTCGTAGAGGTTGAACGTGTCCCCGTCGGCCGGGTGGCCCTGGGCGATGTACGCCCGAGCCCAGCGGGCCGCGGTGGCCAGGTCCGCGCTCAGCTGCGCGGCCGGGGCGCCGGTCGCCTCGTCGGCCAGGACGATCTCGGCCGCGCCCCACAGCATGTCGCTCTTCCACTGGGTGGCCGGGTAGTAGTCGTGCGGGAACGCGGTGACGAGCTGCCCGACGTCGGTGGTCTTGGCCATCGCGTACACGCTCCGGGCCAGGCCGAGCAGGTCCTGGGCCTGCGCCGGGTCGCTGCCAGCGGACAGCTGCGCGCCGAGCGCGAAGTCGGCGGCGAACCGGCCGGCCAGGTTCGGGCTGACCGGCTTGCCGGGCGGGGCCGCCTCGAACACCGGCCGGTACTTGACGAAGTAGGCGGTCGGGCCCGGGTTACCGCCGGGACTAACGTTCATCCGGTCCTCGTCCTGGGGCAGGAACCAGAAGTTGTAGTCGCCCTGGATGGTGTTGCTGGCGTTGCCGTTGCCGATCCCGACCTGCGCGTACAGCACCTTGAGCACGGGATTCCACAGCTTGGTGATCCACTGCAGGCCGAACTCGGCCTCGGGCTGCAGGGCCGGGTAGGAGCCCGGGAAGTCGCGCGCCGCGATCAGCATGAGCGCGTCGGCGTAGCTGGCCGTGTAGGCGAACTTCTCGTACCCGCCGCCGGCGTCGAACCAGCCGCCCGCCACGTTCACCGGGCCCGCCGATCTTCTTCAGCGTGCCGAGCAGGTTGTCGTTGCTGTCGTAGGCCGGGTCGGCGTAGATGCTGGCCTTCTCGTCGGTCAGGTTGGCGGGCTGCCTGCCGAGAACGGACGGAACGACGTCCGGGCCGTCCCGCTCGGAGGTGAAGTACCGCACGGCGTTGTCCACTAGCTGGCGGTACAGCTGGGCGCCGGTGCCGACGACGAACATCGGGGAGACCGCGGCCGCGGGGGAGGTGACCTTGACCTGGTACACGCCGGGCACGTTCAGCCCGGAGAAGCTGAGCTGGTAGACGGCGTGGTACGCCGAGTTCCACGACCCCACGTCGTCGGTGGACGTGCCCCGGTAGGCCACCCCGTACGGGGTGGTGACCTCGAACCGCACCACCGCGGCCGGGCGGGCCAGCATCACGTAGGCCAGCTTCGGACCCGAGGCCGGGTAGCCCACCTGGTTGACGCGGACTTCTGCGGGCGCTGCCGCCGAGGCCGGAGCCGCGAACGCGGCTGAGGCAGCAGGGATAGCTGTGGCTACCGTGATTCCAGCTGCCGCCAGGATCGTCGGCCAGGTGCGTCTCATCGGTGGTTCTCCTCACGCCCAGGACAGGTAGCGCGCGTTCTCGGCGATCAGGCGGTCGGTCAGGCACTGCGCCGTCTCGGCCTGGCCGACCAGCGGATGCGCGAGCAGCGCGTCGTACACCCGGTCGCGCCCGCCGCGGATCGCCGCGTCGAGCGCGAGTTCCTCGTACGCGTACACGTGCGCGATCAGGCCGCGCAGCAGCGGCTCGACCGGATCGACGCGGACCGGAACGGCACCGCCGTCGGAAATGACGGCGGGTACCTCGATCACCGCGTCGGCGGGCAGGAAGGGCAGCGTCAAGCCGTTGGCCGTGTTGACCACCTGGACGTCGCGCCGGTTGCCGGTCAGCGAGAGGAGCAGGTCCACCGCCGCCTCGGAGTACCACGCGCCGCCGCGCTGGGCCAGCTGGGGCGGCTTGGTGGTGACCAAGGGGTCGGCGTACAGCGCGAGCAGCTCGGTCTCCAGCCGGGCCACTTCCTCGGCTCGGGTCACCGCTCCGCGCTGTCCGGCCACCACCGCGTCGTGGGCGTAGTAGTAGCGCAGGTAGTACGACGGCACCATGCCCAGGTGGCGGACGAAGTCGGCGGGCATCCCGGTGTGCGGCGCGATCTCGTCCGCCTGGGTGGCGAGCAGGTCGGGCAGCACGTCCTTGTCGTCCACCAGCACCGAGCGTTCCCAGGTCAGGTGGTTCAGCCCGACGTGGCCGAGCCGGACCTGTTCCGGAGGCACACCCAGCAGGGCAGCGAAGTGACGCTGGAACCCGATCGCCACGTTGCACAGGCCGACGGCCCGGTAACCGGCGGACAGCAGCGCCCGGGTGACGATCCCCACGGGGTTGGTGAAGTCGATGATGAACGCTGAGGGCGAAGCCCGACGGCTGGCCCGTTCGGCCAAATCCAAAATAATGGGCACGGTCCGGAGCGCCTTGGCCAGGCCGCCCGCCCCCGTGGTCTCCTGGCCCACGCAGCCGCAGTCCAGCGGCCAGGTCTCGTCGCGCTGGCGGGCCGCCTGGCCGCCGATCCGCAGCTGGAACAGGATCGCGTCGGCGCCGTCGGCGCCGTCGTCCACGCTGGCGGTCCAGCGGACCCGGGCCGGATGCCCGTGCGCGGCCATGATCCGGGCCGAGACCGGGCCCCACAACGGCCAGCCGCGTCCGGGATCCGGGTCGACCAGGACCAGCTCACTGACAGTCGGGCAGCAGCCGCCCGATGCCGTCGGCCAGTTCCGGCGTGTAGGTGGACCCGCCGCCGATCACCGCGAGCTTCATGATGCGAAGGCCCTCACTTCCGCGCCCGTCTGGGCTACATGGCAGGCCACTTCATGGCCGGGTTGCAATTCCGCCAGAGCGGGGGTGACGGTCGAACACGTCTCGATCGCCAGCGGACAACGCCACCGGAACCGGCAGCCGGGCGCCGGATCGACGACCTTGGGCGGCTCGCCGCGGTCGTTCACTTGCGACAGCGGGGCCATCGGGTCCGGTACCGCGGACAGCAGCAGCTGGGTGTACGGATGCTTCGGGGCGGTCAGCACGTCCTCGATCGGCCCGGACTCGGCGAGCTGGCCCGCGTACATGACGATCAGACGGTCCGCCACGTACCGCGCGCTGGCGATGTCGTGGGTGATGTACAGGATCGACACCCCCTCCTCGTCGCGCAGCTTCGCCATCAGGTTGAGCAGCCCGATCCTGATCGACACGTCCAGCATCGATACCGGCTCGTCGGCCAGGATCAGCTTCGGCCGCATCGCGAGGGCCTGGGCGAACCCGACCCGCTGCCGCTGGCCGCCGCTTAGCTCGTACGGGAAGCGCTCCAGCATGTCGGCGCCCAGCCCGACCACTCCGAACACCCTTTCCGCCTCATCCAGGCGCTGCCTGGCCGACAGCTCGGGACGGTGCAGCTTGAGGATGCGCAGAACGCCGTGCTGCACGCGGAAAACCGGGTTGATCGAGGCGAACGGATCCTGGAAGACCATCGGCACCAGGCTGGCGTAGCGCAGCCCGTCGCGCCGGGAGCGGATCGCGGACAGCGGCGTGCCCTCGAAGTAGACCTGTCCGCTCGTCGGCTGGTAGATCCGGGCCAGCACGCGGGCGATCGTGGACTTGCCGCTGCCGCTCTCCCCGGCCAGCGCCACGATCTCGCGTTCGCCGATGCTGAAGCTGACGTCGTCCACGGCGTGCAGCGTCCGCCGGGACAGCGTCCCGCCTATCTTGAAGTGCCTGGTCAGGTGTTCGGTCCTCAGCAATTCGCTCATCTGCTCAGGCTCCCCTGCTGGTCGGCCTTGGGCAGGGTGCCGTCCTGGCGGCGCAGGCAGCGCACGAGGTCTCCGTCCAGCGGGTACAAGTCGGGCGCGGTCACGGTGCACCGTTCGACCGCGTGCGGACATCGCGGATGGAACCGGCAGCCGGTCGGGATCGCGGCCAGGTCCGGCGGATTGCCCGGGATTCCCTTGAGCGGGACGCGCGGGCCGCGGATGGACGGGAAGGCTTCCAGCAGACCCTGGGTGTACGGGTGCAGGGGCCGGTCGAAGATCGTCCTGGTGTCGCCGAGCTCGTCGATCTGGCCGGCGTACATCACCATCAGCCGGTCGGAGAAGTGGCTGATCAGGGACATGTCATGGGTGACGAAGATGACCGCGAAGCCGTAGGCCTGCTGGAGCTCCTTGATCTGCGTCATCAGGGAGCGCTGCGCTACCACGTCCAACGCGGAGGTCGGCTCGTCCATGATGATCAGGTCCGGGGTGAACAGCATCGCCATCGCGATCATCGAACGCTGCCGCATCCCGCCGGACAATTGGTGCGGGTAGCTCTTCAGGTGCACCGGGTCGATGCCGACCATCCGCAGGACCTCGGCCGACCGGGTCGCGATCTCCTCTTTGGACGGCTTGCCGTGCGCCTGCAGCGCGTCCTTGAACTGCGCGCCGATCGACTTGACCGGGTTCAGCGCGTTCATGGCGCTCTGCATGACCACCGACATGTCCCGCCAGCGGATGGCGGACAGCTGCTTGTCGGTCAGGCCGACCAGGTTGGTCCCCTCGAACTTGACGCTGCCCGCGGCGATAACTGGGCCGGGGGAGCGAGCAACTGGGCGACGGCGAACAGCAGCGTGGACTTCCCGCAGCCCGACTCGCCGACGATGCCGAGGAACTCGCCTCGGTCGACCGTGAACGAGACGTCATCGACCGCCCGGACGTCATGCTGGGGCAGCACGTAGTCGACGGACAGGCCGCTGACCTCTAGGATCTCATGTGCTTCGGACACGCTTGCTCCTTCGCACGGGCCGCAGCGCCGGATTGCCGATCTCGTCGAACGCGTAGTTGAGCAGGGCGAAGGCGGCGCCGAGCAGGGCGATACAGAAGCCTGGCGCGATGGCCCACAACGGCTCACCAGTCTGCAGCGCGGCGTTGTTCTGCGCCCAGTACAGCGTGGTGCCCCAGCTCACCGTGTTCGGGTCGCCGAGGCCGATGAACTGCAGGCTCGACGAGAGCAGCACCGCGTACAGGGCGTTGGTCAGGAAGCTCGCCACGATCAGGGAGGTCATGGTGGGGATGACTTCCATCACGATGACGTAGAGCTTGCGCTCGCCGCGCACCCGCGCCGCCTCGAGGAAATCTCTGTTGCGCAGCGTGAGCGCCTGCGACCGGAGCTGGCGCGCGGTGTAGGACCAGCTGGTCAGGGTGATCGCCGTAATCAGTACGAGGGTGCCCTCGCCGTGCGCGTAGGCCGCGATGATGATCAGCAGCGGGAACAGCGGGATGACCAGGAGCACGTCGGTCAGCACGCTGAGCGTGCCGTCCCAGCCCCCGCCGAGGTAGGCCGCGGCGACGCCGATCAGGACCGCTAGCCCGGTGGTAGCCAGCCCGACCACGAACGCGATGATCAGCACGTTCCTGGTTCCCCATACCACCTGCGCGAACAAGTCCTGCCCGTAGGCGTTCGTGCCGAGCAGGTGAGCGGACGAAGGGCCCAGGCGCGGCGGATAGGCATCTTGCGTCGGGCTGGCATGGGCGATGACACCGGGGAAGAGCGCGATCAGGATGAAGATCACGAGCAGGATGGTCCCCGTGGTCGCCTTGTGATTGGACCGGATGGCGCGGCCGACGCGGGCCAGCGCGTGCCCGGCGGGCACCTGCGCGGTGGGAGTTCCGGTCGGAACCCCGGAAACTGGCATGGCCATGGCTAGCGCGCCGTCCTGGTCCGAGGGTCGAGCAGCGCGGTGAGGATGTCGGCGGCCAGGATCGCGAACAGCACCGCGACGGTGATCAGCAGGAACAGGGCCTGCATCAGCGGGTAGTCCTCAGCCGGACACGGCCTGCAGCAGCATGTAGCCCACCCCGGGATAGTTGAACACGTACTCGACCAGGATCGCGCCGCTGACCACGAAGCCAAGCGACATCGCGAAGCCGACCAGGTTCGGCAGGATCGAGTTGCGCGCCGCGTAGTCGAGCATGATGCGCCAGCCCGGCAGTCCCTTGGCCCGGGCCATCCGCACGTAGTCCTCGGCCAGCGTGGTGATCATCGTGTTCCGCATGGTCAGGATCCAGGTGCCGATGGTGGTGATCAGCAGGGCCATCGCGGGCAGGAAGGCGTGGTTGACCACATCCTGGAAGAAGGTGAGGTTCAAGCCGGGGGTGTCGGTGGTCACGTAGTAGCCGCCCTGGCTGGGGAACCAGTGCAGGGTGATGCCGAAGACCAGGACCAGCACCATGGCCACCCAGAAGTACGGGATCGCGGAGGTGATCACGAACACCGGCGGCACGATGCTGTCCAGCTTCCCGCCCCGGCGCCAGGCCGAGACGATGCCGAGACCGGTACCGAGCAGGAAGGCCAGGATGGTGGCGATGCCGACCAGGCCGACCGTCCACCAGATCGCGCTGCCGATGACGGACGTGACCGAGGCCGGGTATTCGGAGAACGAGATGCCGAAGTTGCCGGTAAACACGTCGTGCAGGTAGCCGAAATACTGCGAGAGCAGGCTCTGGTGCGTGTTGATCCCGAACAGCGTCTCCAGGGCATTCAGCTCATTCGGGCCGAGCTCGCCGTGGAACTTCGACATCATGGCCAGCGCGGGATTGCCCGGCATCAGCCGCGGCAGCAGGAAGTTAAGGGTAAGCGCCACCCACAGCGTGAGGACAAAGAAGCCCAGGCGGCGCAGCGCGTATCTCAAGCTCGTTTGATCCCTGGTTCGATCGGAGGACTGCGGGTTAAGCGGTTGGCGCCGCGTGCCAGGTGCCCAGGTCCGTGGACGGCTGGCCCTGGCACGCGGCGTCCAACTTACTTCGGTGCCAGGTGCAGCAGCACCTGCTCGTTGTCGGGGTAGGAGTATGCGGACGGCTGGGCGTACGGGTTGCCGGATGTCGGCCAGCCGCTGAATGGCCCGGTGTCGTACTGGTACCAGTCGACCGCCTCGACGACCGGGATGATGGGCACGTCAGTGGTCATGACCTGCTGAATCTGGTTGAGGATCGACTGCTGCGTGGCCGGGTCCGTGGTGGTCGCGTACTGGTTGAGCAGCTTGTCGGTGGCCGGGTTGCTGTAGCGCTCGTAATTGCTGCCCGCCTGCTTGCCGACCGGCGCCGTGTTCGCGGAGTTGAGCCAGTTGTTCAGCTCGTAGTACGCGCTCGGGCCGAAGGTCTGCTGGTCGTAGTAGGCGAGCTGGTACTTGCCGTAGTAGAAGTCGGCGTCGAAGTCGGTGTTGGACAGGTTGTCCGGCGTGATCGCGATGCCGACCGCCTTGAGCTCCTGCTGGATCACCTGCACCGAGGCGACCCAGTCGGAGTAGTCGCCGATGTTGAGCACGGTGAAGGCAGCTTCTGCCCGGCCGAGTTCACCATGATGCCGTCGGAGCCCATGTGGAAGCCAGCCGATTCCAGCAGTGACGTCGCCTTGGCCGGGTCATAGCCGTTGCCCCAGGCCGAGACGGCCGAGCTGTCTTGGGAGCTGGCGAACGTCGGCGTGACGATGCCGGTCTGGTTCGCAGGCGGCTCGTAACCGGACTCCCCGATGGTGGAGACCTTGCCCCGGTCGATCGCGTACGACATGGCCTCACGGACCTTGACGTTGCTCAGTAGCGGGTTGGTCAGGTTCGGGACCAGCGACACGTTCACGGTCGGCGGGAACCAGTAGTTGTAGTTCGGGCTCTTGGACTTGTAGAAGGTGTTGATGGCCGGGATGTACTGGGCGCCCCACTGCGCGGTCCCGTTGGCCAGGTCATTGTTGGCCGTGGTGTTGCTCGTGTAGGCCGGGTACTCGATCTTCTTGATCTTCGGCAAGCCCGGCTGCCAGTAGTTCGGGTTGGCGGTGTAGGTGATGTTCGACGGGCTGCACTTGTTCATCATGAACGGACCCGTACCCACGGGGTGGGTGATGGCGTCGGTGGTCGGGTTGGACAGCGTCGACCAGATGTGCTCGGGCACGATCGGCGTCTGGTCCGCGATGTAGTAGAAGTAGGGCACGGCGACGGTGCTGAAGTCCATGGTGACCGTGTTGCCGGTCGCGGTGACGCTGGACAGGACCGACCAGGCCCCGGTCAGGTCGAGGGCCGGGTACTTCTTTTCCAGGTTGAAGGTGTACGCCACGTCGGCCGCGGTCATCGGCGTGCCGTCGCTCCACTTGACGCCCTGGCGGATCGTGAACGTGAGTGACTTGTTGCCCGCTCCCCAGGCATAGGAGGACGCGAGCATGGGCGTGGTCTTGCCGCCCTGCAGCGGGTTCACGTAGACGAGCGGCTCGTAGATGAAGCCGACCGACAGGAGATTGTCGGAGGGGTTGAGCGGGTTGAATCCGCACGTCCACAGCGCGCCGTTCTCGTTAGAGATGGTCAGCATGCTGCTCGTCGATGTATTGCCGCTAGTAGAGCCGGAACTGGCGCTGGAGCTGGAACCGGCGCTGCAACCGGCCGCTGCCGCGAGCAGGCCGGCCGCGAGGGGGATTACCCCGTATCTTGTGAGACGTCTCATGCCGCTTCGTCCTAACTGCCGTGTTTGGTCCTGAGGGCACGTCTACGGCCTTGCTCTGGGGGCATGTCTACGGCGAATACCGGGTTGCCCCTTCCGGTTTAATTTGTTAGGACAGTATCCTAACTATCTGTCCCGGGACAAGGGCCAGCAGATCTAATCGTCGAGGAGGTGACCGTGACAGCCCTGTCGGCAGACACGTCCGCAGTCGCGGCCGACGACGCGCTGCCCGCGCCAGCATCGGCATCGGCTCTGCCGCCTCCGGAGGGGACCGGAGCGGGCCTGTTCGCGGCGCGTCCCTCGCTGATCAGGGCGATGAACGAGCAGCTGCTGATGGAGCACATCCGCCAGCGCGGTCCCTGCTCGCGGGCCGAGCTGGCCCGCGTCTCCGGCCTGTCCAAGCCCACCGTGTCCCTGGCCCTGGACAACATGGAGCGGGCGGGCCTGGTCCGCATCGCGGGACAGCGGACCGGCGTGCCCGGTCGCTCGGCCCGGCTCTACGAGATCCGGCCCGACGCCGGGCTGGTGCTCGGCCTGGATATCGGGCACGAGTACGTCCGCGGCGCGATCGCCGACCTGACCGGCGAGATCAGGACCAGGGCCTCGCTGCGAGCCCACGCCACCAGCGTCCGGGCCCGGGTCGCCGAACTGGTCGAGCTGGCCGGACTGCTGTGCGAGGACGCGGGCGTGACCCGTTCGGCCGTCACCCAGACCGTGATCGGCAGTCCCGGCGTCTACGACCCGCGCCGCAACGCCATGAAGCTCACCGGCGGGCTGCGCGGCTGGGACCGCCCGGCGGCGCTGGCCGGGCTGCGGGAGGCGTTCGGGCCATCGCTGGTGATGGAGAACGACGTGGACGCCGCCGCCCTGGCCGAACGCGCTCTGGGCCACGGCCGGGAGGTCGACAACTTCGCCTTCGTGCATATCGGCACGGGCATCGGCATGGGCCTCATCGTCGGCGGCCAGCTGCTGCGCGGCGCGCACGGCGTGGCCGGGGAGATCGCGTTCATGCCGCTGTCCGGCGGCGCGGGCGCCGACGAGCACGAGGCGCGCAAGCGCGGGACACTCGAGGCGGCGGCCTCGGCCTCGGGCATCGTCCGGGCCGCTCGTCGCGGGGGTATGCGCGGTCCGGTATCCGCGCGCCGCGTCTTCGAAGCCGCCGCGGCCGGCGACGAGCGCGCCCAGGCGGTCGTGGCCGAAGAGGCGCGGCTGGTGGCCAAGACGATCTGCGCGGTCATCACCGTCGTCGACCCGGAGCTGATCGTGCTCGGCGGCGGAATTGGCCGGGCCCCGGAATTCGCCGAGGCGGTGACCGCTGAGCTCGACCAGATCGCACCGGTCATGCCCGCGATCAGGGTCAGTGCCCTCGGCACTGACGCCGTCACCGACGGCTGCCTGGCCGCGGGCACCGAACTGGCCTGGGGTCAAGTCATGACCGTGCTGCCCACCGCGCCGATGGGTGACGGACTCCGCCCGTCTGCGTCCGACTTGCCTCATCTGCCTCATCTGCCTCACCTGGTGAAGAGCTCGAACACGTGGCTGAAGAACCAGGTCGGCTGGGTGATCCCTGAGCACGTGCCCGCGCCCTTGGTGCCCGGGCAGCCGCCGTTGTCGCGTTGCAGCGCCCAGAACGACAGCGTGCCGATCCCCATCCGGTCAGCCCACAGCAAGATCGCGACCGCCTGCGCCTTGGTGAAGGTCTCGTCCGGGCCGAAGTCATCGATGCCGGGCATCTCGGTGACGCCCACCATGTGCCACAGCTGCCCCGACGGCTCGCCGGGGTAGAGCGATTGCAGCTGGCCGACCAGGGCGGAAGCGGCGCTCTCGGTATCGGTCAGCATGTTCTGCTCGGTGCCGATGTAGTAGTCGAAGGTCAGCAGGTTCACCGCGGCGATCTTGGCGCCGTCCGCGACCGCGTTCTGCAGCACGGCTAGTTCGGCCGCGGGCAGCCCGGTGGGGAAGGTCGGCAGGGTGTAGGAGAACTGGATGCTGCGCCCGTGGGCCGCGGCCCAGGCTTCGGTCTCGGCGACCGCCTCGTTGCGGCGGTTGATCCCGGCCGTGTCGCTGAGCGAGGTTCCCTCGATGTCCAGGTCGATGCGGGGGACGTTGTAGGTGGTGATCAGGCTCTCGTAGACCTGGGCTATCGACGAGACGCTCGAGCAGCTGTCGGCCAGTTCGGTGCCGGTGGTGTCCGCCGTGTAGCCGCCGAACGACGGGATCACGTTGCCGCCCGAGGCCTGGATCGCCGCGATGTCGCCGCCGAAGCTGGCTGCGAGATCGGCTCGCTGGTGTCGCCGTTCCAGTACGCCGTGCACGAGCCGGCCTGGGCGGTCTGGAGGAAGGCGAGGGACAGGAAGCGGGCCCCGGATTGCCGTGACAGGGCGGCCGGGCCGGCGCTGGTGTCGTAGGTCTCGAAGTACGGGGCAAAGACGTGCTGGGGCAGCCCGGGCCCACGCAAGCTGTCGGCGCTGGCTCTGGGTGCGGCAAGTCCGATCGTGGTCACCGTGGCGGTAGCGGCGGCCAGCGCGGCCAGGCTCGCGGCGTGTCGTTTCATGCGCGGATCCCCTCGGTTGCGGCGGCCCCCCCGGCCTTCCTATCAAATAAGAAACTTTCCTATTTGAATTGAAGACCACACGGGTAGCGGGGTCAAGAGGAAGCCGCAGAACGGCTCAGAAAGCCACGCGCACCAACAGGCTAGGAGCGCAGGTAGGATGCCCCGTTGAGGTCCAAGATGGCGCCGCTGGCCCATTCGGCCTGGTCAGAGGCAAGATAGACGACCGCGGCCGCGATTTCCTCCGGGCGTCGCGACCCGGTTGAACGGGCTCTGCGCCCGGATCTCCTCGCCTCGCGCCGAGTTCAGGTCGGCCGCGGCCATCTCGGTTTCGACGTACCCGGGCGCGACCATGGCGACCGAGATGCCGAACGGCGCGAGCGCGCGGGCCATGGACTGCCCGAACGCGTTCAGCCCCGCCTTGCTGGCCCCGTAGGCCGGGTGCCGGGGCTCACCGCGGAACGCGCCGCGTGAGGTCACGTTGACGATCCGGCCACCGGTGTCCTTCATGTGCTGGACCGCGCACCAGGTCGCGTTGGCAGCCCCGGTGAGGTTGACGGCCATGGTCCGGTGCCACACGTCCTGCCATTGCTCGTAGGACACCTCGGTGATCGGGTGCCACACGTAGATCCCAGCGTTGTTGACCAGGACGTCCAGCCCGCCCAGGTCGGCGGCGGCCTGGTCCACCATCTGCCGGACGGCCGCGGCATCGGCCAGGTCGGCGCGGACGACCGTGTGCCCGTCGCCGGGCAGGCCGGCCAGCACCTCCCGGGCCAGCGCGGCCGAATCGCGGTGATGCACCGCCACCCGGTCGCCCTGGCTGGCGAATGCCTGTGCCACCGCCCGGCCGATGCCCCGAGAGGCCCCCGTCACCAGGACCGCGCGCCCGTTCTCGGTCATTTCTCCTCGCACAGGGACAGCAGCTTGGTGGCCGTGGCCCAGTTCCTGGCCGTGGCCGCGACGCCCTGATTACCCGCCTTGCCCGGCGCGCCGATGATGCGGAACAACACCTGGGCCAGTTCGCTGGTGCCGTAGCCGTCCGGTGTGTGCAGGAACAGGGCCGGGCCGATCGCGGTGACGGTGTCGCGGCTGCCCTTGGCCGCGCTCGCGCTCTCGGCGGCCTTGATGCGCTCCAGCACGCCGGGTGGCAACTCGGCGTTGAGGAACACCACGTGCACGAGTTTGGGGTTCGGCTCTTCCGGATGGGGGTTGGTGTCCAGGATCCGGGCCAGTTCGTCCCGGGACAAGACCACAACCGACGACCACAGGCCGAACGCCTCGGTGATCGCCGCCTCGAGTGCCGAGGCCAGCTTGGCGGTGTCGTCCTCGGCCGTACTGAACAGCACGTTGCCGCTCTGGATGTAGGTCGTCACCCCGGTATGGCCGAGCGAGGCGACCACCTCGCGCAGCTCGGCCATGGGCACCTTGTTCCGGCCGCCGACGTTGATGCCGCGCAGCAGTGCTACGTGTGTTGCCATGCCGTCATTGTGCCGGTCGCGCCGATGCCAGGTGATGTCCGGGCCGGAAGCCCCCGCCGCACACCGGTCGCTTAGTTATTTTGCCGAACGGACCGTGGCTCGTGCCCCCGGGACCGATCACGAGTGCGCTTGGCGGTAGTGCTCGGCCAGCACGTCGTCGCCGAAGTCGCTGCGGGGGCGCCGCAGCACGGTGTGCGCGTGGTTCCCGTCGCTGGTGGTGTCGTACTCGATGAGCAGGTCATCGCCTTGTACCCGGTAGTAGTGCCGGGCGCTGGACCGCACCGGTCCCTCCCAGGCGAAGTGCAGTTCGCCGCCCGCGAGCCGGGCGCCCTCCCGCGCCGCGAGCTCGGCGGGCAGCCGGTCGAGGTAGAGCGTGACCAGCTCGCCGAGCACCGCCCGGGCGCCGGACCCGAGCTGGTCGGCGGCCACGCCGAGCGGCTCGATGCCTTCCCGGGCCCGGGGACTGGTGCCGGTGCGGATGTCGCCCGGCGGCTGCCCGGAGACCACGGCCAGGTCCCGTTCGGCCGGCGCCATCGCGTCGAGGAGCACCTGGGCCAGGTCCTCTTCCGGGGCCAGCGGCCGGGATACCGGCCGCCCCGCGTAGCTGACGCACGCGGGGTTGGCGCCGAAGAAGACCGGGGCGGGGGAGACCTGGTCGCCTGCCACGGTCATGGTCACCGACAGGTGGTGTCCCTCGAAACGCCACGACCACGGCGCGTCCCCCGTGGGGTCGCCGAACACGCTCACCCAGTAGTCGTTGCTGTGCCGGCCCCGCCGCCACTGTTCCCGCCGGTCCAGCACCTCCTCCAGGGCGATGATGCTCATCGCCTGCGCATAGGCGTGCTCGCTGAGCCCGGTGGCCAGCAGCCGGTGGGCGGCCTTGCGCGGGGTCTCGCGCATGTGGGCGATGGACGCGCCGGGCCGGTGCCGCGGCCGGTACTCCAGCCACCGTCGCGCCGCGTCGTCCTCGAACGGCTGAGCCGCCAGCGCTCGCTGCTCGTCGTCCAGCGCGGCCAGCAGCGCGAGCGCGGCCGACCGCATCGGCCCGCAGAGTCCATCGGCAGCCATGTCCCCGGTATATCAGCCGGATCCGCGATACTAGTTCAGTGACCACGCCGAGCTGGGACGCCGCTTACGCCGGGAGCACGCCGCCGCCATGGGATCTGGGTCGGCCTCAGCCGGCCTTCGTCCGGCTGGCCGAGCAAGGCCTGCTGACCGGTCAGGTCCTGGACGTCGGCTGCGGCACCGGAGAGCAGACCCTGCTGGCCGCCTCGTCCGGCGCCGAGGCCCTGGGCGTCGACGTCTCACCGCTGGCCCTCGAGCAGGCCCGCGGCAAGGCGGCCGCTCGCGGGATACCCGCCGCCGCAGGCGGCCAGATTGGCCCCGCCGCCGGAGGCGGCCAGATTGGCACGGCCCGGTTCGAGGTCGCCGACGCCCTGAGCCTAGGGGATCTGGGCCTGAGCTTCGACACCGTCATCGACAGCGGGCTGTTCCACGTTTTCGACGACGACAGCCGGGCCCGGTACGTGGCCAGCCTGGCCTCGGTGCTGCGGCCCGGCGGTCACCTGTACCTGATGTGCTTCAGCGACCGCCAGCCCGGGACGCTCGGCCCGCGCCGGGTCAGCCAGGACGAGTTGCGGGCCGCGTTCGGCGGCGGGTGGACGATCCTGGCCATCCAGGCCGATACGTGCGCGGTCAATCCCGGCCTCTTCCCGGCCACGACCGTGCAGGCCTGGCTGACCACCGTCAGCCGGTAGTCGCCGCCCGCCGAGGATTAACCTGGCCATCGCCCTTTATCCGGGCAGATGCCCTTTGAAATCCGTTTTGCCCGTTTGCCCGTTTGCCCGAATAAAGATAACTTTTCTGTATCGAGTGACGGCATAACGGCTGCCGCTCGATACTCCCATCCCTGATGGGACCGTGTCAGCAAGTTGGTTTACCGGCGAATGGTGACAAAATAGAGACCTCGAAGCCACTACCACAGCGCAACTGGTGATGTAATACTCATCGCCATCAGTGGCGTCGGTCTGACGTCAGGGTGGGGCTGTTAGGGGTGTAAAGGGCCATGGATGTCTGCAGTAGTTGCAGGCGGCCGCGAAAAGAGGGAACTCAGTTCTGCACCGGCTGCGGGAACCGGTTTCCAGATGACCGCGCCGATCCGGTGGACACCGATAGCGGACGCTCGTCGGGTTGGGACGCGGGCGGGGACAGTGCTGCTCCGCGGGTGTATGAAAGCCCCGGCCCGGTCCAATCCCGCGGTTCGCCTCGGCCGAGGTCAGCCCGGCCGATTATCGCCGCTGTAGCCGTCGTACTCGTGGTCGCCGGCCTTACCGGCGGCACCGTGTTCTACCTCGGGCACCACTCGTCCGGCACGGAAGCGGTACATACCTCGGGCGACTCGACACGTATAACGGCCCAGGCCAGCGGGAGTGATGCCACGCCCGGCGAGGCTGACTCCGCGCCGACCTCGAGTCCGTCCAGCCTCCCGCCAACCCCGTCGCCGGCTACCTCGAGCGTCGGTCAGGTGACGATTGCCGCGGACGTGTCGCAGGACCCGGATGCATCGTCGGTGGCGACGTTCCTCAACCAGTACTTCACCGCCATCAACAACCATGACTATCAGTCGTATATCTCATTGCTTAGCTCGCAAGACGAGCAGGGTCTGACTCAAGAACAGTTCGATAACGGATACGGGTCCACGGTTGACTCAGCCGAAACGCTCCTCGGCATCTCCACCGCGGCCAACGGCGACCTGGTCGCGTCCGTGACATTCACCAGCCACCAGAACCCGGCGGACAGCCCGGACCAGCAGGAATCATGCACCGATTGGAACATATCGCTGTTCCTTGAGCAGGGTGGCGGCGGATACCTCATCGATAAACCGCCACCGAGTTATCACGCCTCCGACCAGGCCTGTCCGTGACGCCTGCGATCGCGACCACGCAAGCGAAGGCTTCCGATCCCGCGGGAGAAACCAGTGGCTCAACCTCAATGCAATAACTGCGGCTCATCGCTGACGCCGGAGGACGTTTTCTGCGGGATATGCGGCACGGCGGCCGGCCCTTCGGTCCGAGGCCCGTCGCCCGCGGCGGTTCATACCCGGACCGCCTTCCAGGAGGACTCCCGATACCAGCCGGCCCCGGTGGCCCCGCCGGCCCCGGCGCAACCGGCCCCGGGCCGACATCAAGCCTGGCCCGATGAGCCGTCATACCCCGGCTCGGAACCCGTGTTCCCGGGCTCGGAACCGCCCTACCGGGGACCGGGACGAGTGGCCAGGCAGCAGGCCCAGGCCGAGGCGCCTGTGTCCGATGAGTTCTTCACGCACGCGGCCGGCCAGCCGAGCGGTCCGCTCAGTAACGCGACCCGTTACCTATGTGCCGCCGCGTATCTCAACCCGGGTTTCGCGAACCCGGTGATCGGAGAACTGCTGGCGTCGCATCGTGCCGTCGTCCCGTCGCTGGGCATCGATCTGGTCCCGATCATCCGGCACTGCCTGAATGCCCGCCGGGCGCAGATCCTGAGGGACCTGCTGCTTACCGTCTTCCTGCTGGTCGGCCTGCTCTTCGCCACCACGTCGATTATCGGGATCCTGATCATCGCGTTCTTGTTCGGACTCGTGCTGCCCGGAGTGAACTGGGAACGACATTCGATCGGGATCAAGGCTCTGGCCGGCGTGATGATCGCCGCGGTGCTCGTCCTCTTCGTCATCTTCGTGTTGGTCCAGCCCATCCTCGACGCCGCGAGCCGAAGCCCGTCGGAATTCGGGCTGGTCGCCGGCCTGGGCGGCAAGACCGGGTTCGCCTTGCTCGTCTTCCTCGGCCTGGTCGGAACGACGCTGTTCGGTTATTCCTACTCGATGTTCCGGACCTTCAGCGAGCGGCTCAGGCCAGGAGCACACGCCGGTCAGTTCTACCCGGCCGACCAGCAGGTCGAGGATCGGATCGCTCAGGTCGCGGGGGCGCAGCACGGGAATATGGCCATCTACGGCGGCCAGAACCCCTTTATCGGGACCGGCGTCCTTGAAAAATCATGGTCCATCGCCATTGAACTCGATCATGCGCCGGGTTCCCGCAAGGGCGGTCAGTGGCACCCGTCCAAATCGCGTGGCTACGTTCCTATCGACCCGACCGAACTGCATCAGGCCATCCGCGCGCGCCTGCTGAAGCTCAGGGATGACGATCTTCCCGGTAATGAGCGCATATCTGCGCTGACCGTCCACGACCACGTGGTCGGGGACGGGCACTGCCGGTGGGACAGCCCTATCGTGGACGCGGCGCGGACGATGCCGTACTCGCACGCAAACCCCGAGGCGATCGACGCGCTGATCCGTCACCCCGCGGCCGGCCTGCGGTATTACCAGCGGGTGTGCGTCAGTGACGAAGGGCAGGCAGTCTGGGCTCGCCAGCGCGAGGTCATCGGCAGCACCGATCAGGAAGTGGCGGTCTCGGCCTTTATCTACGTCGCGGTCGAAGGACGCATGTTCTACCTGGAATTCGTCTCGACCATCACCCCGCCTATCCTCCGCGGATATCACCTTATCGACCGGCTGCCGAAGGTCACGTCCAGCAGATTCATCACCAAGGTCCTGGTGCATGCGGCGAGTACCTCCTTCCGGGACATGGTGTGGGCTCCGTTCGGGCTCCTCGGTACGACCTGGCGGATCATCGCCGAACGGCGGTCTTTCCGGGAAGAGGCCGACGCGGCCAGGGATTATATGTTCGCCGATGTGGGTGCGCAGATCAGCGTGCGGGACATCGGTTCCGCGGCCGCACCCCGAACCTTCATCCAGGCCCTTGACGCGACGAAATATACGAAGATCATCGAGCGCCTGATTACCGATACGGTGTTCGACTTCCTGGACGGTAAGGGTGTCGACACGAGCGCCTACAAGGCCAGCGCAAGCGCCATCATCAACAACACGGGGCAGCTGGTTATGGGTGATAACAGCGGAACCATGGCCTCGGGCAACGCGAGCGTCGAGGCGCATACGCACGCCTGATCGTGACCGGGCTTAGCGGGCCTGGAATGAACCTGACCACCACTACAGACGGAATGACGATCATGGGTCAGCAAGACAGGAACCTGGGCGTTGGTACCGGGGAGCCGGGCTTCGGGGCCAACAGCGGCATCTTCATCGGCGGCGCAAATTCCGGCGTGGTCGCGTCGGGCCACGCGCGAATCACGCAGATTAACCACGGCACGAACGCCGGCGATCCGCTGGAGATGATCGACCGGCTGCTGCGCCAACTCGAGGCCGACGCGAGCGCCCTGGACAGCGATGCGGCCGAGGACGTCATCGACGACGCGCACCGGCTCCACACCGAGGTGCACAGCCGCAAGCTGAGCACGGAGAACATCCGCGCCGTGCTGTCCCGCCTCAGCGCTGCGACGACGTCCACCGCGACCCTGCTGGCCACCGTCGACCAGATAAAGGACCTGGTCACTGTGCTGCTCCATTGAGCCACCACCGCTGTTCAGCGGGCGGCCCGGCTGACTACGGCCTCGGCTGCGGCCCGGCCAGCCCGCCCCCGCGCCCGACCCGGCGACAGGCGGTTACCCGGCCACATGCCCAGCCGGCCGAACAGCGCCACCAGCGCCGGCACCAGCAGGGAACGGACCGCGATCGCGTCCAGGATGACCCCGACCGCCATCGTGATCGCGAGCTGCCGGAACTGCTCCAGCGGGATCACGGCCAGCATCGCGAAGCTCGCGGCCAGCGCCACCCCGGCGGTGGTGATGGCCCGGGAGGCCCCCGGCGCGGCGACGGCGACCGCGTCCGGCACCGGCCGTCGCCGGGCCTCCTCCCAGATGCGCCCGACCACGAACACGTTGTAGTCCGAGCCGAGCGAGACCAGCAGCACGCCCGCCGCGAAGGGGACGAAGTACACCATGCTGGCCGAGCCGAGAACGGCCCGGCAGATCAGCATGGCCAGCCCCAGCGTGGCGAACACGGCCAGGACGCTCGCGGCCAGCAGGTATACCGGCGCGAGCAGCGAGCGCAGGAACAGCATGAGCAGGATCAAGGTCACCACTATGATCGCGAGCGCGACGCGGCCCAGGTCGCCGAACACCGAGCTGATCGAATCGGCGATCAGCGCGGTCTGGCCCGCCACCTCGAACCGCACGCCGGACAGCCCGGCCGCGCGGCCGAGCGAGGCCAGGCGGTCCTGCAGCGCCCGGACGCGGCTGATCGCGGTCGCGTCGAGCGGATCGGTCTTCTCGACCACCACGAACCGGGCAGCGCCGCCCGAACTGGCCAGCATCGGATTCAGCGAGACCGCCGCGCCGGACGCGCCGGGCTGCCCAGGGAAGTTGGCCGGGCCGGCCAGCTCGGCCACGCCGGGCTGCGCGGCCAGTTCGTGCTGCAGCCGGGCCAGGGCCGCGGACTGCCGGGCCACCCCGGGCCCGATGACCAGGATCTCGGTGGGGGACAAGATGCCGGGCGCGAAGCCGTCCGAGGCGGCCGTGCTCGCGCGCACCGCGGTCGCGGAGGCCGGGAGCTCCCGGATCAGCGGCGATCCGAGGCGCAGGTCCCGCGCCGCCCACGCGGCGCCGAGCAGCCCGACGATGCAGGCCGCGGCGATCAGCAGCGCCATGGGCCGGGTCGCGGCGAACCGCGCGGCGGTGAACCGCACCCGTGCTCGCGGGTCCCGGGCCTCGGGGCGTCGCCGCCGGAGCGGGGCCCGGCGGAACAGCAGCCCGCCGAACACCGCCATGAGGGCCGGCTCCAGCGTCATCGACACCACCATCGCGGTCAGCACGGTCAGCGCCAGCGCCGGCCCGAACGCCCGCAGCAAATCCGTCCTGGCCACGGCCAGCGAGGCGGTGGCGGCCGCCACGATCAGGCCCGCGGTCGCGATGATCGGCGAGGACTCGGCGGTGGCCAGCCGGGCAGCGGGCACCCGGGGCACGCCCTCGGCCAGCCGGGCGCGCATCCCGTCCAGGAAGAACACCGCGTAATCGGTGGTCACCCCGAGCAGCAGGACGACGAGCACCGGATCGAGGTCCGGCGGCAGCGAGATCCCCATCCGCTGGGCCGTCCAGGCCACGACCCGGACCGCGAGCACGTAGGCGGTGCCGGCGCAGGCCAGCGCGGCCAGCGGCGCGCCCGCCGACCTGAACCGCAGGCCCAGGATCAGCGCGATGGCGAGCACGGTGAACAGCTCGACCCAGACCACGTGGTCCTGGATGATCTGGCTCTGCGCGTACTCGGCCGGGATCGGGCCGGTCACGCCGACCACGTGGTCGGCCGGCTGGTTGAGGTACCAGCGCGCGTATTCGTTCGCGCCCGCGGTCTGCTGGCTGAACGACGTGCCGGGCTGGAAGTACAGGAACGTGATGATCGTGGTGGAGTGCTCCGCCGTGCCTACCAGCAGGCCCGCGGTGTTCGGC
>CAWKIB010000040.1:0-17409 GCA_963849595.1 uncultured Actinomycetes bacterium
CCGCAGATCCTCCGGGTGACGAACACCAACGGGATGGCCACCACGGTCTGGCCGATGGTGGTACCCAGGGCGAGCGCGGCGACCACCAGGCGGGCCGGAACCAGCTGGACCAGCACCACGTCGGCCACGATCGCCATCAGCCAGCTTCCGGCCAGCGCCGCGGCGGCGACCTTGAGCCGCCCGATGACGAACATCACCCGCGACAGGTTCGCGATCACCGCGGTGCCCGCGATGCCCGGAGCGAACAGGACGAAGGTCCAGATCAGCTGCGATACCTGATCGGGCTGCTTGGCCAGCACATGCGCGGCGGGAATGGCGATCGCCGCGATCACCGCCGTGCCGAGCCACGACATGAGCAGGACCGCCCGGGTCGATCCGGCGCTGGTCCGGTCGAAGTCGCGGCCCCTCACGCGCGGACAGCACCGGGAACGCGCTGACCACGATGGACAGGGCCAGGATCGCGGCGATCGAGTTGAAGACCTGCGAACCGTAGTTGAACAAGACGATCGCGCCGGTCTTCCCGTGCCCGTTGGCCAGCTCGATGGCCACGACGTTGGCCACGTCGATGGCGACAAGCTCGACCACGCCGACCAGCGCCAGGCCGCCCGCCCGGCGCGCCACCCCGGCGGGAACCGCAGCACCGGCCGGAACCGCAGGTGCAGCCGCCACGTCGGCGGTAGGGCCACCACGACCAGGACAGCGATGCCCAGCGTGGTTCCCACCGACAGGACGAGCTCGGCCGATAGGGGGAGCTGGGCCAGCGAATGCCCCTTGTTCAGCGGCACGAAGGCCAGATAGCAGGCAATGAGCACCAGGCTGGAGATTCCCGGGCCGATCGACGGCGCGGCGAACCGGCGGTAGGACTGCAGCAGCCCGTACAGCACGACCGACAGGCCGTACAGCAGAGCCTGGGGAGCGAACACCCGCAGCATGTCGCCGGTGGTGGCGACCATGTCGGCGCGGACGCAGTGCGCGTTCGGGTTGCTCGGGTTCAGCAGCGAGGCGATCGGCCCGGCGGCCGCCACGATGACCACGACCAGCGGCACCGTGATGACAACGGTCCAGGTCAGCAGCGCCGAGGTGATCTGGCCGACCCGCGCCTTCTCCGCCGGGTCCCGGCTGGCCCGCTCGGCCGAGCGGGCCAGCACCGGGACCATCGCGCTGGTCAGCGCACCGCCGAGGATCAGCTGGTACAGCAGGTCGGGCACCTGGTTCGCGGTGACGTACGACGTGCCAAGGCAACTGGCGCCGACGGCCTGCGAGAACACCAGCGTGCGGACCAGGCCCAGAATCCGGGACAAAATGGTCAGGCTGGCGACCACGGCGGCGCCGCGGGCGATGCCCTCGCCGAGCCGCTGCGCCAGATCCGGGTCCGCCAGATCTGGCGGGTCAGTCGCTCCGGCCGACTCCGCTAGGCCAGCATCTTGCTTTCGCTGGTCGGCACATGCAACTCCTGATCCCCTTGCATGCGAGGCCTCCGTCCAGTTACGCCGCCGTCGGCGGCAGGATCCGGATTCAGATGGGGAGCAAGATCTACATAGGTAGACCTACGGCCTTGCTTATAGGAGCGCGAAGCAGCCGGGAAAGATACGCGTCAGCGACGGAGCTTTTGGCGTCCACCTCTTTGCATTGCCTGTGGTGCTACGTCGGCAGCGGCTAGCGTCTCAGCCGAAGGCAAGGGTGTAGCCGGCCGCGCGCAGCGCGCTGATCACTTCCTCGCAGTGCGCGGGTCCGCGGGTCTCGACCACCAGGACCACCTCGGCCTCGTCCACGTGCAGCCGCGGGCCCAGCCGTTCGTGCCCTACCTCGAGCACGTTGGCGCCGAGATCGGCCAGGTCGCCGAGCAGCTTGGCCAGCGAACCGGGCTGATCGGGCAGGCGGCAGCGGAACGCCAGGTAGCGGCCGGCCGCGGTCAGGCCGTGCCGGAGCAGCTTGGACAGCAGCAGCGGGTCGATGTTGCCGCCGGACAGCACGGCCACCACCGGGGGAACGAAGTCGCGCGAGTGCTCGAGCAGGGCGGCGACCCCCGCCGCGCCGGCCGGCTCCACCACCTGCTTGGCGCGCTCCAGGCAGAGCAGCAGCCCGCGGGACAGGCTCTCCTCGGAGACCGTGACCACCCGGTCGGCCAGCTCGGACAAGATGGCGAACGGGATGTCTCCCGGCCGGCTGACCGCGATGCCGTCGGCCATGGTCGGTTCGGCCCGGACCGATACGGGGTGTCCCGCGGCCAGCGAGGCCGGGTAGGGCGCCACGGCCTCGGCCTGCACGCCGACTACGCTGATCGCCGGGTCGAGGTCCTTGATCGCCACCGCCACCCCGGAGGCCAGGCCGCCGCCGCCCACCGGGACGACCACCGTGCGGACCTGCGGGCACTGCTCCACGATCTCGAACCCGAGGGTCCCCTGGCCGGCCACGACGTCCGGGTGGTCATAGGGGTGGATGAAGACGGCGCCGGTCCGCTCCGCGTAGGCGAGGGCCTCGGCCAGGACGTCTTCCACGCAGCTTCCGTGCAGCACGACGTGCGCTCCGTAGCCGCGCGTGGCCTCGACCTTGGGCAGCGGCGCGCCCTCGGGCATGACCACGGTGGCCGCGCAGCCGAGCAGGCCGGCCGCGAACGCGACGCCCTGGGCGTGGTTGCCCGCGCTGGCCGCGACGACGCCGCGGGCCCGTTCGGCGTCGGACAGCCGGGCGATCCTGACGTAGGCGCCGCGCACCTTGAACGATCCGGTCCGCTGCAGGTTCTCGCACTTCAGGTAGACCGGCCCGCCGACCGTCTCGGACAGCACGCGCGAGTGCAGCACCGGGGTTTCCGAGATCACGTCGCGGAGCAGCTTGCGCGCGGCGACCACGTCGTCGGGGCCGACCGCGCCAGATGTCATGGCCACGGGATGCAAGTGTGCCACGCGCCGGCCGGTCCGGCGCCCGCTCATGTGACCTGGGCCATATGCGAACATCCGCGATGACGACATAGCCTCGAATAGTGCACCAAGACAGCGAGCATCACCGCGCCAGCCAGCCACCCGCCGCCACTACCCTCGCCGAGCTACGCGCGAGCGGTCACGAATACCTCGGGGTCAGAGCAGAGATCAGACAGAACCTGCTGGCCATGATGCGGGCCGGGCAAGATCCGTTTCCCGGCATCGTGGGGTTCGGGCAGACCGTGCTGCCGCACCTGGAGCGGGCCCTGATCGCGGGGCACGACATCATCCTGCTCGGGGAGCGCGGCCAGGGTAAGACCCGGCTGATCCGCACCCTGGTCGGGCTGCTCGACGAGTGGACCCCGGTCATCGCGGGCTGCGAGATCAACGACCACCCGTACCAGCCCGCCTGCGCGCGGTGCCGGCGGCTCGCCGCCGAACTCGGCGACGACCTGCCCGTCACCTGGCGGCACGCCAGCGAGAGGTACGGCGAGAAGCTCGCCACCCCCGACACCAGCGTCGGCGACCTGATCGGCGACATCGACCCGGTCAAGGTGGCCGAAGGACGCACCCTGGGCGACCCGGAGACCATCCACTTCGGGCTGGTGCCGCGGACCAACCGGGGCATCTTCTCGCTGAACGAGCTGCCCGACCTGGCCGAGCGGATCCAGGTCTCACTGCTCAACGTGATGGAGGAGCGCGACATCGGCATCCGCGGCTACGCGCTGCGGCTGCCGCTGGACCTGCTCCTGGTGGCCAGCGCGAACCCCGAGGACTACACCAACCGGGGCCGGATCATCACCCCGCTGAAGGACCGGTTCGGCGCGGAGATCCGCACCCACTACCCGCTGTCCCTGTCCGACGAGCTCACCTTGATCAGGCAGGAAGCCGAGGTCTCGACCGGTGCCGAACTGCCCGACCACCTCGTCGAGGTGATCGCGCGGTTCACCCGCGGCGTGCGTGACTCGCCGGCCGTCGACGCGCGCTCCGGCGTTTCGGCCCGGTTCGCCATCGCCGCGGCGGAAAGCGCGGCGGCGTCCGCGGTCCGCCGGTCCGCGCTGGCCGGGTCGGGACCGGAGCCCCCGGTGGCCCGGATCTGCGACCTGCCCGCGGTGGTCAGCACGCTGCGCGGCAAGGTCGAGTTCGAGGTGAGCGAGGAGGGCCGGGAGGAGGAGGTGCTCGGGGCGATGCTGCGCCGGGCGATCGCGGACACCTTCCGCTCGCGGCTGGGCAGCGTGGACCTGTCCGGCCTGCTGGCCAAGTTCGACGAGGGCGGAACGGTGGAGTCCGGTGAGCTGGTCCCCGCCGCGGACCTGCTGCAGCGGATCGGCGACGTGCCCGGTCTGGCCAAGATCATGTCCCGGCTGGGCATGGACGGCGGTGAATCCTTCGGGCAGGCGGCCGCGGCCCTGGAGTTCACCCTGGAAGGGCTGTACCTGATGCGCAGGCTGTCCAAGGACAGCGCCGACGGCACGAGCGTGTACCGGACCTGACATGGCGAACTACCGGTACGGCCGGTACGTCTACGGCCCGGACCCGCTGGCCGACTCCTATGACGTGCGCGGCGCCGTGGACGAGATGGGCGACTCGATCCTGTCTGGGGCCACCCCGGCCGACGCCCTGCGGGACCTGCTCAGGCAGGGTTCCGCCGGGCGGCGGGGCCTGGACGACCTGCTCCGCCGGGCCCGCGAGCGGCAGCGCGAGATCCGCGGCAGCGGCCGGCTCGACGGCATCCTCGAGCAGGCCCGGGCCCTGCTCGACACCGCCGTCGGGCAGGAACGGGCCGAGCTGTTCCCCGACCCGAGCGACGAGGCCCGGATGCGCGAGGCGGACCTCGACGCGCTGCCCGCCGACACGGCCCAGGCCATCCGGCAGCTATCCGACTACGACTGGCGCTCGCCCGCCGCCCGCGAGACCTTCGAGCAGCTCAGGCAGCTGCTGCGCAGCGAGGTGCTCGACAGCCAGTTCCGCGGCATGCGGCAGGCATTGCAGAACCCCGATCCGCAGGCCATGCAGCGGATCAAGGACATGCTCGGGGACCTGAACGAGATGCTGGCCGCCGACGCGCGCGGAGAGCACACCCAGGCCGATTTCGATCAGTTCATGTCCCGCTACGGTGACCTGTTTCCCGACCACCCGCAGAACCTGGAGGAACTGGTCGACTCGCTGGTCAGCCGGATGGCCGCCGCGGAGCGGCTGCTGCGCTCGCTCAGCGAGGAGCAGCGCCAGGAGCTGGCCGGGCTGATGTCGAACGCGCTGGACGACGCCGGGCTGGAGAGCGAGATGGCCCGGCTCGCCGACGCGCTGCGGTCCCGGCGGCCGGACCTGGACCAGGCGGCCACGATGGGCGGCGTCCAGATGTCGGGCGAGGAACCGCTCGGCCTCAGCGACGCGACCACGGCCCTGGCCGAGCTGGCCGACCTGGCCGAGCTGGAGAACGCGTTCGAGCAGGACTACCCGGGCGCGAGCCTGGACGACATCGACGAGGACGCGGTCCGGCGGGCCTTCGGCCGGCAGGCGGTCGATGACGTCGAGGCCCTGCGCCGCATCGAGCGCGAGCTCGAACGGCAGGGGTACCTCACCCGCAACGGCGGGCGCCTCGAGCTCACCCCCAAGGCGGTACGCCGGCTGGGTGACACGGCGCTGCGCCGGATCTTCACCGACATGAGCTTCGGGCACGGGGCCGGCGACCATGACCAGCGGGACGCCGGGCAGGCGGGCGAGCTGACCGGCACCACCCGGCCCTGGGAGTTCGGCGACGAGCAGCCCCTCGACGTCCCGGCCACGGTGCGCAACGCCCTGCTGCGGGGCGGCGTGGATGGCCGCATCAAGCTCTCCGCGCGTGACTTCGAGGTCGCGGAGACCGAGCGGCGCACCGCCGCGGTGGTGTCCCTGCTGGTCGACCTGTCCTATTCGATGCAGCTGCGCGGGACCTGGGCGGCGGCCAAGCAGACCGCCCTCGCGCTGCACGCGCTGCTGCGCAGCAGGTTCCCGCAGGACGCCATCCAGGTGGTGGGCTTCTCCAACTACGCACGCGAGCTGCGCGAGACCGACCTGGCCGGGCTGGGCTGGGACATGGTCCAGGGCACCAACCTGCACCACGCGCTGATGATCGCGGGGCGCCACATCGACCGGCACCCCGAGCACGAGCCGGTTGTCCTGATCGTGACCGACGGCGAACCCACCGCTCACCTGCAGCGGGACGGGCGATCCTGGTTCGACTGGCCGCCTTCGCCGGAAACCCTCGAACTCACCCTGGCCGAGGTGGATAAGATGACCCGGCGGCATGCCGCTCTCAATATTTTCATGCTTGCGGACGATGCCCGGCTCAGCGCGTTCGTTGACAATGTGGCAAGAAGGAACGGAGGACGGGTGTTGCAAGCGGCACCCGAACGTCTCGGTGAGTACGTCATCCGCGACTTCTTGCGTACCCGGAGGGTCAGCCGACGGTAGATTTTCCTAGTTGGCTGCGGACTCTGACCCGTCGCAGCCGACGCGGACCCGGGCGGCCGCGACCGGCCGGCACTAAGACAGCTTTACTGCATGCCCGCACAAGGAGGAATCGTGAGTTCTACGAGCGGATCAAGCGAGAGGTCGTCGGGCAGGACGATCCTCGCCGTGATTCTCGGCATCATCGCCGTCGTGTTCATCGTGGTCGCCGTCATCTACCTGGTCGAGCCCGCGAAGTCGGTGCCCAGCTTCATCCCCGGGCACATCGCCGGATCGACCGGGCACCACCCGCTGAAGGCGACCGGCTCGTTCGTGGTCGGCGTGGTCTTCGCGGTGGGGGCCTGGTTCACCCTGGCCTACAAGCCCAAGCCGCAGGCCGCGGCGCCCAGCGACCGGGAAAGCTCGCCCGCGGCGAAGAGAGCTGACTGCCGCGATCTGGGTTAGCGCCCGCGTCCCGCCTGGCGGGACGCGGGCGCTTTGGGTTATCTCTAGGTAGATGCAGAGAAGCTAGCGAGCGCCCGACCTCACCCGGTCAGCGAACCGCCTCCACGCGCCCGGGGTGAACCGGAGCACCGGCCCCTGACGGTCCTTGGTGTCGCGCACCAGCACGCGGCCAGCCTGCGGCTGCGCGCCGACTTCGACGCAGTCGCCGCCGTTACCGCCGCTGTAACTGGACTTCCTCCACGTCGCGTCCATATTCACCAGCTACTTTCAGGATCAGGTCCCGCGAGGCTCCGCGCGGGAGCGCCTCGGATCTGAGAGTCTCGAACGTCAGGGTGACCTTGGCCACCGTGCCGGGGTCCCTGGTGGTCTGCCCTTCATCCGGTGACTCGAAGTAAACGATACCCGGCGCGTCACCGGCGAAGCCGGCGATGGCCAGAGCACCCAGCAGCCCCATGTGCGCGCCCGCCTCGGCCGGGATCACCTGGATCTTGATGCTGGCCCGTTCTCCCATGTCGGCCAGGTGGACGAGCTGATCGTGCATCACCTTCGCGCCGCCGATGCGGCGGCGCAGCACGCCCTCATCCAGTACCGCCCAGAACGACGGCGGCTTGGGACGGTCGAAGATGCGCTGCCGGTCCATCCGCGCAAGGACCAGCTGCTCAACCTTGTCCTGGTCATCGTCGGTCCGCCAGGCCCGGAACAGCGCGCGAGCGTATTCCGGCGTCTGGAGCAGGCCCGGCACCAGCAACGGCTCCCACCACGCGATAACCGCTGCGCGGCCCTCGGCGTCGACCCAGTCCTCGAACCACCGCGGATAGGGGCCGTCCCACTTCAGCGACGCCCGGTAGAACCGGCCGAACCATCCGCCCATCTGCGGGAACGCCTCATCGCACGCTCTGGCGAATCGTTCGGCCGGGCTGAGCTGGCCGGACTCGATCCTGGACACGGTTGAGGCATCGCACGGCACCCTGGCGCCCAGGTCAGCCAGCGTCATCGCCGCCGCTTCGCGCGCCCGCCGTACCTCGGCCCCGAAGAAGTGCAGCGGCGACATTTCCGGGTCCAGGTCCCGCTTGCCGGGCATGCCGTCTCCTTTGCGTGAGATTGCGTCGCGGCCCCCGGCGTTCGCGTACCGGGCCTGCCGGTTGCAGATGGCTACCCAATCCCTTCAAACGGTAGTCCTGGCCTGGTCGTCTACCGCATAGATGATCCGGTAATCACCAGCTCGTACCCTGAGCCACGGCGGATGACCCGGAGGGATTCAGCGCCTACGGGCCGCGCCGCCCAAGGCCCGCTCTGCCAGCAATCCTTCCGGCTTAGGGTCAGCTGCGCAGAGCCTTACGGACGCGAGGACGCGCGTCAACGGTGTAGGCGGCCACGGCGTGCCAGCCTACAGCCCGAACTCAGCCTCAAGTTCCTCAAGAGGGATGGAGTCGCCGGGTTCGTTCATCGCGGCCTCGGCCTCGGCCGCGTCTTCGGCATCTTCGGCAGCGCGGAGAGCGTCGAGCACTGATTCAGGGACAATGGCCGCTACCCGTTCGCCGTGGATAGTGAGATGAGTGATGACGCCACGGCGGGCAAGCTCAACTGCCTGCTCGACGGCCGGGCTGCTGACCGGAAGGTCACGCGCGGGCTCGCTCATACAGGCAAGTCTAGACAGCGGCTACTAGTTGAAGGTATGAGGCGGAGGGTCTGAGGCGAGAGGTACGACGTTAGGGTATGACGACCGTTGTCCGACCTGCGCTGATCTAGATACGGTCATTCACGCCGGACCGGCGCGCCACGCCGGGTCGGCCCCTTCCGCCGGCATGGGCGCCGGCCGGTGCCCGGCGGGTGTCTAGCCTGCTACAGGGCCTGGCGCAGGTCGTCGAGCAGGTCGTCGCAGTCCTCGATGCCCACCGACAGCCGGATCAGGTCACCCGGGACCTCGAGCTCCGAGCCGGTCACCGAGGCGTGCGTCATCCGGGCCGGGTGCTCGATCAGCGACTCGACGCCGCCGAGCGACTCGCCCAGGGTGAACAGGCGGGTCCGGCCGCACGCCCGCACCGCCGCCTCCTCGCCGGCCAGCAGCCGGAACGAGACCATCCCGCCGAAGGCCCGCATCTGCTCCTGCGCCGTCTTGTGGCCCGGATGGGTGGGCAGGCCCGGATAGAACACCTCGGCCACCGCGGGGTGCTCGGCCAGCATCTGCGCGACCCGCATGGCGTTGCGGCAGTGCCGGTCCATCCGGACCGCGAGGGTCTTGATGCCGCGCAGGGTCAGCCAGGCGTCGAACGGCCCGGGGACGCCGCCGGTCGCGTTCCTGGTGTAGTCGATCCGCTCGGCCAGATCGGGGTCCGCCACGACCACCGCGCCGCCGACCACGTCGGAATGGCCGCCCAGGTACTTGGTCGTCGAGTGGACCACCGCATCGGCGCCGAGGGCCAGCGGCTGCTGCAGGTACGGCGAGGCGAACGTGTTGTCCACCACGAGCATCGCGCCCGCCTCGCGGGCGACCTGGGCCAGGGCCCGGATGTCGGCGATGTTCAGCAGCGGGTTGGTCGGCGTCTCGGTCCAGATCATCCGCACCGGCCGGGCCGCCAGCTGCTCGCGCACGGCCGTGAGGTCGGACATGGGCACCACGCTGTGGCTGAGCCCCCAGCCGGACAGCACCCGGGCGAACAGGCGGTACGTCCCGCCGTAGGCGTCGTCGGGGATGAGCACGTGATCACCGGGCGAGCACGCCGTCCTGAGCAGGCCATCTTCCGCGGCCATCCCGGAGGCGAAGGCCAGCGCGGTCGAGCCCCCTTCCAGCGCGGCCAGGCACTGCTCGAGCGCGGTCCTGGTCGGGTTGCCGGAGCGAGAGTATTCGTAGCCGCCGCGCAGCCCGCCCACCCCGTCCTGCTTGAACGTGGAGGCCTGGTGGATCGGCGGCACGACGGCCCCGGTCAGCGGGTCGGGCTCCTGACCCGCGTGGATGGCCACGGTCTCGAACGCGTCTTTGCTGTTCATACCGGCGTGCCTTTCGTTGAGTTCAGGTAATCGCGGCGAGGAAGGTCAGCACGTCCTGCCGGGTGAGCAGGCCGGACGGCTTGCCGTCCACGTGCACCACGGCCGCCCCGGACTTCTCCAGGGCCAGCACCGCGCGGGAGACCGGCTCGCCCGAGCCTACGCTGGGCAGCGGCGGCGACATGTGCCCGCCGACCGGATCCGAAGGCTTGGCCCGGCCCGCGACCAGGGCGTCGAGGAGATCGCGCTCCACCACCGACCCGACCACCTCGGCCGCCATGACCGGCGGTTCCTCCTTCACCACCGGCAGCTGCGACACGTCGTACTCGCGCAGCAGCGCGATGGCCGCTCCGACGCTCTCTTCCGGGTGGACGTGCACCAGCTCGGGCAGGCCCCGTTCCCTGCCGGGCCAGGATATCGGCGACGAGCGGCTCCGAGGTCTGCGCGGACAGGAAGCCGTAGTCGGCCATCCACTCGTCGTTGAAGATCTTGGACAGGTAGCCGCGGCCGCTGTCCGGCAGCAGCACCACGATCACCGCGCCGGGCCCGGCCGCCGCCGCGACCCGCAGCGCGGCGGCCACCGCCAGGCCGGAGGAGCCGCCGGTCAGCAGCGCCTCCTCGCGGGCCAGCCGCCGGGTCATGGTGAACGACTCGGCGTCGCTGACCGCGATGATCTCATCGCACACCGCTGGATCGTAGGTGGCGGGCCAGATGTCCTCGCCCACGCCTTCGACCAGGTAGGGCCGGCCGGATCCGCCGGAGTAGACCGATCCTTCCGGGTCGGCGCCGATCACCTTCACCGCCCCGGCCGGATACCTCCTTCAGGTACCGCCCGGTGCCGGTGATCGTGCCGCCGGTGCCGATCCCGGCCACGAAGTGCGTCACCGTCCCGTCGGTCTGCGACCAGATCTCCGGGCCGGTGGTGGCGTAGTGGGAGGCCGGGTTCTCCGGGTTCGCGTACTGGTCGGGCTGCCAGCCACCGGGTATCTCGCCCACCAGCCGGCGCGCGACGCTGTAGTAGGAGTCCGGATGGTCGGGCGCGACCGTGCCGGGACAGACCACCACCTCGGCGCCGTAGGCGCGCAGCACGCTGATCTTGTCCTGCGCCACCTTGTCGGGGCAGACGAAGACGCAGCGGTAGCCGCGTTCGGCGGCCACGATCGCCAGCCCCGCCCCGGTGTTGCCCGACGTGGGTTCCACGATCGTGCCGCCGGGCCGGAGCTGGCCGGACGCTTCCGCGGCGGCGATCATCCGCAGCGCGATGCGGTCCTTGACCGATCCGCCCGGGTTGAAGTACTCCACCTTGGCCAGCACCTGCGACCCGGGCATGCCGCGGGTCACCGAGCGCAGCCGCAGCAGCGGGGTGTCCCCCACCAGCTCGCTCAGCGAGTCATATACCTGCATGGTTGTCCTTCCGGGCGATGGCCTTCCGGGCTGGGCAGCCAGGAGCATAGTCTGGAGGAAACCCTATGTTGAGGAGGCCGGTGCCATGCCCGAAGCAGTGATCGTCGCCACCGCGCGGTCGCCGATCGGCCGAGCGTTCAAGGGCTCGCTCACCGGCATCCGCCCGGACGACCTAGCTGCGCAGATGGTGACGGCGGTCCTGGCCAAGGTGCCGCAGCTCGATCCCGCCGACATCGGCGACCTGATCCTGGGCTGCGGGCTGCCCGGCGGCGAGCAGGGCTTCAACATGGCCCGGGTGGTGGCGGTGCTGCTCGGGCACGATCACCTGCCCGGCACCACGGTCAACCGGTACTGCTCATCGTCCCTGCAGACCATCCGCATGGCGTTCCACGCCATCAGGGCCGGGGAGGGCGACGCGTACATCTCGGCCGGCGTCGAGTGCGTGAGCAGGTTCGCCAAGGGAAGCAGCGATTCGCTGGCCCGACACCAAGAACCCCCTGTTCGGCGACGCTCAGATCCGGACCGAACGGGCCAGCGCCGGAGAAGCCGGGCCATGGCATGACCCGCGCGATGACGGGACGCTGCCCGACATCTACATCGCGATGGGCGAGACCGCCGAGAACGTCGCGCGAGCTGCGCGGCATCACCCGCGAGCAGCAGGACGAGTTCGGCGTGCGCTCGCAGAACCTGGCCGAGAAGGCCATCGCCAACGGCTTCTGGCAGCGTGAGATAACGCCGGTGACCCTGCCTGACGGCACGGTGGTCACGACCGACGACGGCCCCCGCCCAGGCGTCACGATCGAGAAGGTCGCCGCTCTGCAGCCCGTTTTCCGACCGAACGGCACCGTGACCGCGGGCAACTGCTGCCCGCTCAACGACGGCGCGGCCGCGGTCGTGGTGATGAGCGACGTCAAGGCGGCCGAGCTCGGCATCACGCCGCTGGCGCGGATCGTCTCCTCCGGCGATGACCGCGCTCTCCCCCGAGATCATGGGGCTCGGACCGGTGGCAGGCGTCCCGGCAGGCGCTCGGGCGGGCCGGGATGGCCATCGCCGACATCGACCTGGTGGAGATCAACGAGGCGTTCGCGGCTCAGGTCATCCCCTCCTATTCCGATCTCGGCGTGGACCTCGCGAAGCTCAACGTGAACGGCGGGGCCATCGCGGTCGGCCACCCGTTCGGCATGACCGGGGCGCGGATCGCCACCACGTTGCTGAACAGCCTGCAGTTCCACGACGCGACCCTGGGCCTGGAGACCATGTGCGTGGGCGGCGGCCAGGGTATGGCGATGATCTTCGAGCGGCTCAGCTGAACATTTGGCCCGGTTAACTTTCCTGGCGTCAGGGGGTTGCCAGGTGGCCTCTGATGAGGCACTCTCAGCACAAGAGGAGCTTCCCTGGAGGTGCCAGTTGTCGCTGATCCACTCACCGAACCTGCACAGTAGCCTGATCGCCCGTATCCCGGTCGTCACCGGCCGCGACCTCGCTGAGTGGTTTCACCGCCTGGAATCTGGTCCCGCGTTCCTGCGCCGCGAAGAGCGCGCCCACTGGCTAGCCGACGAAGCCGGCATCTCGTGCGGCTACGCCTACGCGATCGTGCACGAGTACGAGATGCGCAGGCGGCTGCGCCTCAACGGAGCCTGACCGGCCCTCGACCCGGCGAGCCCGGCCTCGGCACCGCCCAGGCCGCTGATGGACTGCGGCTGCGGTGCACGCATTAGTCTTGCCGCACGAGCCGCGTTCCGTTCCGATAATTTCCGTTCCTCGCCATTGTCAGTTGGTTTAGTCGGCTTCTGGTGACCCCATCGGCGGCACGCATAGGCGGGAACCGGCGATCCGCGGGAAAGCGGAATGTCCGGATTTATCGCCATATAATTCGCCGGTATACAGGTAGACAAACAACTGCGGCTTGGCGCTTAGTTGATCATTGTGCTCGCTGTTTCCCCTGGTACTGCATTGATCAATTGAGGAAAGGCATGATCGCCAAGCAGTACCCCCGGTCGGAATCGAACCGACACTGGGGACCCTTTTAGGGGGCCGGCCTCTGCCCTTGGGCTACGGGGGCGCGCCCATAATACCGCCCGTACAATTTCCTGGGCGCTGAGTAACTAAGACCGAGGCCATTATTTTGCCGACCTGAGATGCGTCTTTCAGAAAGAAATGCAGAGCGTAACTAATTACATGATCGACATTAGCGCTAAGTAATCGGGCGGTGGCTCCCAGGCCGGCTGCCGCGCGAGCGCGGGTGAAAATGGCGTCGAGCATGGCCGGGGTGACGCGACCGGTGAACGTGTTCTGCTGGCTCGGGTGGTAGCAGCCGATGAGCAGCACGCCGTCCGGCGCCTGGGCGCTCGTCAGCCGCACCTCGGCGCCGTGGCCGAACGCCGGGCGGGGCCGCGGCAGGGCAAAGCCGCACCTGCCCAGCACCGGCCACATCGCCTGCCAGGCGAATCCGCCCAGGCACACAATGACCCGCAGGTCCGCCGCCACCAGGCCGAGCTCCGCGACCAGCCACGGGGCGCACGCATCCCGCTCGGCCGGGAATGGCTTGTTGTCCGGCGGCGCGCAGCGGACCGCGGCCACCATCCGGGCGTCCACCAGGCGCTGGCCGTCGCCGGCCGCCACGCTGGTCGGCTGGACCGCGAAGCCGGTCCGGTACAGCGAGGCGAACAGGAAGTCGCCGCTGCGGTCACCGGTGAAGATCCGGCCGGTCCGGTTCCCGCCGTGGGCCGCGGGCGCCAGGCCGACGATCAGCAGGCGCGGCCGCTCCGATCCCCAGCCGGGAATCGGGCGGCCCCAGTAGCGCTCATCGCGGAACGCGCGACGGCGGGTCAGCGCCACCTCCTCGCGCCAGGCGACCAGCCGCGGGCACGCCCGGCACACCGACTGGCGCGCGGTGAGCTCGCGCAGGGTCGCGGCCCCGGCCGCCAGCTCGGCGGCCTCCGCGGCGCTGTGCGCGACCGGCGTACCGGGCCCGGCCGGGTCAGTCCGGCCAGTCGCCGGTGCTCACGGCGTCATGGCTCGCGCCGCCAGCGACCAGGCGATCCCGTCGAGGATGTCGTGCTCGCTGACCAGCACCTCACCGAACCCGAAGCGCTGCATGATCCGGTCCAGGATGAGCGCGCCCCCGCCGATCACGTCGACGCGGCCCGGGTGCATGACGCCGATCGCGGCGCGGGCGGCCCGGGTCTGGGCCAGCAGGCTCCGGGTGACCTCATGCACGTCGGCGGCTGATACGCGGGCATGGTGGATGCGGGCCGCGTCGTAGGCCGGCAGGCCCATCGCGATGCCTGCCACGGTGGTGACCGAGCCCGCGAGCCCGATCAGCGTCCGGGCCTGGCGGACCGGAACCGCACCGGTCACCGCGTCCAGGGCCGCGTCGATATCGGCGGTGGCGGCGGCCAGCTCGGCGCCGGACGGCGGGTCGCTGTGCAGATGCCGTTCGGTCATCCGGACGCAGCCGATATCGACGGAAATCGCCTGCACGGCCGGCTCCCCGGCTTCCTCGCGGCCGCCCGCCGTCGCCTGGCCGAGCACGAACTCGGTCGAGCCGCCGCCGATGTCCACCACCAGGAAGGGTCCCCGGAAGTGGGCAGGGCCGGGCGCGGCGGCCAGCTCCGCGGTCGCCCCGGTAAACGACAGCGCGGCCTCCTGCGGATCCGGTCAGCACCTCGGGCGCGACCCCGAGTATCTCCTTGACCTGGCGGGTGAACTCCGCCGTGTTGCTCGCGTCCCGGGTGGCGCTGGTGGCCACCATGCGCACCGCGCCGGCCGCCGCGTCCGCGATGACGTCCGCGTAGTCGCGCAGCACACCGGTGGTCCGGGCGAGCGCCTCGGGCGCCAGCCGCCCGGTCTGGTCGACCCCTTGGCCCAGCCGGACGATCTCCATCCGGCGCGCCACGTCGGTGAGCTCGGCCCGGTCAAGGTCGATGTCCGCGACCAGCAGCCGCAACGAGTTCGTGCCGCAGTCCACGGCGGCCACCCGCCGGGTCATGAGGACGGCTCGGGTACGCACGGTCCCGCCTGCCACCACGGGCCGACGGCGTTGAGCGCTTCACGGCCGAACGGATTCACGTCGCCCACCGCGAGCTCGTGGGCGACCAGGGCATGCAGGCACTTTACCCGGTCGGGCATGCCGCCGGCCGACTGAGTGCCGGGCGGCAGCGGCTCGACGCCCGCCGATCGCGCCGCCGCGTCCCGCCGGGCCAGGTAGTCGCGATGCGCGGACTCATACCGGCCGCGCAGACCGCCGTCGGCGAGCCGGGCGGTCATCTCCCGCATCATCCCGCTGGCTTCCAGCTTGCTCACCGCGGCACTGGCGCGGGGGCAGGTCAGGTAGTACAGGGTGGGAAACGGGCTGCCGTCGGGCAGCCTCGGCGCGGTTTCCGCGACGTCGGGCAGGCCGCATGGGCAGCGGTGCGCGACGGCGAGCAGCCCGCGCGGCAGGCGGCCGAGCTGGGCGGCGATGACCGCCGCGTCCCGGGCCGTGATCACTGTCTCCCGCTCACTTCGCCGGGGTCGCGTCGGCCTGCTGCACCGACTGCCACAGCTTCGCGTACCAGGGCGCCGGCCCCGACGGCTGGGCCCGGGCGCCGTTGGCCAGCGGCTGGCTGCCCTCGACGACGTAGCACTGGGTGCCGGGGAAGCACATGTCAAGCTCCTGCCGGGCCAGCTGTTCGATGTAGGACCGGTCCGACAGCTTGGCCTGCTCCGCTTGCAGGTTCTTGACCTGGGTCAGCATGGTCTGCTGCTGGGCGACGAGCTGATCGATCTGCTGGCGCTGGGCCATGTACTCGCGGACCGGGTACGCCAGGCTCAGCGCGATCGCGCAGATCACCACCGCCAGCACCGCGGCCCGGCTGGTCAGCCGGGTGGTCCGGGGAGAGGCGGGGGGGTTAGACATAGAGTCTTGCTGCCCGTGCTAGCCCCTGCTGGCCAGCGCCGCGAAGCGCGGGAAGGCACCCGCCCCGGCGTAGCTCGCGGCGTCGCCGAGCAGTTCCTCGATGCGCAGCAGCTGGTTGTACTTGGCCACGCGCTCGCCGCGAGCGGGCGCCCCGGTCTTGATCTGGCCGCTGTTGGTGGCGACGGCGAGATCGGAGATCGTGGTGTCGTCGGTCTCACCGGAGCGGTGGCTGATCACGCAGGTGAAGCCGGCCCGCTGGGCGAGGCTCACCGCGTCCAGCGTCTCGGTGACCGTGCCGATCTGGTTCAGCTTGACCAGCAGGGAGTTGGCCGAGCGCTCGGCGATGCCGCGGCGGATCCGCTCCGGGTTGGTGACGAAGATGTCATCGCCCACGACCTGGACCAGGTCACCGACGGTCGCGGTGAGCTCGCGCCAGCCCGGCCAGTCTTCCTCGGCCAGCGGATCCTCGAGCGACACGATGGGGTAGGCGTCCAGCCAGTCGGCGTACAAGGCCGTCATCTCCGCGGACGTCCGCGGCTTTCCCTCGAAGTTGTACGCGCCGTCGGAGTAGAACTCCGACGCCGCCGCGTCCACCGCCAGCGCGACGTCCTGGCCGGGGGTGAATCCGGCCTTGCCGATCGCTTCGACGATGAGGTCCAGCGCGGCCCGGTTGTGCTCCAGGTCCGGGGCGAAGCCCCCCTCGTCGCCGACGCCGGTGGACAGCCCGCGCTGCTTGATCACGGACTTCAGCGCGTGGTAGACCTCGGCGCCCCAGCGCAGCGCCTCGCTGAACGTGGCCGCGCCGATCGGGGTGATCATGAACTCCTGGATGTCCACGTTGTTGTCGGCGTGCGCGCCGCCGTTCAGGATGTTCATCATGCGGAACCGGCAGCACGTGCGCGTTCGGGCCGCCCAGGTAGCGGAACAGCGGCAGGCCGCTGGAGTCCGCGGCGGCCCGGGCGACGGCCATGCTGACGCCGACGATCGCGTTCGCGCCGAGCCGCGACTTGTCCGGCGTCCGGTCCAGGTCGATCATGGCCTGGTCGATCAGCCGCTGGTCGTCTACCTCGTGGCCGAGCAGTTCCGGCTGGATCTCGTCGATGACGCTCTGGACCGCGCGGCTGACTCCCTTGCCGCCGTACTCGGAGCCGCCGTCCCGGAGCTCGACGGCCTCGAAGGCGCCGGTGGAGGCTCCGCTCGGCACCCCGGCCCGCCCGACGGTCCCGTCGTCCAGCGCGACCTCGACCTCGAGGGTCGGGTTGCCCCGGGAATCCAGGATCTGCCTGGCATGGATCGCTTCAATGGAGG
>CAWKIB010000041.1:0-39943 GCA_963849595.1 uncultured Actinomycetes bacterium
AGGCAGGGCTACAGCTGGCCGGTCGAGGCGCTCGGCGGGTCGATCTCGGTCGAGAGCCCGCCGGGGGCGGGGACGCGCATCGCAGCCGAGCTGCCACTCGAGCTGGAGGTAAGAGAGGAGCGGTAGGCCACGCCGGTCGAGCTGCGCTGTCCCCGCTAGCGTCACTAGAGGGGCCACGGCCACCCCGGGGGCCACCCGGGCGGCGGGCTATGCCGAACCGGGTTTGGTGCGAGCGAGTACGGCGGCCTAGGCGTCGGCCACGGAGAGGACGAGGCTGGGGAAGGCCGCGGAGAGGGCGCCTGCGTCGTCGTCTCGGGCTGGGGTGCGTCTTCATTAGTGGGCGCCGGGGCGGATTGCGGCGCGTCCTGGGTGGCCGACGGGCTGTCCGAAGACGAGGGCGCCGCGGAGGCAGACGACGGGGGTACCATCGGGCTCTGGGTGACGCTCGCCGACGGACCGAAGGCGGCGCCGCGGCGGCCGGGTGGCCGGCCCCCAGCGTGACCGTGAGCGCGATTCCCACCGCGGTGAGGGCCAGGACGCCGGCGAAGACGGCGACGCCCGACCGGAAGCTCATCTCCTCCATGCGGGCGTTTAGCACGCGCCTGAGCCTGCCGGCCCAGCCGGTCCCCTCACTCACGACAAAGCACGATACATGGGTATCAGGGGCTGCCGCATCGGTCGTCCTGGATCGGGCGGACTTCGATCGTGCCCAGCCAGGCGGTCGGGTGCTTGGCCGCGACCTCGATCGCCTCGTCCAGATCGGCGCACTCGATCACGTCGTAGCCGGCGATCTGCTCCTTGGTCTCGGCGAACGGCCCGTCGCTGACCAGCACCTCGCGGTTGCGGACCTGCACCGTGGTGGCGTCGCTGACGTCGCGGAGGCGGTCACCGTGCAGGTTGACCCCGCGGGCCAGCATCTCGTCCAGCCAGGAATCGCACGTGGGCATGCCGTCCGCGCTGTGCTCGGCGTTCGGGTCGATGGTGTGAATCAGCATGTATTTCATCGGCTACCTCCCGGGGTCCGTCACTATCACGACGAACGGGGCCGGGCCGATGGACACCGATGGCTAGAGAATTTACAGAGCCACGTCGAGCATCATCGGGGTGTCGGGGTGCGCGCTGCCGTCCGCGGGTTCGGCGGTCAGGGCCAGGTGGTCTCCCGGGCGCAGGCCGGAGGCGATGACCGGGCCGGTCATGCCGTGGCTGCCCGCGGGCAGCATGCCGACCGGCCGGGTTCCGGCCGGGCCGATGAGCCACAGCTCGTAACCGCGCGAGGCGGGCAGCGCGTGCAGGCCCTGGGCGGTGAAGACCAGCGCGTGCCGGGATCCGGACATGACGATGGTGGCGGTGCCGCCGCCGGCCACCGTCCCGGTGGTCATATGGGCGTCCTGAGCGGTCAGCACCACGGCGATCTGCTGGCTGCTGGCCTGGGCCTGGTCGATCTGTTGCTGCATGCTGCTGTTGGCGATGCCGAACACGACGGCGACCGCGAGCACGGCCGCGGCAGCCGCGCCGGCCGTCACCAGGGTCAGGCGGCCGGGCCAGGCCAGCGAACGGAACCAGATCCCGGCCCTGGCCCACGTGCCGTGGGCGAGCGGCACCGGCTCGGTCTCGTCGGCGGGCGGCTGCTGCCGGGTCACCGCGGCGGCGGCCACGATCCGTTCCTTCAGGCCCGCGGGCACGGGCTCGGCCGCGGCGGTACCGAGCATGGCGGTGGCCTCGCGCAGGCTCGCGATCTCCTGCGCGCACTCCTCGCACCCGGCCAGGTGCCGCTCGAACCGCTCCCGGTCCGGCGCGGAGACCGCGTCCATCGCGTACGCCCCGGCCAGGGTGTGCGCGTCGCGTATCTGGCTCCGTTTGGTCAGTTTCATGCTCAACCTCATTCCGGCACCCCCAGGCAGTCGCGCATCCGGATCAGCGCGTCGCGCATCCTGGTCTTCACGGTTCCGGTCGGCACGCCGAGCAGGCTGGCCACCTGGCCGTAGGTATAGCCGCGGTAGTAGGCCAGGGTGACCGACTCGCGCTGCACCTCGGTCAGCGAGCCCAGGCAGCGCCGCACGCGCTCGCGCTCGAGGCTGGACTCGACGGCCTCGATCACCTCGTCGAACGGGATCTCGGCGACCGCGACACGCCGCTCGCGTTCGGCTTCCTTCTGCACGGACCGGACCCGGTCCACGGCCCGGCGATGGGCCAGCGTCATCACCCAGGCGGTCGCACTCCCCCGCCCGGCGTCGAACTTGGACGCACTCCGCCAGACCTCGAGCATGACCTCCTGGGTGACCTCCTCGGACTGGGCCGGATCGCGGATCACCCGCTTGACCACGCCGAACACGGACGGGCCGATCTGCTCGAAGACGGCGTCGAAGGCCGTGGTCTCGCCGCGCGCCACCAGGGCGATCTGGCCGGCGAGGTCGGTGCCTGCCGGGGCGGCCGGGACGGGTCGCGCCCGGTTCCTCGGTTCCTGGCTGCCAGTAGCGGTCACGACTGATATTCGTAGCAGCACCCCGCTATGGTTTGCCGTCCGGGTCGATCGGCTCCGAGCCGGGGCAAACCCTGGGGGCGGCGGCAACGAATAAGGGACATGGACATGAAGGGGAGTCGACGGGGTCGCGAGTGACCCCTGGGCCAGGCGCCGGGCGGGGCTCGGCGCGATCGCGGGCGTGCTGGCCGCGGCTACCGCGCTCGGGGTGGGGCAGCTGGTGGCCGGGCTGACCGGCGCCAACGGGTCGCCGGTGGTCGCGGTCGGGCAGTTGCAGATCGACTTCACGCCGCCGTGGCTGAAGAACTTCGCGATCAACGAGTTCGGCTCCGACGACAAGCTCGCGCTGGTGAGCGGCATCCTCGTGGTACTCGGGATCTTCGCGGCCGTGATCGGCGTGGCGGCCACGCGGCGGCTGGGATACGGGATGGCGGGCTTGCTGGTGTTCGCGGCCATCGGGCTGACCGCCGCCGCGACCCGGCCCACCGCGTCCGTGGCCAGCCTGCTGCCGACGCTGGCCGCGACGGCGGCGGCGGCCATCGTGCTGCGGGTGCTGATCGGGCGGATCGGCCCGCCGTCCTGGGCCGGGGCCTCGGCTGCGCCGCAGGCGTGGGGGGACACCGGGGAGGCCGACGCGGATGGCGCCGCTGACCCGGGCGAGCTCGCCGCCCCGGATCTGCCGCCCGGGATGGGGCAGCCGGGCGGCGTGATCAGGCCGTCGGCGGGTCAGGGGCGTGACTGGCTGGCGGGTGCGCCGGGTCCTTCGGGCCCGGCGGAGCCGGCCCGGCGGGGCTTCCTGGCCGCCAGTGCGGCCACGGCGGGCGTCGCGGCCGTGGCCGGGCTGGCCGGGCGGCTGTTGGCCGAACGGAGCAGCGTGACCACCGCGCGGAACGCGATCAAGCTCCCCAAGCCCGTGCCGGCGACCGTGCAGACGCTCCCGCCGGGCGTCGACCTGAACATCCCGGGGCTGGCCTCGTTCATCACGCCCAACAACAACTTCTACCGGGTGGACACGGCCATCGTCCTGCCCGAGGTCGACCCGACGAGCTGGCAGCTGCGGATCCACGGCATGGTCAACCGCGAGATCACGATCACCTTCGACGAGCTGCTGAAACGACCGCTGATCGAGGACTACGTCACCTTGTGCTGCGTGTCCGACCCGGTCGGCGGGCCCTACATCGGCAACGCGCTGTGGCTGGGCGCAAGCCTGGCCAGCCTGCTGCGCGAGGCCGGGATCAAGGCCGGCGCCGATCAGCTCATGTGCACGTCGGTGGACGGGTTCACCTCCGGCACCCCGGTGCAGACCGTGATGGACGGCCGCGACGCCCTGCTCGCGGTGGCGATGAACGGCCAGCCGCTGCCGATCGCGCACGGCTTCCCGGCGCGCATGGTGGTGCCGGGCCTGTACGGCTACGTGTCGGCGACCAAGTGGGTGACGGACATCAACGTCACCACGTTCGCCGGGAATTACGCCTACTGGGCTCAGCGCGGCTGGTCGCAGCAGGCGCCGATCAAGACCGAATCCCGGATCGACGTGCCGAACGGCGCCAACCAGATCCGGCCCGGCCGGACCGCGGTGGCCGGGGTGGCGTGGGCGCAGCACAAGGGCATCGAGGCGGTGGAGGTTCGGGTCGATCAGGGCCCGTGGAACCAGGCCCGGCTGGCCGCCGTCCCTGATCTCGACACCTGGCGGCAGTGGGTCTGGGAGTGGGACGCGACCAGCGGGAACCACATAATCGAGGCCCGGGCCACCGACAAGACCGGCTACACCCAGACCGCCACCCAGGCGCAGCCGGAGCCGAACGGGGCCAGTGGCTACCCGTCGGCCGCGGTCACGGTCGGGTAGTCTCGCTGTAGCTCGGGTGATTGTGGGCTAGCACGCGTTTCGGAGCGCCGTAAGCGGTTAGGTCTCAGTCGTGAGCGGTCGGGTCTCAAACCGAGATCCTCGGGGCTAACTAAGGCACGGCGATGACAACTCCGATGCGCAGACCAGAAGAGCCACCCCGGGAGCCTTCCGGTCCGACTCGCTGGATCGAGCCGGGGCCACTGTGGGCTGGCGGAGTGGCGACGGCGATCGTCGCGGCCCTGATCGCGCTGGTCGGCATCCTGGTCGCCCGGTGGCTGTTCACCATCCCGATCCTGGCGCCGCGCCGGGACGGCGCGTGGGGCGACGCATCCACCGCAGGGTACGTGCTGTCCGCAGCGGGCGCCGCCCTGGTCGCCACGGCGATCATGCACCTACTGCTGCTGACCACGCCGCGGCCGCAGGTGTTTTTCGGCTGGATCATCGGGCTGGCCACGATCATCGCCGTGGTGTTCCCGTTCAGCACCACGGCTCCGGTGGACCAGAAGGCCGCGACCGCACTGGTCAACCTGATCCTGGGCATCGCCATCTGGACCCTGACCCTCCAGGTCGCCGGGCGGGCGGTACGGCGCCGCAGGCCCGGCGACAGCTACCAGTCCAGCCCGCCGCCGCCTCGGAGGATGGGCGACCAGTACCGCTGAGCGCTTCCGGCGCCGCGCCGACGGCCCGGGTGCTGCGTACGTCAAGCGCTCTGCTTGACATCTCAATCATGCTTGGTATAGTTTGCACTATCAAGCTGATGAAGGAGACCATGACATGGCTAGCATCCCCACGCAGGAAGAGGTCCTGGCCGCGACCCGGAAGAGCCAGGAGGCCATGATGGCCGCCATCAAGACCTGGCTCGAGACGGTCCGGACCACCGCTCCCAAGCTGCCGTCCAAGCTGCCGCAGGTCAGCCTGCCGTTCGCGGACAAGCTGCCGACGCCGCAGGACGCCGTGGCGAACGCGTACCACCTGGCCGAGCAGCTGCTGGCCAGCCAGCGGAGGTTCGCCGAGGACCTGGTGAAGGTGACCGCACCGCTGCGGCCCGGCTACCGCGAGAGCGCGCCGGAGGTTCCCAGCCGGAGCGCGTGGCAGGACGCGGTGACCGACAGCGAGCCCAAGACGCCCGCGGTCAGTACGGCGGCGAAGGCCGCGGACAGCACGGCACCGGCTCCGCCGGCGGCGAAGGCCGCGGACAGCACGGCACCGGCTCGGCCGGCGGCGAAGGCCGCGGACAGCACGGCACCGGCTCGGCCGGCGGCGAAGCAGCACGCCGGCCCGGACGGCTCCGCGGACCACGGCGGCTAAGCGGACGACCGCTGGATCCGCCAGCACGACGGCCACGAGCGCGCGTAAGAGCGCAACGGCTACCGGTACTCAGAAGGACACGACGGCGAGTTCTGCGGATCCGGCGTCGAAGAGCGCGGGGACCACGACCCCGGCGCCGAAGGGCACCGACGCGAGCTGAGGCACCGGCCGGATGTCATTCCGCCCGCCGCCGGCCACGGCCTGCTGGCAGCACCTCGGGGCTGATCAGCCTCTGGCGCTGAGCCAGGCCCCGGCCCGGGCGGACGAGGCGCGGGCGAGCCAGGCGTCCTGGATGACTTCGGCCAGTTCGATGACGGTGAGCTCGCCAATCCGGCTGCCCCGGATCAGGACCGACGGGTGGCCGTCGAAGTGCGGCGTGGTGAAGAACGGCGACCCCACGTCCTGGACCAGGGCCAGCTTGTCGGCCTCGGACGTGACCCAGAACATGATCACGTCCGGATACCGCTCCCCCGTGTCCGGGTCGACGGCGTCCGGGCGGGGGTTGCGGAAGAACACGAAGGACTTGCCGCCGACCTGATAGATGGGGTTGTCGTGCGGCCCGTGCAGGACCGTGACGTGGGGCATGCCCATGGCCAGCTCGTGCACGTCCCCGATCCGGGCCCGGCGCGATCTTGCCCCCATGAGGGCAGCGTATAGCGTTGGCTCCGGAGGGCAGGCCGATGGAGCTGATCGTCGAAGATGCCGAGTTCGTCACGATGGCGGGGGACGCAGGACCTGCCCAGGCCATGCTGGTCCGGGACGGCCGGATCGCGGCCGTGGGCCCGGTCAGCGCGGTCCGGGCGGCGGCGTCACCGGGCGCCCGGGTGGTGCGGCTGGACGGGGCCGCCGTCATCCCGGGGCTGATCGACGCGCACTGCCACGTCTGCGACATCGGCTACCTGGCGGCGGCCGCCGACTGCAGCCAGCCGTCCGCGCCGGACATCCCGGCCATCCAGGCGCGGCTGCGAGACGCCGTCGGCCGCACGCCCGAGGGCTCCTGGGTAACCGGTAGCGGGTACGTGGAGTACAAGCTCCGGGAGGGTCGGCACCCGACGCGCGCGGAGCTGGACCAGGCCGTCCCGCACCGCCCCGCCGTGGTCTACCACACGTCGCTGCACGCCTGCGTGCTGAACACCGCCGCGCTGCGAGAGGCCGGATTCGCCGACCAGCAGCCGGATCCGCCCGGCGGGGCGTTCGGCCGCGACCGCGAGGGACGGCTGGACGGCGTGATCTTCGAGGGCCCGATGTTCGCGTTGTTCGAGCGCAACCTGCGGCACGACCTGGCCCGGATGGGTGCGGCGCAGGCGGCCCAGGTGGTGGAGATGGCGGGCCAGCGGCTGGCCGCGTTCGGGGTGACCGCCGCGTGCGAGGCCGATATGCGCCGCGACAGCTTCGGCGCGTTCGCCGAGGCGGACGCGAACGGCCTGCTCAGCCAGCGGATCTACGGGCTGGTCGTGCACGACCAGGTGGACTGGCTGCTCGGCGCGGGCCTACACGGTCGGCGCTCGGGCCGGCTGGCCGCCGAGGCGGTGAAGATCTGGGCCGACGGCGGGATGAGCAGCCGGACCGCGGCCATCCACGGCAGCTACCCGGTCCCGCCGTACGGCTCGGGCATCTTGTACTTCGAGCGGGACCAGCTGACCGAGATGGTCCGCGACTTCGACGCCCGCGGCTTCCAGGTCGCCATCCACGCCCAGGGCGACCGGGCGATCGAGACCGTCCTGGATGCGTACGCCGCGGTCCTGGCCGGCACGGCAGTATCTCTTGGGCCCCCTGGGCCGGGCAATCCGCGCCGTCACCGGATCGAGCACGGCGGGGCGATGTACCCGCCGCTAGCCGCCCGGGCCGCGGCGCTGGGCATCGTGGTGGCCAGCCAGCCCGGGTTCATGTCGACGCTGGGCGACGGGTTCGCCGCGGCGTTCGGCGACCGCGCCGACGAACTGTACGCGTTCGAGTCCTGGCGGCGGGCCGGCATCACCGTGGCCGGGTCGTCCGACGCCCCGGTCATCACCGCCGATCCGCTGCTCGGCCTGCGGGACGCGGTGCTGCGCCGGACCGGCGACGGGCGGGTGCTCGGCCCGGCCGAGCGGCTGCCTGCCGAGGACGCGCTCGACCTGTACACCACGCAGGCCGCCTTCGCCATGCACCGCGAGGGCGAGATCGGCTCGCTCGAGCCGGGCAAGCTCGCGGACTTCGTGGTCCTGGACCGCAACCCGCTGCGGACCGATCCGGAGCGGATCACAGACATCCGGGTGCTGGCCACCGTCTTGGACGGCGCGCCGGTCTACCAGTCGGAGACCATCTTCGCCGGTTAGCGCACGGACAGGAATGGCTCCAGGCCTTTCCTGGTGGCCAGGACAATCAGCCGGTCTCCGGGGCCCAGCCGGTAGTCGCGACGCGGCGACCAGTCCAGCCCGCTGGACCCGCTGACCTGCCGCGCGAGCACTCGCGCCTGCCCGTCCTGCTCGGTGTCCTCGATGAGGCTCCCGGCCAGCCCGGCCTGGTCCGCGACCCGGACGTCGGCGATCAGCAGGACGTGCCGGCCCACCGCGATGGTCCGCAGGACCTGGTGCTCGAGCATCGCGGCGGCGAAGGCGGGCGCGGCCAGGTACGGCACGCTGCGCGAGACCGTATTCGCGATCGTCTTGCCCAGCCGTTCGGCCAGGTCGTCGTCGGCAAGGCGCAGCACGATACGCACATCGTCGCGGAGCGCGCGGGCGTTCAGCGCGGTCTCCAGGTTCACGATGTCCGAGCTGGTCACCGAGACCAGCGCGATGCACGTGTCCAGGCTGGCCTGGCGCAGGGTCTCCTCGCGGAACGCGTCGCCGATCACCACCGGGAGACCGAGCTGGCGGGCCAGGGGGATGCCGGGGGCGTTGGGCTTGTTGTCGATGCAGACCACATCGAAGCCCAGGTCGTGCAGCTGGCCGGTGACGCTGGTGCCGACGTTGCCGAGCCCGACGACGATGACGTGACCGCCGGGGGGCCGCGGCGCGCGGCGGATGGTGCCGGTCAGCCGGGCGCCGACGATGAGGGCGGTCACCACCGGGATGAAGGCCAGGCCGTCGAAGGTAAGCAGCACCTGCGAGATCTTCTCGACGCCCGTTGTCGTGGTAGTCGGTGAGCGCCGACCCGGTGAGGTCCATCAGCGTGAGGTACACCGCGTTGGTGAAGGAGTAGCGGACGATGAGTTCAGCGCGAAGCCCGCCACGATGATGGCGAGCAGCACGGTGAACAACACCCCGAACTTGTTCATGACCATCCGGCGGAGCACGCCCGCGGCGGCGCGCACCGGATCCCGGCGCCGGGTCAGCGGGTTGCGCGGCGTCCCGTCCGCCACGGCCAGCACCAGGTCCGCGCCCGCGGTACCGGGCGGGACGAGCCGGGGCGAGGCCAGGTCGTCGGCCGGACTCACCAGGCCGCACAGCACGTGGCTGCTCGTCACGTCGCCCGGCCGCGCGACGTACATGGTGCGCCGCTGGACCCGGATGTGGCTGGGAGCCGGCTCGCCGAGCGCGGCGGCCACGAACGCCGGCGCCGACATCGCGGTCCCGGACAGCACCGTGCAGTCGGGGAACAGCATCCGGATGTGGTCGCCGAGCCGCCGGTTGTAGATGGCGAGCACCAGGCGGAGGGCGGGATTGAGTTCCTGGGCCCGCAGGCCGGCGTGGAAGTTCCCGACGTCGTCCTGCCAGACCACGGCCAGGGCGCGCGCGGACTGGACGTCCGCGTCGGTGAAGGCCTGGATGCTGAGCTCGGGATGCTCGAGCACGCGGACGCGCGGCAGCGCGCCGATCTGGGGCCCGTAGTTCCGCTGCCGAGACGGCAGCAGGACGGTTACCCGCTCGTCGTACCTGGAGGTCAGTTCCTGGGTGATGCGATAGGCCAGCGGCCCGTCGCCGCAGACGATGAAGTGATCGCCGTGACGCTCCGCGCGCCGGGGAAGCGCAGGCATGCGGCGATCATAGTGGCCGCCGTCCCGGGCCGCTGAGATGGTTAGCAAGGGAAATGAACCGACGGGCGGGGTTGTTGGTTTTGCTACGGGGACGAGCAGCGAGGTGGGGCGGTAGCACTGTCAGCGAGGACAGGGAACACGACGGGCGCGAGGGAGCCGGGATCCGGGTGGCTGCGGCGGCTGGCCGCGTACAGCTGGCGTTACCGCCGCAACGTGGTGATCGGGCTGGGCGGCGCGCTGCTGGCCGCGCTGGCCACGGCCGCGATCCCGCTGGTGCAGCGGCGGATCATCGACGACGTCATCGTGACGCACCGGGAGTCGATCTGGCCGCTGGCCGGGCTGCTGCTGGTCGCGGCCGCGGTGAACTTCGCCGGCATCTACCTGCGCCGGTACCGCGGTGGCCGGGTGTCGCTGGACGTCCAGCACGACCTGCGGACCGAGCTGTTCGACTCGCTGTCCCGGCTGGACGGCGCGCGCCAGGACGAGATCCGCACCGGGCAGCTGGTCGGCCGGTCCATCTCCGACCTGAACATGGTGCAGGGCATCATGTCCATGGTCCCGGTCACGCTCGGGAACATCGTGCTGTTCGTGGTCTCCCTGGGCATCATGGTCGTCCTCTCCCCGGTGCTCACCCTGGTGACCGTCGCGGTGGCGCCCGCGCTGTGGATGATCGCGCTCGCGTCCCGGCGCAAGCTGTTCCCCGCGAGCTGGGACGCGCAGCAGCAGTCCGGCGAGGTGGTCGGGCTGGTCGACGAGGCCATCGGCGGCGTGCGCGTGGTCAAGGGCTTCGGGCAGGAGGAGCAGGAACAAGAGCAGCTGGAAGCGACGAGCGCGCACCTGTTCGCCTCCCGGCTGCGGATGATCCGGCTGACCGCCAGGTACAACCCCGCGCTGACCGCCGTCCCGTCCCTGGGCCTGGTCGGCGTGATCGCGCTGGGCGGCTGGCTGGCCATCCACGGCTCGATCACCCTGGGCACGTTCCTCGCGTTCTCGGCCTACCTGGCCCAGATGACCGGCCCGGTGCGGATGCTCACCTACATGATCACGCTCGGGCAGGAGGCCCGGGCGAGCGTCATCCGGGTCTTCGACATCATCGACTCGCGGCCCGTCATCGCCGACCGCCCGGACGCGATCGAGCTGCCGGCGGACGCGGCCGGGCTCAGCTTCGACGACGTCCGGTTCGGGTACGTGCCCGCCGAGCCGGTGCTGCGCGGCCTGTCCTTCCGGGTCGAGCCCGGCGAGACGGTCGCCGTGGTCGGCGCGTCCGGCTCGGGCAAGTCCACCCTGGCCCTGCTGCTGCCCCGCTTCTACGACCCGCAGGGCGGCTCGGTCCGCGTCGGCGGGTACGACGTCGCGGACGTGACCCGCGACTCGCTGCGCGCCGCGATCGGGCTGGTCATGGAGGACAGCTTCCTGTTCTCCACCACGGTGCGGGCCAACATCGCCTACGGCCGGCCGGACGCCACCGAGCAGGAGATCCTCGCCGCGGCCCAGGCGGCGCAGGCTCACGAGTTCATCGTCAAGCTGCCCCAGGGTTACGACACCGTGGTCGGCGAGCAGGGCCTGACCCTGTCCGGCGGGCAGCGCCAGCGGGTGGCCCTGGCCCGGGCCCTGGTCACCGATCCCCGGGTGCTGGTCCTGGACGACGCGACCTCGGCCATCGACCCGCGCCTGGAGGCGGAGATCCACGCCGCGCTGCGCGAGGTGATGCGGGGCCGCACCACGCTGATCATCGCGCACCGCAGGTCGACGCTGAACCTGGCCGACCGGATCGTGGTCATGGACGGCGGCCGGGTCGCCGACAGCGGCACGCACGAGGAGCTGACCGAGCGCTGCCCGCTGTACCGCCAGCTCATCACCGGTGAGGACGCCGACGCCGAGCCCGGCGTGCACCTGATCCGGCCCACCGTGGAAGACCTGCTCGGCGGGCCGGGACCCGGCGCCTCGGCGCGGGCCCGGGCCGCGATCAGCGGGGCCCACGGGCACATGGGCGGGACGTTCGAGAGCCTGCCGCCCTCGCCGGAGCTGCTGGCCCGGGTCGCGGCGCTGCCTCCGGCCCGGGACGTGCCGGACGTGGACATCGCTCAGGCGCGGGCCGCGGACCGGCACTTCACGCTGGGCCGGCTGCTCAAGCCGATCGCCGCGGCGCTGGTCATCGGGCTGGTCCTGGACGGCCTGGACGCGCTGGCCGGGCTGGCGCTGCCCGCGCTGGTCCGGGGCGGCATCGACAACGGCGTGGAGACCAAGGTCTTCCACGCGATCGTGGTCGTCTCCCTGATCGGGCTGGCCATCGTGCTGGCCGACTGGGTGGTGAACATCGCTCGAGACCATGGTGGTCGGGCGCAACGGCGAACGGCTGCTGTACATGTTGCGGGTCAAGCTGTTCGCGCAGCTGCAGCGGCTCGGCCTGGACTTCTACGAACGTGAGATGTCCGGCCGGATCATGACCAGGATGACCACGGACGTGGACGCGCTGTCCACGTTCCTGCAGACCGGCGTGGTCACCATGGTCAGCTCGGTGCTGACCTTCTTCGGCGTGCTGGCCGCGCTGCTCATCATCAACCTGCGGCTGGGCCTGGCCGTGCTGTGCATCTTCCCGGTGCTGGTCGCGGCGACGCTGGTGTTCCGGGCCAAGTCGTCCAAGGCGTACAACGAGTCGCGGGAGAGGGTCGCCGTGGTCAACGCCTCCTTCGCGGAGAACGTGGCCGGGCTGCGGGTGACCCAGGCGTTCCGCCGGGAGGGCACGAACCGCGACCGGTTCAGCGGGCTCAGCCGGGCGTTCCGGACCTCGCGGCTGCGGGCGCAGCGGAACATCGCGATCTACTTCCCGTTCGTGCAGACCCTGTCCACCGCGGCAGGCGCGATCGTCCTGGTCATCGCGACCGGGGAGGTCGCCAACGGGACGCTCACCGCGGGCGCGCTCATCGCCTACCTGCTGTACATCGACATGGTCTTCGCCCCGGTCCAGCAGCTGTCCCAGGTCTTCGACGGCTACCAGCAGGCCATGGTCGGGTTCCGCCGGATCACCGACCTGCTCCGGCTCGGCACCTCCACGCCGCCCGCCGCCCGGCCGGTCACGCCGGGCCGGCTGCGGGGCCGGATCGAGCTGCGCGACGTCGACTTCGGGTATACCGCGAGCGAGGCCAACGCGCTGAACGGGATCAGCCTGACCGTCGAGCCGGGCGAGACCGTGGCCCTGGTCGGCCAGACCGGGGCGGGCAAGTCCACGCTGGTCAAGCTCATCGCGCGGTTCTACGACGTGACCCGCGGGGCGGTCCTGGTCGACGGGACCGACGTCCGGGACTTCGACCTGGCCGGCTACCGGCACCAGCTCGGCGTGGTGCCGCAGGAGTCGTACCTGTTCGCCGGGACGGTGCGGGACTCGATCGCGTACGCCCGGCCGGAGGCCAGCGACGATGCGATCTTGGCCGCGGCGCGGGCGACCGGCGCGCACAACATGATCATGCAGCTGCAGGGCGGCTACGATCACGTGGTATCCGAGCGCGGCCGCAACCTGTCGGCCGGCCAGCGGCAGCTGATCGCGCTGGCCCGCGCGCAGCTGGCCGATCCGGCCATCTTGCTGCTCGACGAGGCCACCGCGGCGCTCGACCTGGCCGCCGAGGCGGCGGTGAACCACGCCATCAGCGAGCTGACCGCGGCGCGGACCACGATCGTGGTCGCGCACCGGCTCACCACCGCGGCCCGGGCGGACCGGATCGTGGTCATGGACCAGGGCCGGATCGCGGAGGTCGGCAGCCACGACGAGCTGCTGGCCGCGGACGGCACGTACGCGTCGCTGTGGCACGCCTTCACCGGGGAGTCGGAGCTCGTCGCATAATGGGGACCCACGAGCCAAAGGCGCCGCCGCCGACTGGACTGAGGAGCGACGAAGGAGCGACGAAGGAAGGAGGCGGGTCAAGAGGCGCCGGAGGCGAGAGGGGGAAACACTGTACCGGCTCCTGTTCCGGGTGGTGCTACGGCGGCTCCCGGCCGAGACCGCGCACCGGGCGGGCTTCGCGCTGATCCGGGTGGCGGGCGCGGCCGGGGCCGCGGGGCCGCTGCGGCGGTGGCTGGGGCCGCGAGATCCGGTGCTGCGGGTGCGTGCGCTGGGGCTGGAGTTTCCCGGGCCGCTCGGGCTGGCGGCCGGGTTCGACAAGGACGCGCGCGCCACGGCTGGGCTCGGCGCGCTGGGGTTCGGGTTCGTCGAGGTCGGCACCGTGACCGCGCGGGCCCAGCCGGGGAACCCGCGGCCGCGGATGTTCCGGCTGCCGGCCGACCGGGCGCTGGTCAACCGGATGGGGTTCAACAACGACGGGGCCGCGGCGGCGGCCGCCCGGCTGCGGCGGCGGCCGCGGGGCGGGCCGGTCGTGGGGGTCAACATCGGCAAGACCCGGGCGGTGCCCGATCAGCAGGCGGCCGCGGACTACGCGGCCAGCGCCCGGGCGGTGGCGGACGTGGCCGACTACGTGGTGGTCAACGTCAGCTCGCCGAACACGCCCGGGCTGCGCGACCTGCAGGCCGCCGACCGGCTCCGGCCGGTGCTGGTCGCGGTGCGCGAGGCGCTGGACGCGGCCGCGGGATCCCGGCGGGTCCCGCTGCTGGTCAAGATCGCGCCGGACCTGGCCGAACCGGACGTCGACGCGGTCGCGGACCTGGCCGTCGAGCTGGGGCTGGACGGGATCATCGCGACCAACACCACCGTGTCCCGCGACGGGCTGGCCAGTTCCCCGGCCGAGGTGACCGCGGCCGGGGCGGGGGGCCTGTCCGGGCCGCCGCTGCGCGCGCCGGCGCTGGCCGTGCTGCGGCGGCTGCGAGAACGGGCCGGGGACCGGCTGGTGCTGATCGCGGCGGGCGGGATCGAGACTCCGGACGACGCGTGGGAACGGCTGGCGGCCGGGGCCACGCTGGTGCAGGCCTACACCGGGTTCATCTACGGGGGGCCGCTGTGGCCGCGGCGCATGCACGCCGGGCTGGCCCGCCGGGCCCGGGCCGCCAGCTGAGGGGCTCTAGCTGAGCGGGGGGTCGAGCAGGCGCAGGGTGGCGCGGTCGGCGTCGAGTTCGGCGGCGATGCCGAGCGGGAAGGTCTGGAACGGCCCGCCGTGCCCGACGTTGGCCCAGGCGAGCATCGGGACGGCGAGCGGGCCGAGGCGTTCGGCCAGGATGTCCTGGATCAGTTCGGGGGGCTCGCAGCCGGTGAACGTGCCCGTTACGATGCCGGCGACCCCGTCGAGGTAGCCGGACCGGCGCAGCTGGGTGAGCATCCGGTCGACGCGGTACGGCTCCTCGCCGACGTCCTCAAGCAGGAGGATGCCGCCGCGGGCCGGACGGGACGTGCCGGTGCCGAGCGAGGAGCTGAGCAGGCTCAGCGTGCCGCCCGTGGTGACCCCGCGGGCCACGCCCGGCACCAGGGTGACCGCCTGCGGGTACCGGATGGTCATGGCCTGATCCGGGCGCATCAGCGTGCGCAGCAGCGAGCCGAACGAGTAGTGCGCCGCGCTCGCCGCGGATCGCGGCCATCGGGCTGAACAGCGACGCCCAGCCGAACCGGACCGCGACCGCCTCGAGCACCGCGGTCACGTCGGAGTACCCGGCCAGCACCTTGGGCGGCAGGCCGGCTTCGGGGCCCAGACCGTCCCAGTCCATCGCCTCCAGCGTGCGCTGCGCGCCGTAGCCGCCGCGGGCGAACAGGATCCCGGCGATGCCCGGGTCGGTGAGCGCGGCGCGCAGGTCCCCGGCGCGCATGGCGTCGTCGCCGGCCAGGTAGGGCCGCATGGTGCCGGGGTCTGTTAGCGATGGGTAGGTGACCGGGTCGAGCCCGGCGAACCGCAGCGCGTCGAGCCCGGCGGCCAGCGGCTCGGGGTCCACCGGGCCGCTGACGCACAGCACCGCCAGCCGGTCCCCCGGGCGCAGCGCGCGGGGACGGGCCAGCGAGCGAGCCGGTGATTGAGACTGCTCCGGACCGGTCACGAGGTACCGCTAGACCGCGGCGCCGGCGGCGGCGGGCGCGCCCAGCCAGCTGACGTCCAGTTCTTGGTACGGGGACCGGCAGGGGTGGCCGGCCGCGAGCCACAGCCGCCGGGCGTTCAGGTCCATCAGGACCGAAGCGATGGTGGCGCCCTGCTCGAGCGGGTGCTCGCGCGGATCGGGGTGGGAGCAGATGCTGTGCGGGTAGTCGGCGTGATCGGCGAGCAGCACGCGGAGGTCGCCGAGCGTGGCGGACCCGGTCGCGCCGGCCCGGAGCCGTTGCAGGCGGACCGCGCTGTCCGGCATGGCCCACAGCGACACGTCGACCGGGTGCAGGCGCGGCGACAGGAAGTGGTTGGTGTGCAGGAGCACTCCATCCTCGGGAAGCTGCGGGTACAGTCGAGTAAAGTCGCCCGGCGCGGCCTCCACGTCGAGCGCGGCGCCGCTGGCGTGGGCGATCAGGTAGTTGGCCGACGAGGACCGCATCCCGGCCTGGAGAACCTTGAGCGCTTCGGTGACGGTCGCGCAGTCCAGGATGGCCCGCAGCAGCACGTGGTACGGAAGCCCGGGCGCGCCCAGGTCCGCGTCGGTAACCAGGGCGTTGGTGACCAGCGCCCAGGCCCGCGGCGTTCAGCCCGGCCTTGGCCAGCAGGCCCGCCTCGACCACGGTGACGAAGTCCGGGCCGTCGTCCGGCCTGGCCTCCAGCACGACCAGCGTCTGGGCCGAGTGGAGCAGCCAGTCCCAGTTCTGGCCTAGGAGCGTGGCGGTCTGGGGCATCTCCGGGGGCCGGGACCACGGCGAAGGCGCTGCACTCGGCGGGCAGCGGCCGGAAGTTGGCAGAGCCGCGGGCGGCGAGGGGGGCCTGGCGGGCCTTGGCCGCGTACATCACCTCGGTCCGCACGTTGATGGCCAGCACGTCGGCTAGGTCGAGCCCGGCGCCGTCGGCGATGCCGCGCATCTCGTCCAGGTAGGCCGGGCGGAAGGCGGCGATGGGCGCCTCGAACCCGGCCGCCGCCTGGCGGACCGTCCGGCCAGTCCCACCCCGCGTAGTGCGCGAACACGCGCTGGTAGGCCTGCACGGACAGGTGAACCCGGTCCCGGGCCTGCGCGCCGTACTGCCGACCGCGCTCGTAGGGTGTTCCCGTGACGCGGACTCGCGGGATCCCTCCCGCGGGCGGGGTCCCGGTCGGTTGCGCACTATCTTCTTCCGTCATGATCCGGATTGTTCCGTATTAAGGACGGAGGCCGCAGAAGCGGGTAGCCGCTGCGGCCGCCGTGCCGGACGGTGCGCTTCAGTGGCCCGAGCGCTAAGGCGTAATCGTGACCGGGACCTTGGCGTGCTCGGCCACGTGGGCACTGACCGACCCCTGCAGCAAGCGCGAGAACCCGCCTCCGCCTCGTGAGCCCAGGACGATCAAGTCGGCGTCGGCGCCCTCGTTGAGGATTTCCTCGGCCGGGATGGCCATTGGTCGCCTTGACCGTGACCGACGCCGGGCGGGCGCTGCCGAGGCCGGCCAGGACCTTGTCGGTTTCCGCCTGAGCTGCCTCGCGGGCCTTCTCCGTCAGCGATTCGTCACCCGCGTAATGCAGAGTGCCGCCCCAGAAGCCCGCCACCGCCTGATGCACGGTGAGCACGGTGAGCGACGTATGACGGAGCGCCGCTTCTTTCGCGGCCCATTCCAGGGCGGGCTGCGAATGGGCGGAACCGTCTATGCCGACGAGGATTCCAGGCATCTCACTTCTCCTTCTGTTAGCTGCCTCGGTACCGTCATAAAACCGTGTGGGTACCGCCACTGCCGATCACTACAGATGCTAGGCACTCAGGGCCCGCGGCAACAGGGCATCTGGGCTGCTGACACCGGGACCTAGTCGTTTAAAAACCCAAGCCGACGAACTGCGTAGAGCAGCATAACCTTCCGGAATCGATATTCGCGAGCGCCGGGGGTTACGGTAAGCCGACCCAGGCTCGGCCGACGAGGCCAAATTGTTATCGCGAAATTCCGTAGTAGATCGGGCCGAAACGCCTTGCCCGCCTGGTTGGGGCACGACCATGATGTCCGTGAGGGAATGACGGCGAGGAGGAGCAGCATGTCAGCAAAGCCCATCGTGGCCGCCAGCGACGGCTCTGAGGAATCGCTGCGGGCGGTGGACTGGGCCGCGCGGGAGGCCGTGCTGCGCGGTGCTCCGCTGCGGATCGTCTCGGCCCCCGGCCTGCTCCCCCGGATGGTCGGCAACCAGGGCGACTCGCAGTACGAGACCGTATCCGACGTCATCCGGGATGAGAGCGATCACGCCCTGACCTCCGCGACGGCCCGCGCGGCCAAGGTCGCCCCGGACCTGCTGATCGACGCCGACCATCTGACCGGCGGGCCCGCGGAGGCGGTGACCGCGGCCGGATCGGGCGCGCTGATGCTGGTCGTGGGTTCCCGCGGGGTCGGCGCGTTCACCGCGATGATCCTCGGCTCGGTCAGCCGGTACGCGGCCACCCACGCGTCCAGCCCGGTGGTCGTGGTCCGGGACGAGATCGGCGCCACGCCCCGCCAGGTCGGGATCGGCATCGGCGGCCTGGAGGGCAACACGGCCGCGCTTAGCTTCGCGTTCGAGGAGGCGGCCCTGCGCAAGGCCAGCCTGGTGGCTATTCACGCCTGGCAGACGCCGCAGGGTCCGACATCTCGCGGGCCGGGATCGCCCTGGCGGAGCCGGGCCGGGACGCCCTGGAGGCGGAAGCGACCAGGCAACTGGACGCCCTGCTCGACGAGTGGCGGGACAAGTACCCCGACGTCCCGGTCAGCCACGACGTGGTCCACGGGCACCCGGGGCGGATCCTGTCCGGCCTGTCCGCCCGCGCCGACCTGGTCGTGCTGGGCAGGCACCCGGCCCACCACGGTCCCGGCGGGGTCATCCACGCGGTCCTGAACCACGCGCACGGCTCGATCGTCACCGTCCCCTCGTCCTAGTCTTCGTGGTGGCGGACAACGCCTGACGGGTCAGGCCATTGTGCCGTAACGGTGAGCAGACGTTCCGGTCCGCGCACGTGTCCGTTTGGCTTCCGCCGGGACGCTGAGGTTACGCCCGGGTGTCGTGGCCGTTAACGCTGCTAGCGCGCCTATCGCGGCGCGGACCTCGGCAAATAGCCTGGGAGGCACGCAGGGGAACTGGGGCGAGCACCACGATCCGTTCGGCGGAAAAAGGGGTTTGAACATGACTGAGACGGATCAGGGCACGCGACCCTCGCCGTCAGTGAGCTGGACGCCCTGGACGCGTGGTGGCGCGCGGCGAACTACCTCTCGGTGGGGCAGATCTACCTGCTGAGCAATCCGCTGCTGACCGAGCCGCTGCGGCCGGAGCACGTCAAGCCGCGGCTGCTCGGGCACTGGGGCACCACGCCCGGGCTGAACATGATCTACGTGCACCTCAACCGGGTGATCAGGAACCAGGACCTGGACGTCATCTACGTCACCGGGCCGGGGCACGGCGGGCCGGGCATCGTGGCCAACACCTACCTCGAGGGCACCTACTCCGAGCTGTACCCGCACATCACGCCGGACGCGGTGGGCATGGGCCGGCTGTTCAAGCAGTTCTCGTTCCCCGGCGGCATCCCGTCGCACGCGGCGCCGGAGACGCCCGGGTCGATCAACGAGGGCGGTGAGCTGGGCTACTCCCTGGTGCACGCCTACGGGGCGGCATTCGACAACCCCGACCTGATCGTGGCGTGCGTGATCGGCGACGGCGAATCCGAGACCGGCCCGCTGGCCGGCAGCTGGCACTCCAACAAGTTCCTGGACCCGGCCCGGGACGGGGCGGTGCTGCCGATCCTGCACCTGAACGGGTACAAGATCGCCAACCCGACGGTGCCGGCCCGGATCCCGCACGCCGAGCTGGAGTCGCTGCTGCGCGGCTACGGGTACGCGGTGCATACGGTCGAGGGCGATGACCCCAAGCTGGTGCACCAGCAGCTGGCCGGCACGCTGGACGCGGTGATCGAGGAGATCCGCGGCATCCAGCGGCGGGCCCGGTCCGAGGGCGACCTGTCCCGCCCGGCCTGGCCGGTCATCATTTTGAAGACGCCCAAGGGATGGACCGGGCCCAAGGTGGTGGACGGGCTGCCGGTCGAGGGGACGTGGCGGGCGCACCAGGTCCCGCTGGACGCGGCCCGGACCAACCCGGAGCACCTGGCTCAGCTCGAGGCGTGGATGCGCTCGTACCGGGCCGAGGAGCTGTTCGACGGGTCCGGCGCGCTGATGCCCGAGCTGGCCAGGCTCGCGCCGAAGGGCGACCGGCGGATGAGCGCGAACCCGCACGCCAACGGGGGCCTGCTGCTGCGCGAGCTGACCCTGCCGGACTTCCAGGACTACGCGGTGCAGGTCCCTACGCCCGGGGGAAGCACGGCCGAGGCCACCCGGGTGCTCGGCACCTGGCTGCGCGACGTGATCAAGGCCAACCCGTCGAACTTCCGGCTGATGGGCCCGGACGAGACGTCGTCCAACCGGCTGGACGCGGTGTTCGACGTGACCAACCGGGTGTTCGAGGGTTCGATCATTCCCGGCGATAACCATCTCGCGCCCGACGGGCGGGTGATGGAGGTGCTGTCCGAGCACATGTGCCAGGGCTGGCTGGAGGGCTACCTGCTGACCGGGCGGCACGGGCTGTTCAACTGCTACGAGGCGTTCATCCACATCGTGGACTCGATGTTCAACCAGCACGCGAAGTGGCTGAAGGTGACCAGGGAAATCCCGTGGCGGCGTCCGGTCGCGTCGCTGAACTACCTGCTGTCCTCGCTGGTGTGGCGGCAGGACCACAACGGGTTCTCGCACCAGGACCCCGGGTTCATCGACCACGTGGTCAACAAGAAGGCTTCGGTCGTGCGGGTCTACCTGCCGCCGGACGCGAACACGCTGCTGTCCACGGCGGACCACTGCCTGCGGTCCCGGCAGTACGTCAACGTCATCGTGGCCGGCAAGCAGCCGCAGGCGCAGTGGCTGACCATGGACGAGGCGATCATCCACTGCACCCGGGGCGCGGGGATCTGGGAATGGGCCTCCAACGACGCCCCCGGCGCGCCCGACGTGGTGATGGCGTGCTGCGGCGACACCCCGACCCTGGAGACGCTGGCCGCGGTCTCGCTGCTGCGCACGCACCTGCCGTCGTTGAAGGTGCGGGTCGTGAACGTCGTCGACCTGATGCGGCTGGAGCCGGAGTCCGAGCACCCGCACGGCATGTCCGACCCGGAGTTCGACGCGCTGTTCACGGTGGACCGGCCGGTGATCTTCGCCTACCACGGGTACCCGTCGCTCATCCACCGGCTGACCTACCGGCGGCAACGGGCACGACAACTTCCATGTGCGCGGGTTATAAGGAGGAAGGCACCACCACCACGCCGTTCGACATGGTCATGCTCAACGACCTGGACCGGTTCCACCTGGTCATGGACGTCATCGACCGGGTGCCGGGGCTGGCCTCTACCGCCGGGCACGTTCGGCAGCTGATGGTGGACAAGCGGATCACGTGCCGCGCCTACACCCGGCAGGAGGGCCAGGACGCGCCCGAGATCACTGATTGGAAGTGGCCGCACTGACCGGTCAGGCTAGGCGGCGGTGGCGGATCCACCAGACGCAGAACCCGGCTAGGGCGAGGGCCAAGGCGAGGAAGATCGCGGTCTCGTACCACTGGAAGGCCCAGTAGCGGCTGGCGGGCTGGTAGGAGATCTGCCGCCGCAGGTGCTGGGTGGCGAACCAGGCGTCGCACTGCTGCTGGGTGCCCGACGCGCAGGCCGGGATGTCCGGCAGGACGAACACGCGGCCGGAGGGGGTGATGGTCTGGTTGGAGAAGATCCACGCGCCGGGCAGGCCGGTGACCGGCACGGCGTACGTCCCGTTGTGGCTCACGATCGCCGTGCTGAGGTTGACGGTGACCGCTTCGGTGGCGGTGACGGGCGGGAGCAGGTGCGGGCGGACCAGGTTGGGCATGATGACCTGGACGGCCAGGAAGACGGCGAGGGTGACGGCCATGGCGGGCAGCAGCCGGCGGACGAGCACCCCGGCGGTCACCCCCAGGGCGAACGCGAACGCGGCGTAGCCGACCGGGGCGATGTCGCGCGCGCCGAACAACAACGGCGAGAAGCGGGTCAGCGTGCCCGCGGACACCGGGAATCCGCCCGCTCGGTCGATCGGGCCGGCCCACCAGGTGATGAGCAGGCTGAGCAGCCCGGTGGTGACCATGGCGGCCAGGCCGATCAGGGCGAGCTTGACCGCCATCCAGCGGGTGCGGGTCACGCTCTGGTTCCAGGCCAGGCGGAACGTGCCGGCCTCCAACTCGCGGGTGACCAGCGGCGCCCCCCAGAACAGCCCGATCAGGGCGGGGGTGAGGTACAGGATCCCGAGGCCGGCGATGAACAGCACCGGGTAGATCGCGTCGGCCTTCATGCTGGTCACGAACGTGTTGGTCAGCGCCGCGCAGTTGGTCCGGCAGGTCGCGAGCCCGCTGACGTCGTACAGGTGGGCCAGGTGCGGCCCGGTCACCCCGAAGATGACCGCGAGGACGGCCAGGGCGGCGGCGGCCGCGATGGCCTGGGCGCGGAACTGGCGCCAGGTCAGCCAGATCATCGTGATCCCTCCAGTTGCTCGGTCGGGCCTTGCGGGCCGCGGCCTGGCTCATGTAGGCCAGGACCATGTCCTCCAGGCTGGCCTGCGCCCCGGTGCTGCTTCGGTAGGCGTTGAGCAGCCCGGTGACCTCCCCGGCGGCCTGCACGCGGCCGGCGGCGAGCACGATCAGGTAGTCGCAGACGCGTTCCAGGTCGGCCACCAGGTGGGAGGACAGCATGACGCTCATCTGGTGCTCACCGGTGGCTTCGGTCAGGTCCCGCAGGAAGTCCCGGCGGGCGAGCGGGTCGAGGCTGGCGACCGGCTCGTCGAGGATCAAGAGCTGCGGGCGTTTGGCGATGGCCAGGGTGAGGGCGAGCTGCGCGCGCTGTCCGCCGGACAGCCTCCCCGCTTTCTGCCGGGGGTCCAGGCTCAGTTTGCTTATTCGCTCCGTGGCGAGCTGGGCGTCCCAGCGCGGGTTCAGGTGCGCGCCCAGGCGCAGGTGGTCGGCCACGGACAGGCCGGCGTAGACCGGGGCGTCCTGGGCGACGAATCCGACCCGGGCCAGCTGCGCCTTCGTCGCGGCGGGCGGGCCGCCCGCCACCTCGATCGTGCCCGTGGTCGGGGCCAGCAGGCCGGTGACCAGGTGCAGCAGCGTGGTTTTCCCGGCCCCGTTCGGGCCGACCAGGCCGGCGATATGCCCGGCCGGGATGTGCAGCGTGCAGTCGGCCAGCGCCCAGCGATCGGTGCGAGTAACGCTTGCCGAGCCCGCGGGCCTCGATGACGGCGGTCATAGCCTCCTCCTTTTCGTTCGCGCTTTTCGTTCGCGCTGGCAGCCGGTTCAACGGTGCCTGTGGAGGAGGCGGAAAACGTCAGGCCACGGGACAGACTTCGGCGGGGCCCGCTGGCCTTAAGTACACGGGCCGGGATCGGTCCCTGGTACGACGCGAGGCCGGGCTCCGGAATATGGCTGGCGCTAGAGGTTGAACGCCTTGGTCATGGTCGTGGCGCTGGCGGCCAGGCCCAGCTTGGACAGCCGGAGGAGCTGCTCGGCGGTACCCAGCAGGGAGTAGTGGTTGAACAGCGTGCCGGACCGGGTGCCCGCCTTGGTGCTCGGGCTGAGGACCACGGCCGCGATGTGGCAGCTGATGTCCGAGGTGTTGGTCGCGCACCCCTCGCCGACGGCGTAATGGCCGCCCTCGCCCTCGTCCCAGGTGATGAAGATGACCGTCGAGCCGTTCTTGTACTCGGAGCTGTTGAGGATGGCCGGCAGGTTGTGGGACAGCCACTTGTCGGCGTCGGCGACCGTGCCGTTGTGCGAGTCGTCGATCAGGTTCGGGGTGATGAAGGAGAACGCCGGAAGCTGGTTGTGCGCCAGGTCCGTAGCCAGGTGGGAGTAGGACACGTCGTCACTGGAGCAGCCGTGCAGCGTGGTGTAGTACACCGCCGGGTTGTGCCGCACCGCGTAGTTGCCGGAGTTGGAGTGATCGCAGGCCGACGGCATCGACTCCTCGTAAGACTTCCACGTCTCGCCCTGGCCGAAGATGCTCCGCGCCGACGTCCGGCAGCTGCCACCGGGGCTGCAGTCGGGCAGGAAGCCATGCACGGCCGACAACGACAGGCCGGACGTGGCGGCGATGTAATTCGGCAGGCTGGGGTGCGTGACGTTGTGGTAGTTAGTGGCCAGCCCGCAGTCGTGGACCAGCGTCTTGTTGAGGTACGGCGCCTGGGATGAGCCGATGATCGTGCTGGCGCTCTTGTTCTCCATCCAGATCCAGATCACGTGCTTGTAGGTACCTGGCTTGCTCTGTGTACCGCACGGATGGCTCGCCGACGGCGATGTCGCGGCTGACCGGGCCGTGGCCGGCTGGGCTCCCGAGGCCAGGGCGGCCTGGCTGGTGTACCCCGTCGCGACCAGCAGCCCGAACGCGCCGAGCGCAGCTGCCGCCAACCTCATCTTCACGGCCGTCATGCCTGTTAACTCCCCACCCGAGACCGGCTATCCGGGTCACAACATATCGGGACCAATGCGCCGCCGGACAGTCTTCGCGAAGATGCAAGGAGGCCGTGTCGGGCAGGTGTGAGCTCCAGGCTCGCAGGGCAGCGCTACGCTCTCGGCCATGGCCGCTGACCTGGTCCCTCCGTTCGCCGACGACGCTTTCCGCCGGGTGCTGTGCGTGGTGGCGCACCCGGACGACGTGGAGTACGGGATATCGTCAGCCGTCGCGTCGTGGACGGCGCGCGGTCTGGATGTCGCGTACCTGCTCCTGACCCGGGGGAAGCCGGCATCGACAGCATCCCGCCGGAGCGGACCGCGCAGCTTCGCACCGAGGAGCAGATCGCGGGGTCCCGGGCGGTCGGCGTCACTGAGGTCGAGTTCCTCGATTACCCGGATGGCATGCTCGAGTACGGCCTGGGCCTGCGCCGCGACATCGCTCGCGTGATCCGGCGCCGCCAGCCGGACGCCGTGGTGGTGGGGTCCTGGGACGTCGAGTTTCCCGCCGGGCTGAACCAGGCCGATCACCGGGTCGCGGGCCTCGCGGCGCTGGATGCGCTGCGCGACGCGGGTAATCGCTGGGTCTTCCCCGAACTGCTCGACGAGGGCCTGGAGCCGCACTCGGCGCGCTGGCTGCTCGTGGGCGGAGACCCGCGGCCGACACACGGCGTGGACATCACCGGAGAGCCGCTGGAACGCGGCATCGCCTCGCTGGAGGCGCATGAGCAGTACCTGGCCGCGATCCCGGGCCATCCCGCGCCCCGGATGATGATCACGGGCTTCACCGCGTGGCAGGGACGGGCCATGGGCGTACCGCACGCGGTGCTGTTCAGGGCGTGGGACTTCCAGGCACCCCCGCCACTCGCGGCCGAGATCCTGGCGGCGATCCAGGACGCGCCGGAAACCACGTGACGATCCGCGTGCCGCGCCGTCACCGGCCGTCCCGTCTACGGATAGGCTGAGGTCGTCGCACCCTTGGTGCGCTTGGCTAGGCCGACGGTTGCTGCGCGGCGGACACTAGCCCTTATTCGCCGGCGTCAGGAACGCAGGCTTGTCGCAGCGGTTGCCGGGCACACACGCTGCCCGCGAGCCTGAGCATCTTATTGCGTGAGGCTTCGTTTTCTTTTCTCTCGGGGCTGTCCGATCGGAAGGCACCTGAACTATGAGTACGCGATTCGGTTTTGTCAGCACGTTCCCGCCAACCCAGTGCGGACTGGCAACCTTCACCGCCGCCCTGCGCGACGCCCTCCTGGACTCCACCACTGACGAGGGCTGGGTCGTTCGCCTGGTCGACGCGGCCGTACCACGAACCGGCGACGAGGTGGTCGCGCAGCTCATCACGGACGACTCCGCCTCACTGAGCTGGGCGGCCACGCAACTGAACCTGTGCGATGTCGCCATCGTGCAGCACGAGTATGGCGTCTACGGAGGAGCCGACGGCAGCCAGATCCTGCACCTGCTGGACCAGGTCCGGGTGCCGTGTGTCGTGGTCCTGCACACCGTGCTGACCGACCCGACGCCACATCAGCGTCAGGTCCTCGAGTCGGTGATAGCGAAAGCCGATGCCGTCGTCGCGATGACGATGACTGCGCGCGAACGGCTCGCGGCCGGGTATGCCGTCGACATGACGAAGGTCTGCATCATCGCGCACGGCGCGCCCGCCCTGCAGACGACGATGGCGGAGCCGACCTTCCGCACCGGGCAGTTCACCGTCTTGACGTGGGGCCTGCTCGGCCCCGGCAAGGGGATCGAGTGGGGCATCGAGGCAATGGCGATGCTGCGCGATCTGGTGCCCATGCCACGCTACGTGGTCGCCGGCCAGACGCACCCGAAGGTGCTACTCGACGAGGGCGAAGCCTATCGTGATCGCCTGCGCGAGCAGGTTCAGCAGGCCGACCTGGGATCCTGGATTACCTTCGACGGTTACTACCGGAGCACCAGCGCGCTGGCCTCCCTCGTCCGCTCCGCCGACGTGGTCCTGCTGCCTTACGACTCGACCGAGCAGGTCACCTCGGGAGTGCTCATCGAGGCGATGGCGGCCGGCAAGCCGGTGGTGGCGACGCAGTTCCCGCACGCCGCAGAGGTGCTCGCGGGAGGAGCGGGCCTGCTCGTGCCGCACCGCGATCCGGCCGCGATCGCGACGGCGCTCCGCTCGGTGATCACGCGCGGGGACGTGATGACGAGGATGGCCGCCGCCGCCACCCAGACAGCGCCGCAGCTGCTGTGGCCGGTCATCGCGGACCAGTACCGCGAGCTGACCGACCGGCTGATCACGGCGAGCGTGGCCGCATGACCGCCGGGCGCGCGACTCCCGCGAGCGACGTTTACCAGCCGGTGTTCGATCACCTCGAACGGCTCACCGACGACCGCGGGCTCTTCGAGCACGCCCTCCACACGGTTCCCCGGCGCGAGCACGGCTATTGCGTCGACGACGTCGCCCGCGGACTGGTCGTCGTAGTGCCATGAGCCGGAGCCCGGGCCGCCCGTCCGTCGCCTGGCCCGCTGCTACCTCGCCTTTGTCCTCGACGCGCTCGATCCTGCGGGGGCCTGTCACAACAGGATGGCCGCCGACGGGCAATGGCGCGACGAGGCAGGGGTGGGTGACTGGTGGGGACGGGCGCTATGGGGCCTCGGTGTCGCAGCCACGAGTGCGCAGACGCCGGGCATGCGGGCCCGGGCGCTCGGCGGGTTCCGCATAGCGGCGCAGGCTCGTTCCCCGCACGTCCGGTCGATGGCGTTTGCTGCGCTGGGCGCTGCTGAGCTGCTCAGAAGAGCGACCGGACGAAATAGCTGCCAGGCGGCTGCTCACGGACACGCTGGCGGTGATCGGCAGACCGAGGATCGACGATCCCGGCTGGCCATGGCCGGAGGAACGGTTGAGCTACGGAAATGCGTCTATCGCCGAGGCCCTGATCGTCGCGGGTGACGCCCTTCCCGATGAGTCAGCCCTCAACCGTGGCTTGAGCCTTCTGGAGTTCCTGCTGCGCACCGAGACCCGCGATGGCCACCTATCGGTGACCCCGGTGGGCGGTCGCGGGCGCGACGACGTAGGCCCCGGCTACGACCAGCAGCCCATCGAGGTGTCCGCGCTCGCCGACGCCTGCGGGAGCGCGTTCCGGATCACGCACCAGTCGTCCTGGTTGACGGGCGTCAGCCTGGCATGGGACTGGTTCCTCGGTGACAACGACAGCGCTACGCCCATGTTCGACCCTCGTACCGGTGGCGGCTATGACGGCCTGGAACGTTGCGGCCGCAATCTCAACCAGGGCGCCGAGTCCACCCTGGCGATGCTCGCGACCGCACAGCAGGCACGTCGGATCAGCGAGCTGGAGTGATCGCGCACCGCGTTCAGGCCGGGCTGTGCCCCGATCCGGCCCGCGTCATCGCGCGGCTGTTCCTGCCTGGCGAGGAGTTGAACGGTGCCCATTCGCGGGCCAGCCAGGTGGTCGGCCGCGTTATGAGCCTGGCCGAAGACGAGGTCGAGCGGCTGGCTGCGGGCCTGCTCCGCGACTTCGGCGGTCGCCACCACAATTATCAGGAGCTCCTGCGGCGGCATGCGTCGATCGTCTCCGCGCACATCGAGGAGGCGCGTGAGCTGACGGCGGCGCGCACGTTGCTGCTGGGAGCGACCTTCACCGCGGAGTACGCGACGGAGGCCGCGGGCCTGTGCAACCCGAGCGCGGTGCTGGGCCCCGACCAGGGCGGCCTGCGCGCTGGCCAGGCTCGGGTGGCGCTCAGCGTACGGGGCATCGGTGAAGGGCACATCTCCTCGATCGGCTTCTGCTCGGCCGTCGTCGGCCCGGGGGCGCAGTGGTCCTTCGAGCCGCGGCTCCTGCCGGTCTCCGTGGCGGACACAACGCCGGCCAGCTGGCACCTGGCGCACCTGCATGCCGTCCTCGCTGACCAGGGCCCTCTCGATGAACTTGGTCAGGCCGTCCTGCACGCCCTTCCCGCCGAATTCGAGGGCGCTGATCTCGAGCGGGAGCTGGCGAAGGCGCACCGCGACCTGCTGACCCGGGCGGGTTCCGCTGCCACCGTCGACCTGCTGCGCAAGGTGGTCTCGTCTGCCTACAACGCCTCCTTCGCCCGCGACGTCGACCTCGGGACAGCGGATCTTGTCGCCGTCCGCTGACGAGGAGAGCAACGGCATGGAAGACGCGCGGTTCACGCGGTTCGCCAACGATGACGGGACCACCGAGTACCGCGCCACCTACACCGCCTACGACGGGCAACGGATCGCCCCGCGCCTGCTCATCAGCTCGGACCTGCGGGTGTTCAGTGCTCATCGGCTGGCCGGGCCCGCCGCGCGGAACAAGGGCATGGCGCTGTTCCCCCGGAAGGTGCACGGACAGTACCTGGCGCTGTGCCGCTCCGACGGTGAGAGTACGAGCCTGGCTAGATCGGCGGACGGTTACGTGTGGGACCGGCCAGTGCTCTTGCAGGAGCCGTCCGCGCCGTGGGAGATGCTGCAGGTCGGCAACTGCGGGCCGCCGATCGAGACCGACCAGGGCTGGCTGGTGCTCACCCATGGCGTCGGTCCGATGCGGGTCTACGTCATCGGCGCGCTTCTGCTCGACCTCGATGACCCGACGCGCGTGGTGGGCCGTTCGAGGACTCCGCTGCTGTCCCCGGGCCGGGATGAGCAGGACGGCTACGTCCCCAACGTCGTGTACTCGTGCGGAGCCTTCCTGCACGACGGCCTGGTGTGGATTCCCTATGGCATAGATGACTGCCGTATCGGGGTGGCTTACGTGCCGCTCGGCGAGGTGCTGGCCGACTTGAGCAGCGCTTCGTAGGTGCGCAGGTAGTCCTCGACCATGCGGTCGACGCCGAACCGCGCGACGGCGCGGGAATGGACGACCGAGCGGTCCAGCCGCACTGCTTTCGGTACGGCGCTGATCGCTGACTCGACGTCCTGGGCCAGGTACCCGGTCACGCCCTCGTCAACGACCTCGGCCATCGAGCCGCGCCGGTAGGCGACCACCGGGGTGCCGCACGCCATGGCCTCCACGACGGACAGGCCGAACGGCTCGTCGAAGTAGATCGGGTGCAACAGCGCGGCCGCATCGCCGAGGACATCTGCTCGGCGCCGTGGGCCGACCGAGCCGAGGAAGATGACCTGATCCCCGTCGACGTGCGGTTCCACGGCGTCGGCGAAATACCGCTCGTCCTGCACGATGCCGCAGATCACCAGCCGTCGTCCCGCGCGGCGGGCGATCTCGATGGCGTCAGCCGTGCCCTTGTCAGGATGGATGCGCCCGAAACTCACCAGGTAATCGCCCCGGGCGGCGCGGTACGGGAACATCGCGAGGTCGATGCCGTGATGGATGGTCGCGGCATAGTCGAGCCCGGCGTAGCGGTCGGAATCTGAGATCGCGACGAACGCCGAGCGCGATCGCGTGTAGGCGGGAAGGATGCCCGCGCCGGAGAAGCCGTGGATGGTCGTGACCATCGGCGCCCGCGCGTGCTCGCCAAATGCGAGCGGCAGCCAGTCGAGGTGGTTATGGACAAGCTCGAACTCGCCCGATCGGGCCAGTGCATGCGAGACGTGCAGCGCCTCCCAGACCCGGCCGTCCATCTGGGCGTCCTCCGCGTAGCCGTGCGGGCAGACGCCGTCGAGAATTGCCGCCGTCACCGAGTCGAGCGTGGCGAAAAGTGTGACATCGACTCCTCGCGCGACAAGCCCCTCAGTGAGCAGGCTGGCGATCGACTCCCACGGCCCGTAGTGCTCGGGCGGCGTACGCCAGGCGATCGGCGCGAGCATAGCGAGCTTCATCGTTCAGCACGACCGGATTCTGGCGGGCTTATCACGTGGATCACACTGCCAGTCGCAGCGAAGCTGCCCGTCGGCACCCCCGGCAAGTTGTAGCGTTGTCAGCGCAGGTCGGTGCCCGGTTGCCGGTTAGCCCGGGAACCCCAGGTCACTTATGGACAGCTAGCATCGCCGCTGTCCTGGGGACGGACCGGTTGCGATGTGGCCCGTTCGAGAGCTGCGCGAAGCGCAGACATACCGCGAGCGGTGTGGCTCTTGACGGCACCGCGGCTGATGCGCATCGTGGCGGCGATCTCAGCCTCGGACAGATCGGCGTAATAGCGCAGCACGATCGCCTCGCGTTGCCGCTCGGGCAGTTCGCGAAGCACGGCCGCGACGGCGGGCTGTTCCAGAAAGACGAGGGCTTCCCGCTCGGCGGGCGGCAGGTCCGGCGGCGCCTGCCGCAGGTTCTGGCCGGCGACCGTCCGGTGGCGCAGCACGGAACGGGATCGGTTCACCACGGCCTGGCGCAGGTAGGCAAGAGCGTTCTGCGTGTCCATCAGCCGATCCCAGCCGTCACGTAGTGCGGCAAACGAGTCCTGCACCACTTGCTCGGCGGTCGGGATGTCCCGCACCAGCAAGGCCGCCAGGCGTACCAGCGCCCGGTAGTGCGTGCTGTAGAGCTGGGCCGCCGCCTGGTCAGCATCCAGGTCCATCTCGGCTGAGGAGTGCTTCTGTAGCCAGTCCTTAAACCGTGCCAGTCCGGCATCGGCATCGTAGGTGGCGGCGTACCGTGCCGCCTGAGCGCCGGTGATCTGCTGGTAGCGGCGGGCGAGGAGTTCGTCCTCGCGCGTGCCTCCGGTGTCATTTCCGGCGGTCGTCATGACGATGCTCCTTCCCCGTCGCCGAATGGGTCATAGGGTCCCAGGCCTGCCTTCAGCTTGCTCCGCACGGCATAAAGGTGCGCAGCGACGGTTCCGGCGGCGATGCCCAGCTGCGCCGCGATCTCGCTGTTGGTCATGGCGAACAGCCAGCGCATCACCGCGACCGCATGCTGCTGGGGCGGCAGGGCCTGGATGGCCCGCCAGCACCGCTCCATCGCGATCGCCGACATGGCCTCGGCGTGAGTGTCCGGTGACGGAGGCCGGTACCGGGTTTCCAGTCGCGTCAGGCAATCACGGAAGGCGCCATTGCGGCGGAAGGTGCTGATCGCAAGGTTGCCGACGGTCGTTTGCAGCCAGCAAAGACGCTGGGCATCGCGCAGGCACCGCACGGTTGACCACTGCTTCGCGGCTGCCATGAACGCGGACTGGACAAGGTCTTCGGCCAGGGCACGGTCCCCGCGGGTAAGGACACAGGCGTACCCGAACAAGCCCGGGGCGCACACGGCAAAGCAGTCGGCAAGTTCATCAGCGTAGTCCCGAGGGATCGTGTCGCTGCTCACCTACGCCTCCAGCGGGGACTCGCGGTCACCGTAGCCATGCTGTACCCGCGTCGCGGCAGGTGCACCAGGCCAGCCGGCCGATGCCCGTATGCCGCCATCGCCGCAGGACTGAAATTTAGCCTCACATCTTTATGATCATGCTGGATGTTCGGCTGGATGGGCGGGCGCATCGAAGGTGGGTTAGCGGGTGACCCGCATACGCGTGTCGTGGCCGCGGATGCTGGCCAAGAGGGGGAAGTCGGCGGGTTCCACGGTCAGCTTGGCGGCGGGGCGGACTGGGGTGGCGGTGGCCACCTGCTGTGTTCGCACCCACTGGTCTCCGAGCCGGATGGGAGGCTGCTCGGCGAAGCCGTCGGCGGGGAGCAGGTACACCGTCCCGGCGCGCCACGGCTCGTGGTCGAGAGCATCCTCATTGACGGAGAAGAAGTAGCGCGACTCTCCGAACGGGCCGTCAGGCGCGGGACCGAGCCGGCAGCAGCCGTTGTACAGCGACGTGACGTAGCGGTCGCGGTCGACGATCGCGAAGTACATCGCCCACAGCCCGTCGGACGCGGCGTATACCGCTCGCCGGTTGCCGAACTCCTCGATGTCGTTGGACTGGCGCGGTTCGAACTCGGCGATATCGTCGGTGCCGGACCCGTGCAGCACGTACCCGCCGTGATCGGCGGCATGGCACAGGAACTGCCATTTCGGCGCGGCCAGCCGGTAGTCGAGCGGGGTGTCTGGCCCGGCCAGCGTGGCCTGGCTCAGCAACTGGTCGAACTCCGCCGAGGTCGCTGGGTCGGGCTCCGGGCCGGGGCGGGGCACCGAGTGAGCGAGCAGGCCGCGAAGCGACTCCTCGACCGAGTCCATGCGGTCACGCTAGCCGGGAAAGGCGGACCCAGATGACTGCAGCAGACGCCGTCACCGAGACAATCTCAGGTGCAGCAGGCACGATGAACTAATGACCGTTGACTGGACCCATGAGCTGTCCGGGCAGTTCGAATTGCAGTGGAACCTGGCCCATGGACCCTCGCTGGAAACGCTGACCGACGAGGAGTACCTCTGGGAGCCCGTTCCCGGCTGCTGGAGCATCCGCCCGGCGGGACCCGGCGGCCGCGGCGAGTTCGAGCAGGCGTGGCCAGATCCTGAGCCGGCGCCGGTGACGACGATCGCCTGGCGGCTCTCGCACCTGGCGGTGGGCGTCTTCGGGTTCCGCGCCTCCCACCACTTCGGCGACGGCTCCCTCACTCATGAGAACGCCGAGCGCCCGCTGACGGCCAAGGAGGGCGTCGCCTACTTCAAGGAGCAGGCCCTGCAGTGGCGTTCGCACATCGAGCGGCTGGACGAAGAGGGGCTGGCGCGCCCGGTGGGCGAGCCGGAGGCGTACCTGGACGCCCCGATGGCGTCGCTCGTCCTCCATGTCAACCGGGAGGCACTCCACCACCTGGCGGAGGTGTCGCTGCTGCGGGACCTCTACCGGGCGACTGGGGGCGCGCGGCTCGCCTGATGCCGCCATGGCCCGACGGCCGCGACAACGACATTGAACACGTGGGGACCGGAGAACCCAAGTCATGCAGCTCGTTCACTTCCTGCGTGATCTTCTCGCCGGAGAAGGCTACACGCCGCTCAGGCCGAAGGTTGCTCACGGGCGGCGCGCTGCTCTCTGGCGGCGCGCCACCTGGACCAGCCGAACCTGATTGCCAGTCCTACAACGACGATCACGAGCACGCCCAATACCGCTTTCGATCCGGCGTTTCCGATAGCCCTGGCGACTTCCGCGCCGAGGAAGTACGAAATCCCTATGTAAATAACGATAAAGAATGAACCGGAGACAAACGCGCCCAGCACGAAGACGGGCAATCTTATCCGGAAAATCCCCGACATGTAGGCGGGCATCGTCACCGATGCGATGAACCTATGACCTCCGAAGGCCTTATCGCCCTTGGCGAGCATTTCATGGCGATGTTTTTCCAGTCGTCCCGAGCGTTCGAGAAGCCTGCGCCCTCCGCGGAGACCGACCTCATATCCGATCAGCGAACCGAGCATCCAACCCACTATCGACGTCACCAGCACGACGCCTAGATTGAGCCGGCCCTCGCCCGCGAGCGTGCCTGCGGCGATCATCGCCGCATCGCCGGGGCCGGGCACCCCGGCTCCCGTGCTCATGACGAGCACGAGGAAGATGATGTACTCGGCCAGGCTCACACGGGCCGGCCGGTTCACGGAGATCTCGCAGCGAGGCCTCGAACCAGGACATGCGGTCTCGCACGGCTGCCTCAAGCGGGACCGTGTCAAGGTACGGCATGGTTTCTCCCTTCAAGGTCCGACGCAACGCTGCGCCCAAGAAGGCACAATCTTCACGCCCCATCCATTATTGCGGGAACTGTGTCAACTTCGTACAGCAGGAAGTACAGCAGGTTTTCTGGTGTGGCCGCCGGCGCCCCAGGGATGTCGGCACCAGGGCAGGCAATGACGAGGCAGAGGGAGAAGGAGGGACGCTATGGCTGATCTGATCGCCATCGGATATCCAGATGAGACGACCGCGTTCGCCGCCGCCGATGAGGCGCGGCAGCTGGCCGCCGACCTGATCATCCAGCCGGACGCCATCGCTGTGATCGCCCGGGACAAGGACGGCAGTTATCACGTCACCACCAGCCACCACCCGATGACCAAGGGAGCGAGCTGGGGCCTGTTCTGGGGGTTCTTGTTCGGCCTGCTGTTCTTCATCCCGGTGTTCGGGATGGCGGTGGGAGCCGGGCTGGGCGCGCTGATGGGCAAGTTCGCCAAGACCAGCATCGACCGGCAGTTCCAGGACCAGGTCCGCGACATGGTGCAGCCCGGCACGTCGGCGTTGTTCCTGATGTTGGAGAAGGTCACCCCGGACAAGGCCGTCGAGGCGATGAGCAAGTACGGCGGCACGGTGCTGAAGACGTCCCTGTCCAAGGATGATGAGAAGGAACTTCAGGACGCCCTGCATGGCCCCCAGGCCGATACGCAGTAGTTTTCGCACTGCCCACATGGCTTTACGCCATAGTCCGGTACCGCCTGGTCATCCGTGGCACTTCCGCGTGTTGAGGCCTCGTTTGTAAGGAGCCTAATACGAGGCGGTTTTACCGTATGACCTGCCTATTTGACTGACCGTCCGACGTCGGCTCGATTGCAGTACAGTTGTGCTGCACGCCAGCAATTTGCCCCTCGCTACTAAGACCAACTTCATGAGTCAAGCTAGTAGCAAAGGGCTCCGGCTGACCGGCGCTTTCATGGCGGGTGATGCACAACTGATGCGTCACTGAGACGCCGCGTCGCCACTATGGCCTTACCGAGCCGCCGCAACGAGCGGCGGCCAAGGGAACCGCGACGGCCGATCCTCACCGGGCACGCTGCATTCCCGTCCCCGAAGGGAGTCAGTCGTGGCCATCCTTGTTGAGCAAGTTTTCCCGGCCGCTATCACGATCGAGATGATCGACGCCGTCACAGACGAGATGGACGTCGACACCCACCTGCCCGCTGGCGGGATCATGCATGCCCACTACGAGAAGGACGGTCGCGTTCACGGCGTCGATGTGTGGGAGTCTGCTGAGGCCCTGCAGAAATTCGTGGAATCTACCCTGCAACCGACCATGGGCAAGGTTGCCGCGGCACACGACATCGACCTGTCACAAGCAGGCGAGCCCGAGATGTCGATAACCGAAATTCACCGGCTTGTTCACTAGCCGCTCTGGCTCGGCTACAAACCCTGCGCGAGGAGGACGCCGCCGTAGTTAAAGAACTCGGCCTGCCACAGGATCGGACCAACCCGAACGGCAGCGGCATCTCCCTCGGTCACCCGATCGGCGCCACCAGTGCCCTCCTCACCGTCAAGGCCCTGGACGAAGTGCGCAGCAGGCTTCGCCTTCGAGCACGGTTCTGGTCGCATATGTGCTGGTAAGGTGTGGGGTGGGTGGGGTGATGAGCACAGATGCTGGGGGACATCGCGTTCGTGCGCGTGCTGGGACCGATCCAGGTTGTCACCACCTCGGGGCTCGCCCTCGATCTGCCCAGCGCGAGCCAGCGCCGGTTGCTGGCCCGGCTGGCCGTGGACGCCCCGCGGGCGCTGCGGGTGGATCTGCTCTGTGACGTGCTCGCGGTCTCGCCGGGCGCGTTGCGGACGATTGTGTCGAGACTCCGCAAGGGTTTTGGTGACACCATCGTCGTGGCGTCGCAGGGTCGGTATCGTCTCGCCGCTCCCGTCGACGCCGCCCTGTTCGCCACCCTGCTGTCGCAGTTGGGGGCGGGTGACGACCGGATCGGGACGCTCGAACGGGCGCTGGCGCTGTGGACAGGCCCGGCGTTCGAGGAGTTCGCGGCCGAGGACTGGGCCGAACCCGAAGTCGCCCGGCTGGCTGAGTTGCACGCGTCGGCGATCGAGGACCACGCCGTCGAGCTGATCGTCGCGCGACGGTGGGCGGAGGCGATTGCCGAGCTCAAGGCGCACGTCTCGGTGCATCCCTTGCGGGACAGGCCGTGGGGACTGCTGGTCCAGGCGCTCGGCGGCGCCGGGCGCCAGGCCGACGCCCTGGCTGCGTACGGCGAGTACCGGGCCTACCTGGCCGAGTGGGTCGGGACCGAACCGTCAGCCGGGGTGCGCGACATCCAGCGGCGGATCGCGGCTGGGTGGGACGGGATCGAGGAGCAGGGCCAGCCGGCGCGGTCCGGATCACCGCAGCCCGCGGGGCCATCATCCTGGCGCGGGAACGGCTGGTTGCCGTTGCAGGCCGAGCTGGCGCGGGGACCGGCCCTGGTCGGGCGAGCCAGCGAGCTCGAATTGCTGGCCGCAGAGGCGGCTCAGGTAGGGGGGTCGGGCTCACGGACCGTCATCGTGGAGGGCGAGGCGGGGATCGGCAAGACGACCATGCTGGGCGCGTTCGCCCGTGCGGTACGAGACGAGGGCGTAGCGGCAGTGCTCTACGGGCGTTGCCAGGATGGGCCGGCCGTGCCGCTGGAGCCGTTCCGCTCGCTGATCGGGCACCTGGTCGAGCACGCGCCGACGGACGTGCTGCGGGCACACGCCGGCCACTGCGGAGGGCACCTGGTCCGCATCGCGCCACGCCTGGCCGACCGCGTCGAACTTTCCGGCGCTACGGTCAGCGACGAAGCCACCGACCGGCACTTGCTGTTCGAGGCGGTCAGCGATGTGCTGTCGCGACTGGCCGCGATCAGCCCTCTCGTGGTTCTGCTCGACGACGTTCAGTGGGCCGAGCCGACCGCGGTGCAGTTGCTCCGCCACCTGGGCCGTGCTCTGGTCAATGTGCCGGTGCTGCTGGTCCTCAGCGCTCGCGACACCGACGAACGGCGTTCGAGTGAACTGCGGGCCGTGCTCGCCGACCTCGAATGCCGTCCCGGGCGCCGCATCTGCCTGGGTGGCTTCGACGACGACGAGCTGGCCGACCTGACGGCTTCGCTGCTCGCGGTCAACGCGACCGCGGTGACCTCGGCGGTTTCCGCCCGGCTGCGCGATCAGACCGCCGGGAACCCGCTGTATGCCACGCAGCTAGTCCGTCACTGGGCCGAGTCGGGGTACCTGGCGCTCGCTGCGACCGAGGTCGAGTTCGCCGACGGCGCGACGGGCGACGAGGTCCCGGCGAACCTGCGCAATCTCCTGTGGGGCCGCGTCAGCTCGCTCGGGGACCAAGTGGTGGAGGTGCTCTCGGCGGCCTCCGTGCTGGGCACGCAGTTCGCGGTGGGCGCGGTGATCGACATGGCCGGGATTTCCGACAGCGACGCGATGGACGCCCTCGACGTGGCCGAGGCAGCCGGGTTGCTGGCTGAGGTCGGGGCGCGGGTCCCGACGCTGCGGTTCGTGCACATCCTGGTCGCCCGCGCCGTGTACGGCGGGCTCCCGCGCGGGCGGCGCCGCCGCCTGCACGCGCAGGCCGCCGAGGTGCTGGCGAAGCGGGCCCGCGCACCCACGATCCACCTGGCGGCTCAGATTGCGCGGCAGTACAACCTGGGCGGGATGCTCGCCGAAGCTCGCCGCTGGGCGATAACGGCCGGGGATTACGCGGCCGGGCAGCTGTCGCCGGCCGAAGCGGCCCGCTGGTACCGGACGGCGCTCGACCACGGCGCCACCCTGGATGTCCCGGATCACGAACGCGCCGGTCTCCTCGTCCGGCTCGGCCACGCTCAGCAGCAGGCCAGTGATCCCAGCGCCCTCGCGACCTTGACCGAAGCGGCGGCGCTGGCCCGTGGCTGCGGTGCGACCGCGATCGTGGCGCAGGCCGCCCTGGCCACCGACCGCGGGTTCCTGCGGCTCGGCCCCGCCGCCCCCGCGCAGGCGGCGCTCGTGCAGTCCGCCCTCGAAGTGGCCGACGCCGATCCGGCCACGCGCGCCCGGCTCCTCGCCCTGCTGGCCGAAGATCTCGTCTCCGACGTGGCCGGGACCCGGCGTATCGGGCTGGCCCGGGAGGCCATCGCGCTGGCCGATGCCAGCCCCGATCCGGCGCTTCTCGCCCGGATCTGCTCATCGGTGCTGTACGCCCTGTGGGGCCCCGATCTCGAGGCGACGCGGCTGCGGGCCGACGTGGCCAATAGGTCGATCGCGGCCGCGGCCGCCGCCGGTGACCTGCCCCTTGAATTCGCCGTGCACGCCGCGGCCTACACCGTCGCCATCCAGCTGGCCGACCCAGCCGGAGCCGCCCGCAGCCTCGTACGGCTGCACGCCATCGCCGACGTGATCGGCGCCCCGCAGATGACCTGGACGGTGGGCTGGTTCGAGGCGTTCGTGGCCACGATGCAGGCCCGCTTCGCCGACGCCGAGCGGCTGGGGCGCGAGACCGTGGAGCTCGGCCTCGCCCTGGGTGCCGCCGACGGCGTCGCCGTCTTTGCCGGGCAGGCGGCCGTGCTGGCTACCATCGCCGGTCATCGCGCCGAGCTGCCGCCGACCGTCGCGCAGGCGATCGGGGCCGGCCCGGTCAAGCTCACCTATCGCCTCGCCCACGCCATCGTCAGCGTCGCCAGCGGGCCCAAGCAGGTCGCCATTGACCTGCTTGGCGAGGCGGCGGCCGAGGGGTTCCGGAACGTCCCCCCGGACCTGATGTGGATGACATCCATGCTCGGGTACGCCATCCTGGCGATCGAGCTCGAGGACCTCGACGCCGCCGCGCACCTCCTGGCGATCATCGAGCCCTACGCCGGGCAGGTCGTCACCAACCTGGGCCCGGCCGCCGCCTACGCGGGACGGCTCGCGTCGCTGCTCGGCCGTCACGATGTCGCGGACCAGTACCTGAACACCGCATTCGAGATCGTCGACGCCTTTGACTGGGACTACCACCGGGCCGCGATCCTGATGGCCCGGGCCGCGGCCCGCCACCGGTCGTTCGGCCAAATCGACGATACGGCGCGGGCCTGGCTCGAGACGGCCGCGGGCATCTGCGTCGCTCGGGGGCTGCCGGGCATGCTCGCCGCGATCGGCGAGCTGAGCCGGTGATGCGCCGGTGATGCGCCGGTGAGATGGCGCAGCGTCAGGATGCTCTTATCGCCGCCTTCACGGCGCGAAAGACAAAAGGAGCACAACCAGATGCCCAGCATCATCGGCTACCACCACGTGACAGACCACGACCACTGGCTCAACTCGGATCTTCGCGAGAAGAAGTTCGGGGAACTGGGCGTCACGAACATCCGCACCTTCACCGACCCGACCAACTCGGCACGGGTAGCCGTCAGCGGCGATGTGCCCGACCTCCCCGCATTCATGGCCTGGCTGCAGTCCGAGGACGGCGCCGCCGCCGCGGCAAGTGACGGGGTACTCCTGGACACCCTTGTCTTCCTCGTCGAGTCGTAGGCCGGGCCAAGGCGAAAGGCGAAGCAATGACTTACGGCGTCATCCACCAGTTCAAGGGCGGAACCAAGCAGCAGTACGAAGCATCGGTCGCGGCCGTGCACCCGAGTGACGGCACGTTGCCGGGCGGTCAGATCTACCACGCCGCCGGGCCATCCGCGGACGGCTGGACCATCTTCGCCGTGCACGACTCGAAGGCCAGCTGGGAAAACTTCCGTGACTCGACCCTGATGCCGCGCATGCAGCAGGGCATCGAGGGCGGCTTCACCGCGCCCCCCGAGGAGACGGGATTCGAGATCGTCACCGAGATCGACGCCTGACCGAGAGGTAGCAGCGATCGGCGATGCCGTGAATGCCCACGACGCTGAGCCCCGCCGCGCACCACGCGGCGGGGCGTGCGTCGCGCACACCTTCGCCGCCCACGTCCGCGCGTGTCCCGAGCTGGTCTGGGCTGCACTTACCGACGCGGACAAGACCGCCGCGTACCTCCACGGCCTGGCGGCGCACTCGACGTGGATTGCCGGGGCTCCGATCAGCTTCCGCCTCGGCGACCGCACCGAGCTGACCGGTCGCGTCCTGCACGCCCAGTGCCCCGAACGGCTGTCCTACGTGCTGCAATCCGGGCCGCACGACCCGCCCACGTTCCTGACCTGGCTGATCAGGCCGGCACCGGGCGGGTGCACGATCCGCCTGGAGATCGACGAGGTCGACAACGCCGACTCACGTGAGGACGCGGAAGATGTCTGGCTGCCCGTCCTCGCTGCGCTGCAGCACCTGGTGAATCCGGACTGACGATTGTCGCATCCTGAGGTCAAGAAGGCC
>CAWKIB010000042.1:0-29286 GCA_963849595.1 uncultured Actinomycetes bacterium
GGCTGGCCAGGCCGATGGGGTTGCCCTCGGGGTCGACGATGGTGGCCAGGGTGCGGTCCGGGCCGTCGGGGGACGGGGGATCCGTGACCTCGCCACCGTGCCGTGTCACTTGTTCGAGCGTCTGGTCCAGGTCGGCGACGTGGATCCAGATCATCGGGCCATCGTCCGGGGCCGGCGGCCGGCCAGGCACCCACTGGCCGATCAGGCCCGGGGACTCGAAGTCCTGGTAGGGGTGTTCGGTCTGCCAGCCGAACACGGCCTCGTAGAACGCGGCGGCCCGGGCCGCGTCGACGGCCGGCATCTGCAGGTAGCAGACCTGGCCGTGCACGAGGCGGCGGGCCCGGGCGGCCTCTTCGTCGGTCACTGTGTTTACCTTTCCGGTACTTTTCCGGGCGGCCGGCATTCGACGACGTAGCGGCCCGAGGATTGGGTGCGGGCGGCGGTGATGCCGAGGCCGGCTTGCCTGGCCAGTTCGGTGAACTGGGTGATCGTACTGGTCTTCCCGCCTGCGACCAGCATGTCGATGCCCAGGGACCGCGGAGCGTCATCGGGCGCGACGCCGCCGAGGACGGCGATGGTTCCGGTGGCTTTCGCGGCCGCGGCGCAGTTGCTGAGGATGGCGACCGTCTCCTGGTCGGGCCAGTCGTTCAGCACGTTCTTGAGCAGGTACAGGTCGGCTCCGGCGGGCAGCGGGTCGAAGAAGCTCTGCCCGTGCAGGGTGACCCGTTCGGCGAGTGGCGTGCCGGTCAGGGTCTGATCTGCCCGGGCCACCGTGCCGGGCAGGTCGACCAGGACGCCGTGCACGTGAGGATGGCGGCACAGCAGCGCGGCGAGCATGGTGCCGGTGCCGCCCCCGACGTCCACCACGGTGCGCATCGCGTCCCAGCCGCCGGTGAGCTCGATGTCGAAGTCCGGCACGCCGTGCCCGGCGGCCCCCATGAGCGCGTCGAAGTCCGCCGCGATGTCCGGGTGGGCGGCGAGGTCTTCCCAGAACGGCAGGCCGAATACCGTCTGGTAGGCCGGCTGGCCGGTGCGGACGTACTCGAGCAGCGTGCCCCAGGTGTGGGCCATCCGGCCGCCGATGCCTTCGAGATCGAGAAAGCGGTCGTTGAGCTGGTCGGACGCGCGGTTGGATTCGAAGCATCCCGGTGCTGGCTGCTGGAACACGCCCTTCGCGACCAGGTGATCCAGGACGACGTGCAGGGCATCACGGTCGCAGCGGGCCGCGGCGGCCAGGTCGGCGACGTCGTGATGACCTTCGGCGATGAGCCCGGGAATGCGCAGCGTCGCGGCGACCCGCAGGCACCAGGGCGTGGCCAGGTCGAGCAGCTGGTCGAGATCGGGTTCGTCTAGCATCGTGACGTGTCCTTCCTGATCGCTTCGATCGTGCCACCGCGGGCGCGGGCCGGTCTTGGAGAAAAGGGACATCGGCCGTGACGGTCGTGGTCCGGCGGCCGGGGCCGCCGCTGGGCGGGCTGGTGCGCGCGATCACCTACCAGGCCGGCGAGCAGCCGCAAACGTCGGTCGAGAAGATCCTGCCCGGACCCGCGGCCAGCCTGTGGATCAACCTGAACCGCGATGAGTTCCGCTCGCTGGGCGACGCCGGGCAGGTGGTGCGGGTGCCCGGCGCGATGCTGGCCGGGCCGACCAGCCGGGCCGCGGTAATCGAATTCGAGCAGGGCCGGGCGCATATATCGGTGACGTTCGCGCTGGGCGCGGCGAGCTGCTTCTTCGCGCCGCCGCTGAACGTGACCCGGGACCTGCAGGTCCCGCTGGGCGACGTGTGGGGTCGGCCGGGCACTGCGTTGCGCGAGCGGGTGCTCGAGGCCGCGACGCCGCAGGATGCGCTGGACGTGGTGGAAGGCGTGTTGCTCGAGGCGCTCTGCGGTCTTCGTGACCCCCTTCTTCGTGACCCTTTCCTTCGTGACCCTTTGGTCGTCGCGGCGTGCGGGGCGCTGTCGGCGGGGGTGCCGGTGGGTAAGGTCGCCGCGGGACTCGGGGTACTGCCCAGGACGCTCCTCCGTCGGTTCACGGCGCAGGTGGGGCTCGGCCCGAAGCGCTTCGCTCGGGTGCAGCGGCTGCAGCGAGTGGTCCGGGATCTCGACGGGTGCGCGTCGGTCGACTGGGCGGGCGCGGCCGCGCGGCACGGGTACGCTGACCAGCCACATCTGGTCGAGGAGTTCCGTCAGCTGGTAGGCGTGACTCCGACCGGGTACCTGCGGTCCCGGCTCAACGGGCCCAATCACCTGCGGATAGGCGGGTTCTTCTAGCCGTCAGGCCGCGGGAGCGCCGTCGCGGGCGACGGCCAGCTCGGCGCGGAAGCGCTCGTAGTCGGCCAGCTCGCGGCCCGCGGGGGCCAGTACCAAATCGCTGGTGACGGCGGCGATCCGGGCCATGATGACCTGGTTGGCCTGTTCTCGCTCGCGGTCGGCCGCGAGCACCACCATGTTCTGGCACCACGATTCGACCAGCCAGCCCAGCAGCAGCAGCGCGACGACCATGACCCCGAGCCAGGGCACCAGCGAGGTAGCGCTGACCAGCGAGGACGACTTGTGCGATCCGTGGAGGGACAGGATCAGCGCGATCCAGACCAGCCCGGCCAGCGTGAGCAGCATCAGCAGCCACTGCACGAGGGCGATCAGCCGCCACCATCCGGTGACCTTGTCCCGCGACGGCAGGCCCCGGGCCACGGCCGCGCCCAGGGCCGCCTGGGCCTCGTTGGCGCGCGACCGGGCCGCCGCCCGCACGGTCCGCGACCAGGGCTCCGGCAGGGAGCCGCCGACCTCATCGGCGAACACCGTGATGGCGTTGTCGATGTCGGATCGCTGCGCCTGGACGGCATCGGCGGAGTCGTCGGCCAGCAGCTTGCGCGCCGAGGTCGGCCCGGCGCCGCGCAGCCGCGCGGCCAGCCGCCCGGGCGGCCAGCCGATGTAGCTCTCGGCCCGGCGCTCACGGACGCCGTTCAGCGTCTCCGTCGCGGCCGCCACCCCGGCGGCCTTGGCGAACGCCGTGGTCAGGGCGGCGGCCGGACCCGACGGGATGTACATCACCGGGTCCAGGGCGGACGCTCCGCCGCCCCGGCCGTCGCGCGTGGCGTCTTCCCACGGCGGACGCGCAGTGGAGGCCGGCTTGGTGGGCGCGGCGGTCGTCTGCCAGGGCTGCCAGTCGCTGGCGCTGGCCGTTCGGCCGTTCGGCGGACCTTCCATGCTCGTGTCGTTCCCGGTCCCGTCGGGCCAGGGCGGGAGGGACGCCTGCGCCTGGCCGCGGGATCGTCCGTGCCATCAACCCAGCCGTCCTGCTCCCAGGGCGGCCGTTCCGGCGTCCGGGTAATGGCGGGACCGGGTGCGCTGCTGGCCGGGTCGGTCGCATCGGCGGTCGGGGCCGCGGCCAGCTGCGGCGCGGACGCCCCGGGCGGCACGGACGCCCCGGGCGGCACGGACGCCCCGGGCGGCGCGGACGCCCCGGGCGGCGCGGACGCCCCGGGCGGCAGCCAGCCGGGCACTGAGTCTCCGGCGTAGACGGCGAACCGCTCCAGCAGGGCATCGATGTCGGCCGAGATCCGGTCGCTGGCCGCCTGCCGGGCCGCGACCACGGTGGCCAGCGTGCGGCGCAGCTCATCCAGGCCGACTCCGGTGGCCGCGGAGGTCACCAGCACGGGCGTCTCCATCAGCCCTTCGGCGTCAAGCAGCCGGCGCAGGTCGGCCGCGCAGTCGGCGACCTGGTCAGCGGTCAGCGTGTCGGCCTTGTTGAGCACCACCGTGGTCACGGCCGCGTGCCCGGCCAGCGGTACCAGGTACCGCCGGTGCACCGACGCGTCCGCGTACTTCAGCGGGTCGAGCACCCAGACCAGCATGTCCGCCAGCTTGACCAGGCGATCGACCATCGCCGCCGAGCCGGTGACCACCGAGTCGTGATCGGGCAGGTCGAGCAGGAGCAGCCCGGTGAGCGACGCCTCGCCCTGGTCGAGCGCGCTGGCCCGCGCGTAACGGTGCCGCCGCTGCACGCTGAGCCAGTCCAGCAGCGGGGCGGCGCCCTCCATCCCCCACACGCACGCGTGCAGGTGCTTGGTGGTCGGCCGCATCACCCCGGCGGGCGAGAAGGACGCCCCGGCCAGGGCGTTGAACAGGGAGGACTTGCCGCTCCCGGTGCCACCCGCGAGGGCCACCACGGTGTGCGAGGCGGACATCCGCATCCGCTCACCGGATCGCCGGAGCAGCGTCTCGGAGTCGACGAGCAGCTCCTGGCTGAACCCTTCGGATCCGGTGCGCCCGGCTGCGATCTTGGTCAGCTGGGTGAGGGAGGCGAGCCTGGCGGGCAGGCGCGAAGGGCCCAGCCCGGTCAACCCGATCGTGTTCGCTGTCACCTGACCGCCTCAAGCGAGTATTCCGCCTGGTACAGCCGGATCGCCGCGACGTCGTCGCAGGGCCCGGCCGACTCGATTACCTCGACGTACCTGACCATTTCCTCGTCCAGCAGCAGCCGGACCCGGTGGATCAGGTCCGCGCGGGCCTTGGCCAGGATCCCGGCCAGCATCCCGGTGCCGTACACCGAGGCCAGCAGCCGCCGCGGTTCGGTGTGGATGCTGGTGCCCTCGTCCTCGGTGATCGGGGTGCCGTTGATCGACGCTGCGCCCGGCGCGTCCTCGCCGAGCATGGCGACCAGCACGACCAGGCCGAGCGACTCGTCGTCGAAGGAGATCCGCTTGGCGCCGGGCTTTGGGATCCTCGGCCTGCGACCAGCCGGGCCAGGTGGTCCTGCCAGGCGCCGACGGCGCGGGCAGCGCGCAGCGGCAGGTCCGGCGAGGACCGGCTGAACGCGGTGGCCTGGCCGGCCTCGGACGGCTCGGCCGCGCCCGTCCCGAAGGCGGACTCGAAGACCTGCTTGGCGTACTCGCCGCGGGCCCGGTCGGCGACGGCGTCCTCCAGCAGCACGGTGCCGGCCGGGCTACCGCGCCAGCTGCCGTTCACGTGCTCGGCGGCGCGGTCCGCGATGGACACGATGAACGACTCGATCGCCGAACGGAGCGCGGTGTTGAGCGCCGCGTTGTGCGACGCGCCGCGGCGGGCGCGCTTGCCCTTCTTCGCGGGCCTGACCGGCTTCCCGCCGCGGCGCGGGCGCAGGTCGCCGCCGACCACGCAGTCCTGCCAGCGGGCCAGGACCTCGCCGGTGAGCAGGGTGCCGTTCTTCATGCCCGTGTTCGCTTCGGCGAAGGCCTGCTCGTAGGAGGCCTCCGCGGTCCGCCGCAGCTCGCCGCGCAGCACGACCTGCGCCTCGACGTGGGCGGCCATGGCCGGCACCCGGGACTTGAACGTGTCGAGCACGCCCGACATGGTCTGGGAGAGCACCGCGACCCGGCGGTCGCTGCGGGTCGCGGTATCGGCGAGCCAGTCGCGGATCGGCTGGTAGGCGTCGTGCGGCAGCATGCCGTCGATGAGCGGGGTCTCCAGGATGACGAAGCGGTTCTCCGCCGCGATCCCGTTCGCGTCGAGCATGGCGTTGAAGTGATCGCTGAGCTCGGTCCGGTAGGCCTGCGGGATCCGGGACAGGACTACGCCGAGCGAGGCCTTGCGCTCCCGGGCGTGCTGGAGGATCTCCCACACCGGCCCGTCGGCGTACCGGCTGGCGCTGGTCATGAACAGCCACAGGTCCGAGGCGTCGAGGAACTGGTAGGCGAACTCGTGGTGGGCCTTGACCACCGAGTCGATGTCGGGGGTGTCCAGCAGTGCGATGCCCCGCGGCATGCCCTCGCTGGCGGCCAGCACCAGCAGGCCGTCTCGGCCCGGCCGGGCCAGGCCCTCCTGGCGGACCCGGGGCAGCGTGGGCAGGAAGTTGTTCTCGGCGAACCAGTCGATGTCATCGGGGTGGCAGGCCAGGACCGGGCTGTTGGTCGTCGGCCGGCGCACGCCGGTGGCGCTCACGTGGGCGCCGACGATGCTGTTCACCAGGGTCGACTTCCCGGCCCCGGTGGAGCCGACCAGGGCCACCAGCACGGGGGCGGCGGACCGGCGCACCCGGGGCAGCAGGTAGTCATCGATCTGGCTGAGCAGCTTGGCGCGTTCGGTCTTCACCTCGGCCGAACCCGCGATCTCGAACACCAGCGGGATGGCCGCGATCCGCTTGCGCAGGTTGAGCAGCGCCGCCTCGAGCAGGCGCGCGTCCACTCGCACGTGGGACTCGGCGGACGCCGGGGACGCCGTGCGCGCCCGGGCGGGGGGCGGCTGAGGCGAGGCGGGCGCGGCATCGCTTGCGGGGGCCTCGGCAGCGCTGACATCCTCGGGCTGCCCGGCCGGGGCCGCTACGTCGGGCGGAGTCTGGTTGCGGATCGTGTCGTCATCCCCAGCAGCGTCATCCGTGTGATCCGGATCACCCATGTTATCCGGTTTGTCGGCTTTAGTCGGCTGATTCGCTTGATCTGCCAGAGACGACTGAGACGCGAGGGTTTGGGAGTTCCGGGACTGGGGTTCCTCGGGGTGAGGCTGAGGCTCTTGAGACGCGGACGACTGGGGCGGCTGAGGCGGTTCGGACGCTGGCGGCTGAGGTGCCGGCGTCTGAGACGCCGATGGTGGGGGCGATTCCGGGGGGCCCGGAGGCTGGGCAGACGATCTCGCGGGCCCAGGTCCGGCAGGCGATCTCGCGGGGCCGACGGGCGATCCTGCGGGGCCGGGGCCTTGGCCGGGGCCTTCGCCGCCGTCGGGGCCTTCGCCTTGGCCGGGGCCTTCGCCTTGGCCGGGGCCGGGGGCTTCCGGTCTACCGAGGGCAGGCATCACGAGGGTGTCATCCCCGTTCCGCCGCTGGCCCTCACCACCGCCCGAAGTATCACTGGTCACATGGCTGACGCCAGGGTCATCAAAGTCGGCAGCCACAACAGCGCCTGCGCCGGGCTCGCCATGCCGGCCGGCTTCAGACGCTGCGGACGCCGCCACACCCTGACCTTCCATTGTTCCAACGGCCTCCTCAAACCCCTGGAACCCCCCGCGCTCCTCGGGGGGACCGGCGTTCTACCGGGTCTCCGGCAGTCGCCTAGCACGCGGAGTTTATCCCCTTCACCAGGCGGTTACATCGCGCATGAGCTCTGTTATCTCCGCCGCGACACCCACCACGTCACCGACCACGACGATCGCGGGCGGCCGGATGCCCTCTCGTGTCACCATGCCTTCCACTTGTTCCAGTGTTGAGTTAATTGTGCGCTGCGTCGGCATCGTCCCGTCTGCGATTACGGAAACGGGTGTATCCGGACTGCGTCCGTGCCGTAGCAGTTCGGCGGCTACCGCGCCGATCCGCTGTACGGACATCAGCAGGACCAGGGTCCCCGTGCTGCCGCCGAGCAGTGCCCAGTCCACCGTAGACCGAACGTCGCCCGGCGGGACGTGAACCGATACAACATGGAACTCTTGTGCCACCCCCCGGTGAGTCACCGGCAGCCAGGCGCTGGTAGGTACGCCCACCGCGCTGGTCACCCCCGGCACCACGGTGACCGGGACGCCGGCCCGCAGGCAGGCCAGGGCCTCCTCGGCGCCCCGGCCGAAGACGAACGGGTCACCGCCCTTGAGCCTAGCCACGAACCGGCCCGCCCGGGCCCGTTCGATCAGGGTCGCGTTGATCTGGTCCTGGGGCATGGCCCGGCCGTAGGGGATCTTGCTGACGTCGATGATCTCGACGTCCGCGGGCAGTTCGTCGAGCAGCGAGCGAGGGGCCAGCCGGTCGGTGAGCACCACGTCGGCCTCGGCCAGCAGTTGCCGGCCGCGCACGGTGATCAGCCCGGGATCACCCGGGCCGCCGCCGATGATCGCCACCCCGCTCCGGTGCCCGCGCCCGTGCCGGGCGCTCAGCTGGCCGGTGCGCAGCCCGGCCAGGATCGCGTCCCTGATCGCCGCGCTGCGCCGCGGGTCGCCGCTGAGCACGCCGATCCGGACGTCGTCGGCCTGGCCCGAGGCCGGCGTCCACGCGGCCGAGGCCTGCGCGTCGTCGGCCCGGACGCACCAGATGTGCTGCTGGTCGGCGGCGGACGCGACGGCCGCGTTTACCGCGGGGTCGTCGGTGCACGCGTGGACCAGCCAGGCGCCGGCGCAGTCGCCGTCGGCGTAGGCGCGCTCCTCCCAGCGGATCCGGCCGACCGCGGCCAGGTCCTCCAGGGACACGGTGACCGAGGGCGAGACCAGGACGACGTCGGCGCCCGCGTCGAGCAGCGCGGGGACGCGGCGGGTGGCGACCGCTCCCCCGCCGACCACGAGTACCCGGCGGCCGCCCAGCCGCAGCCCCAGCAAGTACGGGTCCATGGCTCCTCATCCTCCTGGGCTAACGACGTCGTTATTACCACGACGCGCTTGCGTAGCAGGTCGAGGCGAAAACATCAGAGCCATCCGCACCACTAACCACTGTGATGGAGGAGTGGGTTGGTAGCTCAACCGGTACAGCGGGCCATCGTGCCGGTCACAACCGGTACGGCGGGCCATCGTGCCGGTTAGAACGGCGGGATGGCGGGCGCTGGGCTGGATGCCACGGTGGGGCATGGGCGACGTTGGGGCTGTGGTGCTGGAGGGGTTGGGGCTGTGGTGCTGGTGGGGTTGTTAGGTCATCGGGATTACTGCTTTTCGGTGACGCCGGCGGAGTCGAAGGTGGCGACGTCGCGCAGGGCGCGGGCCGCGCTTTGGACCAGGGGCAGGGCGAGCAGCGCGCCGGTGCCCTCGCCGAGGCGCAGGCCCAGGTCCACCAGCGGGCTCAGCCCGAGGCGCTCCAGCGCCAGGGCGTGCCCGGGCTCGACGCTGCGGTGGCCAGCGAAGCAGGCCGCGGTCACGTCGGGGGCCAGGGCCGCCGCGGCCAGCGCGGCGGCGCCCGAGATGACCCCGTCCAGGATGACCGGGACGCGCAGCGCGGCGGCGCCCAGGATGAACCCGGCCAGGGCGGCGTGCTCGAAGCCGCCGAACGCGGCCAGGACGCCCACCGGGTCGGCCGGGTCGGGCCGGTGCAGGGCCAGGCCGCGGCAGACCACGTCGACCTTCCGGGCGTAGGTGGCGGCGTCGATGCCGGTGCCGCGGCCCGTCGCCTCGGCCGGGTCGGCGCCGGTGAAGGCGCAGATCAGCGCGGCCGACGCGGTGGTGTTGGCGATCCCCATGTCGCCGGTGACCAGGCACCGGTTGCCCGCGGCGACCAGGTCGCGGGCGATCTCCAGGCCGACGGTCAGCGCGGCCGTCGCCTGCTCGCGGGTCATCGCGGGCCCTTGGGTGAAGTCCGCGGTGCCCGGCGCGATCTTGCGGGGCAGCAGTCCCGGCACCGGCTCGAGCGACGCCGCCACCCCGACGTCGACCACCGTGACCTCGGCGCCGGCCTGGGCCGCGAACGCGTTGACCACCGCCCCGCCGGCCAGGAAGTTGGCCACCATCTGGGCCGTCACCTCCTGCGGCCAGGGGGTCACGCCCTGGGCGTGCACGCCGTGGTCGGCGGCGAAGACCGCCACGCAGGCGGGCTCGGGCAGTGGCGCGGGACAGGCGCCGGCCAGGCCGGCCAGCCGCACGGACACCTCTTCGAGCACGCCGAGCGAGCCGCGCGGCTTGGTCATCCGGTCCTGCCGTTCCCGTGCGGCGGTCATCGCCGCCGCGTCGGGCGGGGCGATCGCGGCGATCACGTCGGCGAGCGGGTCCACTGGTTCCTCCCCTGGCAGTCCGCGGCGGCCGAACTCCTCGGCGTGCACCGCCCACGACACCGGCCGGCGGCGCGCCCACCCGGCCGTGGCGAGTTCCGGTTCGGACGCGAAGCCGGTCACGTAGCCCAGGCAAAGATAGGCGATCACCTCCACGTGCGCGGGCAGCCCGAGCTGCGCGGCGAGCTCGCGCTCGTCGAAGAAGCTGACCCAGCCGACGCCGAGGCCTTCGGCCCGGGCGGCCAGCCACAGGTTGGCCACCGCGAGCACGCTGGAGAAATCCGCGGTCTGGGGCTGGACGTGGCGGCCGAGGGTGTGCCGGCCGCCACGGGTCCGGTCGCAGGTGACCACGATGTTGACCGGGGTGTCCAGGATCGACTCGATCTTCAGCCGGTCGAAGGCGCGGGCCCGCGCGCCGGGCAGGCCGGCGGCGAACTGGTCGCGGTGCCTGCGGGCCAGGGCGGCGATCTGCTCCCGGCGGGCCCGGTCGGTGATCACGACGAAGTCCCAGGGCTGGGAGAAGCCCACCGACGGCGCCTGATGGGCGGCCGCGAGCACCCGCCGGAGCACGTCGGCGGGCACCGGATCGGGCCGGAAGCCCTGCCGGACGTCCCGGCGTTCGGCGATCACCCGGTACACCGCCTCGCGCTGCTCATCCGGGTAACGGTGCTCCGGTCGCGGTGCTCGTCCGGGTCGCGGTGCTCGTCCGGGTGCGGTGCTCGTCCGGGTCGCGGTGCTCGTCCGGGTCGCGGTGCTCGTCCGGGTCGCGGTGTCCGTCAGGCATGGGCTTCCTCCTCGGGGTCCTGGGCCAGCCGGAGCAGCGCCTCGAAGGCGGCGACCGCCACCGCCGGGCCGCCCTTCTCCGTGCGGTTGCTCAGCGACGGCAGGCCGCTGCGGCGCAGCGCGTCCTTCGCCTCCGCCGCGCCGACGAACCCGACCGGCACGCCGATGACCAGGGCGGGCTCGACCTCCCGGGCCATGATCTCGAACAGCGCGGCGGGCGCGCTGCCGACCAGCCAGACCGCACCGGGCCCGGCGGCGCTGAACGCCAGCCGGACCGCGGCCGCGCTGACCGTGATGTTCGCGGTGCGGGCCAGCCGGGCGGCCAGCGAGTCGCCCGCCTTGCAGATCACCGGGTAGGTGGTGATGCCGGACGCGACCGTGGGCGTGTCCGCCACCACGGCGGCGGCGCGCCGCAGCGCGCCGACCCCGGCCGCCAGCGCGAGCTCGTCGCAGACCAGGTCGGTCACGTAGTCGAAGTCGGCGGTGGCGTGGATGACGTGCTCGGTGACCGCCCGGCTGAGCGTGGGCAGCCCGCTCAGGTCGAGCCGGGACCGCAGGATGCGGTACGACTCGGCCAGGGCGGGATCGGAACCGGGGTCGGCGCCGGGGCGGGCGCCGGGGTCGGCGCCGGGTCGGGCAGGGGTCACGTGAACATCTCTATCGCGTCGGCCGGGCGCGCGGGACAGGCCGGGTAAACTGGGGCGGGTTTCGGGATCCGGGAGTCTCCTCCGGGGCCGCATGTTTGCCAGCCATTCACCAGCAAACTCTCAGCGGGTCCGGGTAGCGTGAGCGAACGGAAACCCGGTAGAACCGGATGGCGATTCACGCCGTCTGCGGCAGCCGGACATAACGCCCGGGCTGTGCGCAGGTCGGCGCGCAGCCTGGCGCGCCGACAACATGACATCTATTCACATGCTGAACGGAGCACGCATGGCTGATCGTTCCCGCGTCCTGGTGACCGGCGGCGCCGGCTTCATCGGCCGCAGAGTGGTCCGCGCTCTGCTGGCCGAGGGGCACGAGGTGACCGTGGCCGACCTGCGGGCGTTCCCCGACCCAGAGGTGCGCTCGGTCACCGGGGATCTGTGCGATCCCGGGGTACCGGAGCGGGCCGTCAGCCCGGGGACCGACGCGATCATCCACCTGGCCGCCCTCACCTCCGTGCTGGCCTCGGTGAACGATCCGGTCAGCACCTACCGGCTCAACGTGGACGCCACCGCCCGGCTGCTCGAGCAGGCCCGGGAGAACGAGGTGGGGGCCTTCCTGCTCGCCTCGACGAACGCGGTGACCGGCAACGTGGGCAGCGCGGTGATCACCGAGCAGACCGTGCTGCGCCCGCTCATCCCGTACGGCGCGACCAAGGCGGCCGCGGAGATGCTGCTGAGCGCCTACGCCAACTGCTACGGCATCGCCGGCGCGGCGCTGCGGTTCTCCAACGTCTACGGCCCGGGGATGGGCGAGAAGGACAGCTTCATACCCCGGCTGATGCGCGCGGCGCGCGACGGCGAGGGCGTCCAGGTCCGCGGCGACGGCACCATGCTCCGCGACGTGGTGCACGTGGACGACGTGGTCCAGGGCGTGCTGGCCGCCTGGCGGGCCCGGCACACCGGCCCGCTGATCCTCGGATCCGGCCAGTCGGTGTCGGTGAACGACATGGTGGACACGGCGCGCCGGGTCACCGGCGCGCCCATCCCGGTGGAGCACGTGCCGGTCCCCAAGCGGCGAGATGCCGGCCGTGGTGGTGGACATCTCGGCGGCCCGGGCGATCGGGTACGCGCCCTCGCACGACCTGGAATCCGGCATGGCCACGGTCTGGCCCGACTTCCGGCCAGGAAACGAGGAGACGCGATGATCTACTCCAATCCGCGGGACCAGGCCGTCGACGACGCGGCGGTGGCCGCGTTCACCGAGTCCTACGGCGAGCGCGCCACCAGCCTGCCCCCGGTGGCGATCGTGATCGCGGCCTACAACGAGGCGGGCGCCATCGGCCCGGTGATCGAGGAGCTGCCCGCGGAGGTGTGCGGGCTGGCCACGACGGTCATCGTGGTCGCCGACGGCTGCGCCGACGGCACCGCCAAGGAGGCCATGACGGCCGGGGCGATGGTCGCCGACGTGCCGGTCAACCGGGGCCAGGGCGCCGCCCTGCGGCTCGGCTACCGGCTGGCCCGGGACGGCGGCGCGGCCTACATCGTGACCACCGACGCCGATGGCCAGTACAACCCGGCCGAGATCGAGCGGGTGCTGGCCCCCGTGGTGGCCGGCGAGGCGGACTTCGTGACCGGGTCGCGCCGCCTGGGCAGCCAGGAGACCCATGACTTCATCCGCCGGGCGGGCGTCCTGTTCTTCGCCGGCTCGCTCAGCCTGCTCACCGGGCAGAAGATCAGCGACACGACGTTCGGGCTGCGGGCCATGCGGTCCGAGGTGACCGGCGCGGTCCGGCTGGAGCAGCCGCAGTACCAGGCCTCCGAGCTGCTGATCGGGGTCATCACCCACGGCTACAAGGTGGCCGAGGTACCCGCCACCATTCACCGGCGGCGGATCGGAGAGAGCAAGAAGGGCCAGAACCCGCTCTACGGGCTGCACCTGCCGGGCGTGAACAACCTCTTCTACGGGATTCGCTTCGCCCGGGTCATCTACGGCACCTGGTGGCGCGAGCGTCAGCGCTCGCGGTCCGCGTCCGGGGGCCGGTCGGAGTCCTCGGCGTCGCCGGAGTCCGTCGGCCCGGGCGGCGAAGATCTCGGGTCCGGGGTCGGTCGACGCGAGCGCCTCTTCCGCGACGGCGGGCCCGGGCCGGCCGGGTGATCCGGCGAAGAGGACGTAGTGGAAGAACAGGAACCGCAGCAGGAACGTGCCGAGGTTGGCCACGCCGTAGACCAGGTCCACGTAGAGCACGCGCTGCGGCGCCGGTCAGGTTCAGCCAGCTCGCCGAGTGGTAGGCGAACTTGGTCGCCAGCGTGAGGATCACGATGACCATGGCGGAGACGACCCAGAACGGCAGGGTCTCCTTCAGCAGGTTCGGGCGGCCCTTCCGCTTCCACGCCCACCGGCTGAGCACATAGCTCACCAGGGCGCCGGAGAACCAGGCGATCAGGCTGGCCCAGGTGGCGGACAGCGCCAGCGGACCGGCGCAGATGGTGAGCACGACCTCGGTGGTGACGAACGCCGCGATGGCCGCGACCGCGAAGCGCCCGAAGCGGATGCCGAGCGTGCTGCGGGCCTTGCGGGTAAGCGTCTCGCCGAGCCGATTGGATGTGATCGCCATGGATGTCCTAGGTTAGCTAGCCGACCAAAACACAAGGAGCAGGTATACAGTACGGAAACCGCAGGCCGGAAAAGCTACCCTGGCCGAGCCGTACGATGCGACCTCAGAGGAGCGTGTTCAGCATCCGCACTCGTAGCACGTTACCGCCCCCGTGCGGCGTCCCGCACAACGGCACGAAAAGTCAAGCCAATCTGACCGAAGGAACTTCTAGGAGCCGGAGCATGAAAATCTTGGTGTTGGGCGGGGACGGGTATCTCGGCTGGCCCACTGCACTGCACCTGTCGGAGGCAGGTCACGAGGTGGCCGTCGCCGACAACTTCGTCCGCAGGCACTATGACAACGAGCTCGGAGTCGAGTCCCTGGTTCCGATCGAGCCGCTGCAGAACCGCATCGCGGTATGGCAGGAGCTGACCGGCAAGAAGATCGGGCTGTACGTCGGCGACCTGACCGACGCGATCTTCACGTACCACATCATCAGCGACTTCGAGCCCGAGGCCGTGGTGCACTTCGCCGAGCAGCGGGCCGCTCCGTACTCCATGATCGACCGGGCGCACGCGGTGTACACCCAGCAGAACAACGTGGTCGGCAACCTGAACATCCTGTTCGCGATCGCCGAGACCAACCCCGACATCCACCTGGTCAAGCTCGGCACGATGGGCGAGTACGGCACGCCGAACATCGACATCGAAGAGGGCTGGCTGGACCTGGAGCACAACGGCCGGACCGACCGGGTGCTGTTCCCCAAGCGGCCGGGCTCGTTCTACCACCTGTCCAAGGTGCACGACAGCCACAACATCGAGTTCGCGTGCCGGATCTGGGACCTGCGGGCCACCGACCTGAACCAGGGCGTGGTCTACGGCCAGCAGACCGCAGAAACGGCCCGGGACGAGCGGCTGGCCACCCGGTTCGACTACGACGCGGTGTTCGGCACGGTGCTGAACCGCTTCGCCATCCAGGCGGTCATCGGCCATCCGCTGACCGTGTACGGTTCCGGCGGCCAGACCCGCGGCATGATCGACATCCGGGACACGGTCCGCTGTATCCAGCTGGCCTGCGAGAACCCGGCCAACCGGGGTGAGTTCCGGGTGTTCAACCAGATCACCGAGTGGATGTCGGTCAAGGACATCGCCGAGACCGTGGCCCGGGCCTACCCGGGCGACGTCACGATCGAGAACGTGGAGAACCCGCGGGTCGAGGCGCCTGAGCACTACTACAACGTCAAGCACACGGCGCTGATCGAGCTCGGCCTGGAGCCGCACCTGCTGTCGGACACGCTCATCGAGTCGCTGTTCGACGTCACCAAGCGGTACGCGCACCGGGTCCGCCTGGAGGCGCTGCGGCCCACCGTGAAGTGGCGCTCCCCCACCGCCAGCTGAGGCTGGACCCGCGAGGGTGAACCACGGCCCGTTCGGTAAAATGATCTTTTAATGCCGAACGGGCCGTGGTGCGTGTATGGGGACCTGCATTTGTGCGACCTGTGGTAACCATTTCCCCGACCCGTGCCCGGAGATATGCACGGTGTGCGCGGACGAGCGGCAGTGGGTGCCGCCGGGCGGGCAGCGCTGGACCACGCTGGCCGAGCTGGCCGCGGCCGGGCACCGGTCCGACGTCCGGGCGGTCGAGCCGGGGCTGACCGGGATCGGCGCGGATCCGCCGGTGGCGATCGGGCAGCGGTCGCTGCTGGTGTCCACGCCCGAGGGCAACCTGCTGTGGGACCCGTCCGGGTTCATCGACGACGCGGCGGTGGCCGCGGTCCGGTCGGCGGGGGGCTTGCGCTTCGTGACCGCCAGCCATCCGCACTTCTACGGTTCTATTGCTTCGTGGGCCCGGGCGTTCGGGGCCGAGATCCTCGTCCCGGTGGACGACGTGGCCTGGCTGCGGGCGGGCGCGGAGCTGCCGGTGCGGCTGTGGTCGGGGGTTTTGGAGGTGCTGCCCGGCGTGACGCTGGTGCAGTGCGGCGGGCACTTTCCCGGCAGCGCGGTGCTGCACTGGGCTCCGGGGGCGGGGGGCCGCGGGGCGCTGCTGTCCGGCGACACGATCATCGTGACGCCGGGCGAGGACCGGGTGACGTTCGTCTTCTCCGCGCCGAACCGGCTGCCGCTGTCCGAGGCGGCGGTGCTGGGCGTGGCCGAGGCGGTACGGCCGCTGGCGTTCGACCGGATCTACAGCGGCTGGTGGACCCCGGTGCTGCGGGCCGGCGCGTGGGAGACGGTCCGGCGGTCCGCGCTGCGGTACATCGAGCACCTGAACGGGACGGCGTGACATGGGTTATTTCGCCAGGCACCAGGAATGGGTGGCCCAGCAGGACCACGCGGCGTAGGCGCGGAGCGCGATCACGTAGCACCCGAAGGTGACGAAAGATTACAAAGTACGATTTGACGCTTCGGTTCCGGAAATAAGCCGAAAGATCATACCTGAATGTGCTAGTTAACTGTGTACCGGGTCTCGAGGGCTGAGATTCGGGACGGCGCTTTCTTTGACCTCGGCTCAACGCGGGGCGTGAAGCGTGCAGGGGGTCGCAGTGCAGGTGTGCCGATCAGCGTGCAGTGCGCCCGGTGGCGTACGCAGCTTATCCAGGGCGACCGCCCCGGGGCTAGCCTCCCGGGCGTTTGAGCGCCGGGCTGCCCTGTTCACCTGAATCGTCCACCCGAGTCCTGCGAAGAGGTGCTATGGCCACCGACCCGCCACCACCCCGCACCAGATCCGTGCGGCTGACGCTGGTCAGCCTGCTCCTGATCCCGCTGCTGTCGCTGGCAGCACTGTGGGGGTTCATCGCCAGCATCACGCTCGGCAACGTCATCCGCGACCAGCACTACAACAAGGCCGAAAACGCCATCGCGCCCAGCGTCATCGCGCTGGCGCAGACGCTGGCGGGCGAGCGCGCGCTCACCCTCATCTGGCTGGGCTCTGGCCGCCAGTCTGCGCCGATCCAGGCCCAGCTGCAGGCCGTACGGCACAGCACCAACACCTACGCCGCGGCGGTTCGCAGCTCGATCATGTCGGTGGACGGGCTGGTCGGCACGACGGCCAGCACGCGGCTCGGCCAGTTCCTCGCCGAGCTAGCCGGCCTGGGCTCCATCCGCGCGGCGGTCAACTCGGGAGCGGACAGCCAGGCTGCGGCGTTCAACGCCTACAGCGCCATCACCGCCGCCGAATACGGGGCCTTCCAGATCTCGCTGCCGTCCGGCGACCCGGATCTGAGCCTGATGACGCAGTCGGCCATCGCCGAAGGCCGGGCGGAGGACTTCACCGGCGGCGCGGTGGCCCTGGTCGAGGGGGCGCTCGCGGCGCGCGGCCTGATGCCGCAGCCGGATCGTGTGCTACTCGCAGAGACCGCCGGGCAGCAGAACCTTGAGATCAGCAATATGTACTCGCTGGCCGATCCGGCCCTGACCGCGATCTTCAAGCAGATCTACGACACGCCCGCCTACCACCAGCTTCTGGCCGCCGAGAATCAGATCGAGGCCAGCCCGGCCAACCGGCCGATACCGGTCGATCCCGCGACCGTCCAAGCCAGCGCCCTGGCGTTCCAGGCGTCGGTGCTGGCGCACGAACGGCAGATCGGCAACCTGCTGGCCGCGCAGTCGAGGAAGCTGAGCGACGGCTTGCAGACGCAGCTTTACCTGGCCGCCGGCCTCGGCCTGGCCGCCCTTCTGGCCTCCGTCTTCGTCATGGTGCGATTCGGCCGCAGGCTCCGGGTCGAGCTCACGAACCTGTACGACAGCGCCAGGCAGATGGCCAACGAGCGGCTGCCGCGGCTGGTCGAGAAGCTGCGCGGCGGCGAGGACATTGACGTCCAGGCGGAGTCCCCGCCGATGAAGGCGGCCCGGATCACCGAGATCGCGAACGTCGCGCAGGCCTTCGCCACCGTGCAGCGCACGGCCGTCGAGGCCGCCGTCGGCCAGGCCAGCCTGCGCAAGGGCGTCAACCAGGTGTTCGTTAACCTCTCGCTGCGGAGCCAGTCGCTGCTGCACCGGCAGCTCGGCATGCTCGACACCATGGAGCGGCGCACCAGCGACCCGGCCCTCCTGGGAGACCTGTTCGGCCTGGACCACCTCACCACCCGCATGCAGCGGTACGCCGAGAGCCTGCTGATCCTGGCCGGGGCCACGCCGGGCCGCGGCTGGCGCGACCCGGTGCCGCTGGTCGACGTCCTGCAGGCGGCGGTCGCGGAGGTCGAGGACTACGTCCGGGTGGACGTGATCACCGAGTCCGCCGACGCCGTGGCCGGGATCGCGGTGAACGACGTCATCCACCTCATCGCCGAACTGGTCGAAAACGCCACCGCGTTCTCCCCGCCGAATACCCGGGTGACGATCAGCGGCAGTGCCGTCGGCCACGGCTTCGCGGTGGAGATCGAGGATCGCGGGCTCGGCGTAGCGCCGGACGCAATGGCCGCCATCAACGAGCAGCTGGCCATCCCGCCCGAGTTCGACCTGGCCAGTAGCGACCAGCTCGGCCTGTTCGTGACCAGCAAGCTTGCCGCCAGGCACGGGATCAGGGTGACGCTGCGGATGTCTCCCTACCGCGGAACCACGGCCATCGTCGTGCTCCCCTGGGAGATCATCGCGCCCGAGCACGAGGCCGACGCCCGGTTCAGGTCCGGCGGCATCGGCGAGCTGTCGGCGGCGGGCGCGAACGGCCCGGCTTCGTACGCCGGGCCGTTCGCTCCGGCCGGGAACCGACAGCGCGGGCCGGCGTTCGGAATGACCGGCCGGCACCGACTCGGACTCCCACCCTCCTCGCCGGAAGACGGCGGGGCCGACGGGACCGAGCTGGCCGGAGGGCCTGAGGCGCCGCTGGCGGACACCGCGTACCGGTTCGCGGTGCTGCCCGAGGCCGCAGGGGACCAGCCCGGATGGTCGGCGTCCAGCCCGGCGCAAGCGCAGCCCGGATCGCCGATGGCGGCGGCCTGGGCCATTGGATCCGCAGAGCCCAACGGGTCCGGCGGGTCGACTGGCGTCACCGGGTCGGCTCCTGGCCGGCCCGCGAACGGCACGGCAGCCGGCGGGACTTACCTGGGCATGCCCCGGCGAGTGCGCCAGGCCAGCCTCGCCTCGCAGCTTCGTGGCGGGCCCGGCGCCGAGCCCGCCACCAGCCTCCTTCACCCGGACGAGGCCGCCGAGTCATCGGGACGTTCACCTGAGCAGACAAGCAGTCGGCTATCCGCGCTGCAAGACGGATGGCTGCGCGGCCGCCTCGACGATCTGGACAGCCTCGAGGCCGACCCTTCGGAGCCGGACCTCGGCGGGCGGCCGGAAGACACATCAGGCGGGTAAGTGGAAGGTTGAATCATGACGCAGACGAAGAGCAACGGGGAGCAGCTCGGCTGGCTGCTGGACAACCTGGTCGCACGGGTCGCGAACGTCCGCCAGGCGCTGCTCCTGTCTAGGGATGGCCTGGTCGTGGCGACGTCACAGAACATGAGCCGCGAGGAAGGCGACAACCTGTCGGCCCTGGCCGCGGGCGTGCATAGCCTGGCCCGCGGGGTCGGAAAGCAGGTCGGCAACCAGGAGGTGCGGCAGACCATCATCGAGATGGATTCCGCGTTCCTGTTCGTGATGGCGGCCGGGCAAGGCACCTGCCTGGCCGTGCTCGCCTCGGCTGATGCCAACCTGGGCGTGATGGCCTATGAAATGGCCATGCTGGTGCGACGGATGGGCGTGCACCTGACTGCCGGGCCGAGGCAGGCCGATCACGAACCAGTCGTGAGCTGAGCGCATGAGCGCGCCCAGGGACCGGTGGCTCGACCGGGAGGCGGGACCGATCGTGCGGCCGTATGCCGTCACGAAGGGACGCACCGCGCCCGCTCCCGGGTCGTACGTCGGGTTGATCGACGTGGTGACGGCCGTCGCCGGCGCGCAACTCCCGGCCGATGCGCGCCTCAACCGCGACCACCGCCGGCTCCTGAGCCACTGCCATCAGCCCATCACGGTGGTGGATCTGGCCTCCGACATCGACCTCCCCGTGGGGGTGGTCCGCGTGCTGCTCAGTGACCTGAGACAGTACGGGGCGCTCCGAGTCGTCGCGACTCCCGGGGGACCGGCAACCCACGAACGTCTACTGAGGGACGTGCTGGATGGACTACAGACACTCTGACCCGGTCGAGGCGGAAGTGATGCCCGCCACGGCCAAGATCCTGATCGCGGGGGGATTCGGAGTGGGCAAAACCACCCTGGTCGGCGCGATCAGCGAGATCCGCCCGCTGTCCACCGAGGAAGTCCTCAGCGATCGCAGCATCGGCATCGACGACACCAGCGGCGCGGACCGCAAGACCACGACGACGGTGGCGATGGATTTCGGCCGGATAACCTTCCGGACCGACCTGACCCTGTACCTTTTCGGCACGCCCGGGCAGGAACGTTTCTGGTTCATGTGGGATGAGCTGGCCTACGGGGCGGTCGGGGCGGTGGTGCTGGCCGACACGCGGCGCCTGGCCGACTGCTTCGCCGCGGTGGACTACTTCGAGCACCGCGCCACGCCCTTCCTCGTCGCGGTCAACTGCTTCGACGGCGCCCCGAGTCACCAGCCGGAAGATGTCCAGATCGCCCTGGACCTCGACCCGGACACGCCCGTGGTGCTCTGCGACGCGCGGCAGCGCGATTCCGTCAAGAAGGTGCTCATCGCCCTGGTCAGGCACGCGATCGCCACGAGCAGGGCGAACCCGGAGTACCAAGGCAAGCCGCTGCCCGCGGGCTAGTGCCGTTAGGCTGCCGCATCCATGGGTCGGCTGCGGGGCTTCGGGGCTCAGTTAAGCGCCGCCGCGGAGGGTCCAGGCGTCGGTGGCGGCGTCGCGGCGCAGCTCGTAGACGCTCGCGGTCATGCCCTGGCCCGGTGACGCCTCGACCCGCCAGAACTCCAGCTCGGGCTGGCCGGGCTCGGCCTCGGGATCCTGCCACCACTCCCGGTTGATGACCCAGTGCTCGAGGATGGCGTGGACGGTGTACAGCCGGCCTCGCCACACGAACCTGGCGGGCCGGCCGTCGTCGCGGGCCTGGACGTTCACCGGCTCGCCGTACACCCTGCTCATGTAGCTACCGCCCTCCCCTGCCCGCCGTGGGCGCTCGCCGGGTCGTCGAGGCGGGCCGGTGCCGGACCCGTCTCGTCACTGCCTCGCGGGGGAAGACAGGTAGGGCCAGCAGTGCTGGCCGCGGTCGGCGCCGGGTCGGTTCCGGTGCCGCTTCTCGAATATATGTTCACTCGAACTAGTATGCAAATAATCTTTGCCATCTGAGCTGCGAATACTCAGAAATGTCAGTGCTCCTCGGCATAGTGGAGGTAATCCGGCCACCCGAGGGAGGCAAACATGTGCTGGATCTGCAACCATCCGGGCGCCACCGAGCGCGATTACACCGAGCACATGCGGCGGCTGATCACCGCCTACGGCTGGGCCGTGCAGGGCGTGGAACGAGACGGCATCCACCCGCCGTGGGCCTACACCGTCGGGCTCACCTCGCACCGGCGGTCGGAGCTCGTCATCACCGGCATGGGCCTGACCCGGGCCACCACGGTGCTCAACGGCGTGGCCGCGCACCTGCTGCACGCGGACGAGCCGGAGCCGGGGACCCAGGCGGCGCTGCGCGACGGGCCGCTGGTCGAGATGGTCAGGGTCGCCGTGCCCTGGGCGCACCTGAACCTGGCGGTCGAGCTGTACGGCAACGGGATCCGCGGCCTGCAGCTGGTGCACGCCGACAAGCGCGGGAACTGGCCCTGGGACCGCCAGTACCAGGGGGTCCGCGGCGGGCAGCCGATCCTGGGCTGCCGGGAGCCGCCCGAGCGGCGCAAGCGGGTCGGGTAGGAGCGTTATGCAAAACCGACTCGCGAGTGCAGGCCTTCGGGCCTGCGCGAGCGATCGGTGCAGGTGAGCGGCCAGCAGAGAAGGGGGAAGGGGAGGTGGGTGGGGGTCTTTGCATAACGCGAACTTTGAATAAAACACAGCGCTCAATCACGCCTCAATCGCGGCTGAGGACCGCGCTGGCATGCTCGTGCCTGGGGGTGGGCCTCGTGCCGGTCTCGGGGAACCGGCACGAGGCATCCTGGAGTTAGGGCAGCCAGCCGGGGGACGGGAAGGCCACCAGCAGGTCGCGGACCTGGGCGGCGATGCGGTCCAGGACCGCTTCGTCGTCCTTGGTGGCCGCGATGATGGCCTCGTCCATCCAGGCGGCGATCGAGGTCATGTGCTCCTCGCGCAGGCCGCGGGTGGTGATGGCCGGGGTGCCGATCCGCAGGCCGGACGGGTCGAACGGCTTGCGCTGGTCGAACGGCACCGTGTTGTAGTTGGTCTCGATTCCGGCCCGGTCCAGCGCCTTGGCGGCCGGCTTGCCGCCGATGCCCTTGGCGGTGAGGTCCATCAGGATCAGGTGATTGTCGGTGCCGCCGGAGACCAGGTCGTAGCCGCGGGACAGGAGCGCGTCGGCCAGCGCCCGGGCGTTGGACACCACCTGGCGGGCGTAGTCGCGGAAGCTGGGCTGGGCCGCCTCGTGCAGCGCGACCGCGATCGCGGCCGTGGTCTGGTTGTGCGGGCCGCCCTGCAGGCCGGGGAACACGGCCCGGTCCACGTCCTTGGCGTACTCGGCGGTGGTCAAGATCATGGCACCGCGCGGGCCCCGGAGCGTCTTGTGCGTGGTGGTGGTGATTACCGGGGCGTACCCGACCGGCGACGGGTGCACGCCGCCGGCGATCAGCCCGGCGATGTGCGCGATGTCGGCCACCAGCAGCGCGCCGGATTCGGCGGCGATGTCGGCGAAGGCCGGGAAGTCGATGGTCCGCGGGATCGCGGTGCCGCCGCAGAAGATGATCTTGGGACGTTCCTTGAGGGCCAGGTCGCGGACCTCGTCCAGGTCGACCGTGCCGGTGTCGGGCCGCACCCCGTACTGGACGGCGCGGAACCACTTGCCGGTCGCGGAGACCGACCAGCCATGGGTGAGGTGGCCGCCCATGGGCAGCGCCATGCCCATGATCGTGTCGCCCGGCTGGGCGAAGGCCAGGTAGACCGCGAGGTTGGCGGGCGAGCCCGAGTACGGCTGCACGTTGGCGTGGTCCACGCCGAACAGCGCCGTGGCCCGGTCCCGGGCGATGGTCTCGATCTGGTCGATGAACTGCTGGCCCTCGTAGTAGCGCCGGCCGGGGTAGCCCTCGGAGTACTTGTTGGTCAGCACGCTGCCTGACGCCTCGAGCACGGCCACCGAGACGTAGTTCTCCGACGGGATGAGCCGGACCTTCTCGTACTGCCGACGAGCCTCATCGCTGATGAGCTCGGCGATCTCGGGGTCGGAAATCTCGACGGCCGGGATGGGCGGGATGTGCATGACAGGACCTCCTCGCAGATGAGGCTACACACCGCGGCGCGCGCAGGTCACGAGGGCGGGCACCAAGGACGTTCGGTACGGTCATCAGGGGCACCACAAGACAATCGTCAGGGGCACCACAAGACAACCAGAAAGCAGACATGGCCACACCAATCATCCTCGACTGCGACCCCGGGATCGACGACGCGCTCGCGATCGCGTTCGCGCACGGGCACCCCGGCATCGACCTGGTCGGCATCACCACGGTGGCGGGCAACGTCAGCCTGGCCAGGACCACGGCGAACGCGCTGGCGGTGTGCGAGTACATCGGCGCGGCCGGGACCCCGGTGACGGCCGGCTGCGCCGGGCCGCTGCTGCGCCCGGCGCTGGACGCGCGGCAGGTGCACGGCGAATCGGGGCTCGGCGGGGCGGTCTTGCCGGCGCCGGCGGCGAGCCCGGCGCCGGGACACGCGATCGACTACATCATCGAGACCGTCCGGGCCGCTCCCGGTCAGATCACCCTGGTCGCGACCGGGCCGCTGACCAACATCGCGCTGGCGGTGAAGCGTGAGCCGCGGCTGGCGGACTGGGTGCGGGAGTTCGTGATCATGGGGGGTTCCGCGGGCCGGGGCAACGTCACGCCGGCCGCCGAGTACAACATCTGGGCCGACCCGGAGGCCGCGGCGGCCGTGTTCCGGGCCGGCTGGACCGTGGTCATGCTCGGCCTGGACGTGACCCTGCGGACCGGAGCCACCCCGGCGGTGATGCAGCGGATGCGCGAGCTGGGACCGCTCGGCACCACGCTGCTGCTGCCCGCCCTGGACCAGTACAAGTCGGTCAGCGAGCCGTCGGGCCCCCCGGTACACGACGTGTGCGCGGTGGCCTGGGTGGCGCAGCCCGGCCTGTTCGGGCTGGTCCCGGCGCGGGTGCAGGTGGAGACGGCCGGGCAGCTGACCTCGGGGATGACGGTGACCGACTTCGAGGCACCCGGTTTCGGGGAGCAGGTCGACGGGGGCAACGCCCAGGTGGCGATGTCCATCGACGTGGACGGCTTCTGGGAGCTGACCCTCGGCGCCTACCAGCGGGTGGCCGCCGCCATGGGGCGGTGACGGTGGCTCCGGTGAGCCCGAGGGGCCGGGCCGGCGGACTCGATCGGCTCGCCCTCCACGTCCGCGACCACGGACGCGAGCCGATTCCCCCCTCCGCCGACCCCGGCCACCGCCTGCGCGTGCAGCGTATTGGCCGCGAGTTCGCTGGCCATCAGGACGCCATCCTCGAGAAGGTCGGGATCGAGACCAACCTCCGAGACCGCGTTCCGGAACGCTTGCCGCGCCACTGTCGCGCACGTATTGCGCTAAAGCACGATACTTGGATTCCAACTCTTAAATCTGTGAAACACAGGTTACGACTCAGCCGGCCCACTTCGCAATATTGATGGCATTATTATTTTCATCGCACTTAATCACAGAAGTACCATACTGGACATATCGGCTTTTCCCGGACATAAGCCTGCCATGCGCCGCAAGGGTGCCCGCTACGGCTACTCCAGGTCGTAGCGGCCCCCCTTCAGGTCCGCCAGGAACTCGGCGAACGAGTCCCGGCCGATAATGTGAGCACCGCCGTCGGGCCGCTTGCTATCCCTGATGGCGGTCACCCCGGGCAGGTTGGCGGCGATCTCCACGCAGCCTCCGTTGTGCGCGCTGCGGCGGGCCTTCCGCCAGATGGCCTGAGACAGGTCGGTCATTGCCCTACTCCATTCGCTTGGCGAGATGTTCGAGGTAGCCGGTGGTGTCTGCGGGCTCAAGCGCGGCGTCACGGGCCCGTTCGAACGATTCGATATAGCCTTGAACGGACTCGGACGTGCTTACCTCCTCAACCGAGTAATCGGTCTCGACGAACACCAGGCTTGGTTCGTCGTCCCGGAAACCGAAGATATTGACCATGGAGACGATGCCGGTGGGCGGCCCGTCTTCGAAGCGCTGGATGTGCAGCCGCACGTTGCGGCGGACGCTCAGGGTGACCAGGTGCTCGATCTGCTCCCGGCGGTCCTCCCGCAGGCCCCACCGGTAGAGCAGCGAGGCCTCGGTGATCACCGCGCTGACCATGGGCGCGGAGCCGTCCTTGCGGTCCAGGATCTCCTGCCGGCGCAGCCGGGAATCGACCGCCTTGCGCCGGTAGGCCGGCGGCCGCGGCCCAGACCGCATCAGCGCCTCGGTGTAGGCGGGCGTCTGCAGCAGGCCCGGCAGCACCAGGGGCATGAACACGCGGATGGTGGTGGCGTCGTTCTCGTAGCCGGGGAACTCACTGTCGAAGATCTCCGGGTACTCCCGCCACCAGGGCCGGGCCCGGGCCCGGATGGCCAGGTCCTCGATCTCTTCGGCCTCGGCCCCTTCGATGCCGTAGATCCGGATGAGGTCCCTGATGTCGCTCATCTCGGGGCGCTTCCACTGGTTGGCCTCGAACCGGCCGACCTTGCCGCGGCCCCAGTTCAGGATGTCGCAGGTGTGGTTGGCGGTGTAGCCCGCCCTGACCCGAGCCGTGGTCAGCCGCCGGGCAAGCCGACGCTTGGCGATGGTGGCACCGTAGGTGTCATCGCTCATTTCCGGTTCCCCTTCTTGACAGGAACCCCTGTCATGCCCTTACGGTACCCAAATTGCGATTCACAAATCCCGATTTTTCGCTGGCAGGAGTCAGGGCTCCGCGCCGTCGTCGAACTCGCCGTTGCGGGCGCCGTCGAGGAAGCACTCCCACTCATGCCGGTCGAACACCAGCACCCGCTGCTCGGCGTCGCCCGTCACCCGCATCAGGACCCAGCGGCCAGGAGCGGGAGCGTTGATGAACGCGACCTCGATCGCGCCGTCACCCCGGCCGGAGCGCTGCCAGGCCTGCGCGGCGAGGTCGATGCCGAGCTCGGAGACCGAGGGCTTGGCGGTCACGGCTTGCGGGCGACGCCACAGTAGAGCCAGCGTGCGCCGTCGCTGTCCGCGAGGACCGGGTCCTCGGCGCCCCAGACCCCCGTGTAGCAGATGCCGGGCTCGGCGCCCTCATAAGGCGGCACCAGCTCCAGGCCGTCGAAGAACGTGGTGATCCCGGCCCGGGACCGGAAGTACAGGCGCTCGGTGGCCCCGTCGAAGACGGCGCGGAATCGCTCGGCCATCACCGGCGGCTTGTAGTCATCGGTCAGGTGCGAGAGCGCGAGGTAGCTGCCCGGTGCCAGGGCGTCGACGTACCGCGCGACCTGTGCCCAGGGATCCGCGTCGTCGGACACGAACATCATCACCGCGGTCAGCAGCAGCCCGACCGGCTCGCGGAAATCGATGAGCCCGGTGACCTCGGGATGATCCAGGATGGATTCGGGCTCGCGCAGGTCCGCGCAGATGACACGGGTCGACCGGTCCTCGGCGAGGAGCTGGCCGCCCTGCTCGGCCACCATCGGGTCGTTGTCGACGTAGACCACCCGGGCGCCCGGGATGACCTTCTGTACGACCTCGTGGGTGTTGCCGACCGTCGGCAGGCCAGAGCCTATGTCGATGAATTGCCGCACCCCGCGCTCGGCGATCCACTTGGCCGCGCGCTGATGAAAGCCGCGGTTGGACCAGGCGCAGTCCCGGATCTCGGGCACCGCGGACAGGATCCGTTCGGCGGCCAGGATGTCGGTCGGGAAGTGATTGTCGCCGCGCAGCATATAGTCGTAAATGCGAGCAGGAGCAGGCCTGCCGTAGTCCGCTCCGGCGGGCGCACGAGGGACCTGAGCTGCCACTCTCCAACCCCCTCAGCTGATGATCAACAGCTCTCAGTGTGGCACAAGTTATACGAATCACGAACCGGTGTATCCATTTCTGCGCAGATGTCCGATTGGCCGGGGACCTGGCAGAAACCGAGAAAATCATGAGCGCTCCCCGGTGCCGCCCGGCCGGCGATAAGCAAATTCGCGGATCACTCACAGCCTGCGTACAGCTTGAACCGGGCGATCCCCAAGACCCGGAACCCACCCTTACTGTCATGACCAATATGTATGGCACCCCCGCCGGGCCGCGCTCATTTCCGGCGGACGGTCCCGGCCCGGAGGGCCTACCCGATGCTCGTCTGGCCGCCTGCGTCGGCGGGCCTTACCCGCAGTACCCTCCCGCGCCAAACCGCAGGAAGCGGATGCTCCGCTGGGGAACCGGCATCACCCTGGCCGGCTTCCTCGCGGGCGGCGGGATCGCCCTGGCCGTCACCGGCGGCTCGAACCCGGCCGTGGCCAGCCCCGCTGCTTCGGGGGTTTCGGGGTCCGGCCCGGCCGAGGGCGCGACACTGAACTCCGAACTCAACACCGCGAGCAGCACCGCGGCCGCCGGGTCGCTGCCGCGGATCAGGCGGGCGCTGGCGCGGCTGCGTGCCCTGGGCGGCGTGGACGGCGAATTCACCTTCCACAACAGCACGGGCTACCACACGCTCGCCTTCGAGCGCGGCGCGATCCAGTCGGTGAGCGGGAGCCAGGTGGTGGTCCGCGCGCCGGACGGCACGACCTGGACCTGGCTGATCGTGAGCGACACGGTGGTCCGGCAGAACGGCAGCAAGACCACCGCCAGCGCGCTGGCCACCGGCCAGATCGTGTTCGCCGGCGGTCCGGTCGTCAGCGGGGCCAAGGATGCCCGCCTGATCGTGATCAGGCCGGGCTCGGGCTCAGGGTCTAGCTCCTCCGGTCCGGTATCTGGGCCATCAGGTACGTCGGTGAGCTAGGCGCCCGGACATGCCGCGGCGCGCCCCGGGGCGGCGGGCGCGTCGCGGCATGCTGCGCACTTCTATCCTGCTTCTATGCTGGAGGATGAAACGTGAGATGCCATGGCAGACGGTGACCGTATCCCCAAGGTGCTCGTCGTAGACGACGAGCCGAACATCCGCGAGCTCGTCGAGGTGGCGCTGAAGTTCCACGGCTGCGCCGTCGCGGTCAGCGCCAGCGGCAAGGACGCGCTGCACCAGGCCGAAGCCTACGAGCCGGACCTGATGATCCTCGACGTCATGCTGCCCGACATGGACGGCTTCGAGGTCTGCCGCACGCTGCGCGCGGACGGCAACGACGTCCCGGTCATCTTCCTGACCGCGCGGGATACCACGTCTGACACCATCCGGGGGCTCACGCTCGGCGGCGACGACTACGTCACCAAGCCGTTCTCGGTCGAGGCGCTGGTGGCCCGGGTCCGGGCGGTGCTGCGCCGGACCACGCGCGCGCCCGGCGGCGAGGCCCAGCCGGGCGGTACCGACGCGCTGCTGCAGGTCGGCGACCTGGAGCTGGACGAGGAGCACTGGATCGTGCGCCGGGCCGGGACCCCGGTGGAGCTGTCGCCGACGGAGTTCCGGCTGCTCGCCTACCTGATGCGCAACCAGGGGCGGATGCTCACCCGGCAGCAGCTGCTGGAGAACGTGTGGGGCTGGGAGTTCGCCGGCCAGTCGCAGGTGGTGGAGACCTACGTGAGCTACCTGCGGCGTAAGCTCGATCCGCTTGGCCCGCCGCTGATCCACACCCAGCGCGGTGTCGGGTACAGCCTGCGCGTGCCGCCGGAAGCCGAGCGCGTGAGCAGATGAGGTACACCCGGCGGCAGCCGACCGGGCGCGGCAGGCTCTCGCTGCGGTCGCGGCTGCTGGCCGGGCTCATCACGATCACCGCCCTGTTCCTCATCGTCATGGGCGTCGTCACCACGGTGGTCCTGGGCAATATCGAGCAGGATCAGTTCAATACCGACCTCGGGCTGACGGTCAAGGAGAACGTGTCCGAGATCGCGAACCTGCAGAACGGGTACGCGGCGGCCTACATCAACGTGGCCTCGAGGATCGCCGCGATCTTGTCCGGGCCGCCGGACACCGCCGCCGACCTGCAGAACCTGCTGAACAACCTGATCGCCAGCCGGCAGGCGACGGCGTACTTCGTGCAGAATCCGGCCCAGACGCTGTTCACCATCTCCCAGTCCGGCGAGCCGACCCTGACCGCGATCTGGCGGAGGATCTGACGTCGGGCCCGCGAGCAAGAACAATCTGCTGCCGGCCGGGGAGAACATCCTGCTGGTGGCCCGCCCCGACAACGCGGTCGGCAATCAGGTCCGCGGGCTGATCCTGGCCGAGCTGATCACCGGGGCGATCCTGCTCGCGCTGCTCGCGCTGGGCGGCCGCTGGCTGATCAGCCGCGGCCTGGCGCCGCTGGACCGGATGGCGAGCACCGCCGACATGATCACCAGCCGGGGCGACCTGACCGCCCGGATGCCCGATCCCGGGGACCACGCGGAGGCGCCGGCTGGCCGCGGCGATCAACACCATGCTGGACCGGATCCAGCAGGCGTTCG
>CAWKIB010000043.1:0-69129 GCA_963849595.1 uncultured Actinomycetes bacterium
TCACCACAGCGTGACCGGACCCGCGCCCTCCAGGCGGAGCAGCAGTTCCTTGCGCTCCAGGCCGCCGCCGTAACCGGTGAGGCTGCCGTCGCTGCCGATCACCCGGTGGCACGGCACGATGATCGAGATCGGGTTGGCCCCGTTGGCCAGGCCCACCGCACGCGACGCGACCAGCCGCTTGCCCAGCGCGCGGGCGATGTCGCCGTAGCTGACCGTGCTCCCGTACGGAATCGTGGTCAGCTGCGTCCACACCGCGAGCTGGAACGCCGTGCCGGCCGGCGCCAGCGGCACGGTGAACTCCTTGCGGTCGCCGGCGAAGTACTCCTCGAGCTGCGTGGCGACCTCGGTGAAGGTGGCCGGGCTCGACGTCAGCCCTGAAGCCCGGGCCGAGTGCCGATCGGCGTCCAGCATCCACAGCCCCGTCAGGGCGTGCCCGTCGCCGGTCAGCAGCAGCCGGCCGATGGGAGAGCTGACGATATGGGAAAGGCGCGGGGCATCGATGTCCGGCGCCACGAACGGGCTGGTCATGACTGACTCTCCTCCAAGTAGGCCCACAGATGCTGTACTGCGTAGGAACGCCACGGCCGCCAGCTTTCGGCCAGCTCCGCCGCGGCCTTGACCGCCCGGCTACGCACCGCCGGCACGGCGCCCAGCCGTCCGAGCGCCTCGACCACTCCGACGTCACCGGGCAGGAACGCGTCCGGGTCGGACAGCGCCCGCATCCGGATGTAACCGGCCGTCCAGGGCCCGATGCCGGGTAGCGCCAGCAGCTGCGCCTCGGCGCGGTCCCGCTCGGCGCCGGGGTCCAGTGACAGGTCGCCCGAGGCCAGCGCGGCGGCCAGCCCGGTCAGCGCGGCGGCGCGGGCCCGCGGCATCGGCAGCGTGCCCGGATCGGCCGCGGCCAGCGTCTCGGCGGTCGGGAAGCAGTGCGTCAGCGTGCCCTCCGGCCGCTCGAGCGGCTTGCCGTAGGCGGCCACCAGCCGCGCCCCGAGGCGCCGGGCCGCGGCCACCGACACCTGCTGGCCGAGGACGGCGCGCAGCGCGAGCTCGTTCCCGTCCACGTGACCGGGCACCCGCCGGCCCGGGTTGGCCAGGGCCAGCGGCCCGAGCACCGGTCCCGAGGCAGCCAGGGCAGCCGTAACCGCGGATGGGTCGGCGTCCAGGTCGAGCAGCCGGCGGCACCGCTGGACCGCCGCGGTCAGGTCACGCAGATCCTCGAGCTGCAGCTCGCAGTCGACATAGCCGTCACCGGCGCCGACCGACAGGATCCCGGAGCCGTTCGGCAGCAGCATCGTCCGCCGGTACCGGCCGTCCTCCACCACCTCCACGCCGGGGATGGCGCGGGCCGCCAGGAACCCGGTCATCCGCTCGATGTCGATCGGCGCCCGGTAGGGCAGACGTAGCCGGATCAGCCCGGGTGCCCCCGGGTCCGACAGCGACCGGGCCACCCCGATGGCACGCCGGGAGCGCGGCGCCTGCCGCCGCCGCCCGCGTGACTCGCGCAGCTGGGTGGGCGTCACCGCGAACACCTCGTGGATCGTCGAGTTGAACTGCCTGATGCTGGTGAAGCCGGCCGCGAACGCGATCTCCGACAGCGGCAGCGTGGTGGTCTCGGTCAGCACCCGGGCCGTCTGGGCGCGCTGCGCGCGGGCGATGGCCAGCGGCCCGGCGCCCAGTTCGGCGGTGATCAGCCTGCGCACCTGGCGCTGCTCGTAGCCGAGCCGGTCCGCCAGCCCCGAAACGCCGTCGCGGTCCACCACGCCGTCGGCGATGAGCCGCATCGCGCGCCCGACCACGTCGGCCCGGATGTTCCATTCCGGCGACCCGGGGGAGGCGTCCGGGCGGCACCGCTTGCAGGCGCGGTAGCCGGCCTCCTGGGCCGCGGCGGCGGTGCGGTAGTACCGCATGTTCTCGCGCTTGGGGGTGATCGCCGGGCACGATGGGCGGCAGTAGATGCCCGTCGAGCTCACGGCGATGAAGAACACCCCGTCGAAGCGCGCGTCCTTGCTGATCGCCGCCTGGTACTGCTGCTCGTCATCGAGGCCGGACAGCCCGGGCGGCTTCATCATGTTCGTACTCACGCATTCCACAATGCCAGCCCGCGGCCACTACTACTGGCGGAAATCTCACCACAGCGTGACCGGACCCGCGCCCTCCAGCCGGAGCAGCAGCTCCTTGCGATCCAGGCCGCCGCCGTAACCGGTGAGGCTGCCGTCGCTGCCGATCACCCGGTGGCACGGCACGATGATCGAGATCGGGTTGGCCCCGTTGGCCAGGCCCACGGCGCGCGACGCGACCAGCCGCTTGCCCAGCGCGCGGGCGATGTCGCCATAGCTGACCGTGCTCCCGTACGAAATCGTGGTCAGCTGCGTCCACACCGCGAGCTGGAACGGCGTACCGGTCGGCGCCAGCGGCACGGTGAACTCCTTGCGGTCGCCGGCGAAGTACTCCTCAAGCTGCGACGCCACCTCGGTGAAGGCCTCCGGGCTCGACGTCAGCCCCGAAGCCCGGGCCGAGTGCCGGCCGGAAAAAGACCGGGCGTCCAGCATCCACAGCCCCGTCAGGGCGTGCCCGTCGCCGGTCAGCAGCAGTCGGCCGATGGGGGAGCTGACGATATGGGAAAGGCGCGGGGCATCGGTGTCCGGCGCCACGAACGGGCTGGTCATGACTGACTCTCCTCCAGATAGGCCCATAGGTGCTGTACTGCGTAGGAACGCCACGGCCGCCAGCCTTCGGCCAGCTCCGCCGCGGCCTTGACCGCCCGGCTACGCACCGCCGGTACGGCGCCCAGCCGTCCGAGCGCCTCGACCACTCCGACGTCACCGGGCAGGAACGCGTCCGGGTCGGATAGCGCCCGCATCCGGATGTAACCGGCCGTCCAGGGCCCGATGCCGGGCAGGGCCAGCAGCTGCGCCTCGGCGCGGTCCCGCTCGGCGCCGGGGTCCAGCGACAGGTCGCCCGAGGCCAGCGCGGCGGCCAGCCCGGTCAGCGCGGCGGCGCGGGCCCGCGGCATCGGCAGCGTGCCCGGATCGGCCGCGGCCAGCGTCTCGGCGGTCGGGAAGCAGTGCGTCAGCGTGCCCTCCGGCCGCTCGAGCGGCTTGCCGTAGGCGGCCACCAGCCGCGCCCCGAGGCGTCGGGCGGCGGCCACCGACACCTGCTGGCCGAGGACGGCCCGCAGCGCGAGCTCGTTCCCGTCCACGTGCCCGGGCACCCGCCGGCCGGGGTTGGCCAGGGCCAGCGGCCCCAGCACCGGCCCCGAGGCCGCCAGGGCAGCCGTGACCGCGGATGGGTCGGCGTCCAGGTCGAGCAGCCGGCGGCAGCGCTGGACCGCCGCGGTCAGGTCACGCAGGTCCTCGAGCTGCAGCTCGCAGTCGACAAAGCCGTCGCCGGCGCCGACCGACAAGATCCCCGAGCCGTTCGGCAAGAGCATCGTCCGCCGGTACCGGCCGTCCTCCACCACCTCCACGCCGGGAATGGCGCGGGCCGCCAGGAACCCGGTCATCCGCTCGATGTCGATCGGCGCCCGGTAGGGCAAACGTAGCCGGATCAGCCCGGGTGCCGCCGGGTCCGACAGGGACCGGGCCACCCCGATGGCACGCCGGGACCGCGGCGCCTGCCGCCGCCGCCCCCGCGACTCGCGCAGCTCGGTCGGCGTCACCGCGAACACCTCGCGGATCGTCGAGTTGAACTGCCTGATGCTGGTGAAGCCGGCCGCGAACGCGATCTCCGACAGCGGCAGCGTGGTGGTCTCGGTCAGCACCCGCGCCGTCTGGGCGCGCTGCGCGCGGGCGATGGCCAGCGGCCCGGCGCCCAGTTCGGCGGTGACCAGCCTGCGCACCTGGCGCTGCTCGTAGCCGAGACGGCTGGCCAGCCCTTCCACGCCGTCGCGGTCCACCACGCCGTCGGCGATGAGCCGCATCGCGCGCCCGACCACGTCGGCCCGGATGTTCCATTCCGGCGACCCGGGGGAGGCGTCCGGGCGGCACCGCTTACAGGCGCGGTAGCCGGCCTCCTGGGCCGCGGCGGCGGTGCGGTAGTACCGCATGTTCTCGCGCTTGGGGGTGATCGCCGGGCACGATGGGCGGCAGTAGATGCCCGTCGAGCTCACGGCGATGAAGAACACCCCGTCGAAGCGGGCGTCCTTGCTGATCGCCGCCTGGTACTGCTGCTCGTCATCGAGACCGGACAGCCCTGGCGGCTTCATCATGTTCGTACTCACGCATTCCACAATGCCAGCCCGCGGCGGCTGCTACTGGCGGAAATCGGACAGCCACCCCGTAGGATAGGCTGCTGGCCGTGCATGCTGAAATCAAAGGCACCACGATGCCGGTCCTCGAGGTCACCTTGCAGCAGGGCGAGCAGGTGGTCTCTACCCATGGTGAATTGTCCTGGATGACGCCGAACATCCAGCTCACTCAGCACACGGGCACCGGCGGTCCTGGCGGCGGCTTGATGCAGGGCCTGAAGCGCGTCCTGGGCGGCGGCGGGCTGTTCCTTACCCACTACGAGGCGGTCTCCGGGGCCGGCATGGTGACGTTCGCGGCCAAGCTGCCCGGCCACATCATGCCGGTCGACATCAACCCCGGCCAGGCGTTCTTCGTGCACCGCCGCGGCTGGCTGTGCGGCACGCCGGGCATCACGCCCAGCATCGGGCTGCAGCAGAGTTTCCGCGGCGGGCTGTGGGGCGGTGACGGGTTCATCCTGCAAAAGCTCGAAGGCCAGGGCCGGGCCTGGATCGAGCTGTCCGGCGAACTGGTGCACTACACCCTGTCCCCGGGGCAGGCGCTCATGGTGCACCCGGGGCACGTGGGCATGTTCGAGGGCAGCGTCGAGTTCTCCATCACCCGGCTGCCGGGCATCACGAACATGGCCTTCGGCGGCGACGGCTTCCACCTGGTCGCACTGACCGGCCCGGGCCAGATCTGGCTGCAGTCGATGCCGCTGCCCATCCTCGCGCACGCGCTCGACCCGTACCTGGCCCGCCAGGCCGCACCGCAGGCCGCGGAGGCGGGCGCGGTCGGCGGCATCATCGGCGACCTCATGCGCGGACAGTAACCAGGAACGTCTTTTCTTTTTGGCCGAACGGAGCGTGGTATCCGCCAGTCCGCACGCCCCGTATTCACAGTGGTATCTGCCGCCGCAAAACTTCCCTCAGATCTCGTATCGATTACTCTCCGTAGAGTATTACCTGGGAGATAGCTAACTATTACCTTGTTACCCATTGCATTGGGTACAGCACATTCGGTTACACTACAAATGGTAGCGAAGCAACTTCGCACCGTGTTTAACCAGACGTTGCCCCGCCTGCGGGCCGTGTTAGCTGGCGGGGCAACGTCGCAGATCAGAGTGGTATTCGAGGTGTGGGTCGTGGCCAGCAAGTATGACGACGAGGGCCGGTCACCGGACGACGGGGCCGAGTCCTATGACCGGCTTCCGTTCCGGGAAACCGGCGCCGACCGCCCGGACCCCAAAACCCCCATCGAGGCACGCGCCGAAGTCCGCGACCGCGAGACCTACTACGCAGAGCTACGCTTCGCCGTCCACTGCCAAAGCCGGTCGATCCCTCTGCCCCGGGCCGCCCTGGATGACCAGGAGACGGACAAACCGAAGCGCCGCCCCGACGATGAAAGCTGGGACGACATGACCGCCCGCTTCGGCGACACCTGGACCTGAGAGCTGTCGGCGGCGGTCCGGACCCTTCCTCCGGCGCTCGGGCGTCCGCGCCGCCGTCGACACTGTGTTTCCTCGGGGGGAGCGATCCCCCCCAGACCCCCCCTGCTCCTGGGGGGAAGCCTTTCCCCCCAGACCCCCTCGGCCCTGACCGCTAAAGCCGCCAGAAGTCGAACCGGTCCCGGCCTGCCCGGAAGCCGACCGCCTCGACCACGTCGACCGCCAGCTTGAACCGAGCACCAACCCGCCAGGGCTGATGCGCGTCACTGCCGAACGACACCGCGGTTCCCCCGGCCTCCCGCCACCAGCCCAGCAGTTCGGCCGACGCCAGCGGGCTCTTCGTGTTCACCTCGAGGACCCGCCCGTTGGCGGCCAGGGCGCGCAGCACGGCCCGGATCTCCGGCTCGAAGGCCCGCTCGTCGTAGGGCGCCGCGGTCCGCGGCCACATCCGTCGCGGGAAGTCCAGGTGCGCCAGGACACCGAAGATGTCGCTGCCCTCGACCAGCCGCAGCAGTTCCGCGAAGTACAGCCGCATCACCTCGTCGGCGGGCATCCGCCGGAACAGGTCGTCGGACGCGGTCAGCTTGCCGTCGAACGGGATCGCGTGCAGCGAGCCGAGGATCCGGTCGAACCCGGCTCGTGCCACCACGGCCCGTGCGCTCGCGGCCCACAGGTGGGCCTCCCCGATCTCGGCGCCGGTGAGGATGCGCAGGTCAGGAAAGCGCTCGCGGCACTCCTGCACGCTCGCCAGGTAGCCGGGGACATCCAGCAGACGCATCGCGGCGTACGGCCGCGGATCGATGTGCTCCGCGGCGATCAGGTCTCCGTCGGTCGAAACCGTGAAGTCCAGGTGATCGGTGAAGGCCACCGCGGGCACCCCGACGGCCAGCGCTTGCTCGCAGCTGCGCACCATCGATGCCTCGGCCGGCGCGTCCCACGACCATTGGGTGTGCACGTGGTTGTCGGGCGGCAGCACGCTGCCCATTGTGTCAGGCCCTCCCATTCAGCCCCGCAGCCGCACTAGCAGTTCACCAACCAGGCTGACGGGGTTTAGCGGAGGTGATGACGTAGACCTCGCCGGACTCGGCCGGGGGCTCCTGCGCCGCGGCCGGGGCAGGCGGTTCCGGCAGGGCTGGCTGATCGGCGGGCTCGGGGAGGGCCAGGAGTTCCTCGCCGTCGCCCCGGCGCTTCTTCACCGCGTCGGCGGTGATCTTGGTGGCCAGCTTCTGCCAGCGCTCTTCCCACTCGGCGACGCTCCCGCCGCAGGCGCGCACGTACGCGACGGCCACCGGCAGCGTGGGCAGCCGCAGCCCGCCCGCCGCCGAGACGAGCGTCTTCATCGTGTAGTGCGATGTCTCGGCCATCTCGGGGTAGTCGAGTTCGGCCTTGGCGCGCAGCGCCCGCAGGTCGCGCGCGAACGACTCGAGCCCGTCCGGCGCGATGCTGACCACCGACTGCGCCGCGGCCACCGGCGGCTCGTCGGGAAGCGCGTTCTCGCGCTGGCGGATCACCTGGCCCGCGGATCCCGCCTCCCCGGGCAGGGTCGTGCCGCGGACCCCGCGCGCCGCCTGGTCCCCGAGCCGTCCCCAGCCCTCGCCACGCGGACCCCCGGAACCCGGACCGCCAGCACCCGGACCGCCGGCACCCGGACCGCCAGGCACCCGGACCGCCAGCACCCGGACCGCCAAGACCCGGACCGCCAGCACCCGGACCGCCAAGACCCGGACCGCCAGGACCCGGACCCGCAGGACCCGGACCGCCAAGACCCGGATCGCCAGGACCGGGACCTGCAGGACCCGGACCGCCGGGACCCGGAGCGGCATAGCCCGAGCCCGCCGGACCCGGACCCGCGTAACCCGGACCCGCGGGACCTCCCGCGAACCCGGACCCACCCGGAAACCGAGCAGCACCAGGAGACCCAGGCGCCCCTGGCGCCCAGACGCCCCTGAAAACCCAGATGCCCCTGGAAACCCAGTAGCCCCGGGCATCCCGGAAGCCCCGGGCCCCCCGGACATCCGGTGCGCCCCGGGGCCGTGGCCGTAGGCCTGCGGGCCTGCGTCGGCGCCCGGAGGCGGACCGTCCGGGCGTCTGCGGCCGGGGCCGACGCCAGTTGGCACCGAGCGGATCCTGGCCCGGGGGCTGCCCCGGACCGGGCTGATCCCATGGGCCTCGCACTCCGCCTGCCGGGCCGCCCGCCGGGCCGGGCGCCGGCGAGCGGTACGGGCGGTCGGCACGCGGCGGTACCCGGCGCCCGTTCGACAGCCGGTACTGCCGGCCAGGCATCGGCCCGCCGTTCGCCGAACCACCGTTCATCGGGCCTCCGTTCGCGGGGCCCGCGGTCATGGGGCCGCCGTTGCCCGGCGCGCCATTCGGCGGGAAGCCGTCAGCGGGGTTTCCGGGCGGCGGCGGGAAGCGGCCCGGCGGCGGGCGCATGCGCGAGCGGCCCGGCTGGTGGAGGCCCGGCTGGGGCGGCATCTCTCCGGGGCGCCGCAGCAGCTGGCTGTACTCGTCGTCGTCGGCACCGTCCGGCCCGTTCGGGCCGGCGCCGTCGTCCGCCCGGTAAGCGCGGCGTTCACCCAGGCGTCTTCGCCTGGGCAGGCCATAGGCATCGCGGCCCAGGCCGGTGTCGCCACGTTCCACCAGGTACCTCCTGGGCTGGTCACCCAGCCGCGCCGCAGGACATGCCTTACCTCACGAGTGTAGGTCGGGAGAAATCCCCTGTAGGACCTAGACGGTCAATTGTCATCAATTGCACATAATCGGGCGGTATTGAACCGATAACACCGGGTATCGGCGTGCGTCGAGTGACGCAGCCGGGACGTGATACGAACCGATCCCGGCAGGGGATACTCTCGGAGCAGAAGCCTTCAGCGGAGCGGCCATGGAGTCCTGGATCGTCTGGCTGATCGTGGCGGCCGTGCTCGGCGTGGCCGAACTGGTGACGATAACGTTCGCCTTCGGCATCATCGCGGTCGCGGCCGTGGTCGCGGCCGTGGTCGCGAGCGTTCCACCTTGATTTCGCGATCCAGCTGGCCGCGTTCGTCGTCGCGGCCGGGGCGGGGCTCGGCTTCGTCCGTCCGATCGCCATCCGCCACATCAAGCAGCCGCCTGCGCTGCGCACGGGAACCGCCGCGCTGGTCGGCCGGTCGGCGATCGTCCTGGAAGAAGTGAACGAGCACAGCGGGCGGGTCCGCATCGAAGGCGAGGAATGGTCCTCGCGTCCCTACCTGGACGAATCGCTCGTGATCCCGGTCGGCACGAAGGTCGACGTCATGCAGATCAAGGGTGCCACCGCACTTGTCTATCCCCGGGAGTAGCCATGATCCTGGCTGAAGGAATCATCGCGGCCGTCGTCGCGATCTTCGTCGTCATCACAGTGGTGCGCTCGATACGGATCGTGCCACAGGCCCGCGCCCGCAACGTCGAGCGACTCGGCCGCTACCGCAAGACGCTGGAACCCGGGATGAATTTCGTCATCCCCATGATCGACCGGGTGAAGCCGATTATCGACCTGCGCGAGCAGGTCGTCTCGTTCAATGGCGCGCCGGTGATCACCGAGGACAACCTGGTGGTGCTCATCGACACGGTGCTGTTCTTCCAGGTCACCGACCCGCGAGCGGCGGACTACGAGATCGTCAACTACATCCAGGCGATCGAGCAGATCACCGCGACGATGCTGCGCAGCGTGATCGGGTCCATGGACCTGGAGCAGACGCTGACCTCGAGGGACAAGATCAACGCCTTGCTGCGCGGCGTCCTGGACGACGCGTCGGGGAAGTGGGGCATCCGGGTCACCCGGGTGGAGATCAAGGCCATCGACCCGCCGAAGTCGGTCAAGGACGCGATGGAGAAGCAGATGCGCGCCGAGCGGGAGAAGCGCGCCGCGATCCTGACCGCCGAGGGTGTCCGGCAGTCCAAGATCCTCACCGCCGAAGGCGAGAAGCAGAGCGCCATCTTGACCGCCGAGGGTGCGAAGCAGGGCGCGATCCTGCGCGCCGAGGGCCAGGCGCAGGCCATCGCCGCCGTCTTCCAGGCCGTGCACGACAACGACCCCGATCCCAAGCTGCTGGCGTACCAGTACCTGCAGACGCTGCCGCAGCTGGCCCAGGGGGCGGGCAACACGTTCTGGGTCATCCCCAGCGAGGTGACCACCGCGCTGAGGTCCGTCGCCAGCGCCTTCGGCGGCGGGGAGCCGCCCGCTGGGGCCGAGGCCAGCCCGGGGACCAAGCATCAGGCCCGGCGCCAGCCGTCGGCCGTGCCCGCCGCCGACGGGCGGCCCGCGATCAGCGCCTCGTCGGCTGCCGGTGCCACCCGAGCGAGGCCGAGCCGTCCGCCGAAGCCACGCCGTCGGCCGCGGTCGGCTCCGACCCTGCCGCGGCGGCCGACGTCATGACGGCCATGCTCGCCGCCACCGTGCCCGGCGTGAACTTCGGCGACCCGCTCGGTTCCGCTGATCCGCTGAGCGCCGGGGACCTAACCCAGGCCGATGTGCCCGCGGTCCCGCCGGACCTGGACACGCCGAGCGGCCAACGGCAGTGAGCCCGCGAACTAGCTAACGAAGCAGGAGGACCAGGACGCTGCCGATCAGGGCGGCCACCACGATGACCACCAGCAGCCGCACCGGATAGAACCGGTCCGCGCGCCGTTTGCTCGGCGGGACGACCGGCCCGGGCGGCACCGCGCGTTCGGCTATCGTGCGCGCCAGGGTGAGCCCCTCGGCCTGCGGCGGATCAGGCCGGCGGACCTCAGCCGATGCCGGTGCCGCTGCCGATGCCGGTGCCGGCCCCGGAGCCGATGCCGGTGCCGCTGCCGATGCCGGCCCCGGAGCCGATGCCGGCCCCGGAGCAGACGACTGCGCCGCGGTCGAAGGCGTCCAGAACCCGGTCACCAGCGGTGCGGACTCCGCCGGCGGTGCCATGTCGTGCTCCGGCGCCACCAGCCCGTCATCGGTCCGCTCGCGCGGGGTGAACCAGGCGTCAGCGACGGCGGGCGACGGCTGAGTATCCGCTGATGACCAGGTCTGCTCCCGGTCGGTCGTCTCGCGCGGGGCGAACCAGTCGTCCGGCAAAGGCTCGGCGTCGGCTTGGTCCTGCCACCCGGGCTCGAGGTCGGGCGGCGACGTCAGCTCGTCCTGCAGCCAGGCAGTGGAGAACGGATCGCGCCGGATGGCCTCGGCTCGGGCCGCGTCCGGCAGCCTCGATGACCGCGGTGTCGGACGGCCCATCGTCGGGCTCGCTCACGTGATGGTTCCCGTTGGCCGAAGCGCCGCCCAGGTCAACCCCGGTGCTATCCCAGCTCGGGCCCGCGTCCGGCCGTCAGCCCCGGTGCTACCCCAGCCCGGGCCGACGTCCGGCACGTCAGCCGCGGCGCCATCCCAGTGCGGGCCCGCGTCCGGCTGGAATCCGGGCCAGCTCGTACCCGCACCCAGCGGCGCGCCCGCATCCCCCTGGGACCCGGTGTCCCAGCCCGCGCCGGTGTCCGCGCCCCAGCCCCCGACGGTATCCGCGCTGGTGTCCGTATCCCAGCCCGCGCCCGCGGAGGCCGCAGGCGCGGTTTTCCGGCTCGCGGTACCGCGCGCACCCCGGTCCGAACTCCCGTGGGCACCCCGGAGCACCGCCCGGATCCGCTCCGCGTCGTACGACTCGGGCGGGGCCACGCCGACCCCCGCGCGGGCCCCGGCCACCGCGGCCGGGCTGGCCCCGGCGGCCCTGACCGGCAGGCCGGGATCGGCGTGGGCCTCGAAACCGAGGCGCCGCCACCGTTCCTCCCACTCGGGCACGTCTCCGTCGCAGGCCCGGACGTACGCGGCCAGGATCGGCAGGGTGGGCAGGGAGGGACCGCTCTCCGCTTCCTTCAGGACGTCGCTGGGGTAGTGGGCCCGGGCCGCCAGTTCGTCGAATTCCAGTGCAGCCGTGTCGCGCAGCGCGCGCAGTTCGGCAAGGAATCGTCGGTTATCGTCGCCGTCCCCGGCCGACCACATTCCCTGCGCTTGCAACTGAACACCTTCCCGCTGGACACGCACGCGCTCAGGCACCGTTCCGCGCCCGTATCTCACAACCTGGGATTATGGGGAGGGTACAACGCCAACCGGCCCGATGTCGCTGATACCGTCCATTTTCGTCTCAAGTGTCTCTCGTCAGGCCCTGGACCATGCCCAGAATCTCCGATCTGGCCTGCCCTTTGCCGCGCCACCCGCACGACCTCATGCGGTCCGGTCGAGCGGGGTACCCTGGGCCGCGCTGGCTTCCTGGGCCCGGGCCGGCCCGCGCAGCACCCGCGCGACCCCGACCGCGATCGCCGCGCCGGCCACCGGCCCGATCAGGTACACCCACCAGGTGGACAGGTTGCCGATGGCCACATCGGGCCCGAAGCTGCGGGCGGGGTTCATCGAGGCGCCTTCGAACGGGCCGCCCATCGTGCCCCAGGCCATGATGTACGCGCCGACGGCCAGCGGGACGAACGGCCCGTTGAGCTTGGGCCCGTTGGCCATGTTGAGGATCATGAGCACCAGGCCGAAGGTGATGACGGCCTCGAACCCGGCCGCCTGCCAGGACTGGCCGGGCTTGGGCATGGTGGCGGCCAGGTGCCCGGCCGGGCCGAAGAACCCGCGGGCCAGCAAGGACCCGCAGATGGCCGCCGCGAACTGGACCGCCCAGTAGGCGCCGGCCATCACCCAGCCCATGTCGCGGCGCAGCGCGAAGGCCAGCGTCGTGGCCGGGTTGAAGTGGGCCGAGATATCGCCGAGGAAGTAGACCGCCACCACCAGCCACAGCGCCGAGACCGCCGACAGGACCAGCACCGTCTGCCAGGGCTGCAGCAGCGTGGCCGCCGTACCGGGCCAAGATGGCCGCGCCGCCGGACAGGATGAAGGTCAGCCCGGACATGCCGATGAACTCGGCCAGCAGCCGCCGCAGCCGGTGGTCCGGGTTGGTCCAGTCGGCGTAGCCCCGGGTCCCGCCGACCGAGGCGATCAGGGCCGCCTTGCCGACCGGCTCCATCGCGTGCGCCCGCTGCGCCGCCGAGGTGTCCGGAGCGCTCATCAGGACTTCTGCGGGCCTGACGGCAGGTCGGCCGAGCCGCCGCGGGTCAGCGCGAGCGGGTCGACGACCCGGTCGTACAGGTCCTCGTGAACGCCCTTGGCCAGCGCCGCCTCCTTCAGGGTCAGGTCGTGGTCGATGGCGTAGTAGGAGATCTCGGCGGCCTTGTCGTACCCGATGACCGGCGACAGCGCGGTGACCATCATCACCGACCGGTCGATGTTCTCCTTGAGCTTGGCCTGGTTGAGCTTGGTGCCCTCGACCATGTACTCGCGGAAGTGGTCGCACATGTCAGCCATGATCAGCGCCGAGTGCAGGTAGTTAGCGATCAGGATGGGCCGGAACGCGTTCAGCTCGAAGTTCCCCTCCGCCCCGCCCATGCTCACCGCCACGTCGGAGGCGATGACCTCGATGGCGACCATCAGCATGGCCTCGGCCTGGGTCGGGTTCACCTTGCCCGGCATGATCGAGGACCCCGGCTCGTTCTCCGGGAAGATCAGCTCGTGAATGCCGGTCCGCGGTCCCGGAGCCCAGCCAGCGCAGGTCGTTGGCGATCTTGAACAGCGTCACCGCCGCCGTCTTCAGCCCACTGTGCGCCCGGACCATCCGGTCCAGCGTGCCCTGCGCGGTGAACTTGTTCGCCGCGGTCACGAACGGCGACGCCGGTCATCGAGGCGATCTGCGCCGCGACCTGCTCCCCGAACCCGGCCGGGGCGTTCAGCCCGGTGCCCACCGCGGTACCGCCCATGGCCACCTCCAGCAGCCCGTCAGTCACCCGGCTCGACCTCGGCGATCGCGTCCTCCAGCGCCCCCGCGTAGCCGGACCACTCCTGGCCGACGGTCAGCGGCACCGCGTCCTCCAGGTGCGTCCGCCCGATCTTGACCACCTCCGCCCACTGCTTGGACTTGCCGTCGACAGCGTCCCGCAGCCGCTGCAGCGCCGGGATCGTCCTCTCCGTGGCCATCTTGTGCGCGGCGATGTGCATCGCGGTCGGGAACGTGTCGTTGGAGGACTGGCCCATGTTCACGTGGTCATTGGGATGCACCGGCTCTGGCGAGCCCAACGTGCCGCCCACCAGCTGGATGCACCGGTTGGAGATGACCTCGTTCACGTTCATGTTCAACTGGGTCCCCGACCCGGTCTGGAACACGTACAGCGGGAACTCGGTGTCCAGCGCCCCGGAGATCACCTCATCGCATACCCGCTCGATGAGGCTGGCCTTCCAGGCCGGCAGCCGCCCGGCCCGGCCGTTCACGATCGCCGCGGCCTTCTTCACGTACCCGTAGGCGTGATACACCTCCTTGGGCATCCGGTCGTGGCCGATGTTGAAGTGCTGCAGGCTCCGCTGGGTCTGCGCCCCCCAGTACTGGTCCGCCGGCACCTCCACGTCGCCCAGGCTGTCGAACTCCCGGCGCATCCCGGTAGCTGACAGCCCGATCGGCAGGTCCAGGATCTTCGGTGCTTCGTTATCCGCAGTGGTCATGATGGATCGGCCCTCCGAAGGTCGCAAAGGCGGTAGCACAAAACAAGCCTAACGGCCGCGCTCCGGCGATCCCAGGCTCACAAGTGGATGGCTAGGCCGACCGCGAACGCGACGCCGAACGCCAGCTGCAGGCGTCCCGTCTGCCCCAGCGTCCTGATCAGCGCCGGACCCGACGCGCCCGCCCGAACGGCCCGGAGCGGGACCAGCGCCAGCGGCACGGTAACCAAAACCAGGAGCGTGAACGGCCGGTAGATGCCGATCAGCGCGGCGCAGCAGAACGGCAGCAACACCGTCAGCAGGTACGCCGTCCGGCTGCGCGCGTCCCCGAGCCGGACCGCGAGGGTCCGCTTGCTCGCCAGCGTGTCGCCGTGGATGTCGCGCAGGTTGTTGACGATCAGCAACGCGCAGGCCAGCAGTCCGGCCGGCACCGAGGCGGCCAGCCCGAGCCAGCTGAACCGGTCCATCTGCACGTACGCCGTGCCCGCCACCGCGACCACGCCGAAGAACGCGAACACGAAGACCTCGCCGAGCCCGTGGTACCCGTATGGCCGCGGGCCGCCGGTGTAGAACCAGGCCGCGGCCACGCACGCGGCGCCCACCGCCACCAGCCACCACGCGGTCACCGCGGCCAGCGCCAGCCCGGCCGCGCCCGCCACGAAAAAGCACGAAAAAGCAGCCAGCAGCACGTGCCGGGGCGTGGCCAGCCCCGCGGCGACCAGCCGGACCGGTCCCACCCGCTTGGCGTCCGAGCCGCGCACGCCGTCGCTGTAGTCGTTGGCGAAGTTGACCCCGACCTGGAGCGCGAGGGCCACGACGAGCGCCAGCAGCGCCCGCCACCAGGAGAACCGGCTGTACCCGAGGGCCACGCCCGAGCCGATCAGCACCGGGACGACGGCCGCCGGCAGCGTCCTGGGCCGCGTTCCCGCCAGCCATTGCCGTGCATCAGCCACGCACAGATCCTAGGTCAACGTCGTCACTCACTGATCGCCGTGTGCAGCCGCACCACGGGGACGCTAACTCCCACGTCCAGCTCGCCCCGGGCCCCGTCGGCGGCCCACCCCGCCGACTCGAGGAAGCGACGCACCGCCACGTCCGCCTCGAGCACCCAGATGGACACGGTGCGGAACCCGTCGCCGACCAGCGTGTCCGCCACCGCGTGCATCAGCCGGCCGCCGTGTCCCTGCCCGGTCCGGTCCGGCGCCACCCGGAACTCGTAGATCTCCGCGTCGGTCCCGGGCCAGCGGTCGGCGTCGGTCGCGGGCCCGGCCGAGACGAACCCGACCACCTCACGAGGCATAGAATCCGTCACCGCTGCCAGCACCCGGTGCCTGCTGGTCGGCGGGTTGCCGATCGCCTCCCGCCACCGGTCCCGCCACACGGCCGAAGCCTCCTCGCCGGTCAACTCGCCCAGCAACGAGGGCGGCACGATCCCGGCAAAGCCCGAACGCCACGAGGCGACCTGAACCCGGGCCAGGTCATCGGCATCACCTGCTCGGGCCGGGCGGACGAACCCCCCGGTACCAGAGGACAACGGCCCGACGACAACGGCCCAGATGACAACGGCCCAGATGACAAAGGCCCAGATGACGAAGGCAGGGCGGTGCTCACTTGTCCGGGTGGGCGATGAGCGTGACGTCGCGGGCCGCGCCGGTCGCCGCCGAGGTGGCCATCGCCGCGTAGACCTGGAGCGCCGCGCTGACCGGCCGCTGCCGGTCCGCGGGCCGGTACGACCCCAACGACGCGAGCACGCCAGCGCGACGAGGAGCCAGCGACGCATCGGGCACGTCCAGCCGCAGTTCCCGGCGCGGGATGTCGATCACCACCGTGTCGCCGGTCTCGACGACCGCGATGAGACCGCCCCCCGCCGCCTCCGGCGCCACGTGGCAGATCGACAGCCCCGACGTCCCGCCGGAGAACCGCCCGTCGGTGATCAGCGCGCAGGCCCGGCCGAGCCCCTTGCCCTTCAGGAAGCTGGTCGGGTACAGCATTTCCTGCATGCCGGGCCCGCCGCGCGGACCCTCGTACCGGATGACCACCACGTCGCCGGCGCGGACCGCGCCAGCCAGGATGCCCGCCACCGCGTCCTCCTGGCTCTCGAACACCACGGCCGGGCCGGAGAACGTCCACAGTTCCTCCGGGACGCCCGCGGTCTTGACGATCGCGCCGTCTGGCGCCAGGTTTCCGTATAGGACGGCCAGCCCGCCGTCGGCCGTGTACGCGTGCGACGCGTCCCGGATGCACCCGGAAACCCGGTCTAGATCCAAAGCATCCCAGCGCGACGACTGCGAGTACGGCCTGATCGTCCGGACCCCGCCCGGCGCGGCGTGGAACAGCTCGACGGCCGCATCAGAAACGGACGCAGACCCCACATCCCAGGAATCGAGGAATTCGCGCAGCGAAGCGCTGTGCACGGTGCGCACCCCGCGATTGAGCAGCCCGGCGCGGTCGAGCTCGCCCAGGATCGCCGGGATGCCGCCCGCCCGGTGCACGTCCTCCAGGTGATACGAACTACTCGGCGCGACCTTGCACAGGCACGGCACCCGGCGGGACAGCTCGTCGATCTCCTTCAGCCCGAAGTTGACTCCGGCCTCGTGCGCCGCGGCCAGCAGGTGCAGGATCGTGTTGGTCGACCCGCCCATGGCCACGTCCAGCGCCATCGCGTTCTCGAACGCTTCCCGGCTGGCGATCGAGCGCGGCAGCACCGACGAGTCCCCGGCAAGCGTAGTACTCGCGGGTGATGTCCGCGATCACGGCGCCCGCCCGCTCGAACAGGCCGCGGCGCGCCGAGTGCGTGGCCAGCGTGCTGCCGTTGCCCGGCAGGGCCAGGCCGATCGCCTCGGTCAGGCAGTTCATCGAGTTGGCCGTGAACATGCCCGAGCAGGACCCGCACGTCGGGCACGCGGACTCCTCCATGGCCAGCAGCTGCTCGTCGGACACCGAAGGATCGGCCGAGGCGACCATCGGGTCGATGAGATCGAGCTTGCGCCCCGAGGCCGCCGAGCCCGAAGCACCAGCAGCCAGGCCCGCAGGCGCCCCGGCCTCCATCGGCCCGCCGGACACGAAGACGGTCGGGATGTTCAGCCGCATGGTGGCGATCAGCATGCCCGGAGTGATCTTGTCGCAGTTCGAGATGCAGATCATCGCGTCCGCGCAGTGCGCGTTCACCATGTACTCGACCGAGTCGGCGATCAGCTCCCGGCTCGGCAGCGAGTACAGCATGCCGCCGTGCCCCATCGCGATGCCGTCGTCCACCGCGATCGTATTGAACTCCCGCGGGATCGCCCCGGCCTCCCGCACCGCGGCCGCCACCACCTGGCCGACCTCGCGCAGGTGCACGTGCCCGGGGACGAACTCGGTGAAGCTGTTCGCGACGGCGATGATCGGCTTGCCGATGTCTTCCCGCGCCACCCCGGTGGCGCGCAGCAGGGCGCGCGCGCCCGCCATGTTCCTGCCGTGCGTGACCGTACGGGACCGAAGCGGAGGCATAGTGATCTCCTGAGCACAAAGAGCCGAAGACCCAAAGCCTACCGGCACGCCAGGTCAGGCCGTCTGGTCCCGCCGGAACGCCACGTGGGCGGCCTTGTCGATGCGCTCGATCTCGCTCGCGGTGAGCGGGTGGGCGTCGCGCCGCCGGGCCCGGCGGCGCAGGTAGATGCGCAGTCGATCGCCGCTGAACACGTCGACGTCCCTGATCTCGGCCACGTCCCAGGGGATCTTCGGCCCGTACACGGCCATCGCCGCGCGGACCGAGACCGGGGTGCCCGTCTCCGCGGACAACAACGAAGCGGCCTGGCCGGCCTCCCAGTGCGCGTGCTCGAGCCGGTCCTTCATGCTGGTCGGCCCGTGCCACAGCTGCCGGTGGTTGCTGGTCCGCACGGGCATCCGCTTGTCCCAGTCCTCGGAGTCGATGGCGAACACGCCCGCCGGGCCGATCACCAGGTGGTCGATCTGCTCCTCGCTGTCCGGGATGGGCAGGATGTGCATGGCCCGGTAGCCCTTGCGCTCCAGGCTGGACAGCTGCCGCACGGTGTGCTTCTGGGCCTTGGTCAGCCGGACGCCCGCCGGGCCCTTGAACACCGTCCGCGACCGGATGATGGTGTCGGCGATGGCGGCCAGCACGGCGAAGGTCAGCCCCCAGCGCCAGTCGTGCAGCAGGAAGCCGAACAGCAGCCCGGCGACGACCGCGACGATGACCCGCCGCTGCCAGGTCCGCATCCGCGGGTTCGCCGACAGGTGCGCCATGCTGCCCAGGTGCTGGCCGATACCCTCGGCCTTCGGCTGTTCGCGGGTCTCACCCACGGTGGCGACCACGGGTTCCCAGGATCGCCGGGGCCGCGGGTCGACGTCCGTGACCGCGTCGTCGGCGGGCCCGTCCTCCGGGAGGCCGTCGCCGGGCTCGTCGAGGTCGGCCGCTTCGTCGGCCCGCCCCCAGCTCTCCCAGAACGGCCGGTCGCCCGGATCGGTCGGCCCGGATTCCGAGGCTTCTTCGGCGCTCAGTTGCGCTTCCACGGGGACCGGCGCCACCGTGGTGTGCGCGCTTGGCCAGCGCTCCGGGGACGGCCACGACGGCCTTCCGGCCTGGTCCGGTGCCACGGCATGCGGCTTTGCCCCCTCTGCCGCGCCCCCGCCGCCATTGCTGGACGTCTCCACTGGTACTGGTGACCTGCGGTTTCTCGGCTTCGGCCACGCCATCGGCTCTCACCTACTACCTGAGCGTAACTGCGTTGGGACTCAGCGCACAGCACCGTACTACCACGATTGTGCCCGCTCCGGCCCGTTTAAAGCAGGCCATTCGTCCCGATAAGACGCCGAACGTCCCGGCGCATGAGTGGTCTAGCATCTCCACCATGACCCAGATTCACGAGCTCACCGCGATCGAGCTGGCCGCGGCGATCCGCGCGAAGGAACTGTCGCCGGTCGCCGTCACCGACCATTATCTACGCCGCACGGCCGAGCTCAACGATCAGGTCGGCGCGTTCTACACCGTCACCCCCGAACTGGCCGCCGAGCAGGCGCTCGCCGCCGAAAAGGCCGTCGCCCGGGCCGCCGATCCGGCCGACCTGCCGCCGCTGACCGGCGTGCCGATCCCGATCAAGGACCTGAACCAGGTCGCGGGGGTGCGGCAGACGTTCGGCTCGCTCGCGTACGAGAACAACGTGCCCCAGGGCGACGACTACGTCGTGACCCGGCTCAAGGACGCCGGCGTGGTCATCACCGGCAAGACGTCCACGCCCGAGTTCGGGCTGCCGTGCTACACCGAGACCAAGATCGGGCCGCCCGCCCGGACCCCGTGGGACCTGTCCCGGTCCGCGGGCGGGTCGAGCGGCGGCGCGGCCGCCGCGGTATCCGCGGGCCTGGCCCCGGCCGCCCAGGGCAGCGACGGTGCCGGGTCCATCCGCATCCCCTCCAGCGTGTGCGGGCTGTTCGGGATCAAGCCGTCCCGCGGCCGGATCTCCGGTGGCCCGCTCGTCCCCGACCTCCTCGGTTTCGGGGTCGACGGCCCGCTCACCAGGACCGTGGCCGACGCCGCGCTGCTGCTCGACGTCATGACGGGCAACTACCCCGGCGACATGTACACCCAGCCGCCGCTGGCGCCCGGGGAGACCTTCCTGGGCTACGCCAGCCGCCCGCCGGGCCGGCTCCTGATCGGCCGCACCCTGCAGGCCCCGGTACCCGGCGTCGAGGTCCACCCGGACTGCCTGGCGGCCTACGAGGACGCGAGCCGCCTGCTGGCCAGCCTCGGCCACGAGGTCGAGGACATCGCCCTGCCGCTGGGCGAGGACATAGTGCCGTTCTTCGAGATCATCTACTACGCCTACGCGACGCTGACCCCGGTGGATCCGTCCCAGGAGCACGTGCTGCTGCCGCTGACCCGCTACCTGCGCGAGCGCGGCCGGGCCACCGCCGCGCCCGACTTCATCTTCGCCCAGGCCTACATGCAGTTCGTCACCCGCCCGGCGATCGCCGCGCTCGCCGCCTACGACGCGATCCTCACCCCGACCCTGACCCGGCCGCCGGTGCCGGTCGGCTACTTCGACGAGGTCGACCCGGCGGAGAACTTCGAGCGGCAGAAGCGGTTCACCCCGTGGACCGCGATCTACAACGTCTCGGGCCTGCCCGCGGTCAACGTCCCGCTGCACTGGAACGCCGAAGGCCTGCCGATCGGCGTGATGCTGGCCGGCCGGATGGGCGACGAGGGCCCCCTGATCTCCCTGTCCGCCCAGCTGGAGCAGGCCCGCCCCTGGAAGGACCGGCACCCCCCGATCTGGGGCCCGCCCGGACCGTGACCGCCCGGCCCGCGTCTGCTTTCTTTTTTTGGCCGAACGAAGCGGCCCTCGTGCCCCCGGCACCGGACTCGCCTTACCGTGGCGCGTCTCCCATGCGGTACTGCTGAGTGAGTTCGTCGAGTTGCTGCTTGAGGCCAGCGTCGAGGACGAGTTCTGCCGCGGCCAGGCTCGCCTGGAGCTGCTCGGGCCTGCTGGCTCCGATGATGGGCGCGGTGACGGCCGGATTCGCCAGCACCCAGGCGACCGCGAGGGTGACCAGGTTGATCCCGGCTTTCTCGGCGAGCTGGCCGAGCTCATCGACGGTGCCGAACTCCCGTTCGTGCCAGTACCGGTCCTGGTAGGCCCCGGCGGCGGTGCCGAGCGTGAAGCGGGTTCCCTCGGCGGGCGGCGCGGACCGCGAGTGCTTGCCCGACAACAGGCCGCCCGCGATCGGGTTATAGGGGATGACGCCCACGCCTTCCTCGAGGCAGAACGGGAGCATTTCCCGTTCGATCTGGCGGAAGAGCAGGTTGTAGCGGGGCTGCACGCAGTCCAGCCGGGTCAGCCCGAGCGTCTCGCTTCGGCCGACCGCCCGTACCAGCTGGTAGGTCAGGAAGTTCGAGCAGCCGGTGTAACGGACCTTGCCGGAATGGACGAGATCGTCCAGCGCGCCCAGGGTCTCGTCGATCGGCGTCGCCCGGTCGTATCCGTGCAGCTGGTACAGGTCAATGTAGTCGGTCTGCAGACGCCTCAGGGAGGCGTCGACCGCCGCCATGATGTGCTTGCGGGAGTTGCCGGCGTCAAATGGCGCCGGGCCGGTCGGGGCGAAGCACTTGGTGGCCACGATGAACCGGTCCCGCTTGCCCCGCAGCCAGCGGCCGAGGATCTCCTCGGTGATTCCCCGCGTGCTCAGGTCCCCGCCCAGCGGATACGCGTCGGACGAATCGAGAAAGTCGATGCCCCCGTCGGCGGCCCGGTCGAGGATCGCGACCGCCGTGCTCTCGTCGCTTTGCAGTCCGAAGGTCATCGTCCCCAGGCAGAGCCTGGAGACCTGCAGGCCGGTCCGGCCGAGTCTGGCGTGCTCCATGCCAGCACGCTATCGCCCCCGGCCCCCCCGCCTTGTGCCATTAGTTCTATAAGAACTAGAATATTGCCCAGCGCATCAGACGATCTCGGGGGAGAAGCGATGAGCGCAATGTCTGGATCATCCTCCAGCCCGACCCGGCCGCCAGAGGCGGCCCCGCCCGGGTCCGCGGCGATCGAGGTCAGCCACCTGACCAAGGTCTTCGGTCCGCGGACCGCCGTGGCCGACGTGTCGTTCAGCGTCGCGCAGGGCGAGGTGTTCGGCTTCCTGGGCCCGAACGGCGCGGGCAAGACCACGATGGTGCGGATCCTCGGCACGCTGATCGCCCCGACCGCCGGGTCCGCGGTGGTCGCGGGCATCCCGCTCGGCCCGGCCCGCGCGGCCGAGATCCGCCAGCACATCTCGATCATGCCGGAGGCGCCCGGCCTGTACCGCCGGCTGACGGTGACCGAGAACCTGGAGTACTTCGCGCGGCTGTACGGCCTGCCGCGGCGCGAGCAGCGGATCGCCGAGGCCCTGGCGGCGGTCGGCCTCAGCGATCGCGCCCACGACCTGACCGCAAGCCTGTCCAAGGGCCTGCGCCAGCGGGCCGCCCTGGCCCGCACCCTGCTCAACGACCCGTCGGTCATGTTCCTGGACGAGCCGACCTCCGGCCTGGACCCGGTGGCGGCGCACGAGGTGCACGGCCTGATCGGCGCGCTGCGGGACCGCGGCGTCACCATCTTCCTCACCACCCACCGCCTCGACGAGGCCGAACGGCTCTGCGACCGGGTCGCGATCATGAACACCAGCCTGCGAACCATCGGTCGGCCCGACGAGCTGCGCCAGGAGCTGTTCTCCAGGTCGCTGGCCGTCACCACGGCGGCGCCGCTGGCCCGGCCCGACCAGGTCTTCGCCGGCCTGCCCGCGGTCCAGGGCTGGCAAACCGCCGGCCAGTCCGCCGGCCAGTTGGCTGGCCAGTCGGCTGGCCAGTCCGCTGGCCAGTCGGCTGGCCAGTCTGCCGGCCGGTCCGCCAAGCGGTCCGGCGGCTCCGCTGGACCCGGGTCGGCCGGTTACGTCCTGACCGTCTCAGATCCGGCCCGGGCCGCGCCCGCGGTCACCCGGGCCCTGGTGGCCGCCGGGGCCGACGTGCTGTCGATCGCCGAATCGCGGCACTCGCTCGAAGACGTCTACCTCGAACTGATCGAGGACACGGAGGGGCGGACCCGATGAGCATCAGCGCGACCCGGATCGGCGCCGTCATCCGCAAGGAACTCGCGGAGTTCCGGCGTAACCGGTTCATCCTCGTCACCGCGACCATCCTGCCGATCGTCTTCCTCATCAGTCCCACCGCCAGCATCCTCGCGATCAAGGCTTCCGCGCTGAGCACGGTGCTTGAGAAGCGGGTCGAAACCGGGCTGTTCCTTCCGCTGCTGATCCCGGTCTTCGTGCCCGCGCTGCTGAGCTCGTACGCGGTGGTCGGGGAACGAGAGCAGGGCACTCTCGAGCCGGTGCTGACCACGCCGGTCAGCGCGGTGGAATTCCTGCTCGGCAAGGCCGCGGCGATCTTCCTGCCCGCGGTGGGCGTCGCCTACCTGATGTTCGGCGTCTTCGTGGCGATCACGCAGTTCGCGGCCACGCCGGCGGTGGCCACGGCCGTGCTGCACGCCCCGCAACTGCCCGCTGCGCTGGTCTTCATCCCGCTGCTGGCCGGCTGGGCGATCTGGGTCGGCCTGGCCATCTCCGCCCGGGCTACCGACACCCGCGTCGCGCAGCAGCTCGGCACCCTGGCCAGCCTGCCGCCGGTCGCCGTGACCGCGCTCTTCTCGTTCCAGGTGCTAAGCCCGACCTTCGCCGTGGCCGCCGCCTTCGCGGGCGGTCTCCTGGTCGTCGACGGCCTGGCCTGCTTCGCCGTGGCCCGGGTGTTCGACCGCGAGCGCCTGATCACCGGCACCAAGCCGACCAGCGGTAGTTACCGAACCCGAGGAGCATGATGACCTCGACACTCCAGCTGACCCGGACATTTGGCGGCGTCACCGACGGCCAAGGGGAATGGCCCGACCTCTGGATCATTCTCAGGCGGGCCTGACCGCATGCTGCTCAGCGTCGAGCCGGACGGCCCGGTGCCCATCTACCAGCAGATCCGGGACCGGATCGTGGAGGCGATCGCCGGCGGCCGGCAGCCGGCCGGCTCGGGCTTGCCCTCCACCCGGCAGCTCGCGGTCGACCTGGGCGTCAACTTCCACACCGTGAACAAGGGCTACGACCTGCTCCGCCAGGAGGGCCTGCTGCGGATCGGCCGCAAGTCCGGCGCGGTGGTGCAGCGCGACGCCGGCAGCGGGCCGCCCCGCCCGGACTGGGCCCACGACTGGGCGGCCCGGCTGAGCACGCTGCTGGCCGAGGCCGCCGCCCAGGGCCTGCCCGCCGAGGACATCGTGCGGCACTGCCGGGAGGCCATCGCCGCCTTCACCTTTCCGGTCGACGGCGAGTCCGGCCCGGGACTGGTCGGCCAGCCATGACCGCGGGCAGCCTGTCCGGAGAGGTCATCGTGTCGTTCTTCGCGGTGGCGTCGTGCCTCGCGCCCGCCATCACCCGGCCGACCGTGCCGTTCGGCGTCCGCGTCCCGCCCGAACGGGCTAACGCGCCCGTCATCCGGCAGCAGCGGCGCGCCTACTACGGGCGGACCGCGGTCATCGGCGCCTGCTGCATCGTCCTCGTGGTCCTGCTCCGGGACCACGGGTCATGGTGGCTGAGCAGGATCATCCTGCTGCTGAGGTGGCCGCCGACCTCGGCTGCTACCTGATCGCGCGGAACCGGATCGCCGCGGTCAAGCAGGCCGAACGCTGGTACGCCGGGCACCGGCAGGTGGTGGCCACCGACACCAGCTGGCGGACCGATCCGCCCCGCTTCCCGGTGCGCTGGCTGATCCCGGCCCTGACCGTGATCGCGGTGACCGTCCTGGTCGGCGCGCTCCGCTACCCGCACCTGCCCGCCCGCGTGACCGCCGGCGGTCACCTGGTGCCCAAGTCGGTCGTCTCCGTGTTCGCCATCGTGGCCGCTCAGTTCTACGTCACCGCCCTGTGGACCGGGATGATGCTGATCGTCTACCGCTCCCGCCCGGACATCGAGGCCGCCGACGCGGCGGGTTCGACCCGCCGCTACCGCAGGTTCCTGGCCGCCTGCACCCGGGCCTTGCTGACCCTCCTCGCGCTGGTGGACCTCACCCTGCTGCTGGCCGCCCTGCGGAACTGGCAGGTCTACCGGCCCTCCGGCATCGGTTCGGCCCTGCCCGTCTTGCCGTTCGCGGTCGGCCTGCTCGTCCTGGCCGTGGTCACCTTCCGCGTGGGCCAAGGCGGATCCCGCCTGCCCGGCGGTCGCGGCGGCTACGGCCCGGCGGCGGGGGTCGACCGGGATGACGACCGGTTCTGGAAAGCCGGGCTGATCTACGTCAACCGCGATGACCCCGCCATTCTGGTCGGCGCCCGCTTCGGCGTTGGCTGGACCTTCAACCTCGCGAACCCGACGGCCTGGCTGGTCATCGCCGGCATCGTGGCCGCGCCCGCCGGCCTGGCCGCCATCGCCGCCGCCGCGGGCCTATAAAAGAATGCTCCCGCCCGGCGCCCGAGGGTCACGCGCAGGAGGCAGGCCGCGCGCAGAACAACCCCTCACATCGGCCACCTAATCAAACACCTTTTCGTTTAATCGTCACACGATAACCGCAGCGCCCGGTGCCGGGGCGGATGTTACGCGGAGGCGGAAAGGTCCAGGCTGGCGGGAATGGCGCGGACGGCTTCGTCGAAGCCGTCCAGCAAGGCGGCGCGGCCGCCCTGTCCGCCGCTATGGACCCAGTGGCGGCCGGAGACGCTGAAGGCTGTGATGGTCAGTTCTACTACCAGGTGCAGCCGCAGGTCTTCGGGGTCCAGCCGGAGTTTGTCGGCCAGGCAGTCGATCACCTGGCGCTTGACCCCGTGCCGGTAGTGCTCGACGTATTTGAGCAGGTCGGGCGCTGCGATTATCAGTAGGCGGGTATCGATGAAACGCCGGTCCCAGCCGGGGTCGAGGCCCGCGATGGCCGAGGCCAGCGTGAGGTGCAGTTCGCCAAGGATGGCGCCGGATAGCTGGCGGTCGGCCAGCGCGGCCAGGTAGGCCGCCCACAGCTCCGTCTCGGCCTCGACCGCCGCCGCTTCCTTGGCCGGGAAGAAGCGGAAGAACGTGCTCTTGGAGACCTCCGCCTCCTCGGCCACCTCCTCCAGCGTGGTCGTGTCGAAGCCCTTCTCGGTGAACAGGCGCAGCGCGGCTTCGGCTAGCGCGCGGCGGGTCCGAAGCTTCTTGCGCTCGCGTAGCGGCAGCGACCGCTCCTCGGCCGGACGAGTGGCCATGCCGGCATGCTACCAAACACGGAACTCAGAAACAAAAATTACTCATATCTTTTTAAGACTTGACTCTAAATAAGACTGAGTGTCAGAATTCTGGGTGAGGCCGAGGAGGAACCATGGAGTACAAGCTCGACATGAGCATGATGTTCGCGATACACGATGCGCTACGCCGCGAACTCGTGCAGGTCACGCGCATCGCGAGGGTGCCAGACGACAACCCCGGCCCGCTATTGCGAGCCGCTCTGGGCTGGGAACTGTTCAAGAAGTTCCTGACCGTCCACCACACGACCGAAGACGACGTGCTGTGGCCAACCCTGCGCGCCCAGGTGGCCGCGCAGCCCGACCGGCTCGCCCTGGCCGACGCGCTGGAAGCCGAACACGCCGTCATCGATCCGCTGTTGACCGCCATTGACGCCGCCGCTGCCGACCCGGACTACGGCTACCAGCGACTCGGTGACATCACCGACGAACTCGTGGTCAAGCTCACCGCGCACCTGGCCCACGAGGAAACCGACGGCTTGGCCCTGATCGACGCCTCGCTGACCCCGCAGCAGTGGCAGCACTTCGCCCACACCCACGGCCAACGGCTCGGCGGCGACGCGTCGATGTACATGCCCTGGCTGCTCAACGGAGCCAGCCCGCAGACCCTGGACGCGGTCGCGGGCAACTTCCCGCCGCCGCTGCTGGCCGCCTACCGCGAGCAGTGGGCCCCCAGGTATGCCGCCCTGACCATCTGGCCCGCGGTATCAGCAGCCTAGGAGGAAGTCGATGAGGCCGGCGAAGTACACCTGCTGGTCGTCGTACATGGCCATGTGGCTGCCGTTCGGGCAGTGCAGGTACCGGCCGCGCGGCAGCCGGCCCGCCATCATCTGCATGTGCGCCGGGTCCATGGTGTCGTGCTGCGCGCCGATGACCAGGGTGGGCACCTCGATCGAGGCCAGCTCGGCGGTCCGCTCCCAGTGGGCCAGGCTGGCGTCGGCGCTGATGCCCAGCTCGCTGGGACCCTGCATGGACACGTAGATGGCCGGGTTGATATGCGCGAACGCGCGGTGCACCGGATCGGGCCAGTCGGCGGGCGGCATGCGCAGCACGTGGTGCACGTAGTGCTGCTCCATGAGCACGGCCAGCTGGTGAGCCGGCCTGCTGACCTAGCCTGGTGGTCGATCGCGGCCAGCCCGCCGGTCGATGGGGAAGGGGCTTGCGGTTTCGCCTACCAGTCGCTCGGTCCGGCCCGCGGTCGCCAGGATCGTCACGGCCAGCAGTATCCCGAGGACCGCGGTGGCCGTGTCGGGGATCGTATATGGGCCGTGGAAGCCCGAGGCCGCTGCTTGCGGGGGCGACGCGGCACCGATCAGCAACGCTGCCCAGCCTGCCCAGCGTCGGCCGGACCGGCACCCGCGCGCCGTCCGCGCGGTCAGTGCGGCCGCGGCCAGCCCGGCGGCGACCAGCCCGGCGGTCGGCCCCGGGTGCCTGGCTGCTGCCATCACCAGGCCGCACCGGGTCAGATCCAGGGCTGCCGCGGTGAGCAGCATCGCGGCGATCAGGTACCGGCCGGGCCAGCTGTCCCCGGCATGTGGTGCCGTCCCGCCGTCGCCGTCGCCGTCGCCGTCCGCGTCGGCGGCCGGGCCGTCCCACCGCAGGCAGTTGGTCATCAGCGCGCGATCTCGTCGTGTTCTTGAAGCTGCTGGCGCAGCGCATCGAGCGCGTAGTGCAGCCGCGACCTGGCCGTCCCGTGCGGTATACCGAGCTCGCGGGCGACCGCCGCCGTGGTCCCGCCCCGGTAGAAGGTCTCCAGGAGCACGCTCTGGTGCGCGGGCGAAAGGTGCCGGAATGCGGCGGAAAGGAGTTGCCGGTCCAGGACCTCGTCCAAGCCGGAATCGGTCCCCGCCTCCCGGGTCGGCTCCACCGGCACGATCCTCGGCCGTGCCCGCGCGGCTCGGTTCGCGTCCGTCAGCAAGTTGCGCGCGACGCGAAACAGCCATGGCCGGATCATCCTGTCATCGGTTCTCAACTGGGGCAGGTGACGCCAGGCCCGGATGAAGGTTTCCTGCACGATGTCATCCGCGCTGGCCCGCTCCGGGCAGAACCGCTGGACGTAGCTGCGCAGCGCCGGACCGTACTCTGAATACAGCTGGCGGATCGCGGCGTCGGGGTCGCCGGGCAGCTCGCCACGGGGAGAATCTGGGTTGGCAGACATGTCTACTATCACGGATAGTAAAGACGTTATGTTCACCGCGGCCGTTTTCGTTCTCAGCGGCAGGCCCGCGGCGCCCGGCATGCCACAGCCGCTGGCCCGTGCCAGCAAGGCCGCCGTTTACAGGCAATTCCCTGAACGCCTCGGCGAGCTTCCCGGTTCGCCCGGCCGCAAAGAAACCACGGCCCTGCCTGAACCATAGGCTTGTTCTATGCGTGATAGTAGGGAACGGCAAGCGTACCGTCGGCATGACCATGTCCGGGAGTGAGGATGCGACGTTTCGGTGAGCTGGAAGCGGTGATCATGGACCGGCTGTGGGACCAGGGCCGCCCGATGCTGGTCCGCGAGATGGTCGAGGATCTGCGTGATGACCGGGCGCTGGCGTACACCACCGTGATGACGGTGATGGAGAACCTCCACCGTAAGGGATGGCTGCGCCGGGAGCGGGACGGCCGGGCCTGGCGCTACGAGCCCACCGGCTCCCGGTCCAGTTACACCGCCGCTCTGATGAACGACGCGCTGGCCACCAGCCCCGACCGGCGCACGGCGCTCACGCACTTCGCGCTCCAGATGAGCCCGCACGACGCGGCGCTGCTGCGTGAGGCGCTCGACCAGGCGCTCGGCGAGCCCAAGGCCGGTGAGTCCCGGTGACCGTCGCCGTGGTGCTGGTGGCGTACGCGGCCTGTGTCGGGATACTGGGCCCCAGGGTGCTCGGCCGGGCCGGGTGGACGGCTCGGGCGCCGCTGCTGGCCATCGTGACCTACCTGGCCGCCGGATGGTCGGTCGTGGCCGCGGTCGGGCTGGCCGGCCTGACCCTGGCCGTTCATGCCACCGCTCTCGGCGGGGGACTGAGCCAGCTGATCGGAGCCTGCGTGCACCGGCTCCGCGCCACCTACGGCACCCCGGGCGGCGCCACCGTCGCCGGGCTCGGCCTCACCCTGGCGGGCGCCGTCGCGGCCCGTACCGCGCTCACCGCGACGACCCACCTGCGCGCCGCCGGGCGGCAGGCGTTGCGGCACGCGCAGACCGCGCGGCTGGTCGGGCACCCCGAGCCGGCGCTGGGGGCGGTGCTGGTGGAGCATTCCCAGCCGGCTGCCTACTGCGTGGCCGGGCGGCAGCCGACGGTGATCTTGACCACCGCGGCGGTACAGGCGCTCGATCCCGGCCAGCTGGATGCCGTCCTGGCGCACGAGCGAGCCCACCTGGCCGGCCGTCACCACCGGCTGCTGGCCCTGGCCAGGATCGGCCGCGAGGTGCTCCCGTTCCTGCCCCTGATGCGGGACGCCGAGCAGCAGGTGGCGCGGCTGGTGGAACTGCACGCCGACGACGCGGCGACGCGAGCCCGCGATCCCCGGCTGCTCGCCACGGCCTTGGTCGTGCTGGCCACGGCCGCCGGTCCCGCGCCGGCCCTCGCCGCGGGTGCCACCGACTCGGTGCAGCGGATTCACCGGCTCCTGGGACCCTCCGAGCCGCTGGGCCGCGCACGCCGGCAGCTGCTTCGCGCCGCCGCCGCGGCGCTCGCCGTCGCCCCGGTGCTGCTGGCCCTGACCCCGGCCGTCATCGCACTGGCCCTGGGGCGGCTTCCGGCCGCGTAGCGCCAGCCGGCTGAACAATCTCCCGGCCCATCCCGTGTTGCCGGGCATGAGGATGCATCGCCAGAACGGCCTGCCCGGCTTGCCCGCCGGGCGGGAGGACAACGCGGCGGCACCGGAGCGGCGCCTCAGCTGGCGAACACGCCGCCGCGGGCGCCGGGGAAGCGCCCGGCCCGGCGCCAGGAAAGCGCCCGGCGCACGCCGGGAACAGACCCCGCCGGCGGTCAGGCTCCGGCCATGCCCGCCATGCCGGCCACATCGCCCGTATGGCCTGCGTCGCCTGTATGGCCCGGGTCGTCCGTGTCACCCGAGCCGGCCGCCCCCGGCGAGATCGTGGCCGACGCCATGCAGCTGGCCATCGCGTTCCTCACCGCGGGCCTGGACTCACCGGAGCTGGAAGCGTGGGCGGCGGACGCGCTTACTCCGCCCGGCGCGGAAGGCCTGGGAGACCTGATGGCCGGCCTGCACGTGATCTCCGTGCTGCTGCTGCACGAACTGCAGGAGGCAACGGACGAGCCGCCGCCCGCCATCCTGCAGAGGCTGGCGCTCCTGGCGGAGAACCGGCGAGGGAAACCCTCCGCCGGATAAGGCAGCGCCGCCTGCCGGCACGGTCATCGGCGTCCGGCGCGAGTACCTGATCGTCAGCCGCCCGCGTGAACAGCCATGCTCTCCTATCCGTGTTAGTAGACGAGTCGGCTGAGGGTGGTCGATCGAGCCCGGCAGGCTCGATCGGACCGGGACGCCTATGACCGAGTCGCGCGCCACGACGCCTTATAAGGAGCTGGTTAGTTTGGCTGACACGACCTTCCACCCGGTTGCCGGCCCTCGGTGGCCTCAGTCCCGAGGGCCCCGCCCGTATGCGGGGAATCCGACGGTGACCGCTGATCCATACGCGACCGGCCTTATCGGGCGTTCGGCGGCCGCGTATGCGTCCGGTGTTCCGGATGATGCCGCGGACGATGGCTTTTTCGGGCCCGCCAGCGTCACCTGGCGGATGAGCGCTGACCTGGCCTTGCCGGTTGCCGGCCTGCGGTCGCTGCTGATGCAGGCGCTGCATCCGCTGGCCATGGCCGGTGTCGATCAGCACAGCGGCTGGCGCCGGGATCCGGTCGGCAGGCTCGCCGCCACCTCGGCGTACCTCACCACGGTCACCTTCGGCGACCAGGCCGCCGCGATGCGAGCGGCGGCCCGGGTGCAGCGCATCCATGCTCGCGTCCGCGGCACTGACGCGGTGACCGGCCGTCCCTACGCGGCAGGTGATCCAGCCCTGCTGCTGTGGGTGCACGCCTCGCTGGTCGACTCCGCCCTGGCCGCTGGCGGCCTGGTCGGGATCTCGCTTTCTGCCGCCGACAGCGACCGCTACGTCGCGGAGATGGTGGCCGCAGCCGAGCTGGTCGGTGTGCCCCGCCCTCTGGTGCCGTCCAGCGTCCCCGCGCTTGACCTGTACATCGCGTCGGTCCGGCCCGGCCTGCGCTGTACGCCGGCGGCCGCGGAATCGATGGCCCACCTGCTCTATCCACCGGGCCTGGACCAGGACACCGCGGAGATCTGGCAGGATGTCCGCGACGCCGCGATCGCCGCGCTCCCGCGCTGGGCTCGGCAGCTGTACGGCTACGGCACGCCACCGCCCATGACACCCGGCCGCCAGACCGAAATCCGGCAGTCGCTCGGCGTCCTTGACGCCATGTTCCTCGGCCAGCCTGGCGTGCTCGAGGCGCGGCAGCGGATCGCGCTGCGGACGCGCACGGCGCGGTCGGCATGAATCTCAGGACGCTTCTTGCCGCGGTGCGGGCCGGGGCCGCGGCCGCGGTGCTGGCCCTGGTCCCGTTTCGCCGCAGGCCCGGACGGCTGCGCCGTGATCGCGGGCGGGCCGCGTTCGGGCTCGTGGTACGCGGCGGGGCCCGGTACGCGGCCAGCGCGCCGCGGCTGTTCGCGGCCGCGGGCGAGCAGCGCCAGCTGCTGCGAGAGGACCTGGCCCTGCAGACCGCCGAAGACGTCGCCGGCACGTTGGGGGCGATGAAGGGCGTCATGATGAAGATCGGCCAGATGGCCAGCTACGCCGACGGCGGCCTGTCTCCCGCCTTCCGCCGCACCCTGGCCCGCCTGCAGGACAGCGTCCCGCCGATGACCCCGTCGCTGGCCGCGACCGTCGTGGCGGAAGAACTCGGCGCACCGCCGGAACGAACGTTCGCCCGCTGGGATCCGCGGCCGATAGCCGCCGCCTCGATCGGGCAGGTGCACCGGGCGGTCACCTTGGACGGCCGGGCGGTCGCCGTCAAGGTCCAGTACCCGGGCATCGCCGAGACCATCGAGGCCGACCTGCGCAACGTCGCTCTGTTGCGCCGGATGCTGCGTATCGCCGCCCCGGCCCAGGACGTCGACGCGCTGCTGAGCGAGCTGCGGGACCGGATCACAGAGGAACTCGACTACCGCCGCGAGGCCGCCAACCAGCACCTCATGGCCGCCTACTATGACGGCCATCCCACCATTCACATCCCCGGTATCATCAGCGAGCTGTCCACCCGCAGGGTGCTGACCAGCGAGCTGTCCAGCGGAGCCCGCTTCGCCGAACTCGCCGCCTGGCCTCAGCACGAACGCGACCTCGCCGGCGAGACCATCTACCGTTTCGTCTTCCGCAGTCTGTACGAGGTGGGCGCCTTCAACGGCGACCCGCACCCGGGCAACTACCTGTTCCATCGCGGCGGCCGGGTCACCTTCCTCGACTTCGGGCTGGTCAAGCACTTCACCCCCGCCGAACTGCGGCCGCTCGTGCAGATGGTCCGCACCATATGCGTGGAGCATGACCCCGAGGCGTTTCGCCGCAGCCTGGAGAACGCGGGGTTCCTGCGTCCTGGCGCGCCGCTCAGCACCGAGGCCATCGTGGAGCACCTCGCCGTCTTCTACGACACCATCCGCGAACCAGGGCCGCTGACCATCACCAGCGACTACGCCTCCTCGGTCGTGCGCCGCTTCTTCGACCTGCGCAGCCCGGTCGCCGACTACATCTGCGTCCCGCAGCCCTACGTGGTCCTCCAGCGCATCAACCTCGGCTTGTTCGCGGTGCTCGGCGAGCTGTCCGCCACCGCCGACTGGCGCGCCATCTCCGAGGAAATCTGGCCCTTCGTTCAGGGCCCGGCCTCCACACCGCTGGGAGAAGCCGAGGTCGCATGGCGGACACGGCACCGGGCCCTGTCGCCGACGGCCGGCTGACCGGACCAGCGAAGGAGATGCCAGTGACCACGACGTCCCGCGTCCAGCTCGCACCTGGCGGGCAACCGCGGCTGGCCGTTGGCAGCTGGCGGGTCGATCCGGCGCATTCGCATGCGTCCTTCGCCGCCCGGGTCGCCGGCCGGCCCTTGCGAGGGCGCCTGCCCCTGACCGGCCGGGCGCTGATTGCCGAGCCGGTCGAGGATTCGACCGCGCGCCTGGTCGCCAGGTCAGAACGCGGTCAGCACCGGTTCACCGGTGCTGGACCGGTTGCTGACGGGTCCCGGCTTCCTGGACGCCGGGACCTTCCCGGAGATCAGCTTCCGGTCCGAGCTGCTGGCCTGGGTCCCGGCCGGCTGGCGGGCCGTCGGCCTCCTGCGGGTCAAGAACGTCGAGCATGAACTGGCCTGCGTACTCGACCTGCACCTGGGCGACACCCGTCTGGACGCCCCGCCGCGCGTCACCATCGGCAGCAGCTGGGTCATCGACCCGAGGTGGATAACCAGCAAGCGGATCCCCGCCCTTGGCCGCCGCATCGTCATGACGTGCTCGTTTTCTCTCGAACCGGACATGTGAGCTTCCCGGAGCGACATCGGAGCGACGGGTGTCATCTCCCGTTTCTCAGCAGGGACCGCTTGCCGCGTGCCGTCCCGCATCCGCGTGCCGCGCGCCGTCCCGCATCCGCGTGCCGCGTGCCGTCCCGCATCCGCGTGCCGCGTGCCGCGTGCCGCGTCCCGCGTCCGCGTCCCGCGTCCGCTCGCCGCGTGCCGTCCCGCATCCGGGCCGGTGTGATGCAGGTCGCATCACGCCCGCTCCGTCCCGTTGAACCCGCCGGATCTCCTAAGCGTGTTAGTAGTTGAAAGTACAACTACTGCCTTCGTGCGGGCCCTGCGCCCGAAGGAATGGCCGTGACTACAGGAGGAATCCCATGTTCGCTCGTCTTGGCCCGTCGCAGCCCGCGCAGAACGCGGACGTGATCGTGCGCGCGGTGGCCGCGCTGGCGCTGGCCGGTCTGGCGGTCATCCACGTGGTCGACCTGCCGCCCACGCTGGGCCCGACCCCGCTGGTCGGGGTTGGGTACGTCGGGATCATCATCGCGGCCGTCCTGGTCGGCGGCCTGATGATCGCCCGGCCGCACTGGCTGGCCTGGGCGGGCGCCGGCGCGGTGGCCCTCTCGGCGATGGGCGGATACGTGCTGACCCGCGCCCTTCCGGGAGGCTTCCTGGGCGATCACGGCGACGTCGGCAACTGGCGGTGCCCGCTGGGCATCGCCGCGCTCAGCGTGGAGGCGCTGATCATCATGCTCGTCGTGCTCGCCGTCTGGCTGGGCCGCAGCCCCGCCGCGAGCGTGCCCGAGGAGTCCCGGCCTGCCGTGCGGCGCGCGCCTGAGTACAGCCAGCGCGGCTGAACATCCCGAAGGAGCACGACGATGCGCATATCCCAGCCCGGCCCGCCCGGCCAGGCGAACGCGGCCCTGTGGCGGCGTTGGCTGCTCCCGGGGATTATCGCAGCGTTCTTCGTGGCGCTGCTGGTCCTGCCGCGGGGCGCTGCCCCGGCCATGACGCTGAGTTATACCCGCTTCCTCGCCGATGTCGGCGCGGGCGCGGTCAGCGCGGTGACCATCGGCCCGGCCGGCCAGGTCGCCGGCACCCTGGCCAGCGGGCAGCCGTTCACCACCACCATCCCGGTCGCGCTCGGCGGCAACGGCCTGGCCGGTGACCTGGCCGCCCACCACGTCCAGGTCACCGCCACCACCGCCACGTCTTCCGCCGCACTGCCGGTGCTGATCGGGCTGCTGCCGCTGCTGCTGATCGGCGGCCTGTTCTATTCCGCCTTCCGCGGCTTCCACCAGGCCGGCGGCCCGGACGGCGGCCTGGGCCACCTGAAGAGCGTGACCAAGGCGAAGGCGAGGGTCATCGACGCCGAGCGGCCGGCCACCCGGTTTACCGACGTGGCCGGCTACCCGGCGGTGAAGACGGAGATCAGTGAGGTCGTCGATTACCTGCGCAATCCCGGCCGGTACCACCGGGCCGGGGCGCGCGGCCCGCGCGGCGTGCTGATGGCCGGGCCGCCCGGTACCGGCAAGACCCTGCTCGCCCGCGCGGTGGCCGGCGAGGCCCGCGTCCCGTTCTTCTCCGTATCCGGCTCGGGTTTCGTGGAGCTGTTCGTCGGCATCGGGGCGGCCCGGGTCCGAGACCTGTTCGAGCAGGCCCGCACCCGTGCGCCGGCCATCGTGTTCATCGACGAGATCGATGCCCTCGGCGCCCGGCGCGACCACGGCGGCTACGCCGGCAGCGACGAGCGGGAACAGACGCTCAACCAGCTGCTCGCCGAGATGGACGGGTTCGAGGAGTCCGGCGGCGTGGTGGTGCTGGCCGCCACCAACCGGCCGGACGCCCTGGACCCCGCGCTGCGCCGTCCCGGCCGGTTCGACCGCGAGGTCGTCGTCCCGCTGCCCGGCCGCGTCGAACGCAGCGCCATTCTCGCCGTCCACGCCCGCGGCAAGACCCTCGGCGCCGACGCCGACCTGGATCAGGTCGCCGCCGCCACCCCCGGATTCTCCGGTGCGGACCTGGCCGGCCTGGTCAACGAGGCCGCCGTCACCGCGGTCCGGGCCGGCCGCACCAGCCTCACCGCCGCGGACTTCGCCGCCGCCCGCGACCGCGTCCTGCTCGGCACCCGGCGCGCCAGCCCGCTGGCCCCCGGCGAACTCGCTACCGTCGCCGTCCACGAGGCCGGCCACGCCCTGGTCGCCACGTTGTCCCCGCACGCCGACCCGGTCAGCCGGGTCACCGTCCTGGGCGCCGGCCAGGCCCTCGGGCTGACCGAGACGCTTCCCGCCGACGACCGCCGGCTGTACGGGGAAAGCTACCTGACCGACACCCTCGCCGTCCGCCTCGGCGGCCGGGCCGCCGAACGGCTGATCCGCGGCGAAGCGTCCACCGGCGCCGCCGACGACCTGGCTTCAGCCACCACCCTGGCCACCCAGATGGTCCGCGAGTTCGGCCTCAGCGACAAGATGGGACCGGTCAGCTACAGCGGTCCGCCCGCCGGCCACTCGGGGTTCGCCGCAGCACGCGGTTATTCCGAGCACACCCAATGGCTGGTCGACCAGGAAGTCGCCGCCATCCTGGCCACGGCCGAAGCCCGGGCCCGAGACCTGCTCACCAACCACCGCGAGGCCCTCATCCGGCTCACCGCCCTCCTGCTGGAACACGAAACCGTCAGCGGCGACCAGGTCCGCGCCCTCGTCCAGACGCCCGGTCCCGCGTCCCCGCACCCGGCATCCCCGCGCCTGGTCGCAGGTCATGAGCGCGGCTGAACCACCGTCTTCTACTAACTTCACTAGTAGATAGTGCAAGTCAATACCCAAGGAGCGAACCATGCGACACCCGAGAATCATCATCGCCAGCATCAGCCTGGCCGCAGCGGCCGCCCTCGGCGGCGGCATCACCGCCGCCGCGGCGACTAGCTCCGCGGCCAGCAGCCGGCCCGCTGCCAGCCAGCATGCCACGACGACCGTGCGCACCGCGCAGGCGGCCGTCGGCGGCAAGACCGAGACCATCCTGGTCAACGCAGCCGGCCTGCCGCTGTACTTCTACCTGAATGACACGGCCGCGAGCTCGTTCGTTACCGGCGGGCTCGCGGCGCTGTGGCCGCCGCTGACGTCTCCGTCCCCGGCCGCCACCGGGCTGACCGGCAAGCTCGCCGTGGTCAGCGACGCCCACGGCGACCAGGTCGCCTACAACGGGCACCTGCTGTACACCTTCGCCGACGATCACGCCGGCCAGGTGACGGGCCAGGGGGTGCAGGGCTTCTTCGTGGCCACCCCCGGCCTCACGCCGCTTACCGGGTCCTCGACGTCGACGGGCACGGTGCCCGCCACCCCGTCCGGCACCGGTTACGGCTACTGAGACAGCGCGGTATCGGTCCGCTGACCGTAGCCCTTCGGGCGCAGCCGGCGGAACGATGCCTCGGGGAGACAGACATGATGATCACCAGACTCGGACCGCCCGGCCGGCGCCTGAACATCACGCCCGGCGGGCTCGGGGTCACCGAGGCAACGCTGAGCGCGGCCCTGATCGGGGCCGGGCTGGGCGCCGGCCCGGCCCTGGCTGCGGTGCTGCTCTATCGCCTGGCAAGTTTCTGGCTGGTCGCACTGACCGGGTGGCTGGTCCTGTTCTGGCTGCGCCGCCCTCAGGCCCGACCCGGCGCGCGATCCAAGTCGGCCGAGCGTGTCGCTCAGGACGAGGAAACCGCCGCTGGCGCTGATGCCGAAACCGATCCTCACGCCGCCGGGCCCGGGCCTCACGAGCTCGTGCTGCTGCACGGGCAACCCGGCTCTCCCGCCGACTGGCAGCAGGTCGCCGCCCGGCTGCCGGCCCGGCTCCACGCGGTCGCACCCGACCGGCCCGGATATGGCTCCAGCCCGCTTCCGGCCGGCGGCTTCGCCGCGAACGCCCGCGCCGTCCTCGATGACCTGGACTCACGTGGCATCAAGCGCGCCGTGCTGGTAGGGCACTCCTACGGCGGCGGGGTAGCCCTATCGGCCGCCAGCATGGCGCCCAGCCGGGTGGAGGCGGTGATCCTGCTCGCCAGCGTCGGCCCCGGGTGCGTGAACGGCTGGGACCGGCTGCTCGCCGCACCCGGCGCGGGCCAGCTGTGCGCGCTGGTGGCGTGGCGGCTGACGCCGTGGATCGCCCGGGCCCGGCTCGCCTGGCTGGGCCGGCGGCGCGGCGGCGCGCTACGCCCGGATGAGCACGTCAACTGGCAGGTCCCCATCGATACCGCCCGCCGGCTCGCCCGCGCCCTGCCCGACGCGCGGCTGCAGCTCGTCCACGGCGTAGGTCACCATCTGCCCAGGCGAGCCCCGGATGCCGTCGCCGACGCAATGACGGCGTTCCTGGCCGCGACGGAAGAGTCAGCCCGCCGCTCACAGGCGCGCTGGCTCACCTCTGCAGCAGGCAAGTTACCGCCGCCCCGTCGGTCAGCCCGCGTGAGCTGAACAGTTCATAAGTCCTATCCGTGATAGTACGACGGACCCGGTGCCAGGCAGCCGGCTGAGGAAAGGAAGGACATAGGTGCCAAACACCCGTCACGGCCAGGCAGCGGACAAGGCAGCCAGACCCCAGCGAGTCCCTCAGGCCAAGGCGCGCGCCCGCGAGCGGATCGCAGCCGAGCGGGCCGCCCGCAAGCGCGCCGAGGCACGCCGGCGGCTCCTGGCGGCGATCGGAGCGGTCACCGCCGTGCTAGCGGTCGTGGTGGCCCTGGTCGCGGTCAAGCTGACTTCCGCTCCTGCCCGTCTGGTCGCTACCGAGTCGGCGGCGTCCTCGGTCATCGTGAGGCAGGTCACCACCGTTCCGGCCGCCGTGCTCACCGGGATGAGCCCCGCCCAGGTGATCACCCCGCTGCAGGCGGTCCAGAGGTCAGGACCGCCGCTGACCATCGGCGGCAAGCCCGTCATCGTCTTCGTGAGCGAGGAATCCTGCCCGTTCTGCGCGGCCGAGCGCTGGTCGCTGGCCGTAGCGCTGTCTCACTTCGGCACCTGGAGCCACCTCGGCTCCACCACGTCATCGGCCACCGACGTGTACCCGGACACCGCCACGCTCTCGTTCCGGACGGCGGTCTACCGGAGCACGGAACTCACCCTGCGGACGACCGAGTTGACGGACAACGCCGGGCATCCGCTGCAAGCCCAGACCGCGCTGGACACCAGGGTCATCGGCGCCTTCGACGTGCCCCCCTACGTCAACAGCGCCGACCAGTCCGGGGCGGTCCCGTTCCTGGACATCGCAAATCACTACATCCTGGCCGGTGCGCAGTACAGTCCCCAGGTGCTCGCGGGGCTGTCGGCGGCCCAGATCGCCGGTCAGCTCGCCAACCCGTCGAGCCAGGTGGCACAGGCTATCGACGGGTCGGCCCGGGTCATCATCGCGGCCATTAACCAGGTCCTGGCAGGCAGTGGATCAGGCCGGTGAAGTATGCCTGGATACGCATAATTCCACCCGGGGCCCCCGTGGACCCGGGTGGAATTATGCCTGCGCGCTTACCTGCCGCTCAGCACCAGTTCGTCCTGAGCGGCCAGGTCTGGGCCACCGGCCGCCGGAGAGGCCGGGATCCGCAGCACCCGGGCTAGCCCGGCCGGCAGCCACCAGTTGGCCCGGCCGAAGAGGGCGACCAGCGCCGGGACGAGCAGGCAGCGGACGACCACCGCGTCGATGAGGATCCCGGCGCCAAGCCCGGTGGCCAGGACCTTGAGGTCGGTCTGCGGCCCGGTGGACATCGACAGGAAGCCGAGCATCAAGATCGCCGCGGCGCTGGTCACCAGCCGGCCGGTGCGGCCCAGGCCCTCGACCACCGCGTGGCGGGCGTCGCCTGTGGTGTCGTAGGCCTCCCGGATGCGGCTCAGGATGAACACCTCGTAGTCCATGGACAGGCCGAACAGGAAGGCGAAGACCATCAGCGGTACCCACATGGTGATCGCGCCGGTGGCCGGGATGCCCCACAGCGCGCGGGAGCCGTGGCCGTCCTGCCACACCCAGGTCAGGACGCCGTACGCGGCGGCCAGCGAGATCAGGTTGAACACCACGGCCTTGGCCGCCAGCAGCACCGACCGGAAGGCCCGGACCAGGAGCAGGAAGGTGGCGACGCCGATGACGGCCAGCATGAGCGGGAAGTCGCCGTAGACCGCGTGGTCGAAGTCGATCAACGACGCACCGTCGCCGCCCACCCCGATCACGTGCGGGCTGCCCAGCAGGGTGTGTTCCAGCGCCGAGACGGTCGCCTGGCCTGACGGCACCCCGCTCTCCGCCGAGGGGATGACGGTCACAACCGAGGTAGCACCCCGCTGGTAGTCCGGCGTAGCCGGTGCCACCGCGGCGTAGACGCCGGGCGCCCGTGCGGCCAGACCCGCGACCGCAGCCGCGGCATTGTGACCACCCGAGACGAGCACCTCGGCCGGGGTGATGATCCCGGACGGGACGCCGCCGTCGGTCAGCGTGGCCAGCGCGCTGTGCGCGGGTCCGCTGGTCGCCTGGGCCGAACTCCCCGGCTCGCCCAGGTGCAGGGACAGCGCGGGCAGCATCAGGGCGGTGAGGATGCCCAGCCCGGCCAGCGCGGCCACCCAGCGGTGCTTGTACACCCCGCGGGCCCAGGCCGAGAACACCCGGCTGGCACGGCGCTCGGTCCGCAGCCGCGGCCAGTCCAGGCGCGGACCGATGGTGGCCAGGATCACCGGCAGCAAGGTGATCGCTACGAGCACCGAGACCAGCGGCACCAGCACGCCGCCGTAGCCGACGCTGCGCAGCATGGGCACCGGCAGGATGATCATGGACAGCAGCCCGATGGCCACGGTGAGCCCGGAGAACACCACGGCCCGGCCCGCGTGGTTCATCGCCTCGAGCACCGCCGCCTGGTTGTCCCGGCCCGCGGCCCGCTCTTCCCGCCACCGGCTGACCACCAGCAGCGAGTAGTCGATGGCCACGCCCAGGCCGATCAGGGCGATCAGGAACTCGACGATCTGGCTGACCCCGGTCACCTCGGTAAGCCCGCCGACCAGCAGGAACGTGGCCAGGACGGAGATGCCCCCGATGACCAGCGGCAGCAGCGCCAGGAAGCTGGCGAACACCAGGGTCAAGATGACCAGCGAGCCGACCGACCCGATCATCGTCTCGACCATGATCGCGGTGCCCTTGGCCTGCGGGCGCCGTTCTCCAGCAGCTGCGCGCCGGTGACCCCGACGTGCCAGCCCGGCGGGTACGGCCGCCGCCACGGTGCGCTGGAGCACCGGGCCGAGGCTGGGACCGCCGAACCCGCTGACCGGAGCGGTGTACACCAGCGCGAAGGTGGACCGGCCGTCGTCGGTCACGAACGCGCGGTTACCGGTCGTCGCGTAGTCCGCGATCCGCACGTTCGGGATCGCGCGGGCCAGCGCCCCGAACGCCCGCCCGGTCGCCGCGGCCACGGCCGGGTCGGTGATCCGCTCCCCGGCCGGCACGGTGATCACCGGCACGTAGGGGGTCTGGTCGCCTCCGTTGCCGTACTGGCTGGCGATCTGGTTGTCGACCTTGAACGCCTGTCCCGGCATGGAGAAGTTGTTGGTCATCCGGTGGGTGGTGCCGCTGATCGTCATCACGCCGACGGCGGCCACGACGACCCAGAACAGGGCCACGAGCGCCTTGTGGCGGAGCACGAAGCGGGTGAGCGCGGTCATCGCGACCTCCGTTTTCCTGGTCGGCGGGCGTTCCGCCGACGCTTGCCAGCCTCCCGTCCAGGCCCCCGCACGTCGTCCGGCGACGGGAGTCACTTGCCGGTACCACCGCAGGAGCAACGGCGGCCTGCGTACTCCCCGGGGAGTACGCGGATCGCCTACCGGGGGAGGGCGACGAAGGCCCGCCGTGTGCCTACGCTTCTGCCATGGAGGATCTCGCGGCGGCCTGGCGGCGCTGGCTCGCCTCGCCGGTCAGGGACGCCTTCCTCGCATTGGTCGTGACCCTCGTCCTGGTGCTCGGCAGTCTACAGCGAGGGCCATCCCAACCAGCTCGGCGACGTGGCCCAGTTCCACGGCCGCCCGGTGCCGCATCCGACCGCCGCGCTGGCGCTGGTCGCCGTCGCGTGCCTGGCGCTGGCCTGGCGGCGGCGCTACCCGGTCACCGTGCTGGCCGTCTCGGTCGCCGCGGTGGCCGTCTACTCGCTGCTCGGTTACGTCAACGGTGCCGTCCTGATCGCCCCGGTCCTGGCCCTGTATGCGGTCGCCACCCAGGTCAGCGTGCGCCGGGCGGTGGCGGCCGCCGCGGTGACGCTGGCCGTGCTGATGGCGGTCACCGCCGCCAACAACCCGTTCGGGCAAATCAGCGGGGGCGGCTTCGACCTCATCCCGTTCATGGTCGTCGCCGCCTTGTTCGCCGGGATCGCGGTGGCGAACCGGCGCGCCTACGTGGCCTCGATCAGCGACCGGGCCGAGCAGGACGCCCGCCGGCGGGTAGACGAGGAACGGCTTCGCATCGCCCGGGAACTGCACGACGTGGTGGCCCACACCATGGCCACCATCAACGTGCAGGCCGGGGTGGCCGCCCACGTGCTGCCCACCCAGCCGGAGGCGGTCGCCGAGGCCCTGCAGGCGATCAAGAGCGCCAGCAAGGAAGGCCTCCGGGAGCTGCGCGCCATCCTCAACGTGCTCCGCCAGGCCGATGACACCGATCCCGTCCAGCCCGCCCCGGGCCTGGCCCAGCTCGACGCCCTGGTCGAAGGGGCGCGTCGGGCCGGCCTGCCGATCACGCTCGCCGTGACCGGAGAACGGTTCCCGCTGCCGGCCGCCGTGGACCTGGCCGCCTACCGCATCGTCCAGGAGTCGCTGACCAACGTCATCCGCCACGCCGGCCCGGCGGACGCGGCCGTGAAGCTCCGCTACCATCCCGACGAGATAGCGATCGACGTGACCGACACCGGGCACGGTCCCACGGCCGGACCCGGACCCTTGGCTGTGGGCGGGACGGCCGGGCACGGCCAGGCCGGGATGCGCGAACGCGCCGCCGCCGTCGGCGGAACCGTGCAGGCCGGCCCGCGCCCGGGTGGCGGTTACCAGGTCACGGCGCGCCTGCCCGTCCACGGCCGACTGACCGGCGCCAGCGGCGCGCCGCCCGCTGCTGCTCCCGCCGAAGGGACTTACCGGTGATCCGGGTCCTGCTCGCCGACGACCAGGCCCTGATCCGCGCCGGGTTCCGGGTCCTGGTCGACACCGCCGAGGACCTGCAGGTCGTCGGTGAGGCCACCGACGGCCAGCAGGCGGTCGACCTGGCCCGCCGCGAGCGCGCCGACGTGGTCCTGATGGACATCCGGATGCCCGGGGTCGACGGCCTGGAGGCCACCCGGCGCATCTCGGCCGACGAGGACCTGGCCGGGGTCAAGGTCATCATCTTGACCACCTTCGAGTCCGACGAGTACGTCTACCAGGCGCTGCGCGCCGGGGCCAGCGGCTTCCTGGTCAAGGACACCGAGCCGGCCGACCTGATCCAGGCCGTCCGCGTGGTGGCCCGGGGCGACGCACTGCTCTCCCCGAGCGTGACCCGGCGGCTCATCACCGACATCGCCAGCCGTCCCGAACGGCCCCCGCCCAGCGACCGGGCCTTGATCGGCCTGACCGACCGGGAGCGCCAGGTGATGGCGCTGGTCGCCGAGGGCCTGTCCAACGACGAGATCGCGGCCCGGCTGTTCCTCAGCCCGCTTACTTCCAAGACCCACGTGAGCCGCATCATGACCAAGCTGAATGCGCGGGACCGCGCTCAGCTCGTCGTCCTGGCCTACGAGACCGGCCTGGTCACCCCGGGCGGCCGCGATCCGCGGTAACCCGGTCCCCGGTACGGTGACATGTCCCTGATGTGCTCAGATATGCCGGTCAGAGCAGCACGAGCTCACGGTCGGCGTCGGCGTCGGTATCGGGCTGCGGCTGCCGTGGCGGGTCACGTCGGATTCCGCCGGGTGGTGTCTGGCCGGTCTGGCCGGTCTGGGCCCCCGAGCCCGTTGCCATCATCGCGAGCGAGATCGCGATGGATGCGCCGACGAGAACCGCCAGAGCCATGAGTACGCCGCCGAGGAGTTGCATGTCGATCATCAGTGGCCCCCTGCCATGATCGTGTTAACACCGTTTACCGTTCAGATTATTTAGTAGATTAGTAAACGATGTCAATTCATTTTACCGACGTTAACGCCGTGTCCCCGCGCCGCATCAGCCGCCCGCCCGCGCGTCGAGGCACTCCCGCGCCCGGCCGACTGCGGCTACGCGCGGCGCTGCGTATAGTGCGGGTGTGAGCTCAGAGGTCAGCGCGATCTTGCTCGACGCGGGCGGGGTGCTGATCTTCCCGCAGCCCGATCTCCTCCGGCCGCCGATCGAGGCGCTCGGCGTGTCCCCGGACATCGCCGCGTTCGAGCGGGCCCACTACCGGGCCATGGTGGTCCAAGACGTGGCTACCGCGCCGCCCGCCGCGGGGACCTGGTGGCGTGAGTACCTCGTCGGCTACCTCGCCGCCTGCGGCGTGGCCGAGGACCAATGCCGTGAGCTGGCCGCCGAGGTCGCCGTGGCGACGATGGGCCGGGCCTGGACACACGTCGGCACCGGGGCGATGGCGGGGCTGCGGGCCCTGGCCGCGCTCGGCCTGCCGATGGGCGTGGTCTCGAACTCCGACGGCAGCGTGCAGGCCGAACTACGCCGGCTCGGCGTCTGCTACGCGCCCGACCCGCCGCACGCGCCCGACCCGCCGCACGCGCCAGACGTATCGCATGCGCCGGGCGCACCCGAGGGACGAAGCGCACCAGACGCGGCCGGCATCCCAGTGGGCGTGGTGGTCGACTCTGCGGTGGTCGGCGTGGCCAAGCCGGACCCGGCCATCTTCGGCATCGCCCTGGACGCCCTGGGCGTGCCCGCCAGCGGAACCGTCCTGCACGTGGGGGACAGCCTCAGGTACGACGTGGCCGGCGCCCTGGCCGCCGGCCTGGAGCCGGTCCACCTGGACCCGCACGGATTCTGCCCGGCCCCGGATGGCCACCGGCACGTGCGCACCCTGGCCGAGCTGGCCCAGGACCTCTGACCCGGCCAGTCGGCACCCGGCGACCCGGCCAGCCGGCCGCGGGCCAGCAGGGAAATGTCGGTACCGGATGCCATGATGGTCCGATGCCGATGAACACCCCGCCGGTCACCGGCGAACTCGACGGTCTGCTGGCCTTCCTCGACCATCAGCGCGAGGCGGTGCGCAACGCCTGCTTCGGCCTGACCGATGAGCAGGCGCGCCTAGCACCGGCGGCCAGCCCGCTCAGCCTGGGCGGCCTGGTTAAGCACCTGGCCTGGGGCGAACGGAACTGGCTGGCCCGGATCGAGGGACGCCCGCTGCCCGGCGACACGGACCCGTCCGCCGCGCTAGCCGACTACATGGGCACCTTCCAGCTCACCGCGGGCCAGACCCTGGCCGGCGTGCTCGCCGACTACGAAACCGCCGCCGCGCGGACCGACGCCGGCACGCGCGCCGCGGCCGACCTGAACCGGAAGGTGCCGCTGCCCGCGGCGCCCTGGGGCCCCGACCCCGACGGCTGCACGGTCCGCTGGGTCCTGCTGCACCTGATCGAGGAAACCGCCCGGCACGCCGGTCACGCCGACCTGCTCCGGGAGGCCCTGGACGGCGGGCTCAGCGGACCGCTGATGGCCGCCGTGGAGGGCTGGCCCGCTGACGGCTGGGTCACCCCCTGGCGCCCGGCGTTACCGGGTCGGCGCTCACCGCCCGCCGGCGATAGACTACGGGCTTGCCCGATCCCGGCGTGAAAGTGAGAGTACGCAGCATGCGCTGGTCCACGATGCACATCCCGACGCTGCGCGACGACCCGGCAGACGCGGGCGCACCCAGCCACCGCCTGCTGCTCCGGGCCGGCTTCATCCGCCCGCTGATGGCCGGGCACTACTCCATGCTGCCGCTCGGCCAGCGGGTCCGGCTCAAGGTCATGGGGATCATCCGCGAGGAGATGGACCGGATCGGGGCCCAGGAGATCGTGATGCCGGTCATGCACCCGGCCGAGCTGTGGCAGCTCAGCGGCCGCTGGGACCTGATGGGCGACGAGATGTTCCGGCTCAAGGACCGGCGCGGCGCCGACCTGGCCCTCGGCATGACGCACGAGGAAATCGTCACCAACCTGGCCACCGAGCTCGAGTCCTACCGCGAGCTGCCGCAGATGTGGTACCAGATCCAGACCAAGCTGCGCGACGAGCCGCGGCCGAAGGCCGGGCTGATGCGCACCCGCGAGTTCACCATGAAGGACTCCTACAGCTTCGACCTGGGCCCCGATGAGCTCGACGTGTCCTTCCGCCTGCACCGCGACGCGTACGTCCGGATCTTCGAGCGGCTGGCCATCCCCGCCGTCCCGGTCGAGGCCTCCAGCGGCACGATGGGCGGCTCGGACTCCACCGAGTTCATCTGCCCGTCGCCGTCCGGTGAGGACCTGATCGTCCTCTGCCCGGAGTGCGGTTACGCGGCGAACATCGAGAAGGCGACGTCGCGGCTGGCCGCCGTAGAAGATGATTCAGCCGAACGGACCGTGGCCCTCGCGGCCCCGGAGCCCTTCGACACTCCCGGGGTACGGACCATCGAGGACCTCGCGGTCCGCTACCAGGCCCCGGCCGAACGCCAGGTCAAGACCCTGGTCTACTTCCTGGACGGCGTGCTCACCCTGGTCCTGCTGCGCGGCGACCACGCGCTGAACGAGCAGAAGCTCATCGACGCCACCGGCGCGAATGCGATCCGCCCGGCCCAGCCGGACGAGATCCGCGACGCCCTGGGCGCGCTGCCCGGCAGCCTGGGCGCGGTCGGCGTCACTGATTACCCCGTCATCGCGGACGAGGCGCTGCGTGATGAGACAGGGCGCGGCATGTACACCGGCGCGAACGTCGACGACACCCACCTGCGCGGCGTGGACGTCGAGCGCGACATCAACGTCGGCCAGTGGGCGGACCTGCGCGAGGTCGCCGCCGGCGATCAGTGCATCAACTGCGGGCACGGTCTGGAGGTGGAGCGCGGCATCGAGGTCGGCCACATCTTCAAGCTCGGCTCCAAGTACACCGAGGCCATGCAGATCCGGGTGTCCGGCCCGGACGGCAAGTCGATCCGGCCGGTCATGGGCTGCTACGGCATCGGCGTCGAACGCGCCATGGCCACGGTCGTCGAGGTCCACTATGACGCCAAGGGCATCATCTGGCCGGTCGCGGTGGCGCCATTCGAGGTCGTGGTGGTGATCGCCCAGCAGGACGACCCCGCGGTGGCCGAGGCGGGGGAGGAGGCCTACGTGGCCCTGGCCGACGCCGGAGTCGACGTCATCGTGGACGACCGGCCGGTCCGGGCGGGCGTGAAGTTCAGCGACGCCGAGCTGGTCGGCATCCCGTTCCGGGTCACCATCGGCAAGCGCGGCCTGGCCGCCGGCACCGCCGAGCTCACCGAGCGCGAGTCCGGCACGACGGTCCAGATCCCGCTGGCCGACCTGGCCCCGCACGTCCGCGAGGCCATCGCCAAGTCACTCGTCGCGAATCGCTGAGGCGGCCATGCAACCGACGGACGAGCGCAGGCCGGACGGGCAGCGAGGAGGGCCAGGACGAATGACCCCTGACGGAGCCATCCAGTATTTGCGGTGGAGGAAGGACGTGGCCGAGCACGACTATGCCGCTGCCTCCGGCTACCTCAGCATCCGCTTTGGGGAGAGTCGGGCACGGGAGGTGTCGCAGAAGCTGCGGAAGCTCCCGGTCATCCAACGCCGTGCCAACGATATCCTGCGGGCTACCCAGCGCGACCCGCTGCCGCTGTCGGACCCGGGCGTGCTGAGAGACCTGCAGAAGGTGCTGGCCGGGGAGAAGCTGTCGCCGGTTCTGGTAGCGGAGGGGGATATCGCGGACGGCTATCACCGTGTCTCCCTCGCCTACGCGCTCGACCCGTACGCGGACGTGCCGCTCAAGCTCGCCTAAGCGGCGATCGAGAACGGGAAGCGACCCGCCTACTCCGCCTGCTTGTCGCGAGCCTGGCAGCGCAGGGCCCGGAGCACGTCGTCGCGTCCCTCGACGAGCAGGCGGCGCAGCGCGGCCGGCGGCTCGGCCCGGGCGATGTAGTCGTCGGTGGCCTGGACCGTCTCTTCGGAGATCGCGCCCAGCAGGTAGGCGCCGCTGACGAAGTCCTGGGCCATCGCCGAGGACCAGTCCCGCCAGACGTCGCCCACCACCGCGAAGTAGTCGCCCCGGTACGGCTCGATGAGCTCCGGGTGATCCAGGTCGACGAAGCCGGCCAGCGCGGCCCGGAACATCGCGATGGTCAGCTCGCCGCTGATGAGCGTCCGCCAGGTCTGCCGCTTGGCCTCGGCCGTGGGGATCGCCGCGCGGCAGGTCGCCGCGTGCCGCTCGCCGGCGTCGGTCGCGTCCCGGGCCAGCTCCGCGTCGATCTCGGCCGGCCCGAAGCTCCCGAACCCCGCAGGGCCCGGGGCGCCGCGGCTCACCAGGCGCGCCAGCAGCGCCCAGCGCAGGTCGGTGTCGACGGTCAGCCCGTCGAGCCGCACCGAGCCGTCCAGCAGCGCGGCCAGCAGCGCGAGGTCGTCGGCGGAGGTGGCGACGCCGGCGAAGGCGCGCAGGTAGGCCAGCTGCTCGTCCGAGGCAGCCGGCGCGGTGCGGAGCAGGTCGCGCAGCGCGCTGGCCACCATGGCCAGCCCGGTCTCCCGCCAGTCGGGGTCAGCGAACCGGCGCGCCGCCTGACCCGCCTGGCGCAGCAACGTCTGGACCACGCTGATGTCGGCCACCGAGGAGACGCCCGAAAGGACCAGCTTGACGTAGTCCCGCGCGGCCATCTCACCGTCGCGGCACATGTCCCAGGCGGCTGCCCAGCACAGCGCGCCGGGCAGCGACTCGGTGAAAGACCCGATCGAGGCGTCGACCAGCGTCCGCAGCGAATACTCGTCGAGCCGGATCTTGGCGTAGGTGAGGTCGTCGTCGTTGACCAGGACCAGGTCCGGCCGCCGCTGTCCGGTCAGCTCCGGGATCACCGTGCGCGGCCCGGCCACGTCGGTCTCCACCCGCAGGCGGCGCGACAGGCCCTCCTCGGTCCGGTCGTACAGGCCGATCGCGATCCGGTGCGACCGCAGCAAGGGGTGGGTCGCGGCGGCTTCCTGTTCCACCGCGAACTCGGTGAACCGGCCCTCGGAATCCACCGCATACGACGGCCGCAGCGTGTTCACCCCGGCCGTCTGCAGCCATTCCCGTGACCACGAGGCCAGGTCCCGGCCCGAGGTTTCCTCCAGCGCGGACAGCAGGTCGGCCAGCGTCGCGTTGGCCCACGCGTGCGCGGCGAAATACTTCCGCACCCCGGCCAGGAAGTTCTCCCGCCCGACGTAGGCCACTAGCTGCTTGAGCACCGACGCGCCCTTGGCGTAGGTGATCCCGTCGAAATTGACCTCGACGGCGTGGATGTCCGGGATGTCGGCCGCGATCGGATGGGTGGATGGCAGCTGATCCTGCCGGTAGGCCCAGGACTTGTAGAGCTGCGCGAACGTCGTCCAGGCTGACGTCCAGCGCGTCGCCTCGGCCTGGGCCAGCGTACCCGCCCAGGTAGCGAACGACTCGTTCAGCCACAGATCGTCCCACCAGCGCATCGTGACCAGGTCGCCGAACCACATGTGCGCCATCTCGTGCAGGATGGTTTCGCCGCGCGCTTCCCGGGCGAAATCGGTGACCCGCGACCGGAAAATGTAAGCCTCAAGGAAGGTGACACAGCCCGCATTTTCCATCGCGCCCTCTTTGAATTCGGGCACGAATAGCTGGTCGTACTTCTCGAACGGGTACTTTATCCCGAACGAATTGTGGTAGAAGTCGAAGCCCTGGCGGGTCACCTCCAAGATCTCGTCCGGGTCGAGGTACTCGGCCAGCGACTGACGGCAGAACACGCCCAGCGGGATGCCGTCGTGCTCGTCGCGGACCACGTGGTACGGGCCCGCCGCGACCGCCGTGATGTAGGTCGGCATGACCGGGGTGGGCGGGAAGTGCCAGCGCCGTGCCTTATCGTCCTGGGCCTCGCCGTCCGCGATGCTCGACTCGGGGGCCATGTTCGACACCACCAGCCAGTCCGCCGGGGCGGTCACCGCGAGCTCGTACGTGGCCTTCATGTCGGGCTGGTCGAAACACGCGTACACCCGGTGCGCGTCGAACGTCTCCAGGTCCGAGTACAGGTACACCCGGCCGTCGGCCGGGTCGGTGAACCGGTGCAGCCCTTCGCCGCTGCGCGAGTAGGCGCAGTCGGCCGCCACCCGCAGCACGTTGCTGGCCGCCAGCCCCGTCAAGGTGATCCGGTCGCCGTCGAAGGCGTCCAGGCCAACCGGCTCCCCGTTGAGCGTGATCTCGCGCACCGCGGGAGCGGTCAGGTTGATGAAGCTGGTCGAGCCCGGTGCGGCGCAGTCGAACCTGATCACGCTGACCGAGCCGAACGTCTCGTCACCGCCCGCCAGGTCGAGATCCACGTGGTACGAGACGACGGTGATGAGCGCCGAGCGGACCGCCGCCTCGTCGCGGGTCAGGTTCGATGTCACCGGTTGGTCCCTTCGTCCTATCGGGCGGCCCTGCGCGGAATTCACGGCAGTGGCGTGCGGTTGACGCTGCCGGGGGTCAGCGGAGCCGGCTTACTCGTGGTAAGGAGCACACATGACCGAGCAGGAGCCTACGCGTGTCGACTTCTGGTTCGACCCTATCTGCCCGTGGGCGTGGATCACTTCACGCTGGATGCTTGAGGTGGAGAAGGTCCGGCCGGTCACCACGAGCTGGCACGTAATGAGCCTGTCGGTGCTGAACGAGGACAAGGAAGGCCTGCCCGAGCGGTACCGGGAGGGCATGCGGTCGGCGTGGGGCCCGGTCCGGGTGCTCGTCGCGGCCGAGCAGGCCTACGGCCCGGAGGTCCTGCTGCCGCTGTACACCGCGCTCGGGAACCGCTTCCACCTCGAGAAGGCGCCGCGGGACGCCGAGACGATCACCGCCGCGCTGGCCGAGGCCGGCCTGCCCGCCAGCCTGGCGGCCGCGATGGACTCCACCGAGTACGACGCGGCGGTGCGCGCGTCGCACGCCGAGGGCATCGAGCGGGTCGGCTACGACGTCGGGACCCCGGTCATCTCGGTCGGCCAGATGTCGGTGTTCGGCCCGGTGCTATCGCCGATTCCGCGCGGCGAGGAGGCCGGGAAGCTGTGGGACGGCGTGCTGCTGATCGCGGGCGTGGACGGCTTCTTCGAGCTCAAGCGGTCCCGCACCCGCGACCCGATCTTCGACTGAGTCCGGTCCGCGGCTGCCCGTGTGCGTCCGGGGCCGGTCTGGCAGACTGGCCCCGTGCGCGTTTACCTGGGATCAGATCACGCTGGTTTCGAGCTGAAGACCCGCATCATCGAGTGGCTGAAGGAAGCCGGGTACGAGGCAGTGGACTGCGGCCCGGACTCCTACGTCGAGGACGATGACTACCCGCCCTACGTGATGAGCGCCGCCCACGGCGTCATCAACGACCCGGGCAGCCTCGGCATCGTGATCGGCGGCTCCGGCAACGGCGAGCAGATCGCCTCGAACAAGATCCCCGGCATCCGCGCCGCGGTGGCCTGGACCGACGAGACCGCCCAGCTGGCCCGCCTGCACAACGACGCCAACGTGCTCAGCCTCGGCGCGCGCATGTACAGCGCCGAGGACGCGATCGGCTTCGCCCGGATCTTCTTGTCCACCGCGTTCTCCGGCGCGCCGCGGCACGCCCGGCGCCTGGACGAGATCGCCGACTACGAGAAGACCGGCGAGCTCCCGCCCCGCCCGGCCTAGAGGCTCAGCCGTGCCGCAGCTACTCGCGGCAGCCCGGACCGGCCGGCGCGCGCCCGGCGGCCGGCCGGCAGGGCCACGAGGATCAGCAGGCCGGTCAGCGCGAACGCCGCCGGGTATCCGGTGTGCCCCGCGAACAGGCCGAACACCACCGGACCAGCCCCGTATCCGGCGTCGTAGGCCAGGTTCCACAGGGCGCTGGCCGTGCCGAGCCCAGCGGCCGGCATCCGGTCGATCATCAGCACCAGCGTGGCGTTCTGGATGATCCCGAACCCGGTGCCGAACAGGGCCATGCCAGCCAGTACGGCGGCCGGGGACCGCAGCCAGATCATGGCCACCATGCCGGCCGCGGCGATGGCCAGCCCCGGGATCAGCAGGCCCTCGTGACCGTGCCGGTCGCCGCGCCATCCCGCCCACCAGCGCCCAGCCGTCGCGGTCAGCGCCTGCACCAGCAGGCCGAGGGCCGCGACGCCGGCGGAGACGCCGGCCGCCAGCGGGAGGAAGGAGACCACCACGCCGCCCGCCACCGTGGTCGCGCCGAAGATGAGGGCCAGCCGCAGCTCTCCGTCCTGTCGCAGGCCCGCGAGCAGCCCGGTCTCCGCCGGGCCTTCCGAGCGGCGGGGGTCGGTCGTGCCGGGCAGCCAGCGGAACGCCGCTACCGGGGCGAGCCCGGTCACGGCGGTCAGCAGCACGACCACTGCGAAGCCGTAACGATCGGCCAGCCAGACGCCCGCCGGGAGGGCCACCACGCCGGGCAGGGAGTCCACCACTCCGGACAGGCCCAGTCCCTCGCCGCGCCGCTCCGGCGGGAGCAGCAGGGCGGTGAGCGTGGCCATGACCACGGTGCACAGCCCGAAACCGAACCCCCGGACCACGCTCACCGCCGCGATGACCGGCAGCGGAGCGCCCGCCAGCAGGGCCAGCGCCGGTATCCCCATCAGGGCGGCGGCGACCATCAACAACGTCCGGTGCCGGTACCGCCTCATCAGCGGGGTCGCGGCCAGCTCGGCGCCCACCGTACCCAGCAGCAGCACGCCGGTCACCAGCCCGGCCCCCGCGCTTCCGCCGCCGGCCGCGGCGGCGTACATCGGCGTCACCGACAGCATCAGCTCGAAGCTGGTCATCGCGGCGAAGGAGGACAGGAACACCCACGCCAGCGGACCGCTGACCAGACGCTCCCGCGGTGCCGTAGCGCTGTGCTCCGGACCGGACTCCAGGTAGGTCGAGGTGCTCATGGTCACGACCGTAAGCTCCGAGTGGAGCACCGATAAGGGCCAATCTCACCCCGGATCAGTGATCCACTTGGCCCCAACCCTCAGCGCGACCTCCGGCCCCGACCCGACCCCCGCGACCGCCCTCGCCGCCGCGTGCCACCCGCCCGGCCCTCCCCGGACGCGGACTCCGCACCGGCCGCATCCACCCGAACGACAGGCGCCGGAACGCACAGGCGCCGGAACGACAGGCGCTGGAACCGCGGGCGCCGGAGCGGCAGGCGCCGGAACGGCGGACGCCGCGGGCCGGCCGCGAACCGCGTCGGCCTCGGCCGCCTCGGCGTCGGCCAGGTGCTCGGCGTGCGGCCGGGACACGTCCCGGGCCCGCATCGCGGCGCTGGTCGTCACCTTCATCGCAGCCATGAGGCCATTGTCGCAGGCTCGCTGCCGCGTTGGACAACCCCGGGCACGGGCCGGGCAAAGTGGAGCCCATGCCGGGGGACGAGCCAGGCCGGACGCTCTGGCGGCATCGCAACTTCCTGCTCCTGTGGAGCGGGCAGACGGTCAGCGAGATGGGCTCGGCCGTCACCCAGCTCGCGCTCCCGCTGACCGCCGTCGTGGTGCTCCATGCCTCCACCTTCCAGGTCGGCGCGCTCACCGCGGCGGCGACCCTCGCGTTCGCGCTGATCGCCCTCCCGGCCGGCGCCATCGTGGACCGGCGCGCCAAGCGGTGGCTGATGATCTGGTGCGACGTCGCCCGGATGCTGATCATCGGCTCGGTCCCGCTGGCCGCCGCGTTCGGCGCGCTCACCTTGGGTCAGCTGTACGCGGTCGCCATCGCCGCCGGGGTGTGCACCGTGTTCTTCGACGTGTCCTACCAGAGCTACCTGCCCGTCCTGATCGGCACGAACGACCTGGTCGACGGGAACGGCAAGCTCGGCGCCTCGCAGTCGTTCGCGCAGCTGGCCGGGCCGGGTCTGGGCGGCGTCCTGGTCGGCCTGGTCGGCGCGGCCCGGGCCATGTCCGCGGACGCGGTCTCCTACGCGGTCTCGGTGGCCTCCCTGCTCGCCATCCGCGCCCGCGAGGAGGTACCGCACCCGGATCAGCGCCAGAAGCTGCAGAACCGAGATCGCCGAAGGGCTGTCGTTCGTCCTGCGGCACCCCATCCTGCGCAAGATCGTGGCCTGCACCGGGACCGCGAACCTGTTCGGCAGCATGGCCGTCGCGCTGGAGTTCATCTTCCTGGTCCGGCTGCTGCACGTCCGGCCCGCCGAGACCGGCCTGCTCATCGCCGTGGCCAGCCTGGGCGGCGTGGCCGGCGGGGCGCTGTCGGGCCGGCTGAGCCGGCGCATCGGGTCGGCCCGCCTCATCTGGTTCTCGATGCTCGTCCTGTCCCTGCCGCAGCTGCTCGTCCCGCTGGCCGAGCCCGGCTGGCGGGTCACGGCATTCGTAGTCGGCCTGGCCGGGTTCTGGTTCAGCGCCGTGGTCTACAACGTGGCGCAGGTCAGCTACCGCCAGGCGATCTGCCCGCCGCGCCTGCTGGGCCGGATGAACGCCGCGGTGCGCTGGGTCGTCTGGGGCACGCTGCCCCTCGGCGCCCTGCTCGGCGGCGCGTTCGGCACCTGGCTGGGCGTGCGCACCACGCTGTGGATCGCGTTCGCGGGCAGCTGGCTGGCAGGCTGGTGGGTGTTCTTCTCCCCGCTCCGCAAGATGCGCGACGTCCCAGAAGAAGGCCTAGAAGTTGACCGGGCACCAGGGAGCGGGGTCCCAGGACAGGGCGGTGGAGAGCTGCCGGACGGCGCCGGGACGGCCCTCGGTCACTAGCCCCGCCCCGGCCAGCGCGCTGAGCGTGGTGCCGCCCAGGTAGACCGCCCCGAGCTGGGTGACGTCGAGCAGCACATCCGGAGCAGAACCCGAAGGCGCGCAGGTAGCAGAAAGGCCGGCCCCGTCAGGAGCAGCAGAGCCCGTAGTCAGCCGCCACCGCCCGGCGTTGGCCGGCAGCAGGTCGTCGCGCACCTCGAGGACCACGTCGGCCGGGGCGGAGTACCGGCGCCGCGCCAGCGCGCCGGGGACGTCGATGATCCGCACCCACAGCGCGTCCTTCAGCCGCGGCCGGGCCCGCCGGGGGTCGGCCAGCTGGTACAGCAGCGGGTCATCGACCGGGCGCCCGCGTAGCCGGAACTCCGTGGTCAGGTCCCGGCTCAGCAGGTCGGCTGCTCAGCGCGGCGCTGGCCGCGGCGTCGGCGGCGACCATCTCGCGCACGTTCAGCGCGCTGTCGGGCAGCGACGTGTCGCTGTCCCAGCGGTTCACGGCCGAGTAGAGCGCGTAGCCGCGCGGGCCGCCGGCGTCCTCGGCCAGCACGCAGTGCAGCGGGCTGGTGCCCTGCCGCCGGTCCGCCGGGTCGTACACCGTTCGCTGCCACCACGACTCGGTCCGCGCGATGAAGCCGGGCCGCGACGGCAGCACCGCGTCGTAGACCTTGGCCAGCTCGGGGATGGCCGCCACCGGATCCACGAGCCGCAGCCGCAGGCCGCCGTCGGCCGGGGCGGTCCGGGCCAGCGTGCCCTCGCCCCGGTAGAGGGTGAAGTCGGCGTGCCACATCGCGCGGCCGTACCCGAACCGGGAGTAGATCACCGACTCCGACGCCCACAGCACCGCGAGCGGCTCGCCGCGGTCCCGGACGTCGGCCAGCTGCCGGCGCATCAAGCTGGTCAGCACGCCCCGGCGCCGGTGCGAGGGCAGCACGCTCACCCACGTCACGCCGGCCGCGGGCAGCGCCGCAGACCCGGGCACGGTGAGCTGGAAGGTGTAGGCGCCCGCGGCGCCGACCGGCGTGTCGCCGTCGAAGGCGGCCAGGCTGCGGTCGAACTCCAGGTGCGACAGGACCAGCTGCCGTTCTTCCGGGGACAGCGGGGAGCCGTGGAAGGCGTGCAGGTCCACGGTGTGGAAGGCGTCGAACTCCGCCGAGCTGACCGGCCTGATCGGATACGGGTGATCGCCGCGGGGCGCCGATGTCGTCATGATGCCTTCGTACCCCGCCGTCGACCCCGATGCGACTGGTTTAGACCGTCCGGCCCACCATCGACTACAGTGCGCGCATCATGGTTACCTCGCCGCCGATCCACGGCCGCCGCCGCGCGCGACGGATCGGCGGGGTCCTCCAGGTCCTGCGTACCCAGCTGACCAAGCAGTTCATCACCCGGAACCGCCGGATGGCGTTCATCTTGTCGGTCGCGGTGATCGCCATCTCGGTGGCGGCCGTGCACGTCTCGGTGTGGTGGTTCTCGCCCGGCGTGATGATCTTGCCGATCCTGGCCGGCGGCCTGCTGATGTGGCCCCGGGCGCTGCGCATCTTCTTCGCCGTCGTGGCCGGCGCGCTGATCTACGACGTGGTGAAGGGCAAGGCCGGGGCCGGGATCGTGGCCACCATCGCGCTGACCGCGGTCTTCGCCTACGTCCTGGCCCGGACCCGCAAGAAGCTCGGCGTCCAGGGCCTGCGCGGCGACCGGATGCTGCTGGAGTTGCGGGACCGCATCCAGGCCCAGGGCAAGCTGCCCCCGCTGGGCGAGGGGTGGGGCTCGGCGGCGGTGCTCAGGCCGGCCGGCGGCTCCTCGTTCGGCGGCGATTTCCTGGTGTCGTTCTGCGACAGCAAGACGCTCGAGGTCGCGCTGGTCGACGTGTCCGGCAAGGGCATCGACGCCGGGACCAGGGCCCTGCTGCTGTCCGGCGCGTTCGGCGGGCTGCTCGGCTCGGTGCCGAGGGAGGAGTTCCTGCCCGCCTGCAACGCCTACATGCGGCGGCGTGGCGCGGCCGCGGAGGGCTTCGTCACCGCGGTGCACCTGTCGCTCGACCTGGCCTCGGGGGAGTACGTGATCGACTCGGCCGGGCACCCGCCCGCCGTGCACTACGACGCCGCGGCGGGCCGCTGGGGCCTGACCCGGGCCCACGGGATCGTGCTCGGCGTGGTCCCCGACCTGCGCGGAGCCGCGGCCGAGACCGAACGCGGGGTGCTCCAGCGCGGCGACGCGCTGATGCTCTACACCGACGGGCTGGTGGAGGCGCCCGGCCGGGACATCGACGCCGGCACCGACCGCCTGCTCGGCGAGGCCGAACTGATGCTGACCAGCGGCTTCAAGGCCGGCGCCCCGGCCCTGGTGACCAACGTGCAGCGCGCGGGCGGCGGCTCCGACGACTGCGCCCTCGTCCTCATCTGGCGGACATAAGCCCGCCCGCCAGGCCAAAGCCGCGGCCTAAGCGCTGGCCAGCGTGTCGGCCTGGGCCAGCAGCGCGTTGGCCTGGGCGATGAGCTTGGACTTTTCCCGACTTGCTGGTACTGAGCGGCTGGCCGCCGAACTCCGCGCCGGTCAGCAGCGCCTGAATCTGCCCCGCGAGCGCGTCGCGCGCGGCGCCCAGCGACGTCAGCTGGCCCTCGATCGTGGTGTAGGTGGCATCGCCCGGGGAGTTGCTGGCCAGCGCCCGGGTGGAGGCGGCCAGCGTATCCAGGCCGAACTCCCCGACCGCCGCCTCGAGCTGGGTGTACACCTGGCCCAGCTTGCGCAGCGTCGGGTAGTTGGACAGCATCGCGGGCGGCAGCGCCGTCGGCTCGATGACGTCGCCCAGGACCACGCCGTCCGGGACGTAGTCATCGCGCAGCCCGAGCAGGGCCATCATCGTCGGCTGGATGTCGGTGTGGTCAGACCAGATCGCGTTGTTGACCCCCACATGAGCCACGCCGGGCCCGGCCAGGCCGAGCCAGGTCGTGTTGATCGAAGGCGCCACGTCGCCGTGGTTCCACGCGTCCTGCCCGCTCGGCTCGCTGACGCACGAGCTGCCGCACTTGGCCGACCCGCTGCTCAGCCAGAAGTCCGGGTTCGCGAACAGCGCGAACGTGCCGGTGCGTTTCGGGTCCCCGGTGACCATGTGCAAGATGTTCATCTCCACCGGGTCGGCCAGGTACTTGGTCACCATCACGCCCTGCCCGGTGGCCAGGTCGGTCGCGGTCAGCCCGGCCGCGGCGCGCTCCATCGCGCGAACCGGCGAAGCGGAACGGGCAGGCTGCCCGTGCACGTAAACGATCGGCGCGGAGTCCGCCTCCACGTCGAACGGCGTGCTGACCCCGCGCGCCGCCAGCATCCCGGTCAGGTTGCCGTCGACCTCGCCGACCTTGCTGTAGGAGCACGCGACGGTCACGCCGTTGCAGGAAGCGGGAGTAGGCGAGGAGCCGACGAAGTGGTCGCCCTCGTCGGCGGTGATCACGAACAGCGTGTTGGCCTTGGTGATCCCCGCCGCGGCCAGCTCTTGAAAAGAACGTGCCGAAGGCCGCATTCTCCGTCCGCAGCTGGCTCTCGTAGGTGGCGGTGCCCGGGCCCAGGCCGGCCCCGGTGGTCCAGTTGTCGTGCACGTCGGACAGGTAGGTGAAGGTGACCGGGACGCCGTGCGTCTGCAGGTCCAGGGTGTAGGCCAGCCCCACCGGGCCGATCAGCCCGTCGTACCCGGGGAACCCGATGTCGCCGGTCGGATCCTTGATCACGTTCCCGTTCAGGTCGCGCACCGGGCCGGACGGGCTGATCACCGGCTGGATGAACTTGTTGCCGAACAGCGCCTTGTAGCCGCTGTAGCCGCCCGGCTCGTCGGGCAGCAGGTCGGGCACCCCGCCGTTGGCGCAGACCGGCGACCCGTGCGCGCAGTGCACGGACAGGCCCATGAAGTCCGCCTCGGCCTTGTTCGCCAGCTTGGGGTTCTCGGCCTCCTTGGCCTCGGCCGAGTTGGCCCCGTAGACCAGCGGGATGTCCGGCAGGGTGTTCTCCAGCTCGGTGTCGGCCGCCGCCACCGAGCCGAAGTCGCAGCCCGCCCGGGTGTAGGGCACCCACGGCGCCGGGGCGTTCTTGCCCTGCGCGGTGACCAGCGTGTGGTCGCTGTCGCCAACCGGGGCGCTGGTCGTGGTGTTGTAGTCCACGATCGGGTCGGTCCAGTACGCGAACGAGCCGGCCGTGTCGGTGGACCCGCTCGGCGTGTAGTAGTTGTACTCGTTCGCGATCGGCACGCCCTGGTCGCTGCCGTACAGGCCGGTCTCGGAGGTCACGATGTCGTCGGCCGTATGCGCGATCAGCGGCGTGTGCTCGCGGGCGATCAGCGTCCCGTTGCCGGTGATGAAGTTGAGCAGGTTCGGCATCTGCTGCAGGTCGCTGGGCACGTTCGGGTTGTCCCGGGTGTAGTGCACGTTGTCGAACTGGATGTAGATGACGTGCTTGACCGACGTCCCGTTGGCGCCCAGCGCGCAGGTCGTGGTGGCCGGCGCCGCCGTACGCCCCAAAGCGGCCAAAGTGGCCATCGCGGCGGGCGCGGCGGGCGCGGCGGGCGCGCTCCCGGCCGGGCACCGCCAGCATGCCGAGCGCCAGGGTGCCCCCGCCGACCACCGCGAGCAGCCCCGCCGACCGGCGGGCCCGGCGGGCAACGGGAGTTCTCCGGCGGGCCCGTCCGGCGGGCCCGTTCGTCAGCCTCGTGGCGGCCATGGGCGACTACCTCCACCTGCATCGGGATACGACTGTCCCCGAGCGCGGCGGCGCGGTCGGGGAGGCTTGAGTATGGGTGCGAAGGAGAGCTAAGCGCTGGCCATGGAACGAGCCGGCACACATGATGATAAGACCGGATGAATATCCGCAGGTGGAACGACGCGCCGGCGATCAGGGGGCCGGCCCGGCGCGGCGTCAGTGGCCGGGCCGACGGCAACGCGGCCGCCGAGCTGTCAATGGCATTGCCGCGTAACTTCCCCGAAACTGACATTCACGTCAGGTAAATTACCTAGCATAACGTTGTTCGCTGATGCAAACTATTTTTCAGCAGCGCAACCTGTGCGAACAGTAGTGAACGCCTCACGCCCGGGGGCCCTGGCAGGGGCCTAACTGACTTAACCGACGCTCCTGTCAGGTGACGCACGCGTCATTGTTTGCAATTAAATGTGCATTCCCTGGAAAATGACGAGGTGACCGGGGGCAGTAGCGAAACGGACCGGACCGGCGTGCGTGAGCACGTCCGTCCGGAGGTGACGCGCGCCGAGGAGGTGGTGGCCAACGCCTCCGGGGAGAACTTTCCCGTCGCGCTGCGCGTGCTCCCGGCCGTGCACCGGCGGCATCTGACCGCGCTGTACGGCTTCGCCCGGCTCACCGACGACCTGGGCGACGAGGCGCGCGAGACCGGCCAGGCCGACGGCGACCTCAGGCTGCGCCTGCTGGACGAACTCGACGCCGACGTGGACCGCATCTACCAAGGCGCAACCCCCCGATCGCCGGTGATGCAGAAAATGGCCGTGACCGTCGCCGAATGCCACGTCCCCGCCCAGCCGCTGCGTGACCTGATCCAGGCCAACCGCCAGGACCAGCGGGTCACCCGCTACCAGACCTTCGCCGAACTGGCCCAGTACTGCGAGCTGTCCGCCAACCCGATCGGCCAGATCGTGCTGTATATCTTCGGTGTCGCTACCGGTGAACGCATCGCCCTCTCCGATAACATCTGCACGGCCCTGCAACTGGCCGAGCACTGGCAGGACGTGGCCGAGGACCTGGCCAACGGGCGGATCTACCTGCCCGCCGAGGACCTGGACCGGTTCAACGTAACCGAGGCCGACCTGGCCGTACCGTCGGCGGGCCCGGCCGTCAGGGACCTGATGCGCTTCGAGACCGACCGCGCGGCCAGGCTCCTGGACCAGGGCGCGCCGCTGGTCGGCACGCTGCGCGGCGCGGCGCGGGTGGCCGTGGCGGGCTACCTGGCCGGCGGGCGGGCCGCGCTGGCCGCCATCCGGGGCCAGCGGTACGACGTGCTGATCGCCACCGCCCGGCCGCGCAAGCCGCGGATGCTGGTCGAGCTGGTCAAGGCCTACGCGAGGGGAAAGTGAGCACGACAGCGTGGAACTGAGCGAGGCATACCGCGAATGCGAACGGATCACCTGGTCACAGGCCAGGAACTTCGCTTACGGCATCAGGCTGCTGCCGCCCGCCAAGCGGCGCGGCCTGGCCGTCATCTACGCGTTCGCCCGGCGGATCGACGACATCGGCGACGGCACGCTGCCGCCCGAGGAGAAGATCGCCGCCCTGGAGCAGGCCCGCCAGGCCATCGCCACTCTGACCGCCGCCAGCCAGGACGACCCGGTGCTGATGGCCCTGGCCGACGTGGAGCGGAACTTCCCGGTGCCCATGCCGGCCTTCGGCGAGCTCATCGACGGCTGCGTGGCCGACGTCCGCGGGACCAGCTACCAGACCTTCGACGACCTGCTCTACTACTGCCGCTGCGTGGCCGGCTCGATCGGCCGCCTGTCCCTGGGCATCTTCGGCACCGGCCATGACGCGGACCCGAAGACCCAGGCCGCCGAGCTGGCCGACTCCCTCGGCGTGGCCCTGCAGCTGACCAACATCCTGCGCGACATCCGCGAGGACCACCAGAACGGCCGGATCTACCTGCCCGCCGAGGACCTGGCCAAGTTCGACTGCGACCCCGCGACCCTCGACCAGTCCGCCTCGGCGGGCTTCATCAGGCTCGTCGAGTTCGAGGCCGAGCGGGCCCGCGACTGGTACGCCACCGGCTGGAAGCTGCTGGGCCTGCTCGACCGCCGCAGCGCGGCCTGCACCGGCGCCATGGCCGGCATCTACCGCCGCCTGCTGGAGCGCATCGCCGCCGAGCCCGCCGCCGTCCTGCGCGGCCGGATGTCGCTGTCCGGCCGGGAGAAGGCCACGGTCGCGGTCAAGGCCCTGACCGGGAGGTTCGGATGAGCCCGGCGGCCCCGCGGGTGGCCGTGATCGGCGGCGGCCTGGCCGGGATCACCGCCGCGATCGCGCTCGCCGAGGCGGGCGCGGCGGTCACCCTGCTCGAGGCCCGGCCCCGGCTGGGCGGCGCGACCTGCTCGTTCAACCGCGACGGCCTGACCGTCGACACCGGCCAGCACATCTTCCTGGGCTGCTGCACCGCCTACCGCGACCTGCTCGGCAAGCTCGGCATGACCGAGCACGCCCCGATCCAGGACCGCTTCGACGTGAGCGTGCTGGCCCCCGGCCCGACCCCGCGCCGCGGGCGGCTCCGCAGGACCGCGCTGCCTGGCCCCCTGCATATGCTGCCCGCCCTGGGCCGGTACCCCTTTCTTTCTTTGTCCGAACGGACCAGCGTGGCACGGCCCGCTCTGGCCATGCGCTTCGTCGACCCGGCCCGTCCCGGGGTCGACGAGCAGCGCTTCGGTGACTGGCTGGCGGCCCGCGGCCAGAGCGAGCGCGCCCGCCGGGCCCTGTGGGACCTGTTCACCGTCTCGGCCCTGAACATCGCGGGCGACGACGCGTCCCTCTCGCTGGCCGCCACCGTGGTCAAGACCGGCCTGCTGGGCAAGAACAACGCCGCCGACATCGGCGTCCCCGCCCTGCCCCTGGGCGAACTGCACGGCGACGCCGGCGCCACCCTCCTCACCAAACTCGGCGCCCAGGTCCTCCTCAACGCCAAAGTCGCCGCCATCGAACCCCCCACCACCCCCAGCAATCCCACCAGCCCCAGCAACTCCACCAGCGCCACCAACCCCTCCCGCCCCGCGTTTCCGCGTCCGTCTCGCCCGCCCCGTCAGACCCGACCGATCCCGCCGCCGCGAGCTCAGCCGCCGCGGATCCGACGGAGATCGTCGCGGACGCCGTGGTCCTGGCCGTGCCGCACGAGGCCGCCGCGCGCCTGATCCCGCCGGGCGCGCTGCCCGACGCGACCGTCGCGGGCTGGGCGGGCCTCGGCGCCTCGCCCATCGTCAACGTGCACGTGATCTACGACCGCCCGGTGATGGACCAGCCCTTCGCCGCCGCCATCGACTCGCCCGTCCAGTGGGTCTTCGACCGCACCCGCATCTCCGGCCTCGACCGCCTCTCCGCCCCCGATCGTTTCGCCGCGCCGCCCGTTCCCGAGTCCTTCCAACAAGGTGAGACCGGGGTTTCACCGCGCTCTAACAAGGTGAATCCGGGGTTCACCCCGCTGTGGCTATGCCAGCGGACTCCACGGATGCGGCGCATGATGCGCACGGTTCCCATGGTGCGGAAGATGCCGCTCGTCGGCCGCAGTACCTGGCCATCTCGCTGTCGGCGGCGGACGAGTACGTGGACGTGCCCGCGGCCGCGCTGCGCGAGCAGTTCGTCCCCGCCCTGGCCGAGTTGTTCCCGGCCGCGCGCGAGGCGCAGGTCACCGAGTTCTTCGTCACCCGCGAGCGGCGCGCGACGTTCCGCCAGGCGCCCGGTACCGCCCGGCTCCGCCCGGCGGCGGCCACGAACCTGCCGGGCCTGGTCCTGGCCGGCGCGTGGACCGCGACCGGATGGCCCGACACCATGGAGAGCGCGGTCCGCAGCGGCCTAGCCGCCGCGATCGAACTCCGCCGCACTGTCCTCTCCGTGCCCGGACATCCCGCGTCCGCACATCCCGACGCCGGACATCCCGCGTCCCGGACATCCCGACGCCGGACATTCCGCGCCCGGACATCCCGACGCCGGATATTCCGATTCCGTACTTTCCGGTTCTGAAGCGAACGCAACGACCTCAACGATAGGGGAACGTCAGTGACTGCAGTGATGCCTGAGGGTGTGGCCCTGGCGCGGGACCTGGTGAGCCCGGCGATCGAGGCGGCCATCGGCCGGCTGACGCCGGACGTCCGCGTGGTCGCGGCGTATCACTTCGGCTTCGCCGACGCCGAGGGCAACCCGACCGGGGGCGGCAGCGGCAAGGCGCTGCGGCCCGCCCTGGCCCTGCTGTCCGCCCGCGCCACCGGCGCCGCGCCCGAGCGCGGCGTGACCGCCGCGGTCGCGGTGGAACTGGTGCACAACTGGTCCCTGCTGCACGACGACATCATGGACGGCGACACCGAACGCCGGCACCGGCCCACCGCCTGGACCGTGTTCGGCATCGGCGCGGCCATCCTGGCCGGCGACGCGCTGCTGGCCCTGGCTCAGGACATGCTGCTCGAGGACGGCACCCCGCAGGGTCCCTGGGCGGCCCGCTGCCTGTCCGCCGCGGTGCAGCGGCTGATCGCCGGGCAGGGCGCGGACCTGGCCTTCGAGAAGCGCGACGACGTGACCCTGACCGAGTGCCTGGAGATGGCGGGCAACAAGACCGCCGCGCTGATGGCCTGCGCGTGCAGCATCGGCGCGGTGCACCTCGGCGCCCCGCCCACGCTGGCCATGGCCCTGGCCGGATTCGGCGCGCACGTCGGGCAGGCCTTCCAGCTCACCGACGACCTGCTCGGCATCTGGGGCGCGCCCGAGGTCACCGGCAAGCCGGTGCGCGCCGACCTGCGGGCCCGCAAGAAGTCGCTGCCGGTGGTGGCCGCGCTGACCAGCGGCACGCCCGAGGCCGCCGACCTGCACGCCCTGCTCACCGACCCGCGGCCGCTGTCCGAGGACGACCTGATCCGCGCGGCCGACCTGATCGTCGCCGCGGGCGGCAAGCAGTGGGCCGAGGCCGAGGCCGACGCCGAACTGGCCGCGGCCAACGCCAGCCTGGCCGACATCGACCTGCCCGCCAACGTCCGCGCCGAGCTGACCGCGATCGCCGAGTTCATCACGGCCCGCCAGTGGTAGCTGACCCCGCGGTCCTCGATCTCGCCCGCGACACCCTGAACCGAGCACGTCACCACGCGCTCGGCCTGCAGCACGCGCAGGGCTGGTGGCAGGGCGAGCTCGAGACCAACGTCACCATGGACGCCGAGGACCTGCTGCTGCGCGAGTTCCTCGGCCTGCATGACGACGAGACGATCGCGGCGGCGGCGCGCTGGATCCGCCATCAGCAGCGGGACGACGGCACCTGGGCCAACTTCTACGGCGGGCCCGCCGACCTGTCCACCACGGTCGAGGCCTACGTGGCGCTGCGGCTGGCCGGCGACGAGCCGGACGCTCCGCACATGAAGCGGGCCTGCGACTGGATCCTGGCCCAGGGCGGCGTGGAGGCCACCCGCGTGTTCACCCGGCTCTGGCTGGCCCTGTCCGGCCGGTGGTCGTGGGACGACCTGCCGGTCATCCCGCCCGAGCTGATCTACCTGCCGTCCTGGTTCCCGCTCAACATCTACGACTGGGGCTGCTGGGCCCGGCAGACCATCGTGGCCCTGGCCATCGTCCAGTCCTTCCGCCCGTCCCGCCCGCTCCCGTTCACCATCGACGAGCTGAAGACCGGCGGTCCGCACGGCCGCGCCCCCGGCCCGCGCCGCTCCTTCGACGCCCGCCCCCTCCCCGGCTGCGCGCACTTCCGCCGACCCCTGGTCCTACGTCTTCGCCGCCCTGAACAAGGCCCTTCACCGTTACCGGCCGGTAAAGTCGGTAAGGCGGGCCGCGCTGCGCCGCTGCGCGGAGTGGATCATCGCCCGGCAGGAGCGGGACGGCTGCTGGGGCGGCATCCAGCCGCCCTGGGTGTACTCGCTGATGGCCCTGAACCTGCTCGGCTACGACATCGAGCACCCCATCATGCAGCGCGGACTGCGCGGCCTGGACCGGTTCACGATCACCGAGGAGGGCCCGGACGGCCCGGTGCGCCGCCTCGAGGCGTGCCAGTCGCCGGTCTGGGACACCGTGCTGACCATGATCGGCCTGGCCGACGCGGGCCTGCCCTCCGATCACCCGGCCCTGGTCAAGGCCGGGGAGTGGGTGCTCGGCGAGGAGATCCGCGGGCCGGGCGACTGGCAGGTCCGCCGGCCCTCCCTGGCCCCGGGCGGCTGGGCCTTCGAGTTCGACAACGACAACTACCCCGACACCGACGACACCGCCGAGGTCGTGCTGGCCCTGCGCCGGGCCGCCCTGCCCGCCGCCGAGGCCAAGCCCGCCATCGAGCGCGGGCTGCGCTGGCTGGCCGGGATGCAGTCCAAGGACGGCGGCTGGGGCGCGTTCGACGCGGACAACACCCGGGCGCTGGTCAACAAGCTGCCGTTCTGCGACTTCGGGGCGGTCATCGACCCGCCCTCGGCCGACGTGACCGCGCACATCGTCGAGGCGTTCGCGGCCGAGGGGCAGGCCGATCACCCCGCGGTCCGCCGGGGCGTGGTCTGGCTGCTGCGGGCCCAGGAGGCGGACGGATCGTGGTTCGGCCGGTGGGGCGCGAACTACGTCTACGGCACCGGCGCCGTGGTGCCCGCGCTGATCGCGGCCGGGGTCCGGCCGTCCAAGCCCGCCATCCGCCGCGCCGTGGCCTGGCTCGAAGACCACCAGAACCCCGACGGCGGCTGGGGCGAGGACCTGCGCTCCTACGACGACCCGGCGCTGGCCGGCCAGGGGGCCTCCACCGCCTCGCAGACCGCCTGGGCCCTGCTGGCCCTGCTCGCGGCGCGAGCGCAGCACGGCAGCAGGTAGCCGCGGCCGAGCGCGGCATCCGCTGGCTGGCGCAGACCCAGCGCGCCGACGGGAGCTGGGACGAACCGCAGTACACCGGGACCGGCTTCCCCGGCGACTTCTACATCAACTACCACCTGTACCGCCTGGCCTTCCCGCTGAGCGCACTCGGCCGGTACGTAACGGCCCACACATCCGGAGGCAGCGCATGACGGAGACCATCCCGAAGCCGCGCGAGGGCGGAGCCGGGGCCGACGACGCAAGCGAGTCGGACCCGCTGCTCCTGCTCGCGCCGCTGCGGATCGAGGCCCGGGCCATCCGCCGCGGCCTGCGCGCCTTCGCGGACCCCCCGGCCGTGACCCGCACCGGGTACGGGACCACGCGGGCGGCGCAGCAGGCCGGGCGCCTGAGCCACGATCCGTTCGGCCAAATGATGATCATGGGCGTGGGCGGTGGCCTGAGCACCGACCTCAGCCCGGGCGACCTGGTCGTCGGCACCGAAGTGGGCCCGGGAATGGGCACTGTGACCTGCGCGTCCGCGCCGATCCTGGCCGGCGAGCTGCGGCGCGCCGGGCTCCCGGCGCGCACCGGCCGGATCGCCACCGTCGACCATCTGGTCCGCCGCGCCGAGCGGGCCAAGCTGGCCGCCGAGGGCTGGCTGCTGGCCGACATGGAGTCGGCGCCGCTGGCCGCCGCGGCGGACGGGCGCCCGGTCGCGGTGATCCGGGCCGTGTCCGACACCCCGCATCACCCGCTGGCCGGCATCGTCTCCGGCGGACTGGCCGCGCTGCGCTCGCTGCGGGCCGCCGCGCCGGTGGCGGAGCGCTGGGCGGCGGCGTGCGGGACGCGCCAGGTGCTGCTGGCCGGGCCGCGGTCGTTCTGCGCCGGCGTGGAACGCGCCATCGAGATCGTCGAGCGCGTCCTGGAGCGCCAGGGCGAGCCGGTCTACGTGCGCAAGCAGATCGTGCACAACACCCGCGTGGTGGGCGACCTGGAGAGCCGCGGCGCGGTGTTCGTCGACGAGCTGGACCAGGTGCCGGACGGCGCGACCGTGGTGTTCTCCGCGCACGGCGTGTCGCCCATGGTGCGCGAGGACGCGGCCCGCCGGGGGCTGGCCGTCATCGACGCCACCTGCCCGCTGGTGTCCAAGGTGCACGCCGAGGCCCGGCGGTTCGCCGCCGACGGGTACACGGTGGCGCTGATCGGCCACGCCGGGCACGAGGAGGTCGAGGGCACGCTGGGCGAGGCGCCCGACTCGACGGTCCTGGTCCAGACCGCGGCCGACGTGGCCGCGCTCCGGCCGCGGGACGGCGAGCGCGTCGCCTACCTGATGCAGACCACGCTGTCGGTCGACGAGGCGGCCGAGGTGTCCGGCGCGCTGCGGGAACGCTTCCCCGCGATGCGCGCGCCGGGCAGCGACGACATCTGCTACGCGACCACCAACCGGCAGGTCGCGGTGCGCGCGGTCGCCGCCGACTCCGACCTGGTGCTGGTGGCGGGTTCGAAGAACTCGTCCAACTCGGTCCGGCTGGTGGAGACCTGCGAGCGGGCCGGCACGCCGGCCCACCTGATCGACGGGGCCGAGGATATCCAGCTCGACTGGCTGGCCGGAGTATCCACGATCGGCCTGACGGCCGGCGCCTCCGCGCCTCCCGCCGTGGTGGAGGAGATCATCTCGGCGCTGTCCGGCCTCGGACGAAGTGTCCGTTTCCGAGCGAGTGACGACCACGGAATCAATCCGGTTCGGCCTGCCCAAGGAGGTACGGCAATAATGCCCATGCCACTACGTCAGTCCCTGCGCGTCGGGTCCTACCTGATGCGCCAGAAGCTGGCTGGCAATAAGAAGTTTCCGCTGCTCGTCGAGCTCGAGCCGCTGTTCGCCTGCAACCTGAAGTGCGCGGGCTGCGGGAAGATCCAGCAGCCGCACGACATCCTCAAGCAGCGGATGCCGGTCGAGCAGGCCCTGGCCGCGATCGAGGAGTGCGGCGCGCCGATGGTGTCCATCGCCGGCGGCGAGCCGCTCATGCACCCGCAGATCGACGTCATCGTCGCGGAGCTGATCAAGCGCAAGAAGTTCGTCTTCCTGTGCACCAACGCGCTGCTCCTGCCGAAGAAGCTGGACAAGTTCAAGCCGTCGCCCTATTTCGCCTGGGTGGTGCACATCGACGGGCTGCGCGAGCGGCACGACGAATCGGTCTGCAAGGAAGGCGTATTCGACGAGGCGGTCGCGGCGATCAAGCTGGCCAAGTCGCGCGGATTCAAGGTGAACACGAACACCACGTTCTTCAACACCGACACCCCGCAGACGATCATCGATGTCCTGACTTACCTGAACGACGACCTGGGCATCGACGAAATGCAGATCTCGCCCGCCTACGCGTACGAGAAGGCGCCCGATCAGGAGCACTTCCTCGGCGTGACCGAGACCCGCGAGCTGTTCCGCAAGGCGTTCGCGGACGGCCGCCGGAAGAAGTGGCGGCTGAACCACACGCCGCTGTTCCTGGACTTCCTCGAGGGCAAGACCGACTTCGGGTGCACCGCGTGGGGCATCCCCTCCTACTCGCTGCTCGGCTGGCAGAAGCCCTGCTACCTGATGAACGACGGGTACGTGAAGACGTATAAGGAACTCGTCGAGACCACCGACTGGGACTCCTACGGGCGGGGCAAGGACCCCCGGTGCGCCAACTGCATGGCGCACTGCGGCTACGAGCCTTCGGCGGTGCTGGCCACGATGGGCTCGCTGCGCGAGTCGATCAGGGCGGTCCGCGGCGTCTAAAGGCGCGCCTGTCTCTTAATCGGGGAAATCCCGCAGGTTCTGCTCAGCGGTTGTTCAGGTAGCACGGCCATGCTCGGAATTGGCGCGGCGCCCGCTCCCGGGGCGGTCTCCGCGCCGCCAGTATGCCGAGCCATTCGGAAATCCAGCGCTATCCGAACAACCGGGCGCGCCAGCCCATGTTGGCTGGCGCGCTGCCGAGCAGGAGTGCGGAGATGTTCTTCACCTATTTGCGGCGAGAGCTACGTGGCCGCACGCGCCAGGCCGTGTTCATCGCGCTCGGCCTCGCGCTCGGCATCGGCCTCGTGATCACCGTGACGGCGGCCGCGGCCGGCGTCAAGAACGCTCAGGGCACGGTGCTCAAGGCGCTGTACGGCGTGGGCACGGACGTCACCGTGACCAAGACGCCGACCGCCGGGTCGTTCACGCCCGGCTCGTTCGGTTTCGGGTTCCGCACCGGCACCACCAAGCGGCCCGCGGCCGGCACCAAGATCAACACCAGTACGCTCAGCGGCAGCGCCACGCTGGCCTCGATCAGCGGCTCGTCGGTCACCACGGTGGCCGGCCTGCACGACGTGGCGGCGGCGGCCGGCGGCCTGACCCTG
>CAWKIB010000044.1:0-111593 GCA_963849595.1 uncultured Actinomycetes bacterium
TCGGTCGGCGGCTCGTTCGCGTTCGCCGCGCTGGGCGCCCTGGTCAGCGCGGCCACCGAACTGCGGGACCAGGGCACCTACGGCTATCAGGCGGCCAGTGCCGTCGGACGGCAAGCCACCACGCAGGCCTTCGGCTGACGGGTGGATCGCGGGACCGGCTAGAACTGCGGCACTACGTCAGAGGCGATCAGGGCCAGGTGATCGAGGTCGCTGAGATCAAGCACCTGCAGGTAGACCCGCTCCGCTCCGATCTCGGCGTACTCCGCGATCTTGGCCGTGACCTCACCGGGCGTGCCGCCCAGGCCGTGTTCGCGCATATCGGCGGGCTCACGGCCGATGGCGGCGGCCCGGCGGCGGAACTCGGCTTCGTCCTTTCCGCAGCACACGGTCTGCGCGACCGAATAGGTCATGGTCGCCGGGTAGCGCCCGGCCGCCTCGCAGGCCTCGCGGACGCGCGCGAACCCGGCCGCTGAATCCGGCACCGAGTGGAACGGCACGTTGAACTCGTCGGCGAACCGGGCCGCCAGCCGGGGCGTGCGGCGGGTACCCGCACCGCCGAGCAGGACCGGCGGGCGCGGCCGCTGAGCGGGTTTGGGCAGGGCGGGCGAATCGGTCACCCGGTAGTGCGCTCCGTCGAAGGAGAACGTCTCGCCCTCGGCCGTCCCCCACAGCCCGGTGATGACCGCGATCTGCTCCTCCAGAATGTCGAAACGCTCGCCCAGCGAGGGGAACGGGATGCCGTAGGCGGCGTGCTCGGCCTCGAACCAGCCCGTGCCGAGGCCGAACTCGACCCGGCCGCCGCTCATCTGATCGACCTGCGCCACCGTGATCGCGAGCGGGCCGGGAAGCCGGAACGTGGCCGCGCTCATCAGCGTCCCAAGCCTGATGCGGCTGGTCTCGATGGCCAGGCCTGCCAGCGTGGTCCAGGCGTCGGTCGGGCCGGGCAGCCCGGAGACGTCGCCCATCTTCAGGTAGTGGTCGGACCTGAAGAACGCGTCGAACCCGAGTTCCTCGGTGGCCACCGCGACGTTTCGCAGCGTCTGGTAGTCGGCCCCCTGCTGCGGCTCGGTGAAGATCCGGAATTTCATGCCTCCATCCTGCCAGGCCCCCGCGGATCATCCGGGTCGGCAGGGGCGAAGAACCGGTTCCAGCTCACCTCGCCCGCCCCGGTGCGCTGGCCCAGCCAGCTCACGCCGGTCCGGACGTAGCACGGGGCCAGCGTGCGCGGCGCCATGGCCGGCCGCACCGCGTCGATGATGACCACGATGGCCCGGCCCGAGCCGAGGCACTCCTCGCCCGCCCGCATGGCCCGGCCGCGGTCGTCGGTAATCCCCATGGCGACTGACGATCCAGAGGCACCGTTCAGCGCCGTCCACGAGTAGAAGATCAAGATCATGACCTGTCCCGGATTGTGGCGCCGCGCGGTTTCACGGGCCCGTAACGACCCCGACGGTTTCAGACGTTAACGCACTATTGACTCCTCGTCTAATCTCGACTAGTGTCGAAGCGTTGCGATTGGCAATATTGCCAATCGAGTACGGTACGAGAGTGTCGATAAGTGACGAATCGGACCCAAGAGCCTATGTGCGCTTGGCCGCCCTATTGCGCCGGCAGATTGCCGAGGGAACCCTCGCGCCCGGCATGCCGACGCCGTCCATCACTACCCTGAGCCAGCAGTACGGCCACGCGCGGCAGACGTGCGCCAAGGCGCTGCGGGTGCTGGAAGACGAAGGCCTGCTCGTCCGCATCCCCGGGCTCGGCTACTACGTTAAGGGAACGACCGGCACCGAGTCGCCCGCCTAGCTGGAGGCACGTTGAAGCTACTGCTAGTCGGCGCGCCGGGCAGCGGCAAGGGCACGCAGGGCCATGCGCTGGCCTCGCTCTACGGCATCGAGCACATCTCCTCCGGGGAGGTGCTGCGGACCGAGGTCCGGGCAGGCACTCCCCTGGGCCAGCAGGTCGCGGCCTTCCAGCGCCGCGGCGACCTGGTCCCGGACCAGATCGTCTTCGACCTGGTCATCCCGGTGGTGGCCGCCGCCAACCGCCGCGGCGGGTACATCCTGGACGGGTTCCCCCGCACCGTGTCTCAGGCCCTGGAGGCCGCCGACGTGGCCCGGCGGCTCGACCTGACCCTGGACGCCGCGATCTACCTGAACGTGCCCGGACCAGTCCTGCTGCAGCGGCTGCTTTCCCGGGCCCGCCCGGACGACACGGCCGAGGTGATCAAGCACCGACTCGAGGTGTTCACCGAGACCACCAGCCCTCTTATCGCCTACTACCGGCAGCGAGGCATCCTGCTGGAAGTGGAAGGTGACAAGCCGCCCGAGGCCATTACCGCCGAGATCCAGGCTCGCCTGGCTGATCGATGATCCCGCCGGCGGTCAAGGTCGCGACGCACTCGACGTGGTGGGTCATGGGGAACGCGTCGAAGGCGCGCAGGCCGTCCAGAGCCCAGCCACGTCCGGTCAGGAGCCCGATGTCACGGGCCAGCGTGGCCGGGTCACAGGACACGTAGGCGAGGCGGTCGACCCCGTTCCGGCCCTCGCTGAGGTACTCGATGACCTCGCGGGCCAGCCCGGACCGGGGCGGGTCGGCCACCGCCAGCCGGGCGGGCGGGAGGCCGCCGCGGGTCAGTACCGACGTCACGTCGCCCTTGTGCACCCGGGCCCAGGGCCACTCCCGCAGGTTGTGCCGGGCGTCGCGGACCGCCGCGTCGTCGGCCTCGACGCCGACGACCATCCCGCCCGAGCCGACCGCCGGGGCCAGGGCCCCGGCGAACAGGCCCGCGCCGCAGTACAGATCGAGTGCCACGTCGCCCGGCCGGGGCTCGAGGCTGGCCAGCACGGCGCCGGTCAGCACGTCCGCCGCGGCCGGATGCACCTGCCAGAACACTCCCGCGCTGACCCGCCAGTCGCGGCCCGCCGCGTGCTGGCTGAGGTAGCCGCGGCCGCGCACCGGGGTCAGACGGTGGTCTGGGTCCGGCCCGGCGAAGCACCGTATCCGCGCTGACCTGCTCGGCCGCGGCTCCCGCGCTCCGGCCCGGTGAGACGATCACGGCCCGTTCGCCCGATCCGGTGGCGACCAGGGCCTCGACCGAGGCCTCGCCGGGCCACCGGCGGCTGGTGAGGTCCAGATCGGTGATGGCCGGGTGGGCGATCAGGCACTCCCCCACGTCGATGATCCGGTGCGACCGGTGGGCGCGCAGCCCGGCCACGCCGTCGTCCCGGACCGCGAACTGGACGCGGGTGCGCCAGCCCAGGCCGGTCGCGACGCTGCCCATCTTCGGCGGCCGGGTTCTGGTCGCCATCCTGGTCGCCCGGCAGGGCTTCCACCGTGACCTCGCGGTCCAGGCCCGCGATCCGCCGCAACTGCTGGCGGATCACCGCGGCCTTGAGCGAGCGCTGAGCGGGCAGCGTGGCGTGCTGCCAGTCACAGCCGCCGCAGCCGCCGGGCCTCGCGTGCGGGCAGGGCGGCGTGACCCGGTCGGGCGACGCGGCCAGGATCTCTACCGCTTCGGCCCGCACGAGCCGGGAGGTGACCTCGGTGACGCGGGCCATCACCCGCTCGCCCGGCAGCGCATGGCGTATGAACAGGACCGGTCCGTCGGCCGGCCGGGCGACGCACCATCCGCCGTGGGCCACGTCGGAGGCCGTCACCTCGACGACCTGACCGGGGGTGTAACTCATAGGATCGTGGCGTGGAGACCTTACCGTCGAGTCGGTAGGGGACACGCCGCTTCACTTCCTTCGTAATGCTGGTGGCGCCCGGGACGAGGCGGAGCGCCAGCCTACCTTGAGCAGTGAACCGCGAACCTCAGCTACTGCTCCAATCGGCGTAGTAGCTTCAATCTCCGCTTCAGTGGAGAGGATGCCAAGCAAGGGCATAGCTTTGGCGAGGCACCCCGGATCGGGGACTGCCGCTTACCTGGAGGGATGGTCGTGCACATCGTGATCATGGGCTGCGGGCGAGTCGGGTCGACGCTGGCCCACATCCTCGAGGACCGAGGCGCCAGCATCGCGGTCATCGACAGGGACCCCGAAGCGTTCCGCAAGCTCCGGTCGTCCTTCAAGGGCGACAAGATTACCGGCATCGGCTTCGACCGAGCCGTCCTCACCCAGGCGGGCACCGAGCGCGCGGACGCCTTCGCCGCGGTGAGCAGCGGCGACAACTCCAACATCATCTCGGCCCGGGTCGCCCGCGAGGTCTTCGGCGTGCAGCGGGTCGCGGCCCGGATCTACGACCCGCGGCGGGCCGAGGTCTACGAACGGCTGGGCATTCCCACCGTGGCCACGGTGCGCTGGACCGCCGACCAGATGCTGCGCAAACTGCTCCCGGAGGGCAGCGAGGCGCTCTGGCGGGACCCCACGGGGAAGATCGTGCTGGCCGAGGTCGCGTTCTCACCGCACTGGATCGGCGAGCAGGTCAAGTCGGTCGAGGCCAGCACGCTGACCCGGATCGTGTTCGTCGACCGACTCGGCCAGGCATTCGTGCCCGACGGCGGAACCGTCTTGCAAGAAGGCGACGTGATCCACGTCCTGGCCAGGGAAGACGACATGGACCGGATCGCCGCGGCCTTCGCGGCCCGGGGAGGGGGACACTGATGCGGGTCGCGATAGCCGGTGCCGGGGCGGTCGGCCGCTCCATCGCCAGTGAACTGCTGGAGAACGGGCACGAGGTGCTGCTCATCGACCACGACCCCAAGGCGATCGCGATCGAGGCCGTGCCGCGGGCCGAATGGCTGCTCGCCGACGCGTGCGAGATCAGCTCCCTCGACGACGCGCAGTTGTACCGGTGCAACGTGGTCATCGCGGCGACCGGCGACGACAAGGCGAACCTGGTGGTGGCGCTGCTGGCCAAGACCGAGTACGGGGTACCCCGGGTCGTGGCGCGGGTGAATGACCCGAGCAACGAGTGGCTGTACAACGAATCGTGGGGCGTCGACGTCGCGGTCTCCACCCCCCGGCTGCTCTCGGCCCTGGTCGAGGAGGCGGTCAGCGTCGGCGACCTGGTGCGGCTGATGACGTTCGGGCAGAGCGAGGCCAGCCTGGTCGAGCTGACCATGCCGGCCGAGGCACCGCTGGTCGGACAGCGCGTCGGCGGCATCAACTGGCCCGCGGACACCTCGCTGGTCGCCATCTTGCGCGAGGGCCGGGTCCTGGTCCCGCATGCCGATGATCCGCTCCAGGCCGGTGACGAGCTGTTCTTCGTGACCAGCGAGGACGTGGAGGAGGAGCTCGGGCGCCTGTTGAGCGCTAACGAGTCTCGGTGAACTCCGGACCGCGATCGAAGGGGTTCAGGTCGGGCTGAAACCTGTTCTCCTCGGCCGCGGCCGCGGCCTGCTCCTCGAACGCCTTCTGAGCTTCCGGCGGCAGCCGCAGCTCCAGGATGTCCCGCGGCGGCACCGGGTGCTCGCCGCGCACCACCACGACGTCCCTGAAGATCTCCTCAAGCAGTCCGGCGGGCTCCGCCGCCGTCCGCGGCCGGGCCGGTGAACAAGCCGCGCAAGAACCAGCGCGGGCCGTCGACGCCGACGAACCGGACCGGCCGCATCCCGGAGGCGGGCTGCCCGGGTTCGATCGGCACTCGGGCCATGAGCTCGGTACCGAACGACCCCTGGATCTCCTGGCTGTCCCCGCCCGCCTCGCGTACCTCCTTGGCGATCTCGGCCCGGATGTCATCCCACAGCGCGCCTCGCCGGGCCGCGGCGAACGCCTGGACCTGCATCTCGCTCTCGCCGTGCCGGATGGTCACCCACGCACCGTGCTGGTCGGCCATGACGAGCTGAATCTCGTGCTCTGGACCCATCGGTACCTGCAGGCTGCCCAGGTCAACCCGCTCTCGCGGCGGGAAGGACTCCCCAGCGTCCCAGGGGCCCTGTAGCCCTCCTGACCCCCCGGGGTCATCGGCCGGCTCGTCGTAGGCCTCATCGTCGAACTCGTCGTCGGCCAGTTCCTGACCGTCCTCGGGTTCGCTGGGCCAGTCCCGGCCAACGTCTGCTGAACGACGTCGACGAAACACTTCGTACGCTCCTTCTTCTCCTGCTCAGGACACCAGTTCGGTGCGTTCCGCGCCGTGGCCGCCGGTCGAGCCGAAGCCACCGTCGCCGCGCACCGATCCCGGGAGCACCTCTACTTCATGGAATGTGGCCCGCTCGACCCGCTGGATGACCAGCTGCGCGATCCGGTCGCCCCGCTTGAAGCTGACCGGCTGGTCCCGGTCGGTGTTCAGCAGGGTCACCTTGATCTCGCCGCGGTAGCCCGCGTCGACCGTGCCGGGCGCGTTCACCAGCGTCACCCCGTACTTCGCGGCCAGGCCCGAGCGGGGATGCACGAACGCCGCGTACCCGGCGGGCAAGGCGATGGCCAGCCCGGTTCGCACCAGCGCCCGCTCACCCGGGGCCAGCTCGACGTCCTCAGCCGCGGTCAGGTCCGCGCCCGCATCCCCGGGATGGGCGTACGACGGCAGCGCGACGCCGGGATCAAGCCGCTTGATCAGCACGTCGGGGTCGGAATGCGGCAACGAAAACTCCTATAGCTTGACACGCAGGGTGAGGATAGCGCGACATCCGGGCACTGAACCCATCGTACTTTCCCCCATGCCCACCCTATGTGTCGTCCGGACCGAGATCCTCGGGTTCGCTCCGGCGCAGCTCGGGCAGCGCCCGGGTGATCACGGCCACGATGGGCACGGCCACCACAGCCCCGGGGATGCCGGCCAGGACACCGCCGGCCGCGAGCGAGAGGATAACCGCCAGCGGGTGCAGGCGGATCATCTTCCCGACCACCTGAGGCTGGAGCAAGTGGGCTTCCAGCTGGTCCTCGATGACCAGCACCCCGAGCAGGATCACGGCGTCGACCCAGCCCTGGGTGGCCAGCGTCACCACGATGGCCAGCGCCCCCGCCACCAGCAGGCCCACCAGCGGGACGAAGGCGGCTACGAACACCACCACGGCGAGCGGCACGGCCAGCGGGACGCCCATGATCCACAGGGTCACGCCGATCACGACCGCGTGGATGGCGGCCACCGCCACCGTGCCGCGCATGTAGTACACCAGGACCAGCCAGGCGGCGTGCCCGGCCCGGTCCATCCGGCGCGCGGTATCGGTCCTCATGGCGCCCAGCAGCCAGTTCCAGATCCGTTCCCCGTCCTTGATCAGGAAGAACATGACGAAGAGCATGAGGACGAGGCCGCCGAAGAACTCGGAGGCGATCTTGCCCCCGGTGACCACGGTCCCTTCGACCAGCGATTTGTGCTTGCTGAGGTAGCTGGGAATGTTGTTGAGGAACTTCTGGACGTTGTTGTTCTTGAGGTGGAAGGGCGGCCCGGCCAGCCACGACTGGACCTCCGCGCTGGTGTGCTTGGCCTCGGCGAGCAGGGTCGGATAGTCGGCGCTCACCCGGTTGGCGACCAGCGTGACCAGGCCGCCGAGTACCACGGCCGCAACGAGCAAGGTGACCCAGGTCGCGGCCAGCGCGGGCAGCCCGGCTCGGCGCAACCGGGACGTCAGCGGCTGCAGCACGGCGGTGAGCAACAGGGCCGCGATGCATGGCACGACCACGATGTACAGGATGCCCAGGACGCGCGAGATCAGGTAGATGACGACGGCCAGCAGCAGCAGCCGCCAGGCCCACGCGGACGCCGTCGCCAGCCAGCTCGGCACCCGGCTCTGCTCTGGTACGGGCATCCGTCGATCCGGACCGTCGCCCGGGCTGCGGCCCGGCTCGCTCGCGCCGTTGAGTTCACGCACCGCCGCGCCGCGGGACATCTGCTCCTTCACCCCCGTGCCGCGGGCGATCCGCTCCTCTTCCCTGCCCCCGTTGTCACTCATGCCCGGACGGCTACCACTTTCTGCGTGGTCTACTCCGGTGCCGCCCATACTCATGCCTGTCCGCCAGGCCGCCGAGAACCATCCCCTGGCTCTGTTGCCGCCCACCCTGACCTCACCCGCCGCCCGTCGCACTCCCCCCCGCCACGACTCCATCGGACCAACTACCCTCGACTGCATGCGCGATTACCGCGAACGGCTCTACGTACCGGTCGTCTGGTGGCTGCTCGCCGTCCCAATCGTCCTCATCTTCGGCGGAACACTGTACGCCGGCCTCCCGTGGCCCTGGCCGATCGTGATCATCGCCGGCCTGGCCGTGGGATGCGTGGCGCTGCTGATCGCCTTCGGCCGGGGCGCGGTCGAGATCGATGATGGAGCGCTGCGGGCCGGGGACGCCGTGCTGCCCCTGGCGGCCATCAGCGAGGTCGTCGCCCTCGACGAGAAGCAGACCGCGCGGCTGCGCGGCCCGCGAGCCGATCCGGCCGCACGCTTTTACTCGCGACCCTACCTCAAGGAATCCGTGTACCTGGCCGTCGATCCGGCGGCCTCGGGGGACGTCCGGGTGCCCTACTGGCTGATCGGGAGCAGGCACCCCGCGGAGCTGGCCGCAGCCCTCGAACGGTGCCGGATTCGAGGTGGGCACGAGCCAGTGGCATGATTGCGCGGACGGGGCGAGGGTTGGTTAATGGGTGGGCTGTGGGTGGGGTAAATGGGCGGGCTGTGGGTGGGGTAAAGGGCGGGCCGAAAAAAAGGAGAGCAGTGGGATGGCTGACAGGAACGTGGACCTCGGCACCAAGATCACCACCGCGGTGGCGGCCATGGCAGCGGCCTTCGTGGCGCGCAAGGTGATCACCCTGGCGTGGACCAAGGCCACCGGCAAGGAGCCTCCCACGCATCCGGAGGATCCGCAGGTGGGGCTGCGCGAGGCGCTCGGCTGGTCCATGCTGACCGGCGTGACCGTCGAGTCCGCGAGGCTGCTCGCGACCCGGGCTGCGGCACGTAGAACGCACAGCGGCCCGGACGGCGAGCCCGCCAACGCCGCGGACGGCTAGGCTGCGCACTCCCGGCAGACAAGCTGGCCATTGCGATCTTCGGCAAGCTGACTCCGGTGGTGCACAAGGAAGCACCGCGAACACGTGAACTCATCCGCCTGACGGGGTATCACCCGGAACGAGAGTTCCTCGTTCGACAAGTCTGCCCCCGGCAGCTCCAGGGACTCGGCAACATCGTCGGGGTCAAGATCGATAGTGCTCGATGACTTGTCCATCCGGCGCGCCTGAAGCTCCTGAAGGCTGTCCTCAGTCAGGTCGTCGTCCGTCTTCCGCGGGCTGTCATAATCGGTAGCCATCTGAGTACTCCATCCCCCTTCATCCGTAGTGCGCAATCGCTGCGCGGGTGTAACGCTTTCAAGGCCCTAGTTGTGCCCGATTCCGGCGGGGAATTCTGTCACGTTCGCGCCCGGCGCACACGCGCCACGCCGAAACTCCTGACGCGTCCTAATACGGGCTGGTCAAGCGTGCGGTTCACGACCCCGCGGCGCGTCGCGTTCCGGATCGAGCCCCGTCAGGAAGGTGTGCAGGTGCCGGAACAAGTCGGGCCCGGCGGCGACGGTCATGGAGGTGCTCTCCGCCCGGCCGGACAGCCCGCCGACCAGCGCCCCGGCCTCCCGCGCGATCAGGCCGCCGGCCGCGTAGTCCCAGTAGTTCAGGCCGCGCTCGAAGAACGCGTCCATCCGGCCCGCGGCCACCGAGCACAGGTCGACGGCGGCGGATCCGCCGCGGCGGATGTCCCGCACGTGCGGCAGCAGGGCGGCCACGACCTCACCCTGGACCCGGCGGCGCCCCGGGTCATAGCCGAATCCGGTCCCGACCAGCGCCTGGCCGAGCGCCACGCCGGAGTTGCAGCGCAGTGCGATGGCGGCCTCGGGGTTCCCCTCCCGGTGTAGCCAGGCCCCGCCGCCCGCGACCGCGGTGAACGTCTCACCGAACCGGGGCACCTCCACCACCCCGGCCAGGATGGTGCCGTCGACCTCGGCGGCGATCGACACCGCCCAGTCGGGCAGGCCGTAGAGATAGTTGACCGTCCCGTCGAGGGGGTCCACCACCCAGCGCACCCGGGCCTGGTCCCCGGCGGCAGCCACGGCGTCCGGGCCGCCCAGGGTCTGGCCGCCTTCCTCGCCCAGGACGGTGTCGCCGGGGCGGACGGCCCTGATCCATTCGGTGATCAGCGCCTCGGACCGGCGGTCCATCTCCGTTACCACGTCGGTGGGGCTCGACTTGGTGTCGACGACCTCGGGACGCTCGTCGCCGCGCCACGAGGCCAGCAGCCGGCCCGCCTCGCCGGCCGCGTTCACCGCGATCCGCAGCAGCGCCTCAGGATCGCTCACCGGGAGCCGCCGCAGCAGTCCGCCGGGCACGTCTGCCTCGGCACGCCCATGTCCCCCAGCGCGGCGCGCACCGCCCCACCCCCCGGTTCTGGATTATCCGAAACCGTAGTATCCGGCCTGGGGAGGTCGTCGGGCAGCGCCAGGCGTTCGGTGACCAGCTCGGTGACCATCGACGCGAAGCGCGGGCTGGTGCCGGGCGTGGCGGCCCGGGCGAACGCGAGGCCGAGCGCGTCGGCGGTCTCGGCCGCCTCGACGTCCAGGTCGTGCCGGACCTCCATGTGGTCGGACACGAAGCCGACCGGGACCACCACGACGGCCCGGGTCCCCGACTTGGCCAGCTCGCCGAGATGGTCGCGCACGTCAGGTTCCAGCCAGGGCTGGGACGGCGGGCCGCTCCGGCTCTGGTAGGCGAGCGACCATCGGTGCGCCCCCGCCCCGGTCCGTTCGGCAATAAGACGGGCCGCCTCGGTCAGCTCGGCAACGTACCGTCCCCGATCCCCGGCGGGTCCGCTGGCCTCAGCCATCGCCAGCGGGATGCTGTGCGCGGTGAACACCAGGTGGGCGTCGTCGCGCACCTCGGCCGGGAGGGTGGCCAGCGCCGCGTCGACGTGGCCGGCGAAGGGCTCGATGAAGCCCGGATGGTTGAAGAACCGCCTGACCTTGTCGATCCGCGGAGCGCCGGGACCGACGGCCGCGCGGGCCCGCTCGATGTCGTCCAGGTACTGCCTGCAGCTCGAGTAGGAACTGTAGGCCGAGGTCACGAACGCGACGGCCCGCCGGACGCCGTCCTGCGCCATGTCCCGCACCGTGTCGGCCAGGTAGGGCGTCCAGTTCCGGTTTCCCCAGTAGAGGCGAAGCGCCAGGCCGCTCGCCGCGAAATCGGCCCGCACCGCGGCCAGCAGGTCCCGGCACTGCTGGTTGATCGGGCTTACTCCGCCGAACGCGTAATAGTGCTCGGCCACGCCGGCGAGCCGCTCCGGCGGGATGTTCCGGCCGCGGGTGACGTTGGCCAGGAACGGCATCACATCACCGGGACCTTCTGGACCGCCGAACGAGACGAGCAGGAACGCGTCGTAAGCCGGCATGCCTCCATCCAACCAGGGCCGCCGGATTGCTATTTCCGCCGGGTACCGGACGCGGGATCGGCGCCGGAAACCGGTTGGAACGGTCCGATATCGTGATGATCATGGGACCCAGCGACCGATGACGGGGGTTGACGACACCCGCACGACCATCGGCCGCTCCTCCGCAGGCAGGCTGCCCGGCCCGCTGCAGCCGTACGCGGACATCTTCCGGGTTCCCGGGGCCTGGCGCTTCTCGGCGGCGGGCGTCATCGGGCGGATGCCGATGGCGATGTTCGGGCTCGGCACCGTCCTGCTCATCTCGGCCGGCACCGGGAAGTACGGCGTGGCCGGAGCCGTGTCCGCGGTCGGCTCGCTCGGGTACGCGTTCTCCTCGCCGCAGATCGCCCGGCTGGTGGACGGGCGTGGTCAGCGGCGCGTGCTGCTGCCGGTGCTCGCGGTGTTTACCATCGCGACCGCGGCCCTGATCGTGACCGTCGAGCTGCAGGCGCCGACCTGGGCCTTCTTCGTCTCTGGCGCGGTCGCGGGCGCGACCATGCCGTCGCTGGGCACCATGGTCCGGGCCCGGTGGAGCGTCCTGCTGGCGGGCTCGCCCCGGCTGCACGCCGCGTTCTCGTTCGAGTCGGTCGCCGACGAGCTGTGCTTCGTCATCGGGCCCGCCGCGGTGACGCTGCTGGCCACCGAGGTGTTCCCGGCGGCCGGCGTCGGCGTCGCGGCGCTGCTGTGCCTCGGGGGGACCCTGTGGTTCGTGGCCGAGCGCCGTACCGAACCCGCGGTCGGCGCCCGCCGCCGGGCCGGTCCGGCGAAGCGAGCGGGTTCGAGGCGTCGCGGCTCCCGGCCTGGTCGTGCTGGCTCCGGTGTACCTGCTGCTCGGCGCGATGTTCGTGTCCGTCGACCTGAGCACGGTCTCGTTCGCCCAGCACTTCGGGCACAAGCCGCTGGCCGGGCTCATCCTCGGCACCTACGCGCTGGGCAGCGCGACGGGCGGGCTCTGGTACGGGTCCAGGCAGTGGCGGGCGCCGGTCGAGACCAGGTTCGCGGTGACCCTCACCCTGACCGTGCTCGGTGTGGCCACGTTCTGGGCCCAGCCCAACCTGGTCACGCTGACCTGCGGGATCTACCTGTGCGGGCTGACCATCGCGCCGACCCTGATCGCCGGGTTCAGCCTGCTCGAGGCGCAGGCCAAGCCGGGCCGGCGCACCGAGGCCATGTCCTGGCTGAGCAGCGGCATCGGGGTCGGCCTGGCCATCGGCTCGTCCGTGGTCGGTTTCATCCTCGACGCCCACGGCCCGCGGATGGGGTACGCGTTCGCCGCCGCCTGCGGCGTGGCGAGCGCGGCGACCTGCCTGGCTGGTCTGCGGCGCCTGCGGTCACCGCGGGTCCCGGCCTGACGGCCGCTTGGTCAGGAGTTGTTCTGGGCGTACTCGCCGGCCAGGGCGAGCACCTCGTTGACGTACCAGGTCGCGTGGTTATAGGAGAAGATCGCCCCGGACAGCGTGGCGGTGCTTCCCCCGCCAGAGGCGCACAGCAGGCGCGCGGCGGCCGGCACGGCGTCCAGCGGGTTCAAGATGTCCGGGGTACCGGTCTGGCCGAACCCGTCGGTGCCCCACATGGCCCAGGTGGAGGGGAGGAACTGCATGGGCCCCTCCGCTCCCGCGCTCGACGGGCCTTCGTTGGCGCCGTCACCGCTCTCGATCTCGCCGATCGCGGCCAGCACGGTCCAGGACAGGCCCGGGCAGTAATGCGCGGCCGAGGCCTTGAACAGGTCGATCCAGTTGGCCGGCACGCCCGTCGGGGCGTTCACCTCGACCGGCAGGCTGCCCGCCGCGTTCAGGGTGTACGCCACCAGGTTCACGACGTGGCCGCCCTTGCCGATGATCACCTCGACCTGCGCCTTCAGCGAGGCGAGGTTGTCCCGCGGCGCGTTGATCAGGACGGCGAAGTTCTTGGCCAGCCCGAGCTCCGCGGACCGGGTCAGGTTCACGATCGCGTCCGCGCCCGGCACGCTGAGCTCGCTCGGCTCGCCGAACGGCACCTGCTCGAGGACCGCGGCGGAGACCGGATATGACTGCCCGGCGGTCAGGTGAAGCCTCTTGGCCGCGGCGGCGGTGCTGATGAGCTGGCCCTTGCTCAGGTCCGACCAGATCGTCGTTGAGGCCGCCGTGGCCAGCGGTGTCCAGGGCCGGAAGGCCTGCGGCGAGACGCCGAGCACATTGGCGCTCTTCCCGTTGACCGTGACCTTCCCGCCGTCGACGGGCAGCACCGCCGCCACGCCGCCCAGCTTGCGGATCTTGGCCAGCTGGGCCGGGGTGATCCCGCCGGGGACCGCGGCGATGAGATCCGGCACGAACTGCTGCCGGGCCGCGGAGCCGGCCGATCCGGGGGAACCAGAGGGCCTGGCGGTGGGCGCGGAATCCGACGAGACGTGGGAGGAAGGCGCACCACCGGCCGGGGACGCCACCGCCGCATTAGCGGCCTGGACCGCGGATCCGGCTACGCCCGCGGACAGCACGGCCGTGGCGGCCGCCGTCAGGGCAACTCGACGCAGGGACAATGACAGCACAATGTATATGACGATATAGGGCGCCCGTCGCCAACAGAAACCCTCGGAACGAGTTCTTAAAGAGATCTTCAGCTTTGCTAAACGGATCACCAGGATCGCCGCAACCAGGGAGCCGGAATGAGCAGGGTCATGGCGCACAGCCCGGAACAGGTGCCGGTCATCGCGGTCGCGAGCGGGAAGGGCGGCGTCGGGAAGACGACGGTCGCGGTGAACCTGGCCCTGGCCCTGACCGCCCAAGGGCAGCGAGTCGGCCTGCGCCAGACCACCCCGCTATTCCCTTCTGCCCCCGACCAGGACAGCATCTGGGGCCTGATTCCGAGGCTGGCCAGCATCCCGTTCAGCTACCAGGCCGCGCGGGACGCCGACGAAGGGCGGCCGGTCATGGTCACCGGCACTGTCCCGGAGCAGGTCGCCGCGTACCAGCTCGTCGCCGAGCAGGTTCGCAAGCGCCTCGCGGACCTGTGAGGGCGGATCAGGCGATGGGGGCGAACCGGATGTCGTGCGTTGCCCCGGGCGCGCAGAAGGCCAGCATGCGCTCGGCCTCCCTCCTCACCTGAGCGGGTGCGCGGGCCGACCCGAACAACTCGATGGTGAGCGTGGCCGCGTGTTTGGCCCGGGCCAGCCGCCACATCCCGGCCACGAACCCGTCGATCAGGACCGATCCGGGGAAGATCCCGTTGATGGTGTAGAACCGCTGCAGGTGGTCCGGGTGGACCACCCGGGACCGGTCGGCGTGCGAGAGCAGCAGGTTGTCGAACTCGGCCGCCAGCCGGACCGGCGCGGGCACGTCGCCATCCGGGCGCGGAGCCGACGGCAGGTCGAACAGCTCGGCGCCCTGCTCATCGCGGAAGGTGACCAGCGACGGCCGCAGCTCGTCCATGACCGCGCGCAGCCCGGTCAGCCCGGACCAGGCCGTCACGTCCCGGGCCGTCGCCGGGCCGAACGCGGCCAGGTATCGCGTCACGAGCCCGGCCAGCGTCGGCGGGCTCGCCGGATCCGCGGCCGCGGCCGCACCGAGCCAGTGCTCGGCGGAGGTATGCAGCGACTGCCCGGACCGGCCCCAGACGGCGCGCGGCGGCACCTGAACCAGCGGCACGTGCGCCCGTACCGCCTGCGCGAGCGCGGCCGGCGGATGGTCCGGCCATCGCTCGGCGAGACGCTCGCCGAGCGCGCTGAACGTCATCGGCTCGGCTTCCACCAGCTCCCGCCCGGCCGCAGCCACCGCCGCCGCGTCCACCCCCGCGAGCTGCTTGCCGAACGAGCCGCGCAGGCCGCGATCGAGCACGGGCTGGACCAGGCGGCGCAGCGGCAGGCAGTCCCGGGCCGACACCACGTGGATGGTGCCGCGCATCACCGCGATCCTGACCACGCTCCGGTCGGTGATCAGCGTGGCCAGATCATCGGGCCGGAATCCGCCCAGCCGGGACCACAGGCCGTAGTAGGGCGGGAACGGCGCCTGAGCCTGCAGACCGACCAGGTGCTCGATGGTCGCGATCACCGCGGCCCGGCGGCGGCTGGCCTCCGCGGGCAGGTCAACGCGGTCGAGCAGCAGCTGCCGGCCGAGCAGGGCCCGGTTGAGCGCCCGCTGGCTCAGCACCTGACTGCTCACCGCTGGAAGGTTAGCAGTGACGCCGTTGGGCCGAATGTAGGGCAGTTACGGCGCGGACGGCTACGCTCTTGCTATGAACCAGGAGGCAAGCCGCGGCCCCGCCAACGCCGCGTCGCGCGGGACCGGGCGGCCACCGAGGAAACAACCCGCTAGACCGTCGCTTGGCGGCGGCACCCCGGCCCAGGACCGCGAGCTGCGCGCCCAGGGCCGAGAGACCGTCCGCCGACTGCTCGACGCGGGCATGATCGAGTTCGAGAGCCGGGGCTTTCACGGCGTACGCGTCGACGACGTGGTCCGCCGGGCCGGCATCTCACACGGCACGTTCTACTTGTACTTCTCCAACAAGGAGGACCTGTTCAAGGCCCTGCTGAAGGACGCCCTGCACGACATGGAGATCGTGGCGGGCGACTTCCCGGTGGTCACCAGCGACGAGACCGGGCTGTCCGTGCTGCGCCAGTGGGTCAGGAAGTTCTTCCGGGCCTACGCGGCGCACGCCACCGTGATCCGCATCCTGAGCCAGGCCGACCTGGTGCCGGAGGAGGTGTTCGGCGACGGGCTGCATCTGTTCTTCAGCATCGCGGAGTCCATGACCACCGGCATGACCGCCGCCGCCGAGGCTGCCGGGCGGCACCAGGACCGAGCGGAGCTGACCGCGGTGGCCTGCCTGATGATGCTCGAGCGGGTGAACTACCTGATCAGCGCCGAGGTCCAGCTGCCGGAAGACGAGATGGCGGACCGGATCGCGGACATCATGTTCGCCGCGTTCGGGCTGAACGCCTGAGCTCGGCGACGGCGGTGAGCGCCGCGCGGGCGGCCGGGACGTGGTGCACGCGGAACACGCGGGCACCGAGCCAGGCGCACACGGCGAGGGTGGCGATCGTCCCCTCGGCGCGCTGGTCGACGGGCAGGGCGCCGGAAATGCCCAGCGCCTCGCCGATGAAGTCCTTGTCCGCGACCGCGACGAGTACCGGCCAGCCGGTGCCGGTCAGCTCGCCCAGGCGCCGGGTGATCTCGAGCGACTGCCACGTGTTCTTGCCGAAGTCGTGGGCGGGATCCACGAGGATGGCGGACGGGCTGACCCCTGATACCACGGCCCGTTCGGCATAATCCGTGACGTAGGCGGTCAGCTCGCGCACGACATCGCGATACGCGGGCCGGTGCGGGCGGGTGCGGGGCGGCAGGCCGCCGGCGTGTGAGCAGACCAGCCCGATACGGTGCCGGGCCGCCACCTCGGCGAGCCGGGGGTCGGTGCCGCCCCAGGCGTCGTTGAGCAGGTCCGCGCCCGCCTGGGCGACCACCTCGCCGACCTCGGCGCGCCAGGTGTCGACGCTGATCACGACGTCCGGGTGCCGCTCGCGCACCGCCGCGACCAGGCCCGCGACCCGGTCGATCTCCGCGGCGGGGCTGACCTCGTCGCCGGGGCCGGCCTTCACCCCGCCGATGTCGACGATCTCGGCTCCGTCGGCGACCGCCTGGCTGGCCGCGTCCAGCGCGGCGCCGAACTGGACGGTGGTCCCGCGGTCGAAGAACGAATCGGGCGTCCGGTTGACCACGGCCATGATCCCGAACGAGCCGTGGTTCCACGCCCGGGTGCCCAGCCGGAGAGTCCGGGGGGGTTCGGCGGGGCTGGGGCCCGCGGCGCAGCCGCCAAGGTACTCTGCCACCGCTGGAGGCTATAGCACCCGTGTGGTTCGGGGAGAATCTCTACGTGCGATTTCTCAACGGGACGGCCCCCGAGCATGACCTGACCTACAGCGACGTCTTCATGGTGCCCAGCCGGTCGGGCGTCGGCTCCCGGCTCGACGTGGACCTGGGGACCACCGACGGCAGCGGTGCCACCATCCCCATCGTGACGGCCAACATGACCGCGGTCTCGGGTCGGCGGATGGCCGAAACCGTGGCGCGGCGCGGCGGCCTGGCCATCTTGCCCCAGGACATCCCGGTCGACGTGGTGACCGACGTCATCGCCTGGGTCAAGTCCCGGGATCGGGTGGTGGAGACCGCGCTGACGCTCGCGCCGGCCGACACCGCGGGCGACGCGCTGAGCCTGCTGCCCAAGCGGGCGCACAACGCGGTGGTGGTGGTCGAGGACGGGCGGCCGGTCGGCGTGGCCACCGAGGCCGACTGCCTGGGCGTGGACCGGTTCACCCAGCTGAGCCACGTGATGTCGGCCGACCCGTTCACGCTGCCCGCCGGGACGCCGCCCGAGCGGGCGTTCTCGCTGCTGCACGAGGGACGCCACCGGCTGGCCCCGGTGGTGGACGGCGCCGGCCGCTGCCTGGGCATCATGACCCGGACCGGGGCGCTGCGCGCCACGCTGTACTCCCCCGCGGTGGACGCCGCGGGACGGCTGCGGGTCGGTGCCGCGATCGGGGTGAACGGCGACGTGGCGGCCAAGGCCAAGGTGCTGCTCGATGCGGGGGCCGACGTGCTGGTGGTGGACACCGCGCACGGGCACCAGGAGAAGATGATCTGCGCACTGAAGGCGGTCCGTGACCTGGCGCCCGCGGTCCCGGTGGTGGCGGGCAACGTGGTCACCGCGGCCGGGGTGGCCGACCTGGTGGCCGCGGGCGCGGACATCGTGAAGGTGGGCGTGGGGCCGGGCGCGATGTGCACGACCCGGATGATGACCGGCGTGGGACGGCCGCAGTTCTCCGCGGTGCTGGAGTGCACCGAGCAGGCCCGGCGGCTCGGCGCGTCCGTGTGGGCCGACGGCGGGGTCCGGCACCCGCGGGACGTGGCGCTGGCGCTGGCCGCGGGCGCCTCGAACGTGATGATCGGGTCCTGGTTCGCGGGGACCTACGAGTCCCCCGGCGACACGTTCCGGTCCGCCGAGGGGCGGCTGTACAAGGAGAGCTTCGGGATGGCCTCGGCGCGGGCGGTGCGGCTGCGTTCGGCCAGCGACTCCCCGTTCGAGCGGGCCCGCAAGGAGCTGTTCGAGGAGGGCATCTCCTCCGCGCGCATGTACCTGGACCCGGTGCGCCCGGGCGTGGAGGACCTGATCGACATGATCGTGGCCGGGCTGCGTTCCTCGTGCACCTACGCCGGGGCGCGGGACCTGGCCGAGTTCGCCGACCGAGCGGTGGTGGGCGTGCAGAGCGCGTCCGGCTACAGCGAGGGCATGCCCGTCCCGACCAGTTGGTAGCCGCGGCGGCCCGCGGGGGCCGACGGCCCCCCGGTCGCCGCGATACTACGGTCGGTACCGCAGCGGGTTTGCGGGGGGTTCCAGGGGGGTCGTCCCCCTGGGATCGTCCCCTGGGCTAACCCGTGGCGTTGAGCCAGCGGACGGGCGCGCCGTCGGCGGCGCGGCGGAACGGCTCGAGCTCGTTGTCCCAGGCCGTGCCGAGCAGCCGGGCGACTTCGTCCTCCAGCGAGGCCAGGCCCGCCTGCAGGGCCAGCGTCGTCGCGGCGCGGAGCCGGTTCTCCGGCACCACGATGTCGCCGTTGGCCGCGGTCACCGCGGTGAAGATACCGAGGTCGGGCGTGTAGCAGTGCCGTACGCCGTCACAGCCGGGCGAGCTGTCCTCGGTGACCTCGAACCGGAGCCGGTTCCATCCGGCCAGCTCGGACGCGATCGCTCCCGCCGTGCCTGGCCGCGCGTGCCAGCTGAGCTCGGCCCGTAGCGACCCCGGGGAGGCTGGCTGGCTCACCCAGGGCATGCTAACAGGCGCCCCCACTATTCGCGCAACTGCCCACTCGATGTGCGAGCCGAGCGCCGGGGGCGCGGAATGAACGTACAGAACACCTTGTGCGGACACCGTGCCTCCTAAGACGAAGTTCGCCTTCCCCAGCGGCCTCGTCAGCGTGGCACGGACTGCCCTACATATTGTGCCTTATGGCCGCCGCCAGCACCAGCTCTTCGGCCAGGAAGACCCCGTGAATTCGCAAACATGACCAGAGCCGCGGCCACGACCACGGCCAGCGCGGCCCAGGGCACGTAGTCGCCAAGCCGGTCGTAGATGGTCCGGGCCGAGGCCGCGGGCAGGCCCAGCCCGACCGTGACGACGCCGTGGCCGGACTGCCCCATCCAGGCCAGCAGCCGGCCCCGAGCGTCGTAGGCCACCGTGTCACCGGTCAGCGTGGCCTGGACCACCGGCCGGCCGGTTTCGGCCGCGCGCACCGCCCCGAGCGAAGCGTGCTGGTCCGGTCCCCAGGTGCCCTGGAAGGTGGGGGTCGCCGACTGGTACACGATCAGCTGGGCGCCCAGGTCGGTGTCGACCCGGGCCATGTCGGGGAACGCGGACTCGAAGCAGATCAGCACGCCGATCGGCAGCGGGCGGCCTTCCCGGTCCGTCGCGTACAGCAGGTGCGCGCCGGGACCGGCGATCATGTTCGACGATGCCGCCTTGCTGATCTTGGTGAGCCAGCCGAGCTGCTGCCGGAACGGTATGTACTCACCGAACGGGACCAGCCGGGTCTTGACGTAGATGCCCTTGATCCCGGCGGGGCTGACCAGGACCGACGACTTCTCGTGGCCGTTGCCGGGGACCGTGGTGTCCTGGTTGACCAGGAGGTCGGCCCCGTCGGCCGCGGACAGCGCCTCGAACTGGCGCAGCGTGGCGGCGTACTTGGGCAGGGTGAGGTCGACCCCGATGCTGCTCTCGCCCCAGACGATCAGGTCGGGCTTGACCCCGGCCAGCGTGCCGGCCCGGCTGAACTCGGCGGTCAGCGTCTGCGACGCGTGCGCGGCCAGGCTCGCGTTGCTGATCACGCCCGGCTGCACCATGGCGATCGTGACCTGGCGGACCGCGGGACTCGGCGGAGTGAGCGCGAAGGCCAGCGGCCCGGCGCCGACGCTGGCCAGCCCGGCGGCCAGCCCCAGGACGGCCAGCCCCGACCGCCAGGAGGCCCCGGGCAGGACGGTCGCGCCAACCCGCGGCAGGGACTGGAGCAGGATCACGATGGCCACGTTGGTCAGCACGAGCACGAAGCTGATCAGCCAGACGCCGCCCACCGCGGCCAGCGCGAGCACGGCGGGATGCTGCCACTGGCTGACGCCGAACACCGCCCACGGACCGCCGAGTGCCTGCCAGGACCGCAGCCATTCGGTCAGCAGCCAGCAGCTCGGCACCACCACCAGGGCGGCCAGCGCCCGCGGCCAGCTCAGCGGGGGGCGCAGGAGTTTCTGGGCCGCCACTCCGAACGGCACCCACAGCACGCCGAAAACCGCCGCGACCAAGAGCACACCGGGACCGATCTCCGGCGCCATCCAGTACAGGGCCGCGATCAGGTAGCCCGCCCCTAGCCACCAGGCACGGACCCCGCCCTCACGCGCGGTCGGCGACCTGACGATGAGCACCAGCCCCGGGACCAGCCCGAACCAGGCCAGGAACTCGAAGTTCACGTCGGGGAAGGTGAGCACCAGCAGCGCGCCGCAGGCCAGCATCACTACCCGGACCGACCAGATCCACCTCACCGGCTTCACTAGTGCGCTGCGCAGCCCCACCCTTCTATTGTCGGCCAGCCCGGCCACCCGGCGACACCAGGGTCCTCCCGGTTCGCTCAGGATCTGGCGCGGCTCACGGGCTGCCGCCCATCTGGCTGATGAGATCGTCCATGGTTACGTTGTGTTGCAGGCAGAAGGCCTGGAGCTGGTCGGTGTCGACCGGATCGGGCAGAACCCGCAGCGCCTCATCGGCCACTTCCGCGAATCCCGCTCGGCGCAGCGTGGCCACGATCTCCTGCCTGGAATACTGGGTCACCGGATCCCTTGCAGTCAAGCGTTATCCGGCCAGCGCCGCCACGGCGTCCGCGGTCAGTCCGGCCAGGCTGGGCAGCACCAGGCTGGCCTCGGCGAGCGCGTCGGGATCCGGCGGGTACTGCGGCTGCGGGATCGCGATGACCCGCAGGCCCGCCGCGGCGGCCGAGCGGAGCCCGTTCGAGGAGTCCTCCACCGCCGCGCAGTCCGGCGGCGGGAAGCCCAGCGCGGCGGTCACGGCCAGATAGATGTCCGGGGCCGGCTTGCCGTGCACCACCTGCTCGGTCGACATCACCACCGAGAAACACGAGCGCAGCCCGGCGGACTGGAGCACGGTCTGGATCAGCACCGCGGGCGCCGAACTGGCCACGGCGAGCGGCCAGCGTGCCGCGATCCGGTGCACCGCGTCCACGGCGCCGTCCATGAGCGGCACGTGCTCGGTGTAGCGGGCGGTCATCCGGTCGATGACCTCCCTGGCGACCTGGTCGGGCGGCAGGGCGACGCCAAGGTCCTCGCTCAGGTACCGGGCCCACTCCGGCGTGCTCATGCCCATGAGCCGCCGCTGCGCGTCCGGGGCCCAGTGCCCGCCCCGTTCGGCCACCAGGCCCCGGCGGACCTGCTCCCAGACCGGCTCGGAGTCGACCAGCACGCCGTCCAGGTCGAACACGACTGCCTTGATCATGTCTAGGCGCGGGTGCTGGCCTCGGTCAGGGCGCGGGAGACGAGCACCCGGGCCAGGTGCTCGCGGTACTCGCGGCTGGCGCGGATGTCGGCGGCGGCGCTGGTGCCCTCGGCGGCGTGCGCGGCGGCGTCGGCGGGCGACGCCCCGCCCGCCAGGGCCGCCTCGACCGTGACGGCGCGCAGCGGGGTGCCGCCCATGTTGACCAGCGCGACCTGGTTGCCCTGGACGGCCACGCCGACGATGGCCCAGTCGATGGCGCGCTGGGTGAACTTCTGGAAGGACCAGCCCGCGGCGGCGGGCTTGGGCACCCGGATCTCGGTGAGCAGCTCCCCCGGCTCGAGCACGGTCTCGAACAGGCCCTGGAAGAACTCCCCGATACCGATCTCCCGGGCCCCGTCGGTGCCCCGGGCCACCAGCGTGGCGTCCAGCGCGAGCAGCACGGCGGGCAGGTCCGAGGCGGGATCGGCGTGGGCGACCGAGCCGCCGATCGTGCCGCGGTGCCGGATCTGCGGGTCGCCGACCTGCCCGGCCGCGTGCGCGAGCAGCGGCAGCTCGCGGGCCAGCAGGCTGGAGTGCTCGACGTCGTGGTGCCTGGTCAGCGCGCCGATCGCGACGTAGGAGCCCTGGTCGGTGACGTAGGACAGGTCACGCAGGCCGCCCAGGTCGATGATCACCTCGGGGGCGGCCAGCCGGAGCTTCATCAGCGGCAGCAGCGAATGCCCGCCGGCCAGGTACTTCGCGTCCTCGCCGTACTCGGCGGCCAGGTCGCAGGCCTCCTCGGCCGAGCCCGCCCGCTTGTAGGTGAACACTGACGGGATCACGAGGACACCTCCGCCTTTGTCCCGCGGCCGCGAGGGCGGCCCTGACGATGTTGTGGTAACCGGTGCACCGGCACAGGTTGCCTTCCAGCCCGGTGCGCACCTGCTCCTCGGTGGGGTGCGGGTTCTCCTTGAGCAGCGACACGATGGCCATCACCATGCCCGGCGTGCAGAAGCCGCACTGCAGGCCGTGCTGCTCGTGGAAGGCCTGCTGGACCGGGTGCATGGTGCCGTTGCTGGCCAGGCCCTCAACGGTGGTGATCTCGTGCCCGCTGGCCTGGGCGGCCAGCACCGTGCACGACTTCACGGACTCGCCGTCGAGCAGCACCGTGCAGGCCCCGCAGGAGGTGGTGTCGCAGCCGATGTTGGTCGCGGTGAGGTCGGCCACGTCGCGCAGGAAGTGCACGAGCAGCATGCGGTCCTCGACGTCCGCGGTGATCTCCTTGCCGTTGACCGTCAGGTCGACCTTCACTGGTTACTCGCTTTCCGTGCCTCGGTGATCGCTGTCCATACTCGCTGCGGGGTGGCCGGCATGTCGATGTGCCTGATCCCGAGGTGGGATACGGCGTCGATGACGGCGTTCTGGATGGCCGGGGTCGAGCCGATCGTCCCGGCCTCGCCGATGCCCTTCGCACCCAGCGGGTTCAGGTCGGTCGGCGTCTCGCTGTAGGCCAGCTCGAAGCTCGGCAGGTCGGGCGCGGAGATGGCCGCGTAGTCGGCGAGCGTGGAGGTCAGCGGGTTGCCGTCCGTGTCGTACAGCACCTCTTCGAACAGGGCCTGGGCCGCGCCCTGGGCGATCCCGCCGTGCCGCTGGCCCTCGGTGAGCACCGGGTTCAGCACCGTCCCGGCGTCATCGACGGTCACGTGCCGCAACATCTTCACCTGGCCGGTTTCGGTGTCGACTTCCACCACGGACACATGGGTTCCGAACGGGAACGTGGGCCGGTCCTGAGTGAAGCTCACGTCGGCGATCAGGCTGCCGCCGCTGGTATGACCGGCGACCTGGGCCCAGGACAGGGCCGTGTCCGGGTCGCCGCGCACCTGCCACAGCCCGGTGCTCGTATCGAGCACCACGTCGGCTTCGGCGGCCTCGAGCATCTCCGCGGCATGGCGCCGCGCCTCGTCCTTGACCTCGATCGCCGCCTTGTGCACGGCCGAGCCGCCGAGCTGCAGCGACCGCGAGCCGTAGGTCCCGACGCCGACCGGGATCAGGTCGGTGTCACCGTGGATGACCGTGACCTGGTCCATCGGGATGCCGAGCTCGTCCTGCACGAGCATGGCCCACGCGGTGTGGTGCCCCTGGCCGTGCGCCGAGCTGCCGGTGTAGACGGTGGCCGAGCCGTTGTCCGTCACCTCGATCTTGGCGGTCTCGCCGGCGTCGGGGTCCGGCGCGGTGATCTCCACGTAGGAGGACAGGCCGATGCCGAGCTGCTTGGGGTCACCACTGGCGCGCCTGCGCTGCTGCTCCTCGCGGAGCTGCGCATAACCCGCCGCAGCCAGCGCCTTGTCCAGCGCCTCCTCGTAGCGGCCGGTGTCGTACATGGCGCCGGTCTTGGTCTGGAAGGGGAACTTGTCCGGGGCGATGAAGTTGCGCCGCCTGACCTCCGCCGGGTCCATGCCGATCTCGGCGGCGAACAGGTCGACCGCGCGCTCGATGGCCGCGGTGGCTTCGGGCCGGCCGGCCCCCCGGTAGGCGCTGATCGGGGTCGTGTTGGTGAATGCCTGCCGGAACCCGGCTTGCACGTCCGGGATGTCGTACACGCCGGGCGCCATCAGGCAGGTGAAGAAGGGCAGGAGCCCGCCGATGCGCGCGTAGGCTCCGATGTCCTGGATGACGTCGATGCGGTAGGCGAGGATGCGGCCGTCCCGGCTGCCGCCGATCTTTATGCGCTGCAGCTGGGCGCGGCCCTGCGTCATCGCAACCAGGTTCTCGCTGCGGGTCTCGGCCCAGCGCAGCGCCCGGCCGGTTTTCCTGGCCGCCCAGGCGATGGTGATCGTGTCCCGGTCGATGCCGATCTTGGCGCCGAACCCGCCGCCTACGTCGGGCACTACCACGCGGATCTGGTCGGGCGCCATGCCCAGAGCGCCGGCCAGGATGAACCGGCTCACCTGCGCGTTCTGCGAGCTGGCCCAGACGGTCAGCTTGCCGTTCTCGTACGCGGCGGCCGTGGCGCGCCCCTCCATCGGGAGGCAGGCGACCCGCTGGTTAACGATGTCCTGCTCGACGACCACGTCGCAGGCGTCGAATGGGGTGTCGTCGGCGGACACAGCCTGCGAGACGCAGACGTTGGTGCCAGCAGCAGGGAACAGCAGGGTCTCCTCGGCGACGGCGGCCGTCGGTCCCAGCACCACCGGCAGCGGCTCGTAGTCCACGGCGACCAGGTCGGCTGCGTCCTCGCCCTGGTAGCGGCCATCGGTAATCACCACCGCTACCGGCTCGCCCACGAACCGTACGGTATCGACCGCCAGCAAGGGCTCGGCCCACGGGCCGCCGAGCGGCGCCGGGCTGCCGTCCCACTCGCCTGAGCTCGGCGGCGGCGGGGCCAGGTCGTCCATGTCGCGGACGGTCAGCACCGCGATCACGCCGGGCTCGCTGAGCGCCTCGCTGGTGTCGATGCCGGTGATCCGCGCGTGGGCCACCGGGCTGCGCACGAAGGTCAGGCGCGCCGCCGCGTTGAGCTCCGGCGTCCGCAGGTCATCCACGTAGACGCCGCCCGCGGTCAGCAGCCGCGGATCCTCGGTCCGGATGACCCGGGTGCCCATGATGCTCATAGAACCTCCGCAGCTTGCTGCAATGGGTGGCCTCGCCAGCGAAACTACACCGGGGCGGCCTGGGGAACCATCGCCGGTCCACCAAAGCCGCCTGTACGCAATTATGACCGAACCACGCCCGTAGGTGACGTGATGGGATCAGGGTAGGCCAAGTACATCGTGATCGCCGGCTCCCCGAGGAGGCACCACGCTGAACGCTGCCGTCGGGGAGACGGTTTCCCTCCTAGCCCTGCTTGCCGTGCTGGGCTGGGCGGTGATCAGGCCGCGGGGCTGGCCCGAGGCGGTCGCGGCGGTGCCGGCCGCGGTCATCCTGATCGCGGTGGGCGCGATCCCGGCCGGCGACGCGGGCGCGGAAGCCAGGCGGCTGGGTCCGGTGATCGGGTTCCTGATCGCCATCTTGGTGCTGGCCCACCTGTGCGACGACGACGGGTTGTTCCGGGCGTGCGGAGCGTGGCTGGCGCGATCGTCGGACGGCCGGCCGCGCAAGCTCCTGGCCCTGGTGTTCGTGGCCGCGGCGGTGACCACCGCGGTGCTGAGCCTGGACACCACGGTGGTCCTGCTCACCCCGGTCGTGTTCGCCACCGCGGCCCGGCTGGAGGTGCGGTCCCGGCCACCCGTCTACGCGTGCACGCACCTGGCCAACTCCGCGTCCCTGCTGCTGCCCGTGTCCAACCTGACCAACCTGCTGGCCTTCGCGGCCAGCGGGCTGGCCTTCGGCCGTTTCGCGGCGCTGATGGCGCTGCCGTGGCTGGCGGTCATCGGCACCGAGTACGCGGTGTTCGGCCGCTTCTTCGCCTCGGACCTGGGTGCCGCGCCGCGGCCACCGCCCGACTCCGGGGCCGAGCAGGCGCCATTGCCGGTGTTTACCGTGGTAGTGGTCGCGCTCACGCTGGCCGGGTTCGTGGTCGCGTCGGCGGCGGGGGTGAGCCCGGCCTGGGCCGCCCTGGCCGGCGCGGCGGTACTGGCGGCCCGGGCGCTGGCCCGGCGGCGGGCCACCCCGCTGAGCCTGCTGCGCGCCGCGGACCTGCCGTTCGGGCTGTTCGTGCTGGGGCTGGGGATCGTGGTCCAGGCCGTGGTCGGCAACGGGCTCGGCCGGGCCCTCGCGCCGCTGGTGCCCGCCGGGACGTCCCTGCTTGCGCTGCTGGCCATTGCCGCGCTGGCCGCTGCCCTGGCCAACGTCTGCAACAACCTGCCGGCGGTCCTGGTCCTGCTGCCGCTGACCGCGGCCTCCGGCTCCGGCGCGGTGCTTGCCATGCTGCTCGGCGTCAACATCGGCCCGAACCTTACCTACACCGGCTCGCTGGCCACCCTGCTGTGGCGCCGCACCCTCCGGCGCCACGGTGAGGTACCGGATCTGGGGGAATTCACCCGGCTGGGCTTGCTCACCGTCCCGGCCGGACTCGTCCTCGCGGTCCTGGCCCTGTGGGTCGGCCTGCGGGCCCTGGGAGGCTGATCAACGTTGACCGACAGTGATACCACGCTCCGTTCCGTCATCATATGGGTCTGTGAGGGAACGTGGCGGGCCACCGTGGACGCGGCCCTCAGCCTGGCGCCCGCCCCGGCTCGATTCACCGTGCTGCACGTCACGTCACGGGCCCCGGCCGACACCGCGCGCGGCGCCTACCTGGGGTTGCTCGGGCGGGGCGGGCGCGACCCCAGCGCGCGGTTCGATGAGGTGGCCGCCGAGGCGGCCGCCGACCTGGTGGAGGCGGCCGCGCGCCGACTCGGGAGGCCGTGCGAACGGCTGGAAATTCAGGATCATTCCGAACGGGCCGTGGTGGCAGCCTCCGCCCACGCGGACCTGCTCATCGTGGCGCGTGACGGCGACCGGTCCCGGCTCGGCCCCAAGAGCCTGGGCCGGGCCACCCGGTTCGTCGTGGATCATGCCGCCTGCCCGGTGCTGCTCGTCTGGCCGGACGCGGCTCCGGACGTCGGCACCATGCCGCCGCCGCCACATCACCCTCACCTTGACGGGCGGTGAGCCGGGAAACCCAGGTCTCAGCTGGCCGAGCGGGTGGCCTGGGGGCGACGGCGGGCGGCGGGGTCGGCGAGCACGGACGGCTGCCAGCCCGCGTCGGCGGGGTTCAGGGTCACGCCGGGCGGGACGATCTGGTCGATCCGGTCGAGCACGTCGTCGTCGAGCGTGACGCTCGCGCCGGCCAGCAGGTCCGTAAGCTGCTCCATCGTTCGCGGGCCGATGATCGCCGAGGTCACCGCCGGATTCCCGGTCACGAACGCCAGCGCCATGTGGGTCAGCGAGCAGCCCGCGTCGGCGGCGATCTTGATCAGTTCCTCGACCGCGGCCAGCTTGGCCTGGTTGCCCGGCAGCGCGGGGTCGAAGCGATTCGGCAGCCGCCGCGCCCGGCCGCTGGTCATGTCCACGCCGGTGTCCTGGCGGATCCGCCCGGTCAGCCAGCCGCCGGCCAGCGGGCTCCAGGCGATGACGCCCATGCCGTACTTCTGGCAGGCCGGGAGGACCGCGCCCTCGATGCCGCGCACCAGCATCGAGTAGGGCGGCTGCTCGCAGCGGAACCGGACGTAGCCGCGCCGGTCCGCCACCCACTGGGCCTCGACGATCTGCTCGGCGGGGAACGTGGACGAGCCGATGGCGCGGACCTTGCCGCTGTGCACCAGGTCGGACAGGGCGGACAGGGTCTCGTCGATGTCGGTGTCCGGGTCCGGCCGGTGCATCTGGTACAGGTCGATGTAGTCGGTCTGCAGCCGGCGCAGGCTGTTCTCCACCTCGCGGATGATCCAGCGGCGCGAGTTGCCCGCCATGTTGACGTCCTGCCCCATCGCCCCGTGCGCCTTGGTGGCGAGCACCACGTCGTCGCGGCGGCCCCGCAGCGCCTGGCCGACGATCTCCTCCGACTCCCCCGCCGAGTACACGTCCGCGGTGTCGACGAAGTTGATGCCGGCGTCCAGCGCGGCGTGGATGATCCGGATGCTCTCCTCGTGATCGGGATTGCCCCACGCGCCGAACATCATCGCGCCGAGGCAGTAAGGGCTCACCTTGATCCCGGTACCGCCGAGCGTCCGCATCCGCATCCTGGTCCTCCTTCCGTCGCGCTGACTGGTCTGCTCCCTAGCCTATTTGCGGCCGTCCCCGGGCCCTCGGCCGCCTCCGCCTCGTGCCGGGCCCTAGGCGTGGCCTCTTCCATCGTTGCTAAGGGCAGGTATATCTTTGACTTAGGCAACGATCTGGTCGGCGATGGGCGGTGGGTGGCTTGGTGACTACGGAGGCGGCGACGATGGGGGACGCGGCGGTGGCGGGGGTGCGGGCGTTCAACCGGTTCTACACGAACACGATCGGGTTGCTGCGCGGCAAGTACCTGGATACGCCGTACTCGCTCACCGAGGCCAGGATCTTGTTCGAGCTCGCGCAGCGTGAGGCCAGCGAGGTCACGGATCTGCGGCGCGCGGTCGACATCGACGCGGGCTACCTGAGCCGCATCTTGTCCCGGTTCGAGTCCGACGGGCTCATCAGCAGGCAGCGCTCGGCCGCGGACGGGCGCCGGCAGGTGATCCGGCTGACGGACAGCGGGCGTTCGGTGGTGGCGGGACTGGATGCCCGGTCGGCCACGCAGACCCGGGACCTGCTGGCCGCGGTGCATGACGAGGACCGGCGCAGGCTGCTCGACGCCATGCACGTCATCACCGAGGTGCTGTCGGAGGCCCCGACGCCGCGCGGGTACGTGCTGCGGGCGCCGCAGGCGGGCGACATGGGCTGGGTGGTGCAGCGGAACGGGGCGGTGTACGCCGAGGAGTTCGGCTGGGACGCCAGCTACGAGGCGCTGGTGGCCCGGATCGTGGCGGACTACGTCGACCACCGGGACCCTGAAGTGCGAGGCGGCCTGGATCGCCGAGGTCGACGGGGCGCGGGCCGGGTGCGTGTTCTGCGTGCGCGAGAACGCCACGACCGCGCGCCTGCGCCTGCTGCTGGTCGAGCCGTGGGCCCGGGGGCTCGGGATCGGCGGCCGCCTGGTCGAGGAGGTGCTCCGGTTCGCGCGCCGGGCCGGGTACTCCGACATCACGCTGTGGACCAACGACGTGCTGGTGGACGCCCGGCGGATCTACCAGCGGGCCGGTTTCACCCTGGACAACGAGAGCCGTCACCACAGCTTCGGCCAGGACCTGGTGGGCCAGAACTGGTCCCGCCGCCTGTGAGCGGCGGGACCGGCCAGCCCGTCAGGCGATGCGGCGGACGAGCCACCAGATGCAGCAGCCGGCCAGCGCCAGGGCCAAGGCGACGAAGATCCCGGTTTCCACCCACTGGAATTCCCAGAAGCGGCTGGCGGGCTCGTAGCTGATCAGCTCCCGGAAGTGGAACCGAGCCAGCGAGGCCGCGCAGGCCGCAGAGTTGGTGCCCAAGCAGGCGGGGATGGCCGGTACCTGAGCCGGGCGACCTGAGGTATCGATGACCTGACCGGACAGGATCCAAGCGCCCTGCTGGGTCAGCGTGGGCGCTGCCTGCAGGTTCATGAAGCCGTCTTTGATTCCTAGCACGGAGATGGTGCCGGGATTCAGTGGCACGATGGTGGTGACGGGCGGGACGAGGTGGGCGCGGATCCATTCGGCCCAGACGAACTGGAGGGCGGCGAAGACACCCAGGGTGGCGGCCATCGCGGACACGGTGCGGCGGGTCAGCATCCCGGCCGTGACGCCGAGAGCGAAGGCGAAGGCGGCGTAGCCGAGCGGTGCGACGCCGCGCGTCGCGAACAGTACCGGCCCGAGCCGCTCGAGGAGGAGCCGGTGGCCGTAAGGGATCTCAAGCGTGCTGTCCATCGGGCTTGACCACCACGTCAGCATGAGGCTGAGCAGCCCGGCCGTGGCCACGCTGGCCAGGCCGACCAAGCCGAGCTTGACGGCCAGCCACCGGGTCTTGGTCACGCTCTGGTTCCAGGTCAGCGGGAGGGTCCGGGCCTCGATCTCGTGAGCGATCAGGGGCGCCCCCCAGAACACTCCGACGATGGCCGGCGTGAGGAACATGATCCCGAGGCCGAGCAGGTAAAGGACCGTGTCGAACCACGGCAGCTTGTTGCCGAAGGTGTTGGTGAGCGGCCCGCAGCTGACTCCGGTGCAGGTGGCGATGCCGCTGCTGTCGTAGAGGTGGGCCATGTACGGGCCGGTGACGGCCAGCACGATGGCGAGCACGGCCAGGACGGCGGCCGCCGCGATGGCCTGGGCGCGGAACTGGCGCCAGGTGAGCCAGGTCATGGTCATGCCTCCGCGGTGGGCTGGTGGCTTGACGTGCTGGATCGGCTGGCCCGGCTCATGTAGCTCAGGACCAGGTCCTCCAGGCCCTGGCCGTGCGAGGCAAGCAACTCGGCTACCGGGCCGGCGACCTGGACCCGGGAGGCGACGAGCACGATCAGGTAGTCGCAGATCCGCTCCAGGTCGCTGACCAGGTGCGACGACATCACGACGCTGATCTGGCGGGACGCGGTGAAGTCGGCCAGGCTGCGCAGGAACTCGCTGCGGGCGAGCGGGTCGAGGCTGGCGATCGGCTCGTCCAGGATCAATAGCTCGGGCTGCTTGGCCAAGGCCAGGGTCAGGGCGAGCTGGGCGCGTTCGCCACCGGACAGCTTCCCGGCCCGCTGCCGAAGATCCAGACCCAGCCGGTCGATCCGGTCACGGGCCAGGGCGGCATCCCAGCCCGGGTTGAGATGCTGGCCGAACCTGAGGTGGTCGAGGACACTGAACCCGGCGTAGACCGGGGCGTCCTGGGCCACGAAGCCGACCTTGGCCAGCTGGGCCGGGCCACTGGCAGGCCTGCCGCCGAGCACTTCGATCGAGCCCGACGTGGGTGCCAGCATGCCGACGGCCAGGTGCAGCAGGGTGGTCTTCCCGGCCCCGTTCGGGCCGACCAGCCCGACGATATGGCCGGCGGGAATGCTCAGGGTGCAGTCGGCCAGCGCCGGGCGGTGCCCGTACTGCTTGCTGAGCCCGCACGTGGCAAGTGCAAGAGTCATGGACGCGAACGTAGGCGGCAGGCCCTCCGCCGGTCTGCGGTCGCGGGAGCGAACTTGTCGGCCGTGAGGATGAATCGGGACCGCCGTGCGGACGATGTGCGCCACGCGGTCCGGGTGTTACGTTCGGCGCATGCGGGTGAAGCGGTCTGACCTGGATACGGCCCTGGACGTCGGCCTCGCCGTGGTCGGCGTCGGGCTGGCTGGTGCGCGACAGTGGTTCCGGAAGGCCTGCTCGGCTCGCCGGTGATCGCGCCGTCCTGGCTGCTGGCCCTGCTGCCGCTGCTGATCGGCGGGCCGCTGATCGTGCGCCGCCGGGCGCCGCTGCTGATGTGGGTCATCGTCTGGGTCGGTATAGCGCTGCAGGCCCTGGCCACGCACCTGCCGCCCAGCGGCCCCGAGCTAGTTTTCGTGCTGTGCGCGGGCAGCTACGCGCTGGCCGCGTACGCCAGCCTGCGCCACGCGGTGGCGGGGCTGGCCGTCGCGGTCCCCGGCTTGACGATCTATACGGTGGCCAGCCACCAGAAGTTGCTGGGGGTGGTGACCCCGCGCACCTTGTTCGGCGGGCAGTTGCACGGCGGGACCTGGTTCCTGGTCGGCGAGATCGTCGTGTTCTGGCTGGCCGGGGTGTTCGTCCGGGCCCGCAGCCAGGCCGTGGCCCTGGCCGAGCACAACGCAGGCGCTCGCCCGCCAGGCTGAGCAGGCGGTGGCCGCGGAGCGGGCCCGGATCGCCCGCGAGCTGCACGACATCGTTGCGCATCACCTCAGCGTGGTGGTCCTGCAGGCGGCCGGGGCGCGGGCGTCGGGCCAGGCCAGCGACGGGACGCTGGAGAAGATCGAGCACAGCGGACGGCAGGCGCTGACCGAGATGCGCCGGCTGCTCGGAATGCTGCGTGAGCCGGACGAGGAACCCGCGCTGGCCCCGCAGCCCGGCCTGGGCGAACTGCCGGCCCTGGCCGAAAGCGTGCGCGCGGCGGGCTTGCCGGTCCGCCTGGTCGTCGACGGTGACGGCGCGGCGCTGCCCGCGGCGGTGGACGTGTCCGCCTACCGCATCATCCAGGAGGCGCTGACCAACGTGCTCAAGCACGCGGGCTCCGCCCGCGCCGAGGTGAGCATCGGCTACGTCGACGACTCGGTCACGATCGAGGTCACCGACGACGGCCCCGGCCTCGAGGCAGGTGACCTGGTCTGGGCGGAGGCCACGCAGGGCGGCCGGGGGCTGACCGGGATGCGGGAGCGGGTGGCGCTGTTCGGCGGCGACCTGCGGGCCGGACCGAGGCCCGATGGCGGTTTCACCGTCCGGGCCCGCCTGCCGGTCGGCGACGGGGCGTCATGATCAGCGTGCTGATCGCCGACGACCAGGACCTCGTCCGCGAGGGCCTGCGGATGATGCTCGAGGCCGAGCCGGACCTCAGCGTCGCGGGCGAGGCCGGGACCGGGCAGCAGGCCCTGGCCCAGACCCGGCGGCTGGATCCCGACGTCATCTTGATGGACGTCCGCATGCCCGGGCTCGACGGCATCGAGGCCACCGCTCAGCTGGTCCGCAGCGGCAGCCGGGCGCGGATCTTGATGCTGACCACGTTCAACCTGGATGAGTACGTGTACCGCGCGATGAAGGCGGGGGCGAGCGGCTTCCTGCTCAAGGACGCCAGCCGCGATCAGCTGGCCACCGCCGTACGGACGATCGCGGCGGGCCAGGCGCTGCTCGCGCCGGCCATCACCCGGCGCCTGATCGAGGATTTCTGCCGCGGGCCCGCGCCCGGCGCCCCGGCCGGCACGGCCGCCGGGCACCTCAGCGAACGGGAGCTGGACGTGGTCCGGGCCGTCGCCGAAGGCCTGTCCAACGCGGAGATCGCGGCCAAGCTCTTCCTGAGTGAGGCGACGGTCAAGAGCCATGTGGCCCGCGTGCTGGCCAAGCTGGACCTGCGCGACCGGGTGCAGATCGCGGTGTTCGCCTACGAGAACGGGATCGTCCGGCCCGGCCACCGGGAGCGCGCGTAATACACGGCGGTCATGGCCGAAGCGAGGGTGGGTCGCTGGCACAAGCTCACCCGCTCCGGGTGGTCCTGGCTGGGGCAGGCGGCTGACATCGTAGTGGTCATGCCGGTGCAGCCGTCTGCGGTGCGAGCTGCGGCGCTGGCCAGGGCTGCGCCGTGAGCGTCCAGGCGGACGGGAAACAACTAGCGTCGGCCTGGCGCCGCGGCCGGGTGGTCCTGGGGCTGTTTCGCGCGCTAGCGACGGCCGTCGTGCTGGTGGCGTTGTACTATCTGCTGCCGCTGGATCACGTCAAGAACGTGCCGTTGACGTTGGCAGTCGGGCTGGTGATCCTGCTGGCCGTCATCGCGTGGCAGCTGCGCGCGATCGTCCGGGCCAAAAATCCAGCGGTACGGGCCGTCGTGGCCCTGGCCGTTACGGTGCCGTTGTTCGTGCTGCTGTTCGCCTCGGTCTACTTCGTGATGGCGCGGGCGAGCCCGGCCAACTTCGGCACCCACCAGCTCACTCGCACCGATGCGCTGTATTTCACGGTCACCGTCTTCAGCACGGTGGGTTTCGGAGACATCACCCCGGTCAGCCAGAGCGCCAGGCTGGTGGTCACCGCCCAGATGATCCTGGACCTGGTGGTGCTGGGCCTGGGCATCCGCGTGTTCGTCGGGGCCGTGCAACTCGGCAGGCAGCAGGCGCCTGCGGCCACCGGACCGGGTACCCCGTCACAGCAGGGCGATGGTGCGTCGTGACTGCCCGACGGACCTTACCGCGCATCAGCCCAGACACCAGGCCGAATGCCCTGCCTGGGCAGGATCATGTCACGTGTTCGGCTAGCCGTCCGTGCTTGCCCTGTGACATATGGACGCCCGATCCTCAGGATTTGCCGGATCTCGTAGGGCTCGGTGAACAGGTCACCTTGGGCGGCCCCGGCACCGGACTTGCCGCCGCCGCGGCCGCGCAGGACGAACGCGATGCCGACAGCGATCACGGCGCCGGCGATCGGCCCGGCGATGTAGACCCAGTAGCTGGTGAAGGTGGTGGAGGCCAGGTCGGGTCCGAAGGTGCGGGCCGGGTTCATCGAGGCGCCGGAGATGGGGCTGCCCCACAGCCCGGCCAGGGCGATGTAGCCGCCGACCCCGATCGCGCCGATGATGCCGACGTTCTGGGCGCCCGAGGCGGTGCCCAGGATCACGCTGACCAGGCCCGTGGTCAAGATCAGTTCCATCCAGAACGCGCCCCGGCGGAGTAGCCTTTGGCGGGGTAGTTGGACCCGTAGCGTGGCCGAGACGTTGATGATGGCGTGCAGGACCAGGGCGCCAGGGTGGCCCCGGCCAGCTGCACCACGATGTAGCCCGGGACCCGGTTCCAGGGGAAGTCGCGGCGCAGCGCAAGGCGATGCTGACGGCCGGGTTCAGGTGCGCGCCGGAGATCTTGCCCATGAACAAGATGATGGCCATGACCGTCAGCGCGGGGGCGGTGACGGCGGCGGTGTGGCTGATCACGCCGGGGAAGGCGTGGCCCATCATGCCCCCGCCGGCGGCCGCCAGAACCAGGATGAAGTTGCCGAGCAGCTCGGAGACCAGGCGCCGCCACTCCTGCCGCGGGTCGACGAAGTCGGCGATGCGGTCGAGTCCCTCAAGCTCGTGCGTGATGAGCAGGGTGGCGCGGCCCGCGGTCAGAGCGAGAAGGTCGGCGGTCAGGGCAGCGCGAGCTTCGGGATCAAGGTGCGCGGTCGGCTCGTCGAGGATCAGCACGGCCGGATCCGCGAGCAGCGCCCGGGCCAGCGCGAGCCGCTGCCGTTCGCCGCCGGACATGGCCGCGCCGTGCGTGCCGACCGGGGTGTCCCAGCCGCGGGGCAGCGACTGGATCCAGGGCAGTAGCCGGGCTCGCGCGGCGGCGTCCGCCAGCTCGGCGCCGGTGGCGCCGGGCCGGGCCAGCCGCAGGTTGTCACGGATGCTGGCGTCGAAGATGTGCGGATCCTGGGGGCACCCGCCGACGACGGTCCGGACCGCGTCGGCGCCGTAGCTGGCCAGGTCGGCCCCGTTCAGGGTGACGCTGCCGCCGACCGGATCGCGGAACCGCAGCAGCACCGCGGCCGCGGTGGACTTGCCGGCGCCGCTCGGGCCGATGAGCGCGACGCGCCGGCCCGGCGGCAGGTCGAGGTCGAGGCCGTCCAGCGCGAGCGGCCCGTCCGGCTCGTACCGGACCTGCACCCCCGATAGGCGGACGTGCACGGGCGCGGCGGGCAGCGGCCGCGGAACCGGCGGGTCGGCGACCGGATCCGGGGCGTCCAGGATCGTGCCGATCCGGCGGCCCGATGCGCGCGCCGATCCGAGCGCAAGCGCAGCCGCCGGCATGAGCGTGACCGCCTCGAAGGAGGCTAGCGCCGTGAGCGTCAGCACCGCCAGCGGCACCCTGGTGAGCGTGCCGTGCCCCACCGCCGCCACCCCGAGGACGAGCACTCCCCACACGGTCAGGCCGGTCAAGCCGCTGATCAGCCCGCTGCCCAGGCCCGTTGCGGCAGCGTGGCGCCTGGCCTGTGCGGTCAGCTTCCTGTCGGCTTCGGCCGCCGCGGCGAGCGCGGTGTCCTGCGCGCCGAACGCGTGCAGGTCGGCCGCGCCGGAGAGCAGGTCGGTGACTGCCGCGCTGAGCTCGCCGCGTGCCGCCGCGGTCGCCCTGGCCGCCCGGCGGGAGGCCGCGACGGCCAGCGGCGGCGCCACGGCCCCGGCGGCGAGCAGGCCTAGAGCCAGCACGCCCCCGGCCGGCGCCAGGACCAGCAGGCAGACGGTCACCGCGCCCGCGCCGACCAGAGCCGCGGCCAGCGGTGGCCCGATGCCGCGGATGAACAGGTCCTGAGTGGCGTCCACGTCACTGATCAGCGCGGCCAGCAGATCACCGGACCGGAAGGCGGCCAGCCCGGCTGGCGCGAGCCGCTCCAGCCGGCGGTAGATAGCCACCCGGACGTCGGCCAGCACCCGGAACGCGACATCGTGGGACGTCAGCCGCTCGAGATAGCGCGATACGCCGCGGCCGATACTGAACACACGGACTGCTACGACCGCCGCGGAGATGGCCAGAATGCTCGGGTGCTGTGAGGCGCGGGCCAGCAGGAACCCTGAGGTGGCCAGCAAGGCCACGCCGCAGCCGGTGGCGGCCGCGCCGGCCAGGACGGAGAGGACCAGCCGACCGCGCAGCGGCTGGGCCAGCCAGAGCAGCCGGAGCAGTGGCCGGCGCCCGGCGGTCAGGCCCGCGGGCTGGCCGGTCACCGGAGCATCGCCGCGGTCCGGCTGGCCGTGACCGGCGACATGCGCTTCCCTTGCTCCAGGCGGATGACGCGGCCGCCCGCGTCTGCCCAGCCCTCGCGGTGGCTGACCAGGATGACGGTGCGATCGGCCAGGGCGGTGTCGATGGCGGTCCGGATAAGCCGGGCACTGACCGGATCCAGGTGAGCGGCGGGCTCGTCCAGGAGCAGCAGCGGCGCGTCTCGCAGGAAGGCACGGGCCAGGGCGATCCGTTGCCGCTGGCCAGCGGACAGCCGCAAGCCGCGTTCGCCCAGCGGCGTATCGTATCCGGCCGGCAGTTCGGAGATGAAGTCGGCGGCGCCCGCCAGCCGGGCGGCCCGGCAGATCGCGTTGCGGCTCGCGCTGGCCTGGCCGAGGGCGATATTGTCCGCGGCGGTGCCGGTGAACAGGTAGGGCTGCTGCGGCACCCAGGCGATCTGGGTGCGCCACTGCCGGACGTCGATGGCCGCCACGTCACCGTCCGCCCCGCCTCCGGCTAGCTCGATGGTCCCCGCGGCCGGGGGGATGAAGCGGAGCAGCAGCGCGAGCAGCGTGCTCTTCCCCGCACCGCTCGGGCCCGTGAGCACGATCCGATCCCCCGGCGCGATCGTCAGGTTCACCCCGTCCAGGGCCGGGCTATGACGGCCGGGATAAGCCGCGGTGACGCCGTTCAGCTTGATGTACTGCGTCCGCAGATCGGCGCGGGAACTGCCGCTGCGCGGGGCCGTGGGCGCGGACCTGGCCCGGGGCTCGCCCGGTATCGCGGTGTCCAGGATCTCGAAAACGCGTCCGGCCGCGGCGACACCTTCCATGCTCGCGTGAAACTGCGCGCCGACCGCGCGGATGGGCAAGAACGCTTCCGGGGTGAGCAGCAGAACCAGCAGCGCCGTCTCGTAGCCCAGGTGACCGTACAGGAGCCGGAGCCCGACCTCGACCGCGACGAGGGCGGTTGCGACCGCGGCGGATAGCTCCAGCACCAGCGCGGACAGGAAGGCCACCCGCAGGGTGGACATGGTGGCAGCCCGGTAGTCTTCGGTGACCTTGGCGATCACCTGTTCCTGCGCCTTGGCCCGGCCGAATACCTTGAGCGTGGGCAGGCCCTCGACCACGTCGAGGAAGTGGCCGCCGAGGGTGGCCAGCAGCCGCCACTGCCGCCGCGTCTGCGCTTTGGTGTGCCAGCCGACCAGCACCGCGAACACCGGTATCAGCGGCAGCGTCACGGCGATGATCACCGCGGAGACCCAGTCCGCGACCGCCACCCTGGCCAGCACCGCGACCGGCACCAGCACCGCGAGGACGAGCTGTGGCAGGTAACGGGCGAAATAGGAATCCAGCCCGTCCAGGCCTTTGGTGCTCAAGGTGGTGATCTCGCCCGCTCGCTGGCCACCCAGCCACACCGGGCCTAGCTGCAGGGAGCGGGCGGTAAGCGCCCGGCGTAGCTGCGATTTCACCGTCGCGGCCGCTCGCAGCGCGGCCACTTCCCCGCCATAGCTGACCGCCGCCCGGGCCGCCACCACGACCAGCAGCGCCGCCAGGGTGCCTGACAGCGCGGCCGCGACGTCGCCGCGGGCAGCAACGGCCAGGGCCCGGGCGAGCAGGCCGGCCTGGGCCAGGATCAGTCCCGTTCCGGCCAGGCCGAGTACGAGGGTAACCACCAGGTGAGCACGCGCGGCCCCGGCATAACGGACCAGCCGACGATCAACCGCCCCGCGGCGGGCCCCGCCACTGACGCCCATGGGGCAGAGTATTCAGGCTAACGGGAACCAGGGGGTCATCCGGCATGGGTGATGCCTGAGCAGAAGCCCTGGACGGAGCCTGGTGGTCACTGCTCTCGGGAGGAGCGCGATGCGGTGAGCGCTGATCAGCTGCCGAGTTGGCGTGAGGCACCCGCAAAGCACGCAATCATGGAATTCGTCGCCGCCGTGACCGATCCTGACGCGCCGGACTTCGTGCCGGAACGGGACCGCGTGGCGGTGTTCGACAATGACGGCACATTGTGGACCGAGCAGCCCGTCTACGCTCAGCTGGTCTTCGCGATCGACCGGGCGGCCGAACTGGGCCATCCCACCAGCGTCGAGAAGCTGCACGCCGGCGGGATGGCGGCCCTGGTCGGGCTGGTGAGCGCTCACTCACGCGGGCATTACTACCGACGAGTTCGACGCGCTGTGCCGGACCTGGCTGGCCTCGGCCCGGCACCCGCGTTTCGGGCGCCCCTACCCGGAGACGGTGTACCAGCCGATGCTCGAGCTACTCGGGCTGCTGGACCGCAACGGATTCTCCTGCTGGATCTTCTCCGGCGGCGGCACGGACTTCATGCGGACGTGGACGGCTGACGTCTACGGCCTGCCACCGCACCGGGTGATCGGCAGCGTCGGGGAAACCGAGTTCCGCATCGGCGCCTGGGGGTCCAGAACTCGTCAAGGGCACCACCGTCCAGGTCATCAACGACGGGCCGCAGAAGCCGAGCTCAATCCACCGCCACATCGGACAGCGGCCGATTGTGGCCGCCGGGAACACTGACGGCGACCTGGCCATGCTCCAATGGACCGCAGCCAGCCCGGGCCGGACCCTGCAACTGGTCGTCCATCACACCGACGCCGAGCGGGAGTACGCCTACGATCGCGACCCCATCCTGGGCAGCGGCACAGACCAGATCCTGGCCACTGCGGCCGACCAGAAATGGACCGTGATCGACATGGCCACCGACTGGGCTAATGTCCACTCTGCCGGCTGAGAACGCGGGGTTAGCGGTGATCGTCGTGATGGCCGGGGTCTCGGGCAGCGGCAAGTCGACGGTCGGCGCCTTGCTGGCGGGCCGGCTTGGCTGGGCGTTCGCTGACGGCGACTCCTTTCACCCGGCCGCCAGCGTGGCCAAGATGGCCGCCGGAATTCCGCTGACCGACGACGACCGGCGGCCTTGGCTGGGTGCGATTGCCGCCTGGATGGATGAGCGCGCCGCGGCGGGCGACTCGGGTGTCGTGGCGTGCTCGGCACTCAAACGCGCCTACCGGGATGTGCTCCTGGACGGGCGTCCCGCCGCACGGCTCGTGTTCCTGGATATCGGTCATGACGCAGACATGACCCGGCTCGCCGCCAGGCACGGGCATTTCTTTCCCGCAAGGCTCTTGGACAGCCAGTTCGATGATCTGGAGGTGCCACGACCGCCGGAGAGCGCACTTGTCGTGCCCGCCGAGGGCACGCCCGAGGAACTCGTGGCCACGATCATCCGTCGCCTGAACGTCGCTGACGCGGCAGGTAGTTAGGCGGGCCTGGCGCCGCCCCCGAGCCTGGCTCCAGCTTTCATACCGGGCGGACAAGTTCGGATTGTCGATGAGAGCCGCGGCCGGGTTCACCCGTGCGGAGTGATGCCACTTGCGCAGTCTGGCGCTTATGGTCACGTTATCTGACGGGTTAGGGAGGTTCCGTGGTGGCTAGCGAGGGTTCAGAATCGGCGAGCTTGTTCCCGCCGATTGCCGATTACGGGTTCTTGTCAAACTGCGAGCAGAGCTGCCTGATCGCGCCGGACGGGTCGGTCGAGTGGCTATGCCTGCCACGCCCGGATTCCCCGAGTGTGTTCGCGGCGCTGCTGGACCGGGCCGCAGGTATGTTCCGGTTCAGCCCCGGCAATACTGCGGTACCCCAGCATCGCAGGTATGTGCCGGGGACGATGGTGCTGGAGACGACCTGGCAGACGCCGACGGGGTGGATGACCGTGCAGGACTTCCTGGCCGTCGGCCCGCTCCAGCACCAGGGGCGGCGGCCGGACTATCACCGGGCTCCGGCTGATTTCGGTGCGGTCGGCGCGCTGGTCCGGATCGCGACGTGCATCAGCGGCCGGGTCGAGGCCGTCGTGAACTGCGCCCCGCTGTTCAATTACGGGACCGTCGGCGGCACGTGGAACTACACCGGCGACGGCTACGACGCGATGACGATCACCCCGGCCGAGGGGGATGTACGGCTGGAACTGGCGGGCAGCATCCCGCTGGGAGTGATGAGCGCCCGCTGTTACGGCCGCACGACGCTCACTGCAGGGCCAGTCGGCGTTCGTGGTGCTGTCCTGGGGAGACGGTGAACGTTCCGGCCAGCCAGGACGAGGCATTCACCGCTATGAACACCACGGTCGATTACTGGCGCAACTGGCTGAGCTCCGCCAAGATCCCGGACCATCCGTGGAAGCCTTACCTGGACCGCAGCGCTCTTACCCTGAAGGGGCTCAGCTACGCTCCCACCGGGGCGATCATGGCCGCATCGACGACCTCGCTGCCGGAAACGCCTGGCGGGGCGCGGAACTGGGATTACCGCTTCACCTGGATCAGGGACTCAGCATTCATGCTCCGTTCGCTGTACCGGCTGGGTTTCGACTGGGAAGCGATCGAGTACTGGGGCTTCGTCACCGACGCGGTCAGCGGCGGTGACCTCAACCGCCGGTTCGAGCTGCAGATCATGTACGGCATCGGCGGGGAACGTGACCTGACCGAACGGACCCTGGATCACCTGTCCGGGTGGCGCGGGGCGCGCCCGGTCCGGGTCGGCAACGGGGCCTGGAACCAGGAGCAGCACGACGTGTGGGGGATGATCCTGGACGCCCTGGATGTCCAGTTCCAGCCGCGGCGCCACCACGATCGTCGCGCCGGTGTGGGAGGGGCTGGCCGGGTTCGTGGACGCCGCCCTGTCGCACTGGCATGAGCCCGACCAGGGCATCTGGGAAGTCCGCGGCGACCCCAAGCACTTCACCGCGTCCAAGGTCATGTGCTGGGTGGCGGCCGCGCGGGGCGCTGATCTGGCCGCCGAGCGGGGCGATGACGAACGCGCCAAGCGGTGGCAGGCAGGCGCCGACGAGATCAAGGCCGAAATGCTGGACAAGGGCGTTTCGGAACGGGGAGTGTTCCGGCAGCACTACGAGACCGATGACCTGGACGCTTCGCTGCTGCTGCTGCCCATCATGGGATTCCTGCCCCCCGACGACAAGCGCGTCCAGGCCACCGTGCTGGCCATCGCCGATGAGCTGACCGAAGATGGCCTGGTCCTGCGCTACAAGGTCGAGGGAACCGACACCGGGTTCGAGGGCAAGGAGGGAACCTTCACGATCTGCTCGTTCTGGCTGGTGAGCGCGCTGGCCATGATCGGCGAAACCGAACGCGCCAACGCCCTGTGCCAGAAGCTGCTGTCATTCGCCGGGCCGCTGCAGCTGTACGCCGAGGAAATCGACGTCACCACGGGCGAGCATCTCGGGAATTTCCCGCAGGCATTCACCCACCTGGCCCTGATCGAAGCCGTCTCACTGCTCATCGGCTCCGAATAGGAAGGCAACCCCGCTTCGAACTCATAGACCGGCCAAACCGGCGCCTGTCCACGGGAAGCAGGAGCATCCGTCCTCGGCTCCAGCATGGGCTATCTCTGGCCATGATCGGTGAAACCGAAACGCGGGGCACGTCCTGTGCCGAAAGCTGCTGTCGTTCGCTAGCCCGTTCGTCGTGGCGCTGACCTCAGGACTGACCTGATGATCGTCGTCTTGGCTCATTTGGTTCATCCGTCGCCTGAACGTCGCGGACGCGGCAGGTAGTTAGCCAGGCCTGGCGCATTCCGCGATGCTTCTGCCCGTTCGCGGGCACCCCAGATGATCCGCTGGGCGCGCAGGACCAGCGCGCCCATGGCAATCAGCACTGTCACGTTGAGGAGCAGCTGGAATGCCGACCCCCGAGCCTCGCTCCAGCTTCCATACCCGACGGACAGGGCTATGTCAGCGGCCGCCGGAATGGTCGTCACTGAGATGAACACGCCGATAAGGGCGCTCGCCCGCGCTTCGGTCAGCGAGACGACGCCGACGATCCCGGCCAGGACAGCGACAACGATCGAGAACAAGTTCGGATTGTCGATGAGAGAGGAAACTGGTCGCACCCCGAGCGAGTACAACTTCGGCGTGTGCCCGGACCAGCGTATCGCCAGGGCGAAGAGCAGGGTGACGATCATGGCCGCGAAGAATCCGGCGAGCAAGGCGAGGAGGCCACGGATTACCGGCCGCTTGGTTCGCTTGTCGATGCCGAGGGCAACACCCATGATCGCGTTGTATTCGGGCCCGACGACCATGGCGCCGACGATAAGGATCGTGGAGTTGGTGAGGATGCCGACCGCGCCGATCAGCCCGGCGATGGCGAGCAGGATGTAGAAACTGGGTGCGTAGACCGCGTCCGAGCGGATCCGGGCCTCGACTACTTCCCACACGGGTGCGATGTCACGCTGCACCAGAAAATGCTCCGCGGTCGGGGTCGCCTCTTCGCCGAGAGTGGCATCCACGTAATCAACGGCGACAGTGCCGCCGTGATCGTTCTGGAAGGCCTGCAGGTGCCGGAACACGGAGTTGGCGGACCGGGGCCGTACGTCGAACTGGATGGCGTCACTGGCTGGCCCGCGGGCGGCGCCCGAGAGCACGAGCAGGTTGGAGACGCCGGCGTCGGCGGCGAGTGCCTCGACGAGGTCATGGGTCTGGTCAGGCACGCTGACCAGGCGTACATGGAAGGTCATAGTCGCTCTACCTCGGGCAGATCACTATGACCGGGATCCGCAGGTTGCGCCGCGAGCACAGGGCCCAGGGACACCAAGGTGTCACCAGGCTGCGGCGTCGGCGTGCTGGTCTGAGTGACGGGGACGAGCTGGCCGTCTGCGCGCACGACGAACAGGAGGTCCTGGCCAGCGGGCAGCACGCCGTCGGTGCCGTGTGCGACTATGCGAGCCCCGTCCTGATACCGCTTGGTGACCGCAGGCCTGGTCATGCCAGTGGCGAATAGGATTTCCCCGGTGGTGTAGGGAGCGACCACTCCGTGGCTGCGCTGCGGCGGCGCAAGCCGGTATACGCGCCCCTCGACGGTTTCGGTCACCAGCACCGAGGCGAGCGCGTTGAAGTCGTCCTCGTCCGTCAGCAGGAGCACGGCCGTGATGCCCTCGAGCCGCGCGCCGCGACCGGTGGCCGCCGCGAGCAGCTCGCCGGGCGCCAGTTCCAGCCCCGTCCGCCTGATCTGCTCCCGCTGCTGATCCAGGCCCGCCCACATCACCACCTCCAGCCCCGCGGACTTCAGGGCCCGGCCAAGTTCGATGACCCACGGAGCACCGCCGACCAGAAGCGGCCGGGTGCGGCCGGGTCGGCTGACGCCCAATCGCCGGGCGGCCAGCGCCGCGGTCAGGCCGTACAGGGTCACCGTGGCCACGATGACGAGGAATGTGACCGGCAAGATCTTGGCCGCCCCGCCGATGCCCTTGGCGGCCAGGCCCGCGCCGAACGTCGACGCGGTGGCGGCCGCGACGATGCCGCGCGGAGCCATCCAGCCGATGAAGGCACGCTCGCCTTTGTTCAGGTCCGTCCCCAGCGTGGACGCGAACGCAACGATAGGCCTGGCCACGAGAACCAGGACAGCGACCAGGGCGAGCGTGGGCAGCAGCAGATGCCGGAGCGAGGCCGGGGTTACGGTGGCCGAGATGGAAATGAACAGGACGCCGATGATCAGCTGCACGAGCGTCTCGAAGAACGGGCGACGCGACGGGATGTCAAAGCCCCGCCGATTAGCCAGGGCGAGCCCCATGAAAATCGCCGCGATGAGTCCGGTGTCCTCGCGGATCACGTCGCACGCGGCGGCCACCGCGATAACCGCGGCGAGTTGCGCGGTGGTGCCGAGCACTTCGCCGAGCCGGAGCTTGCGCAGCAGCAGCCAGAGCAGTGCGGTGCCGATCACCCCGCCGGCGACGCCGACGCCGACGCTGGCCGCAAATTGCCCGAGCTGGCTGCCCGGCCCTTTGCTGGTGCTTGCGACTGACGGCATGGAACACCAGCGCGCCGAGGATTCCGCCGACCGGGTCGATCAGCGACCCCTCCCAGATGAGGACCTGCTGCAGCCGTTCGGTGGGCCGGACGAAGCTGAGCAGCGGGCCCACGACGGTCGGTCCCGAGACGACCAGGATGATCCCGAGCATCAGCGCCGCGCCGCGTGACATGCCGAGGAGCGGTGCGGCCACGGAGGCGGCGAGCGCGGTGGTGATCAGGACCCCGAGGACGATCAGGCGGATCACTACCTTGCGGGTGTGGCCCTTGAGCTTCCGCATATCGAGGCTCAGGCCCGCGTCATAGAGGATGACGGCCACCGACAAGGACACGAGCGGCTCGAACGCCGGCCCGAGCAGGTTCTGCGGGTTGACGTCGCTGGTCAGTGCGCCCGCGACGAATCCGGCCGGCAGCAGCACGATGATCGCGGGAATGCGCAGGCGGCTGGCCAGGACCTGGGATCCGACGGCGAGTGCGAGGATCAGGCCGACCCCGGTCAGGATCTGGTTGGTCGTCACGCCAGCCTCCGATAACACAGAGCCCGTTAGTTAATTTGCCAACCGTTCATTTACCGGTTGCGTGCGCTTCATCTCGGGCCATTTGTCACCTCAAATGTGGACTTGGCCAGCGCGGTAATCATCACCCGCGTTGGGTGATGAACCGTGCTGACCGGCTACGTAGAAAGGCAATGGAGGCCGGCCGTATATCAGCTAGCGCCACGATCACGTCGGACAAGGTCGGCACGACACATGGTCAGTGCGGTATATCGAAACGCGACAGGGGTCGACAGTGGGTGCTGAACGGGATCGGGTAGCTGGGTTCGGACGGCTGGAAGACGGACTGCGGCAGGCCGGCGAATGGTACCGGTGGGGGCCGTACGTAAGCGAGCGCCAGTGGGGCACGGTGCGGGAGGACTACAGCGCGGACGGCAAGGCGTGGGATTACCTGCCGCACGACCAGGCCCGGTCCCGGGCCTACCGGTGGGGCGAGGACGGCCTGGCCGGATTCTGCGACATCGAGCAGCGGCTGTGCCTGGGCCTGGCGCTGTGGAACGGGCGGGACCCGATCCTCAAGGAGCGAGCGTTCGGGCTGACCGGGCCGCAGGGCAATCATGGCGAGGACGTCAAGGAGTACTGGTGGTACCTGGACGCGATGCCCAGCCACGCCTGGAACCGGTGGCGTTACCACTACCCGCAAGGCCCGTTCCCCTACCAGGACCTGATCGACACCAACGCCGGCCGGAGCCGGTACCAGCCGGAGTACGAGCTGCTCGACACCGGCGCGTTCGACGATGACCGGTACTGGATCACCGAGGTGCACTACGCCAAGGCCGGCCCGGATGACCTGCTGATGGCCATCCAGGTCACCAACGCCGGGCCGGAGGCCGAAACCATCCACGTGCTGCCCACCGCCTGGTTCCGCAACACCTGGTCCTGGGGTGACGACGAGCCCCGGCCGGCCTTGCGGGCCTCCGGGGACCGGTCGGTCAGCCATCGACCATCCGTTCCTGGGCACCCTGGAGCTCATCGGCGCGGCCGGCCCTGACGGCACCGACCCGCAGGTGCTGTTCTGCGAGAACGAGACCAACCTGGCCCGGCTGTACGGCGCCGCCGCCGGTCACGCCCTATCCCAAGGACGGCATCAACGACCACGTGATCCACGGCGCGGCCACGGTCAACCCCGTCGGCACCGGCACCAAGTGCGCGTTCTGGTACCAGGTCACCGTGCCGGCCGGCCAGACCGCCGAGCTGCGGCTGCGGCTGCGGCCGGCCGACGGCGGGCCGGGCACGTCCGCGGCCAAGGCGGCGGCCGCGCTCGGCAAGGACTTCGACCAGGTAATGGCCCAGCGCCGGGCCGAGGCCGATGAGTTCTACGCCGAGCTCACTCCGGCTAGCGCGAGCGCGGATGAGGCGCTGGTGCTGCGGCAGGCGTCCGCGGGCATGCTGTGGAGCAAGCAGCTGTTCTACTACGACGTCGCCCGCTGGCTGGACGGGGACCCGACCCAGCCGCGAACCGCCCGAGGTGCGCAAGAACGGGCGGAACTCCAAGTGGCGCAACTTCGACGGGTTCGACATCATCTCGATGCCGGACAAGTGGGAGTATCCCTGGTTCGCCGCCTGGGACCTGGCCTTCCACACCGTCACCCTGGCGCACCTGGACCCGGCGTTCGCCAAGTACCAGCTGATCATGATCTGCCGGGAGTGGTTCCAGCACCCGCAGGGCGCGCTGCCGGCGTATGAGTGGGACTTCGGCGACGTCAACCCGCCGGTGCACGCCTGGGCGGCGCTGCAGGTCTTCGCCATCGACGGCGGCCGCGACCTCGACTTCCTGTCCCGGGTGTTCGACAAGCTGCTGGTCAACTTCACCTGGTGGGTCAACCGCGAGGACGCCAACGACAACAACGTGTTCGAGGGCGGCTTCCTCGGCCTGGACAACATCGGCCCGATCGACCGGTCCCACCTGCCCGCCGGGCTACACCCTGGAGCAGTCCGACGCCACCGGCTGGATGGGCTCCTACGCGCTGGCGCTGGGTGCCATCGCGGCCGTCCTGAACTGGTCCGGCGAGCGCAAGGCCCAGGATCTGGTGCTGAAGTTCCTGGAGCATTTCGCGGGCATCCGCAACGCGCTGGACCAGCAGGGCCTGTGGGACGACACCGACGGGCTGTTCTACGACCGGCTGGTCACCCCGTCGGGCTACACCGTCCCGGTCAAGGTCCGGTCCATGGTCGGGATCATCCCGGCGCTGGCCGCCGTGGTCATCGACGGCGACATGCTGCAGCAACGCGCTGACCATGAACAAGAACTTCACGCGGTTCCTGCAGAAAGAGGGCGTCGGGGACATGCAGAAGCTGGCCGAGCACCCGCAGCTGCGCGGCGAGGCGGGCGGCCAGCGGCTGCTGCTGTCGGTGGCCCGGCCCGCCCAGCTGGAGCGGCTGTTCGCCAAGCTGTTCGACGAGAGCCGAGTTCCTGTCCCCGCACGGGCTGCGCGCGCTGTCGGCCTACCACCGCGATCATCCCTACCAGTTCGACGCCGAGGGCTACCAGTCCTCCATCGACTATGAGCCGGCCGAGTCGACCACCTCCATGTTCGGCGGCAACTCCAACTGGCGCGGCCCGATCTGGATGCCGGTCAACTACCTGGTGGTCGAATCGCTCGAGCGCTACCACCGGTTCTACGGCGCCGACCTGGAGATCGAGTACCCGACCGGGTCGGGCAAGCGGCTCACCCTGGACCTGATCATCGCCGACCTGCAGGACCGGCTGATCTCGCTGTTCGTCAAGGACGCCAGCGGACGGCGGCCCTGCTTCGGCGGGACCGAGAAGATGCAGACCGACCCGGCCTGGAAGGACAACCTGATCTTCAGCGAGTACTTCCACGGCGACAACGGCGCCGCGATCGGCGCCTTCCACCAGACCGGCTGGACCGGCCTGATCGCCGACGTGATCCTGCGCCGGCACGGCGCGGTCCGGTCTCTGGGAGACGTCCTGCGCGACATAGCAGCACAGGGGGCACAGCAATGACCACCAGCCACGCCGCCGCCACCGCGGCCGGGACGGTCCCGGCCGCCCGAACCGCACCCGATGCCCGCCCGGGCGCCGCCATCCCCGGCCGGCCGTTCCCGCTGGGCGCCACGCCCGGCGAGCAGGTGGGCATGGCGGGCACGAACTTCGCGATCGCCTCTAGCGTCGCCGGCAGCGTCACCTTGTGCCTGTTCGATGCGGCAGGCACCGAAACCCAGATCCCGCTGCCGGATAACGACGCCGACGTCTGGCATGCGTTCGTGCCGGGAGTCGGCCCGGGCCAGTCCTACGGGTACCGGGTCGACGGCCCCTGGGACCCGGCCCGGGGCCTGCGGTGCAACCCGGCCAAACTGCTCCTCGACCCCTACGCCAAGGCGGTCAGCGGAACGGTCTCGTTCGGGCCCGAGGTGCTCGGCCAGGACGCGGCCGACCCCGGCAAGCGGTCCACCCTGGACTCCGCCGGGCACATGCCCCGGAGCCTGGTCGTCGACCCGCAGTTCGGCTGGCAGGACGATAAGCGGCCCTGGCACCGCTACGCGGACACGGTCCTCTACGAGGTCCACGTCAAGGGCTTCACCATGCGCCATCCCGGACATTCCGCCCGCAGCTGCGCGGGACCTACGCCGGCCTGGGCCACGAAGCCGCCATCGCGCACCTGCGCGACCTGGGCGTCACCACCGTCGAACTGCTCCCGGTCCACCAGAACGTGCCCGAATCGTTCCTGGTCGCGGAGGGGCTGACGAACTACTGGGGCTACAACACGATCGGCTTCTTCGCCCCGCACAACGGCTACTCCGCCGCCGTCCGGGCCGGCCGGCCCGGCGGGCAGGTCGCCGAGTTCAAGGCGATGGTCGACGCGCTGCACCGGGCCGGCCTGGAAGTGATCCTCGACGTGGTGTTCAACCACACCGCCGAAGCCGGGCCGGACGGCCCGACGCTGTGCTTCCGCGGCATCGACAACCTGGCCTACTACCGGGTCGAGCCCGGCAACCCCGGCCTCTACTACGACACCACCGGCTGCGGCAACTCGCTGAACGCCGGCGACCCGATCATGCTGCAGCTGATGATGGACTCGCTGCGCTACTGGCTGACCGAGATGCACGCCGACGGGTTCCGGTTCGACCTGGCGCCCACGCTGGCCCGCCAGGACGGCGCCTTCGACAAGGTGTCGGCCTTCCTGGACATGTGCTCCCAGGACCCGGTGGTGTGCCAGGCCAAGCTGGTCGCCGAACCGTGGGACGTCGGCCAGATGGACAGCTACGACCTGGGCCGGTTCCCGCCGCTATGGCGGGAATGGAACGGCAAGTACCGCGACACGATGCGCGACTTCTGGCGCAGCCACCCGGTCGGGATCGGCGAGTTCGCCAACCGGTTCACCGGCTCCGCCGACCTGTACGCCACCGCCGGCCGCCGGCCCACCGCCTCGGTCAACCTGATCACCGTCCACGACGGCTTCACCCTGCGCGACCTGGTCTCCTACGACGACAAGCACAACGAGGCCAACGGCGAGAACAACCGCGACGGGACCAGCGACAACAATTCCTGGAACTGCGGCGCCGAAGGCCCCACCGACCGACCCCGGCATCCTCGCGCTGCGCGCCCGCCAGTCCCGGGCCATGCTCACCACGCTGATGCTGTCCTTCGGCGTCCCGATGCTGCTCGGCGGCGATGAGATGGGCCGCACCCAGGGCGGCAACAACAACGCCTACTGCCAGGACAACGAGACGACCTGGTTCGACTGGGCCAGCGCCGACACCGCGCTGCGGGACTACACCAGGAACCTGATCGCGTTCCGGCGCGCCCACCCGGTCTTCCGCCGCCGGCGCTTCCTGGCCGGCACCGAGGCCTCCGAGCTGCAGTGGTTCACCCCCGCGGGCACGCCGATGGACGGCGCCGACTGGGCCGACCCGGGCGCCCGGGCCATCGCCATCTACCTCGACGGGTCCGATGACCCCGACCGGGCCGAAGACGGCACGCCCATGCTCGACGACGACTTCCTGGTCCTGGTCAACTCCTGGTGGGAGCCCCTCAGCTTCGTCCTGCCTCCCACCCGCCCCGGCGCGCAGTGGCATGCCGAGATCGACAGCTACGACCCCGCCGCCCCCGCCGGAGCGGCCAAACGCCACGCCGGCGATCAGGTAACCGTCGGCCCCCGGTCCATCGTGGTGCTGTCCGATCCGCGCCGGGGCTGACCGCGCCGACGTCGGCTTCACGAGCCTGCCATCCGGCTCAGCAGGTGAATCACCCCGAAGGGATGATGCCGGGCTGCACCGATGGGAGTGAAAGTCGGGATCAATCACCAACGGCAAGGACGGATGTCATGACTGCTACTACGGAGAAAAGCAATGGCTTGCCGACGTTCAGGTCCGGGCTGCTGATCACCGGGGGGTCGCTCATCGCCGCGGGCGCTCTGATCGCGCTGGCGGGCTTGGCCGTCGGCGGCTCGCATGTGGTCTTGGCGACCCGCCGATGGATCCGGGAAATGGAAGTGCCGCCGGGCGAGCTGGCGAAGATCAAATGGACGCAGGCCAGGTCCGCCGCGGCCGCGGGCGCCGCCGCCTGGCAGAACGGCGTCGCCGCTCGCGATACAGCCGGGACGTGACTGGCCGGCTGCTGGCCGGCTGCGCGCTGGCCAGCCGGTCGGCAGCCCTCCTGATCAAGGGGTGTAGATGACCAACGTCGACTTGGCGCGGGTGGAGTTCGCCTTTGTGTCGATCAATCATTTCTTCTTCGTCCCGATCACGATCGGTCTGGCCTTCCTGACCGCCTTGCTGCAGACGGCGTGGCACCGCAGCGGGCGCGATGATTACCTGCGGCTGACCCGGTTCTTCGGTGTCCTGCTGGTGATCAACGTGGCGATCGGCGTGGTGACCGGGATTGTGCAGGAGTTCCAGTTCGGGATGAACTGGGGCGCGTACTCGCGGCTGGTCGGCAACATCTTCGGCGCGCCGCTGGCGATGGAGGGGCTGGCCGCGTTCTTCCTGGAGTCGACGTTTCTGGGGTTGTGGCTGTTCGGCTGGGACAAGCTGCCGCGGCGGGTGCACCTGCTGACGATCTGGGCGGTCTTGCTCGGCCGGCGTCTGTCGGCGGCGTTCATCTTGGCGGCCAACTCCTGGATGCAGCATCCGGTCGGCTACGTGATGGTGAACGGGAAGCCGCAGCTGAACGACATCTGGGCGCTGTTCACCAACCCGGTGTTCGTGTGGGGGTACACCAAGGTGCTGTTCGTGTCGCTGGTCACCGGCGCCGGTATCATGCTGGCGGTCTCGGCGTGGCAGCTGCGGCACGGCGGGGACCGGGAGGTGTTCACCCGGTCCGCGCGGCTCGCGCTGATCGTCCTGGTCCCGGCGATCTTGTTCACCTTGCTGGTGGGCGATGAGCTCGGCGTGATCGAGGCCAGGTACCAGCCGATGAAGATCGCGGCGGCGGAGGCGCAGTGGACCACCTGCCAGCCGTGCTCGTTCTCGCTGTTCCAGATCGGCGGCGGCAACAACGACCAGACCCCGACCCAGATCATCGAGATCCCGCACCTGCTGTCCCTGCTGGCCACCAACCACTGGAACGGCCAGGTCGTCGGGCTGAACCCGCTGCAGTCGCAGTACACCAAGCAGTTCGGGCCCGGTTACTACGTGCCGAACGTGTTCATCCAGTACTGGGCGATGCGGGCGATGGCGTACCTGGGGGCCCTGGTCCTGCTGATATCGGTGTGGGGGCTGTGGCTGATCCGGCGAAAAAAGCTCGCCACCTCCCGGGTGTTCCTGTGGGTGGCGGTGTGGGGGGCGGTGCTGCCGTTCGTGATGAACACTGCGGGCTGGCTCCTGACCGAGAGCGGCCGGCAGCCGTGGATCGTGCAGGGCATCATGCTGACCAAGAACGGGATCTCGCCGACCGTCAGCACCACCACGCTGTGGATCAGCCTGGTGGCCTTCGTCCTGCTGTACGGCACGCTGGGGACCGTCGACCTGCTGCTGATGCTGCGGTACTCCCGCGAACAGCTCCCGCCCCCGCGCACCGAAGCCGACGTGGACGCGCCGGTGCCGGCCGTCCTGTATTGAGGGGTCACGATGGGCAGTCTCGTCCCGTTCTGGTACATCGTCATCGCGATCTTGTGGACCGGGTTCTTCGTCCTGGAGGGGTTCGACTTCGGCGTCGGCATGCTGCACGGCGTGATCGGCACCGACGAGGCGGGCCGCCGGGCGGCCATCAACACGATCGGGCCGCTGTGGGACGGCAACGAGGTCTGGCTGATCGTGGCCGGGGCCGCCATGTTCGCCGCGTTCCCCGGCTGGTACGCGACGATGTTCTCGGCCTACAACCTCGCGCTGGTCCTGCTGCTGGCCGCCCTGATCGTCCGCGGGGTGGCCTTCGAATACCGCGGCAAACGGGACGCGGCCCGCTGGCGCCGCACCTGGGATGTGCTGCTGACCGCGGGCAGCGTGCTGGCCCCGCTGCTGATCGGCGTGGCCCTGGCCGGATTGCTGCACGGACTGCCCATCAACTCGGCCCAGAACTTCACCGGCTCCTTCTGGGACCTGCTCCAGCCCTACGCCCTGTTCACCGGCGTCACCCTGGTCCTGATCTGCCTGCTGCACGGCGCGACGTTCTTGTGCCTGAAGACCACCGACGACATGCGCGAGCGGTCCTGGCAGGTAGCCCGCCGGGTGGCCCCCGTCACCGGCGCCGCCGTCATCGCCTTCATCATCTGGACCCACGTCACCGCCGGCACCACCTTCTTCCTCAACGTGATCGAGCTACTCGCCGTACTCGCCGTCATCGCCGCCGTCATGCTGGTCTACGGGCATCGCGAGGGCTTCGCCTTCGCCGCGACCACCGTCACCATCGCATCCTGCATCCTGTCGCTCTTCGTCGACCTGTACCCCAACGTGATGGTCTCCTCCACCAGCAAGGCCTACAACCTCACCGTGCACAACACGGCCTCTGGCGGGTACTCGCTCAAGGTGATGACCGTCGTCGTGATCATCTTCCTGCCGGTAGTACTCGCCTACCAGACCTGGACCTACTACGTGTTCCGGCGGCGCGTCAGCAAACAGGAATTCCAGCCGCCCGCTCCATCCCCCGAAGCCGCGCCCGCGGCGGAGCCGCCATCCCGGCCTGCCGCTCCCTCGGTCCGGCCCGGGAGCTGAGCCGGATCGCCCGCTGCGGGGGATGCTAACCGGGCCCGGGCCCGATGTGATCGTAACGATTGGTCAGGAGGAATGACATGGCGACAAACGAAGTTGACGCGCTGGTGATTTTCGGTGCCACCGGGGACCTGGCGAAGATCGAGACGTTCCCGGCGCTGGTGGGGCTGGTCCAGCGCGGGGTGCTGGACGTCCCGGTGATCGGGGTGGCCAAGAGCGGGTGGGGGCTAGAGCAGTTCCGCGACTACGCCACCGCCTCGCTGAAACTCAACAACATGGACCCGAACAGCGCGGCGGCGCAAAAGATGCTCGGGCTGCTGCGCTACGTGGACGGGGACCTCGGCGACGACGCCACCTACAAGGCCATGTCGGATCAGATCGGCACGGGCCAGCGGATCCTGTACTACATGGAGGTGCCGGCCCAGCTGTTCGGGCGGATCGCGCAGGGAATAGCTTCGGCCGGGCGCACGAAGGACGCGCGGGTGATGGTGGAGAAGCCGTTCGGCATCAACCTGGCCAGCTCGCGGCAGCTCAACGACACCATGCACCAGTACTTCCCGGAGGAGGCGATCTTCCGGGTCGACGACTGGCTGGCCTTCGACCCGGTGGAGAACGTGCTGTTCGTCCGGTTCGCCAACTCGGTGATCGAGCCACTGCTGAACCGGACCTACGTGGACAACATCCAGATCACCATGGCCGAGGCGTTCGACGTCTCGGACCGCGGCCGGTTCTACGACCGGACCGGCGCCATCAGGGACGTGCTGCAGAACCACATGCTCCAGGTACTGGCGACCGTGCTGGCCGAGCCGCCGAGCGCGCACGGCCTTTCCGGCTGGCGGGATGCCAAGCAGCAGGTGGTGAACGCGCTGAGCCCGCTGACCCCGGAGAACACGGTGCGCGGCCAGTACGAGGGCTACCGCCAGGTAGAGGGCGTCGACCCGAATTCGACCGTGGAGACGTACGTCGCGGTCAGGCTCACCGCCGATACCTGGCGCTGGGCCGGGGTGCCGATCCTGATCCGGGCGGGCAAGATCATGCCGGTCACCGCCACCGAGATCGCCATCACGTTCAAGCGGCCGCCGCACGACGTGTTCGGGATCGAGCCCGTCAGGCCAGCGGACATGCTCAGGTTCCGGATCTGGCCGGAGGCGGCGGTCGGCCTCACCCTGCACGGAAAGAAGCCTGGTGCTGGCTGGGAGCCGCAGGCGGAGGAGCTCGGGTTCGCGCAGCAGCCCGGGTCGGACATCCGCCCCTACGACCGGCTCATCGGCGCGGCGCTGGACGGGGACCGCTGGCTGTTCGCGCGGCAGGACACCGTGGAAGCCGCGTGGGAGATCGTCGACCCGGTGCTCGGCGATGTCGTCCCCGTGCACCCCTACGCCAGGGGCAGCTGGGGTCCCAAGGAAGCGGAGCGGCTACTGACCAACCGGGAAACGTGGTACGACCCGGCAGGCTGAGCCGCACGCAGAAATGAATGACGACCGGGATCGGGGACGCGCCATGAACGACCAAGATAGCCAGCGCCGCGTGGTGATCATCGGCGGCGGATTCGCCGGGCTGTTCGCCGCCAGGGTGCTGCGCCGCGCCCCGGTCCGGGTGACCCTCATCGACAGCCGCCCGCACCACCTGTTCCAGCCGCTGCTGTACCAGTGCTCGACCGGGATCTTGTCCGAGGGGAAGATCGCCGTCCCGCTGCGGGATCTGCTCCGTAAGCACAAGAACGCGGACTTCGTGCTGGCCAAGGTGACCGGCATCGACGCCGAAGGGCGCCGGGTCCTGGCGACGCGGCCGCTCGGGGACCAGCTGGAGTTCGGCTACGACTACCTGATCGTGGCGGCCGGGGTGCAGCAATCGTATTTCGGGCACGACGAGTATGCCACGTGGGCGCCCGGCATGAAGACCATCGAGGATGCCCTGGTCATCCGGCGCCGCGTCTTCGGCTCGTTCGAGATGGCGGATACCGCGGCAGACCCGGCGGAACGCAGCCGCTGGCTCACCTTCGCCCTGGTCGGTGCCGGACCCACGGGCGTCGAACTGGCCGGGCAGATCCGCGAGGTGGCGACCAAGACGCTGCGCGACGAATACCGTCACATCAAGCCCGAGGACGCCCGGGTGCTGCTTTTCGATGGCGGGGACGCCCCGCTCGCCCCGTTCGGCCCGGAGCTGTCGGCCAAGGCGGCCCGCACCCTGGACAAGCTCGGCGTCGAGCAGCACATGCACTCGATCGTGACCAACATAGACGCCACCGGGCTGAGCGTCCGCGCTCAGGACGGCACGGTGACCCACCATGAGGCGGGCACCGTGCTGTGGACCGCCGGGGTGGCAGCGCCGCCGGTCGCGGCGGCGATCGCGGCGGCCACCGGCGCCAAGCAGGACCGGGCCGGCCGCATCATGGTCGGCGACGACTGCACCATTCCCGACCACCCCGAGATCTTCGTGACCGGGGACGTCATGAGCCTGAACAAGCTCCCCGGTGTGTGCGAGGTAGCCATGCAGACCGGCATATACGCCGGGGAACGCATCAAACACGACGTCGCCGGGAACATGCCCACTAAGCCGTTCCGCTACCATGACCTGGGGTCGGCTGCTTACCTTTCCCGCGGCAACGCGGTCGTCTCGGTGGGACGCCTGCACCTGTCCGGCTTCCTCGCCTGGATCGTCTGGCTGTTCATCCACATCGGCTTCCTGACCGGCTTCCGCAACCGCCTCGGCGCGCTGGTGAGCTGGTGGCCCGCCTTTGTCCGTGACGTGCGCCGGGAACGGACTTACACCACCGAGCAGGTGGGAGTGATACGCGATGCGTACGACGTCCTGCCTCCCTCTATCGCTGGCACGGCACTCCCTAGTAGTACGACCGGTGCAGAGCTCCCCGGTGCAAGCACTGAGCCCTCCGGCCGAACGGGATAAGTCCGGGCGAGATGAGCGACTTTGAGCTGAGCGCCGACGAGTTCCGGGCCCTTTACGATCGGGTCAAACACATGTCCCTGCAGGGACCAGCTGACCGGCGGGGGGCGCTGAACAACATCTCATCTTCGGAGGTGGTGGCGGCGGCCAGTGATGTCTGGCGTGGCCGCGCGGTGTCGCTGGCGGCGCCGATGGAGAGCGAGGTGGCGCTCGACAACCCCGATCCCGTCGTGCACCAGATGACTCACGCCGGAATCAGTTCGGGTCCCGCTTCCGGGCTGTCATTCGCCATGGACCGGGTGACCCTGAACATCCACGGCAACGCCGACAGCCACATCGACGCCCTGTGCCACGTGATCTTCGACGGGATCCTCTACAACGGCCTGAGCCCGGGCGCCGTCACGGCGGCGGGGGCAACTGAGCTCTCCATAGAGGTGGCCGGAAGCGGGATCGTCGGCCGCGGCGTGCTGCTCGACATTCCGCGGGTGCGGGGGGTGCCGTGGCTGGAGCCGGGTGATCACGTGACCGCCGATGACCTGATCGCGGCGGAGGCGGCGCAGGAGGTCCGCATCGAGCAGGGCGATCTGCTCTTCGTCCGGGTCGGTCACCGCACCCGGCGCCGAGCGCTCGGGCCGTGGGACGCCGCGAATGCGCGCGCCGGGTTGCATCCGGCGGCCCTGGAACTCCTCGCGGAACGGCGGATCGCGGCCCTTGGCAGCGACGGCAACAACGACACGGCGCCGAGTGCGGCCGAGGATGTCGACTTCCCGGTGCACGTGCTCGCCGTCAACGCGATGGGCCTGCACCTCATGGACTGGCTGCAATTCGACAACCTCGTCGCGGTGTGCGAGGAGCTGAACCGCTGGTCATTCCTCTGCGTCGTCGCGCCTCTCCGGCTCCGCGCCGCAACCGGCTCGCCGGTCAACCCGATCGCCATTTTCTGAACCGGCAGGCTGGCTACCCGGCCTGGGAAGGAGCACAGCATGGACGGACAGTACGACGTGATCATCATCGGGACCGGGGCGGGCGGCGGCACGCTGGCCCGGCACCTGGCTCCCTCGGGCAAGCGCGATCCTGCTGCTCGAGCGCGGCGACTGGCTGGCCCGCGAGCCGGAGAACTGGTCGACCGTGGACGTGTTCGTCGACGGCCGCTACGTCTCCCCGGACAGCTGGTATGACCCGAAGGCCAAGTCGTTCTTCCAGCCGCAGGTGCATTACTTCGTCGGCGGCGCGACCAAGCTGTACGGAGCCGCGCTGTACCGGATGCGCGCCGAGGACTTCGGCGAACTGCGCCACCATGACGGCCTGTCGCCGGCCTGGCCCATCTCCTACCAGGACATGGAGCCGTACTACACCGCCGCCGAGACGATGTACCAGGTGCACGGCGCGCGGGGCGAGGATCCGACCGAGCCGCCAGTCCAGCGCGCCCTACCCGTACCCGGCGGTCTCCCACGAGCCGCGGATCCAGCAGCTCTCCGACGACCTGGCCGCGGAGGGCTTTCACCCGTTCCACGCGCCGTGCGGCATCAGGGTCAACGAGGCGGACCTGCCGTACAGCATCTGCGTGAAGTGCGGGTCCTGCGACGGCTTCCCGTGCCCGCTGCACGCCAAGTCCGACGCCGAGGTGGCCGGCGTCCGCCCCGCCCTGGAGCACCCCAACGTCACCCTGGTCCGGAACGCCCGGGTGACCAAGCTGGAGACCAACCCGGCCGGCACCGCGGTCACCCAGGTGGTGGCCGAGCACGACGGCGAGACCGAGCGGTATCAGGGCGACATCGTGGTCGTGGCCTGCGGCGCGGCCAACTCCGCCAAGCTGCTGCTGGCCTCCGCCAGCGACAAGCACCCGAAGGGGCTGGCCAACGGCTCCGATCAGGTCGGCCGCAACTTCATGTACCACGACAGCCAGGCCGTGCTCGCGCTGTCCAAGGAACCGAACCCGACCGTGTTCCAGAAGACCCTCGCCTTCAATGACTTCTACTTCCACGGCCCGGACTTCGACTACCCGATGGGCAACATCCAGATGATCGGCAAATCGCAGGCGGCGATGTTCCGCGGGGAGAAGCCCCTGGAGACCAAGTTCGCGCCGAACTGGGCGCTGCGCGACGTCGCCGAGCACGCCGTGGACTTCTGGCTGTCCACCGAGGACCTGCCGCAGCCCGATAACCGGGTCACCCTCGGCCCGGACGGCGGCGTCCACCTGGCGTACACGCCGAGCAACCCCACCGCCGCCAAGCAACTGTTCCAGCAGCTTCACTCGATGCTCGCCTCGCTCCGCATGCAGCCCGGCCACCTGGCTCACCGGTTCGCGTACCTGAAGACCGACATCCCGGTCGCCGGCTGCGCGCACCAGGCCGGGACCGTACGGTTCGGCTCGGACCCGGCCACATCGGTGCTCAACCCCGACTGCCGGGCCCACGAAGTCGACAACCTCTACGTCGTCGACACCAGCTTCTTCCCGAGCATCAGCGCGGTCAACCCGGCCCTCACCGCGATGGCCAACGCCGTCCGGGTCGGCGACCACCTGCTCCAACGGCTCGGCTGAGGGGCGACCCGCCACCTCCTTAGCTGTCATTAGTGCCCTGATACGGCGTCTCTGCGTGCAGCCCGCGCTGAGTAGGATCCCTCGGCCTCATCGACCATGAAGGGCCGACCTCTCCCTTCACCCTGTTCGGGGGATGCTTCTGCGGGCCGCACCAGGTGAGATCGGTGGCGTAGGTGCGTAAGGGGACCGAGGTCAGGGCTCCGCCAGTTCCAGCACGGGAGGCCACAATGCCGTCGGCAACAAACAGCGGGCACCCAATCCTTGGTGACCGCAGTGACGCAGCGCGCTGCGCGGCATGTTCACGGACGTCGCGATGAGCCTTCGCCTGGGCCGGCGGCGGGTCCTCCGCGACATCGCGCGGGACCTGGCTGACTCCGATCCGCGCCTTGATGAGCTTTTCTTCTCCTTCGCCCAGCTCGCCAGGGGCGGGAAAATGCCCCGGGCGGAGAAGATTAGGATCAGGCCGCTCCGATTGATCGCCCAGATGGGATGGCGGGAGCGCCTAGCGTCACATGATTTCCAGAGCCCGGCTACTTAGTGGCGATGACCGCTGCTGTAGGTGAAAGCAGGGCCGGGCGGGAACGAGCGCTCCAGGTAGTCATGCAGCCGCTCGACTAGGCCCTTGGTGGGTTATAGACCTCATTGTCCGGATTGATGCCGCGTCGCCGCCTGTCATATCACCCTCAGCAGAGGATGCTGCCGCGGCGGCGGTCCGCCAAGGTTGAGGAAGGCCCGCGAGATTTCCGCGTCGCGGCAGCTCAGCTCGGGCCGACGAATGGAATGATGATGACAGCCCCGGTCCAGCCTCGCGAAGAAGGTCCTGAAGAAGGTCCTCCCGCTGAGGTAAATCCCGCCGGTAGTCAGGCGGGGCGTCACGGTGTCCAGAGTGGGCAAGGACGAATCGGCAAGCCGCGCCGGCGGCGTATCCGCAGAAGCATCGTCGCGGTGCTGGTCGCGGTTTCGTGCCTGCTGGTTTTGCTGTCCACCACGGTGGTGTGGGCGCACCGGACCCTGCTCGATACCGGCACGTTCGTCGGCACGGTCGGGCCCGTCTTCCAGGATCCAGTCGTGGCCTCCGGCGTGGCGACGCGCGCCACCGACGAGCTGTTCACCGAGCTCAATCTCCAGGCCCGGCTGCGGGATGCGCTGCCTCCCAAGGTCAGTTTCGCGGCCGTCCCGATCACCAACGCCACCAAGGGCTACGTGGCCGGCGAGCTGACCAAAGTGCTGACCTCCCCCCAGTTCCAGGCCATCTGGACCGCGACGCTGACCGCCACGCACAAACAACTGGTGGCGGTGCTCCGCGGCGAGAAGACGCCGGTTCTGTCCACCTCCGGCGGCTACATCGTCCTGAACACCGTCCCCCTGATCAACCAGGCCCTGGGGAAGGTGTCGGGCCTGGCCTCTGACCTGGCGGGCAAGCCCGTGACCCTGCCCACCATCACCAGCGCCGACCCGCCCCAGCAGGCGGTGACCAAGCTGTCCCAGGCGCTGGGCGTCCCGCTGCCCGCCAGCTTCGGCGAGATCACCCTGGTCCGGTCCAGCGACCTGGCCACCGTCCGGCAAGGAGTCAAGGCCTTCGACGGGCTGACCCTGATCCTGCCCCTGGTCACGATCGTCTTGATCGCCCTCGCCCTGGGGCTGTCGGTGAACCGCCGCAGGACCTTGCTCCAGCTGGCGGTGGGCGTATCCCTGCTGATGATCGTGGAGCGGCGCAGCGTCCTCCACGAGCAAAGCGTGCTCGCCAACGCGGCCCACAACCCCCAGGTCGCGTCGAGTGTCCTGGATGACCTGCTGCACGGATTCTTCGTCCTCACCGCCTGGGTCCTGGCCGTCGCCCTGGTCGTCCTGGTCATCGCCGTGCTGTGCGGGCCGTACCGGTGGGCCGTGGCCATGCGCTCCTGGGTCAAGCAGACCGGGCACAGCATCGCGGCAGCACGGGGCGGTGGCCGCCACGGCCCGGCGGTCACCTGGATCGCTTCGCACGCGGCCGGCCTCCAGCTGGCGGGCGCCGTCGTCGCCGGGATCCTGCTCCTGATCGTCAGCGTGTCGTGGCTCAGCTTCCTCATCATCGCCGTGCTGCTCGCCGCCTACGAGATCTACCTCCAGCGGATCAAGCCTCCCCCACCCGACGAAGCACCGCCCGCCTCCGATCCCGGCAACCAGGCAGGCCCCCCGACTCGCATCGGCGAAACCTAGCCAAAAGCGGAAGCCTCGATTTCCGCGAGCTCGCCATGGAGCTTCCGGGCCTCGTGCTCTCCCCCAGATCGGCGAACTGAATCGGTGATGCGTGATGCCGTCACCATGAGGAATCGGGCCTGAGCGGCGTCGAAGCCCTGGTGGATCCAGTCTGTCCGCTCTATGTCGCCCTCCGGATGAGTCAGGAACTCCCTAGCCGCGAGTGCGGCTAGGGAGTTGGTCCAGGTCATCGTCGCGCCTGGGAAGGATCGCGGCCAGGCCGAACATCAGCCGCCAGTTCTGGCTGGAGGCCGTAGCTAGCGCCGGCGGTCGCGTCGCATGTCCCGACGGCGCACGCCGGCGACCGACACGGGTGAGAGCGGCCGTCCAAGCGGATCGATAAACAGCACACACGGCCCAGCAGTCGCCGGGAGGGCGCCTTGGAGGGTCTCGATGTGGTACTGCAAACCGTCCTCGGTGACGGCGGGGTCGGAAATGACCACTACGGCCTCTTCCGGGGCATCTTCTCCGGGCTCGCCCCAGGCCAGCACGGCGTTGGGTGGGTCGACGGCGAAGCTGTCGTCACCTTCGGACCACCACTGAAGGAACCGGTGAGTGGTGATGTGTCCGACGATGCGCTCTGGGCGGTCGGAGAAGTAGATGGTGTGCGGGGTAAGACCGAGCAGGGTCATGGTCCCGTTATCACTCCGGATTCCACTGGCAGTCTGGACGAACATGTCCTCGACGGTGGCGGTTGGCGCATCGGGCATTGGGTTTCCCTTCAGATTTCGAGTGCCGTTATGAGGCTTCCCGGGACGGGCTCCGCGTTAGATTTCGGTGATGGCTTCGGCTTTGCCGTCCTTGACGGCGGCCTGGAGCGCGGCGTAGTCAAGCTCGTTCTGGTCGGCGTAGGTTTCGGCGAAGTCCGCGATGGCCTGGTCGAACTTGGCGGAGCCGCCGAGGTAGGCGGCCAGCGCGATGCGGTCGCCGGAGCGGGCGTGCGCCCGGGCCAGGGTCCACCCGCACAGCCGGGCGTAGATCGCCATGCCGGCCGGGAGCATCATCTCGATCGGCACGGAGAACTTCCAGTCCTTCAGCTGGCGGACGTAGAAGTCGCGGTCCACCCCGTCTTGGGGGTTGGTGATGCGGGTCCAGCCGAGGAAGATGTCGCTCTGGGCCTGCTGCAGGTGCTGCCCGGCGACGACCCGCTCGCCCTGGTTGGCGTACCGGCTGCGCCCGGCGTAGTCCGCCAGGACCGAGACCTGGGCCTCCTTGGCCTGCAAGAAGAGCGGCTCGACCCCGTCGCCGGCGTCCATCAGCACGACCCACGCGCGGGTGCCGACGCTGCCGACCCCGACGACCTTGCGGGCCACCTGCACCAAGGTGAACTGCTCGAGCAGGTGCCGCCGGTCGGACTGCAGGCTCCGCCGGTACTTGCCCAGCACGGCCCGGATCTGCTCGTAAATCGCCTCGGCCTGCACGCCGGCGAAGACCTCCTCGACCGGCACGATCGTCGGCGGGTCGCTGATGATCCGCCGCTGCCCGTCGACCACGGTGGTCAGCTTGCCCAGCGCCTTCGTGCTGTCGGCGGTGTGGGCCTTGGCCAGCAGCGTCTCGGCGATCTTGAACCTCTTAGCCTTGACCTGGGACCTGAATTCGGCGATGGCCGGCTCGATGTCCAGGTGCGCGTACCAGACGTCCAGGAACGGCTGCGCCGCGAAATCCCGCATCGCGGTGCGGTAGCCTTCGGCCGCCGCCAGGGCGATCATGCGCCGGGCCTTGGCCGGGAACCCGCTGGCCCGCCCGGCCACCGCCAGGCTCGCGGCCAGCCGCTTGACGTCCCACTCGAACGGGCCGGGCAGGGTCTCGTCGAAGTCGTTGACGTCGAAGACCAGCCGCCGCTCCGGCGACGCGAACGCCCCGAAATTCGACAGGTGCGCATCCCCGCACAGCTGCACCCGCAGCCCCGACGCGGGCGTGCCGGCCAGGTCCGCCGCCATCGGCAGCGCCGCGCCCCGGTAGAACGTGAACGGGGACACCAGCATCCGCCCGTGCCGGACCGGCACCAGTTCCGGCACCCGCGACGCCGCCTGGCCCAGCAGCAGCCCGACCGGATCCCGCCCCCGCCCCGGGCTGAACTCGCCATGGGATTCCAGCGGGGCCACCGCCCTGGCATCCTTCCCCTGGGCCGCCCGGTCCGCGCGGCTCAGATGCTCCACCGCCGGCGCCCGCGCCGGCCTGCGAGCAGAAGCCCCCGTACTTGGCGCACTTGATTTCCTGGCCGCTACGCCACTAGATTTCCTGGCCGCTGCACGGTTAGCCGCTACAGTCATGGCAATTCCCTCCGGTTATCGCAGCGCGTGACACCGTCGGCGAGTGCTCGCCGCGGATAGCTGCGCCTCTGTGCTCATGCCAGGCAGGTAGTCAACCCGGATTCGCAAGGACGCCTTCCCATCGCTGCGCTGTCCCTGCGACCGAATCTGCGCCAGGCAGAGGCGGCCGGCATCATCCTTTGAGGGTGATCCCGCAGACCGATCCCACCGCCGCGGTTGCTCCACGGCGCCCCAGGCCCCTCTGGCCAGCCGCGGCGCCGAGAGGTCATCTTCCCCGTGCGGACGGTTTCAGAGCATTCGCAGTTCCACGGCTCGCTGAATTGCTTCCGGACGCGAGGACGATCCGCGAGGAGACGTTTACCACCGAGCAGATCAAGATGATGCGCGGCGGTGCGCCGTCATCCGGACTGGGCGGCCGCCGGGGCCGCGGCGTCCTTGCTGGCCGACGGCGTTCCCTCAGCGGTCGCCGGAGCTGGCGCGAGCCTCGCGGAGAGCACGTACGCCACCACAACCGCCACGATGACCACCGGCGTCACTTCCAGGCCGTCTGACGACAACAGCACGACGGCCAGCAGGACGGAGGTCAGCGGGAGCCTGAGCATCACCACGGTCATCGCGCCGATGCCCATGGCGACGCCGTAGACAAGCGGCAGCCCGGGCAGGTGCGACAGCGCCACGCCGCCCACCGCCCCGAGGAACATGGCCGGGAAGGTAGGACCGCCGCGGAAGCTGCTCAGCGAAACGCCATAGGCGAGGCCCTTGCAGGCGATGAGCAGTAGCAGCGCGGCCACGGTATAGCTGGCGCTGTGGCTGATGAACGAGGGCAGCGCGGATTGCCCGGAGAACAGCACCTCGGAGGAGCCCTTTCCGGTTCCGGCGGCGAACGCGATCGCCAGGCCCGCGATGGCCAGACCGACCACCGGTGTGGCCAGCAGCAGCCGCCGCTCGACATAGGGCCGCAGGAACAGGCCGAGCCATCGGATCCCAGAGCCGAGCGGGACGGCCATCACTCCGATCGCCAGCGCCCACCCGAATTCAGCGCCGGTTGGCGACCCGACGTGAGGAAGGCCGGGAATCGCCAGCGAAAACGTGCCGAGCCCGGTCCAGGCGTCAAGTCCGATGAAGACCAGCGAGCCGATGCCCGCCGCCAGCAGGCCAGGCACCAGCACAAGCTCCAGCATGGCGCCGCTCAGCCCGGAGGCCTCCATCAGCAGGAACGCCCCGAGCAGCGGCGAGCCGAACAGCGCGCTGACCGCGGCGAAACTCCCGGCCGCGGCCACAACGGTGCTGGTTCTAGGCGGAGCGTCCCGCTTCACCAGGCGGACAGCAATGACGCCGAGCCCGCCGCCGATGGCGATCAAGGGTGCCTCGGGTCCGAGCACTACGCCCAGGCACAAGGTGGCCAATGCCGCCAGCAGGATTCCTGGAAGCTCGATCGGCGAGGGCGGGCCCGCGCCCACCTTGAACCCGTCGGCCGGCGAGTGGCCCCCTTTGCCGGGTAGATACCGGATGGTGAGAGCGACCAGCACCCCGGCGAGCACCAGCGGCGGGATCGGCCACCACAGCGGTTCACCGTGGAAGCCCAGGCCCTTGGGCAGGTCGGTGAAGATCCATCCCTGCATCTTGCTCACCAGGGCGAGAAAGAAGTAGGCCACCGCCGAGACGGGCACGCCGATGATCGCGGCCAGCACGAGCAACGCTAGATAGCTCCGCGACCGCAGGAGGGCAAGAGGATCGGGTGGCATAATTACCAGAGTCCTACCAAGACCGCCGCGAAACCTCACCTGGACCGGGTGAAGACTGCGCGGCTTGGACTCGTCATCGCGACTTCTTCGCTGTCATCCGCGTCGGATCAGGTAGCTGAGTCGGCCTCATCGCCGGTATCTGTTCTTCGCTGCCGACCGCGGCGTACGGCTCCCAGCAGTACCCGCACGCCAGCGCCCAGCACGGCAAGATCACCGAGCATTTGGACGATCAGCACGATCCGGGCGGGCTCGGATTTGGGGGTGATGTCGCCGAAGCCCACGGTGGAGAAGACGGTCACGGTGAAGTACAGGGCGTCGGTCCTGGTCAGCGGCTGACTGAAGTTTGCCGCGGACGCTCCTTCCATCACGTAGTAGGTCGAGGCGAACACCAGCAGGTAGAGAGGAAGAATCAGAGCCAGCGCCTGGGCCGCTTTGAGGCCCGGATAGCGGGAGCCGGTGATCGTCTTGACCTGCCACACGGTAATGCCTATGAAGATCAGCAGGCCGGCCAGGAAGCGCAGCGCCGAACTGCCAGTCAACGACCGGAACGGCAGCACGTAATACAGAACCACCAGCACGGTCGCGGTGAGCACAGCGCGCAGCACCGCTCCGTAGATAAGCCGCCGCCGCTTGGCCGGCGGTAGCTCCTGGTAAGGATCACTGGTCATGTTCGCCCATCCACACCGCCGCCCGGCAGCGGTCGCGCGGACTTTTCAGCGGGCGGCAGCCCACGTCGCGGGCACATCGGCACCGCCCTCCTGGCTGATCCGTGCGCCGAAGCGGAGCAGCGCGGGCTGGGGCGAGATCTTTCCCGCGATCAGGCCCTCTCCCTGACGAAAGATGACCGACCGCTCGATCAAGCTCGGTGGGACGAAGGAGAAGGCGGCCTGTGCGAAAGCTGCATCCGCGAGCGAGTTCAGTCGCATGAGAACGAGGTTGTCGGCCTGCGAAAGGACGTTCTCGGGGATCTTCTGCGGGCGCTGGGTTGAAACAAGCAGATAGAGTCCGAACTTGCGGCCCTCGGCGGCGATCCGCGTGGCGTGTTCAGCCGCCATCGCGACGACCTGATCTGAAGGCTCGGCGGGGCAGACGTTATGCGCCTCGTCGATCACGATCAGTAGCGGACGGTGCTCTTGGCGCCGTCGCCACAGGTCACCCAGCACCGCTCCGGCGATGAGTGCTTGCTCTTCGCGTGTTGGCAGCGAGCCCAGGTCGACGACGACGCAGCGGATGCTCTGATCGCGCACGGCGTCCAGGACCGATCCCGATTCGCCGGGCGCCCATACCGAAAAGCGGTCGACGCCCAGGCTGCGGACGCGCAGGCCGAGACGGCGCGCCGCAGGATGGTCGCTTTCAGTCAGCGCCCCGAGCGTGGGCGGGTTCTCGCTGGCGAGCAATTCGGCCAGCTCGGCGTATTCCTCGCGGTCGTCGACCGGGTCCAGGCGCAGCAAAGCAGCCTGCATCGCCGGATCGATCTCGGCCGCGTGCAGCCGCAGCCTTCGCTCTGCCGGGGCGCCTGCGGAGTAGACGGCGACTCTGCGTGCCGCCTCCCGGTAGCGCTCGGTCAACGTAGGGTCAGCGCCCATGCGCACCTGTCCGAGGCGCACAAAGTCTGAGTTCGGATCGAGCACCACCATGCGCAGGTCTGTCTCGATCAGCAGCTGTTCAAGGATTACTCCGAGCGAATAGGTCTTGCCTGACCCCGACTGACCGCACAGGAATGTGTGCCGGTCGAAGCCGCTGGCGTCCGCCATGCAGGGTGCGCCGGCGACCAGCGCCAACTCGCCCAGCTGCAGCTTCGCGTAGCCCCGCTCGCTGCGCTGCAGCCACGCTCGCACTTCCGCCCCGGAGGCGGTCCGAACCAGCACATCGTGGAACGGCGCCCCGTCACCTTCCAGGACGGTGCCCTCGCCGCGGGCGTACCGGATCTGGACCTCCGTACGGGCCTCCGGGGCGCCCGCCGACTGGGCCGGCAGCGTCAGTTCCGTAACCGGCTGCCGGTCGAGTTCCAGGGTAAGAACCTGCCCGAGACACCGGGTGCCGGCACCCTCCAGCACGACGTAGCTGCCCACCTGCAATTCCAGGCCGTGTAGCGAGGCCTGAAAAGAGAACCTGCGCCCGTCAACCGAGGTGGCGAGTGGAAGGATTGACGCTTCGAGGTTCCGGCGTACCTCGCGGAAAGTGTCCAGCTGCGGGCCGAAGCCGGACTGCCCGCTTGCGGCAGAGCTCACGGCCGATCTCGATTTACCGCCGATATCAGACATGGTCACCTCGCGGAATCCGCAGAATGGCGGCTAGATCTCTGGCCCGGCTGCGTGGCTCAACTCGGTCAGGCTGCGTGCATCCAAAGTGCCTGGCAATAGTCAGGGACGCCCTCATCCGGTTCGGCGGAGGGCCACGGACCCAACTCCGACGGAGCGGCCTCCGCGGAATGGCTCAAACGCGCGTCCGCAGCGGGCTCCCGGCCCGCAGCGGGCTTATCGGCGCTTCAGTCATCGGCATCCCCTTACGCCCGCGCGGCTCGCGGGCCGGGCGGTCCGCCCAGCCGGTGCGGCCGTGCCGGGGTTAGGTGGCGCTGGCGCCGTGCAGGGCGTCCTGCAGCTCCTTCTCGCCCTCCTTGGACAGCGAGGTCTTCAGCACCGTCCCGCCGAACTTGCTCATCGCCTCCACCGCCTTATCCGGCGTCACCTTCTCCACCATCAAGAACAACGCCGACGTCCCCGGCTTCAGCATCCCCCGGACCTGATCCTGGAACTGCGCATCGATCCCGGACTTGGTCACCTTGCCCATCAGCGCCCCCAGCCCCGCCCCGACCGCCATCCCGAACACCGGGATGAAGAACAGCACCCCGAACAGCAGCCCCCACCACATCCCCCAGGTCGCCCCCCGCCCCACCATGTGATGATGGGTATTCACGTGATAATCACCCTTCGCGTCCCGCACGATCACCGCGATCGCATCAGGCTCGATGATCAGGTCCTTCGCCAGCTGCCGCGCCTCATCAGCAGCAGCCTCAGCCGTCGCCTCGTCCGGATACCCGATCGCGATCAGGTCAGCCATAACACCCTCTCTTCCCTTGCCTGCCAGTAACCCCACCCAGTCCACCAACCCCGCCCCCGCCCCACCCCACCCGCCACGGGTGATCCCCAGCCCACGACCCCAGCCCGCCCAGCCCTCGGAGATTCCTGCGAGGGGCCGCAACCTCAAAACGGGACAGAGTTGGCGGTCAGGCGATCGGATCGGGGACATTTCTGTCCTTATGCCAATCACGTTTCAGTAAAAGTTGCGGACTTTAGCCACTTGTAGGGCCAAGTACATTGGGGAAAGGTTGTACCTATGAGCGAAGCAGGCTTGACGGGAAAGCGCGGTCTGCGGGCGGTGCCCGTTCCGGGGTCGAGCGCGCTCCCTGGCATGCCCATGGAGACTAAGCTCCATGCTCCCAGCTTGCGTAAGGAGTGGGTGGAGCGGCGGGCACTCATCAGCGTGCTGGCTGGGACCGCCGCCAAGCTCGTCCTCATCGAGGCTCCCGCGGGCTTCGGCAAGACCACTCTCGCAGCGCAGTGGCGGGCCAGCACGTCGGAAGAGCGACGGTTCGCTTGGGTCTCCCTCGATCGCGGCGACGATGACCCCGGCAGGCTGTGGTGGTATATCGCGCACGCGCTGCAGCGAGCCTGCCCGGGCCTCGGCGTCGATGAGGTCTTCCGGGCGCTTCGGGTCCCGGTCCCTGACATCACGGGCACGGTGATACCGCTCCTAGTGCACGAGCTGGCTGCATTTGCGGCACCAGTTGTTCTCGTTCTTGATGACTATCAATTGATCAAGGAACCCGCCTGCCACGAACAGATCGCTTTCCTGCTGCTTCATCTTCCGCCATCCGCCCAGTTCGTGCTCGTCACGCGAACCGATCCGCCGCTCCCGCTAGCGCGGCTGCGCGCGGCCGGTGAGCATGGTCGAGATCCGCGCGCCCGAACTGCGGCTGGAGCCCTCGAGGCGGCGGAGCTCGTACACAATGTCTCCGGCCTGGAGCTTGCCGAACCCGACCTAGCTATTCTTCTTGAGCGCACTGAAGGATGGCCGGCCGGACTGTATCTCGCGGCGCTCTCCCTCCGCGGTCATCCCTCGCCAAGTGCCTTCATCCGCCAGTTCACCGGCGACAACCGGTTCATCGTCGACTTTCTCGCCGAAGAGGTGCTCAGCCGACAGCCGAAGCGACATCCGGCAGTTCCTCGCGCGGACGGCCGTCCTGGACCGGTTCTGCGCGCCCCTTTGCGACACAGTCACCGGGTCCGGCTAACGCGGCAGAGGTCATTGACGTCCTCGAGCGCGAGAACCTCTTCCTCGTACCTCTTGACGACAACCGCCAGTGGTACCGCTATCACCATCTGTTCGCGCAGGTGCTTCGCGGCCAGCTGGCCAGGACCGAGCCGGGCATCGGGCCGACCTTGTACGAGCGCGCGAGCGCCTGGCATCAGGAGTACGGATCAACGGGCGAGGCGATCGGTTACGCGCTCGCCGCCGGTGACGTCGCCTGGGCCGTCGACCTCATTGCGAGCCGTTGGTTCGGCTTCGTTGATTCGGGCCGGGTGGCGACGGTTCGCAGTTGGATGCGCTCGCTCGGTGACGACCAGATTGCTGCCCATGCATTGGCAGCGCACAGCGCAGCGTGGGTGGCCGCCTTGTCCGGCGAGCAGGGGTCCGTGCGGCGCTGGCTTCCGATCATCCTGGCAGGAGAGCATGACGGTCCTCTTCCTGACGGCATGCGGTCGCTGGACTTCTCCGCCGCACTGCTCGGCGGCGCCTTTGGATTCGACGGCATCCAGGCGATGCGAGAGTCAGCGGCTAGGGCCGTCGAGCTAGAACACGACCCCATGTCGCGCTGGTACGCGCTGGCGCAGACCGCGCTCGGCTTCAGCCTGTTCCTTTCCGGAGAGCCCGGAGCGGCGGAGCCGCTCCGGAAGGCAATAATGAGCGAGGCGTCCATCCCGCTGGCGCGCATAATGGCCCTTTCCGTCGCGTCGCTCGTGGCGACCGACGAAGGCAGGATCGCGCAAGCACGGGAGCTTGCGAGCGCTGCCCGGCGACTCTCGGACGACGGCGATCTCAGCAGCACTCCGCAGTATTCCCTCGCCCACACCGCCGTTGGCGCGGTTCACGTGCTGGAGGGGCGGTTTGGGGAGGCTCGCACCGAGTTCGAGCGTTCGCTCCGGTCACGAAGCGTGTGGCCTGGGCTCAGCCCATGGCCCACCCTGGAAACCCTGCTCAGGCTCGCATCGCTCCTGCTCGACACCGGAGACCGCGCTGAAGCGGCCGTGCTTCTCGACGAGGCCAGGAACATACTGACCTCGCTGCCTGACGGCGCGGAGGCTCAGCTGTCCCGGCTAGAAGGGCTTGAACAACGGATCGCGACGAGGCAGTCGCGGGTGATTTCACCTTCGGATACGCTGACCGAACGCGAGGTGGCGGTGCTGCATCTGCTCGGGGGGACGCTCTCGCTCCGCGAGATCGGGCAGGAGCTGCACCTGTCGCAGAACACGATCAAGACCCACACCCAGGCGATCTACCGAAAGCTCGGTGTCTCCACCCGGCACGCCGCGGTGGAGAAAGGCCGCGAGACCGGCGTTCCGTTAGTTCAGATCAGCTTGAGCTCCCTTGCGCGCCGGACCGCCTCGCCGCGGCGAGCCGCCGACAGCTTGCGGTAGATGCTTCTGAGGTGGGTCTTAACAGTGTTCACTGAGATATACATTTCGGTGCCGATCTCGGCGGTGCTGAGCATTGCCGACAAGAGCCGGAGCACCTCGCGCTCGCGGTCGCTAAGCGGCTCGACGATTATCGGCGCGGGTTGGTCCGGATCGGGCCGTGGGGCCGGGATCCTGCTGGTGGTCATCTGCCGGGGCTCTAGCAAGTCCTGGTAGGCGTGTGCAAGCTCGGGATCGCGTCGTAGCACCGGGTGGATCCAGGTGCGCTCCATGGCAAAGGCCAGCCGGAGCCGCTCAGGTTTGCCCAGCCGCAGCGCACGCTCGAGTGATCGGCGGCCCCGCACGCCGTCGCCGACACCGTAACTGAGCCGGGCATCGACCAGCCATCCCTCCAGGCGGACCGGCTCCGGCGGCTCATCCGGGCTGGCCACCCCGGCGGCCAGGGCGCGCTCCGCAGCTTGTGTATCGCCAGCGGCCAGCCAGGCCTGCGCGAGCGCGACGGCCGCATCGAGCGCGGACTGCGGCTCGGCGCGCTCGGCCGCCTCAACGGCGGACTTGATGTCCCCGGCAGCGGCGCAAACCCGCGACTGGACGAGCATCAGCCTGTGTTCCAGCCAGCGCGGGGGCGACCAGCCCTGTCGTGCGCGACTGAGCATGTCCGCGGCGGCCTTGGCATTGCCTTCGGCTAGCTGGCAGCGCGCCGCGATTAGGCAGGCAATGGCGCCTAGCAACTTGTCCGGCGCGATCCGCAGGGCGCCGTCCGCCAGTCTGAGCTGACCATGGGCCTGCCGCAGTTCGTTGCGTTCCAGGTGCAGGCGGGCCAAGGCGATAGTCGCGGCCGGACTGGCGAACTCGGCAAGCCCGTTGGCGCGGTTCTCGGCCGCTCCCGCCGCTTGGTCGGCTAGCTCAATGACGTGGCTCAGCCGTCCGCGCAAGGCCTCCACCAGAGCGAGATACCCGAGGCAGTCACTGCGCTCATACGTCTCCCCAGGAGCGGACGCGGGGGCGATGGCCGAACGAAGGGTCGCGGCCGCCTGATCGAAGTCGCCCGACCAGAGTTCGACCACTCCGCGGCCGGCTAGCACCTGCGCGTGAATCTCAGGATGCCGGGCGAGATGGCTTCCGGTGATCTCCCCGAGCAAGGTCTCGGCCCTGGCGACCGCGGCCAGGGCCGCATCCAGGTCGCCGATGCGGCGGGATACGGCCAGCCTGACCTGCGCAGCAGCCAGCCGGGCCGGGATTTCGTCGGTAACGGGAAGGCGCTCAAGGACGCCTTCCGCCGCGGCGAGCGTCGCACCGCCCTGGACGCCGTCAGCGCCGGACAGCTCAAGCGCGGCTTCCACAAGCAAGGGATGCGCTTGCGTCCAGGGCGACTCCGCAGGCATGCGCTGGAACCTCTCGGCGAGCGACCGGTTTCCTCGCGGTTCGATGAGCTGGCCGATCGCGAGCTCATCCAGGGCTATCCGGGCCGCGAACGGCCAGTCACCCGACTCCCCGGCGTGTCGCACGGCTTCGCTGAGCGAGCCGTTCTGCTGATACCACTGAGCGGCCCGCCGATGGAGCTCGGGCACCTGGCCTGGGCACTCACGCCGGAGCTTCAGGCGCAACACCGCCGCGAACAGCGAGTGGTAACGATACCATCCGTGTCCGACCGGCCGGACGAACGCGTTCGCCTGCGCCAGGACCGGGAGCATGTCCGCCGCAGGTTCGTCATCGTTCAGCTCGCGGGCAATGTCTGCGCATACCCGGTTCAGGATGCTCGTCCGCAGGAGAAATTCCCTGGTGGAGGCGGGCTGGGCGTTCAGCACCTCGTCTATCAGGTAACTAGTGACGGCACTCTCCTCGGAATCGAATTCCTTAGCGAATTGGTCAGGGTCGGGGTGACCCTCCAGCGAGATGGCGGCCAGGCGGACTCCCGCAGCCCAGCCCTCAGTCCGCCCGACGATGCGCTCGAGCCCATCAGCGCCGAGCGTGATGCCCTGCCGGGCCATGAGCAAGGCGGATTCGGGAACGCTAAAGGCAAGGTCGTCCGCGCGGATCTCGGTCAGCTCTCCGGCGAGCCGGTAGCGGTGCAGGGGCAGGAGCGGATCCATCCGCGATGACACCACCAGACGCAGGCCCGGCGTCGCGTTCCTCAGCATGTAGGCCAGCCCATCCAGGGTGTCCTGTTCGGTCACCAGATGGAGATCGTCGAGGACAACTACCACCGGCGGGTCCTGTGCCGCCAGCATGGATGCAAGCCGCAGCAGGAATATATGGTCGGCTGGCCCGCGGCCCGCGGCGGGCGAAACCCGCGGGACGGTGATGCCAGCCTGCCGCAATGCCGCCACGACATAGGACCAGAAAACCTTAGGCCGGTTGTCGTAGTCGTCAAGGGTGACCCAGACCAAGGTGGCGGGATCGGAGCGGGCAGCGGCCCACAGGGCGATAGCCATGGTCTTGCCGGAGCCCGCAGGACCGGTAACCGTGGTCAGCGGACCCCGCGCGCCCTTCGCGATGAGCTTGTCGATCTGCGGACGGCGGACCGCCCAGGCAGGCACACCGGGCACGGTGATCTTCGAGATCAGGACAGGATCGTCAGCGCCCGCCGCCTGTCCTGTAGAGCGGGCGGCCGCGCGGGCGCTCATGCCGGATGTCATTCAGATACCCCCTGATCCGGCCAGCTCCGTTGCTGGCCGGACGAGCTAGGTCTAATAGCGCATGGCTGTGCCCAATAGGTTGGCTCGTCTTCGTCCGAGCCCATGTTCTTACATACGCTCACCCGGATTGGGGTGACCTGTCATCACCCTCTGAGAAATCTCACCAGGGTGACGATCACCCGTGGTGCATGACGCGCCGCACGCTGGGACGCGAGAACGTGAGGTATTTGACCCATGCCCATAGCCATACGCTGGGGGGCTTCGTTGCCATCGCCGTACTACGAGATCCGCGTCATCGGGGTCCCGCCGCCCGAAGCCCTCCTTGACTTCGAGCTGCTCAGCGCCTCGGTGGAGCCGGTCGAGACGGTCCTGCACGGCCCGCTGCGGGATCAGGCCGCGCTGCACGGGCTCCTGGCCCGGCTGCAGACCCTCGGTGTGAAGGTCGTGGAGGTACGCCGTCTCCATGATCCGGCTCTGCCTGCTCCGGAGGACCCTCCCGCAGGTGCGAACCTGCCCGGCGCTTGACACCGGCTGCGGGAATACCACACCAGCCGGATTCATCCCGGCGGGGTGAGGCAGGTCCGCGTCAGGCCAGACAGGCTGGATGGACGCAGTGCCGAGCAAATCCAGTGATACGGGTACCGCAGCATCAACACGGCGCTGTGCTGCGGGCGCAGCGGAGGTGACGGCGAGGTGGGCGTGTCTGATTCCGGCGGTAAGCCGCAGCCGGCTGGCGAGGTCGGAGCGCTTACCCCGGATGAGCTAGCCGAGGACGAAGCGCTTACCCCGGATGAGCGAACCGAGGACGAAGCGCTTACCCCGGATGAGCGAACCGAGCTGGAACGTCTCCGGGCCGAGACAGCCGAACTCCACAAGCAGCAGGCTGGTGCACGCCGCCGTACGACGGATCAGCTGGCGAACCCCCGTTGCCATTGTGCTCATCTTTCTCGGCTGCCTGCTCGCTCCGGAAGCAGTGCTCGGCGTCTGGGCGGCCAACCAGGTTTCCGACACCAGCCGGTACGTGGCGAACGTGGAGCCGCTGATCCACGATCCAGCGATCCAGAATGCCCTGACCGACAAGATCACGAATCAGATAACTAGCCGTCTCAACGTAACCGGAGTCATCAATCAGGCCTCCGCCCAGCTCAACAGCAAGGGGCTGACCCGGATCAGCTCACTGCTTAACACATTCGGCCCGCAGATCGCCAGCTCGGTAACCGGCTTCATACACAGCACAGTGCACTCGGTTGTATCCAGCCAGGCCTTCGCCACCGCCTGGGTGCAGGTCAATACCGTCGCGCACGGGCAGATAGTCAAGGTGCTCTCGGGCCAGGGCAACTCTTCGATCAGCGTCAGCAACGGCCAGGTCGTTATCGGCCTTGGCCCCTTCATCGACATTGTCAAGAAAGCCCTGGTCGATCGCGGGTTCACGCTGGCGAACAGCATCCCGGCGATCAATCCGACCATCACGCTGTTCCAAGCACGGCAGCTGGAGAGGGCACAAAGCGGCTACCGGCTGATCAACAACCTTAAGATCGTATTGCCAATACTGACGCTGGTCCTCATCGCCGCTGGGGTGTACGTCGCGCGAAGCCACCGGCGCGCCCTGATCGGAGCCGGGCTCGGCTTCGCCTTCTCCATGCTGTTCCTTGGCGTCGACTTGCAGATCTTCCGTAGCATCTACCTCAACAGCGTCCCTAGCAACGTGCTGCCCAGCGATGCCGCTGCCGCCCTGTTCGACACGTTCGTTCGGTTCATCAAGGACGCGCTCCGTGGCCTGCTGGTGGTCGGGCTGGTCGTCGCCGCCGCGGCGTTCTTCACCGGGCCCTCCACCACGGCGGTCCGGACCCGCTCCGCGTTCGCGTCGGGGCTGGGCTGGATCCGGCACACCGGCGAGCGTAGGGGTGTGTCCACCGGGCCAGCAGGCCTCTGGACCTTCTCGCACCGCAAAGGCCTCCGTATCGGGGCGGTGGCACTTGCCGCCCTGATATTCGTATTCTGGGGTCAGCCCACGGCGCCAGTCGTCATCCTGATCGTCGTCTTGCTGCTGGTGGTTCTCGGGCTGATCGAGCTGATCGGCAGGCCACCCGCACGGCCGCAGACTGCAGGTCAGCCCTGAAAGCTGCCCAGCCAGACTCGGTGAGGCTGCCGCCATGCACCACTCGCCGGTAGGCCAGGTCCAGTGCTCGCGCAGGCGGCTGGGCTGGCGCTACTGTCAGCGCTGTCCCCGACCGTGCTTACCGGGGTGCTGGTGGCGGCCGGGGGGATCATGGTCTCTGACGGGATTTACGGGCTCATCACCCGTTCGGGATGATTCCTCACTCGGGCTCAGTTCATCGACCGCTGGGTAGGCCGACTGAGCCGGCGCAAGGATCCCGCACCGGCGGCGCCGGCCGCCCTGCTGACGGCCCAGGCAGAGCCGTGAGCGCCGACACCAGGCCGACGTGCCGGTACCATCCGCCGCGGGTGACGCATCGCGGGCCAGCTCCAGCGATGGTTGACTGAACGGTGCCATCTCCTTCAGCACCTGATGCCAGAGCGACTGAAAGGACCCCGATCGTGAACATGGTATCCAAGGCCAACGTCGACGAGGCTACGAGGACCGCGCTGGCCGAACTGGCCCTCGGCGACCCCGAGCTCCTAGGCGAGAGCCTGGCGTTGCGGGCCGAGCTGCAGGCCAGGAGCGGCTTGGATCCGCGTAGCTTCGCCCTGGTCAAGATCGCCGCCCTGATGGCGCTGGACGCTCCTCCGGCCTCTTACATGTGGCAGGTAGGTAACGCACTCGAGGCCGGCGCCACCCCGCAAGACCTCATCGGCGTCCTGCTCGCCATTACGCCGCAGATCGGCGGCCCGAGGGCAGTGGCGGCCGCGCCAGAGCTCATGGTGGCTCTGGGCCTGGCACTGCCGGACGGCGTATAGGACCATGACGGGTCAGCCAGCTAGGAGGCAGTGAATTCACTGCCGCTAAAGCCAAGCTATTCGGGACCTGACCTATCTCGCGGACCGCCGAAGGCGAAATAAAAGGTCACGTCCAGGGTGAGACCCGTTGCATAAACTATCGGCGCAGGGAGCTAGTGAAATGGGCGAGCCGTTCAAGGGCACGATCAATATCGACATCCGCGATTCGGAACCGGACTGGGCACCGTTCGAGCCGCCCAGTGCGCCCGACGGCGCGCCCAATGTCGTCTACATCGTGCTCGACGACGTGGGCTTCTCCGCTATGAGCTGCTACGGGGGCCCGATCGAGACGCCGAACATCGATCGGATCGCAGCCGGCGGGATCCGGTACACGCAGTGGCACACCACGGCGCTGTGCTCGCCGACCCGATCGTGCCTGCTCACCGGGCGTAACCACACACGTAACAGCATGGCGTGCATCACCGAGGCCGCGATCGGGTTCCCGAACGCGAGCGGGACGATCCCGCCGGAGAACGGCATGATCTCCGAGATCCTGGGTGAGCAAGGCTGGAACACCTACGCGGTGGGCAAGTGGCACCTGTGCCCGACCGTAGAGATGAACGTCGCCTCGACCCGGCGCAACTGGCCGTCCGGCCGCGGGTTCGAGCGCTTCTACGGGTTCCTGGGCGCCGAGACCAACCAGTGGTACCCGGACCTGGTCTACGACAACCACCCGGTGGACCAGCCGAAGTCACCGGCGGAGGGTTACCACCTGACCGAGGACCTGACCGACAAGGCGATGGAGTTCATCAAGGACGCGAAGTCGGTCGCACCCGACAAGCCGTTCTTCCTGTACTACGCGCCGGGTGCCGCGCATGCGCCGCATCACGCTCCGAAAGAATGGATCGCTAAGTTCAAGGGCCAGTTCGACATGGGGTATGAGGCGATGCGGGAGCAGACGCTGGCCCGGCAGAAGGAAATGGGGATCGTCCCGGCCGACACCGAGCTACCGCCGGTCAACCCGATCGGCACGTCGGAGACCCGCAAGGGACCCAAGGGCCAGCCGTTCCCGCCGCTGGACGTCACCCGGCCGTGGGATTCGCTGTCCGCCGACGAGAAGCGGCTCTTCGCGCGGATGGCGGAGGTGTACGCGGGGTTCCTGGCGCACGCCGACCATCACATCGGCCGGCTGCTGGACTACCTGGAGGAGTTCGGGCACCTGGAGAACACGATGGTCATCGTGGTGTCGGACAACGGGGCCAGCGGCGAGGGCGGTCCCGACGGGTCGGTCAACGAGATGCTGTTCGCTAACGGCATCCCCGACACTATCCAGGCGAACCTCGCGATGATTGACGAGCTCGGCGGAACGAAGACCTACAACCACTACCCGAACGGCTGGGCGATGGCGTTCAACACCCCGTTCAAGATGTGGAAGCGGTACGAGTTCAACGGCGGCACCGCCGACCCCTGCATCATCTCCTGGCCCTCGGCCAGGGACGGGGCGACGGCGGGCCAGGGCGAGATCAGACACCAGTACCATCACGCCATCGACATCGTGCCCACCATCCTGGACGCCCTCGGCGTCGAGACGCCGGAAACGATCAAGGGGCACGTGCAGAGCCGCTTCGACGGGGTCAGCATGCGCTACAGCGTCGCCGACCCGTCCGCGCCGTCGGCCCGCAAGACACAGTTCTACTCGATGCTCGGCTCGCGCGCGATCTGGCATGAGGGCTGGAAGGCCGTCACCACCCATCCGACGCTCAGCGGCTGGAGCGACTTCAACGACGACACCTGGGAGCTGTACCACACCGATGTCGACCGGTCCGAGCTGCACGACCTGGCCGCCGAGCGCCCGGAGAAGGTGCGGGAACTGGTCAACATGTGGTTCGCCGAGGCAGGCGAAAACAATGCCTTCCCGCTTGACGACCGATCTGCGATAGAGATCATTACCACGCAGCGACCGCAGCTAGCCACGTCGCGTGACCGCTACATCTATTTCCCCGACACCGCGGAGGTACCGGAGGCGCAGGCGGTGAACGTCCGCAACCGCTCCTACTCGATCGGGGCGCTGGTCGACATCCCCGCGCCCGGCGCGGAAGGAGTGCTATTCGCACACGGGTCGCGGTTCGGCGGGCACGCCCTGTACGTGAAGGACAACCGGCTGCACTACGTCTACAATTTCGTCGGCATGTTCGAGCAGAAGATCGACAGCACCCAGGACGTGCCCACCGGGCAGAACCTGATCCTGTCGGCCTCGTTCGACAAGGACGGCGAGGACCCGCCGCACGTGTCCACCGGAATCCTGTCCCTGTACCACGGGGACAAGAAGGTCGGCGAGGGCCGGATCAAGACCCAGCCGGGAATGTTCATGCTCGCGGGCGAGGGCCTGTGCGTAGGCCGCGACAGCGGTGAGGCCGTCACCACCGACTACCCGAACGGATCGCCGCACCGCTTCACCGGCGGCACGATCAAGCGGGTCGCCGTCGACGTCAGCGGCGATCCGTACATCGACCTCGAGCGCGAGGCCGTGGCCATGCTGGCCCGCGAGTAGCAGCAGGCGCCGAAGAACGATCCCGACGGAGCCCCGGGCCGGTCCTTACCGTACCCGGGGCTTCGTGACGGCGGAACAGCAGCCGTGCCATGTCTCGACCGCGCCATCGATCCGTATCAGGGCGGAGTCTCGGACTCCAGCGCGGTAGCCGAGGCCCGGCGGATCGTCCCCGCGCCACCCATCAAGGCCCGCCGCCAGGGCGCAACGCCTTCGATCTCGGTCTCCAGCGAGAAACTCAGGAACGTCCTGATCACCACGATCAGCCCGAGCACGAGGACATTATCGAGGGTCGGCGAGACCGCCACGGTACGAACCAGGTCGGCGGCGACCAGGATTTCCAGCCCGAGCAGCAGTGTCCCGCCGAATGCCTGGCGCAGGACCAGGTAGGCCTTCGCCGACCACCCGAAGCGCCGCGCGGCCATCGCCGCGAGTATGAAGGACCAGATCACGCCGACGACCAGGATCGCGGCTCCCAGTGCTTCAAAACCCTGGGCAACGTGATCCATCAGCGTAGTGAACGGCGCGGCCGACGCCTCGGCGGCAACGGCAGCGAGGATCATGTGCCCCTGCCGTGCATGCAGCCTCCTCGGCTAGCGGCTTGGCCCGGAAGGCCTGCCCTGTCACGGTCAGAACGCCTGCTGGTCTGACCCTCGGAGCGCGCGGAGCGAGATCTCGAAGAAGGCCAGACGTTCCCGGGCTACCTCGGCTTGCCGTGCGTCGGCGCCCCCAGGAGCACGCTCGGCGTCCATGGCGGAGCGGACAGTCTGCAGCGACACAAGCACATCGGCCACCCTCGCCCGGCTTTCATCGTCTGGGGCTGCCTCACGAAGCGCGTACAGCGTCTGGGTCAGGTCATCGGCGCGCCGCTGGATGTCGGACCAGCGGGCGCCTGCATCATAGGCGCCCAGCGCACCCGGTGTCTCCGCGACGCTCATCGCGTCATGCAAAGCCGAGCCCTTGGCGTACGCGTCGACGACACTAGACCGCCAGCTACCCGCCGCCGCGGAGCGGCGGCCACGTGCGCGGACGATCCCCACGATCACGCCAATGAGGATAATGACACCCAGCAGGACCCATAGCCAGATCAGGCCGGAGCCTGACCCGCTACCCGCGGTCGGGGAACTGCTCGGTTGGGCGGTCGCCGCGGGTGTGGAGGCGCCGCTAGTCGCCGATGGCTGACTGGTAGGTTGCCGATGGCTGACTGGTAGGTGTTGCCGTGACGCTCGGGCTGGACGACACGCTGGCGCTCGGGCTGGGCGGCGACAAGCTAGCGCTCGACCCGGCTGAGACGCTGACGCTCCGGGTGGGCGAGATGCTGGCAATCGCGCTCTTGGTGGCCTCACATCCCGCCACCGTGCATACGATGGCCAGGATCGCTGCCAAAAGGACAATGTTCTTAGTAAAGCGCCGCATGCCTGATCCTTCCGCGCGTGCGTTTTAAAGCAGGCTGCTCTGGCCGCCCCCTCGCACTAATGATCCTGCTGACAGGACAACGTGGGCCTCACCCGTCAGGGGGGAGCTTCGGCCGGGTCACGCCCTCGGCGGTCGCTGCCCTACCCCATGGCTGGCGGGCCACCACGGCTGATGCACCGGAAGCCGAGGTGGCAGGTGGCGCTGTCGACGGTCTCCCCCTGGCGGGCCGCGGGCCGGTAACGCAGGCAGTAGCTGGGCGCGCACAGGTGCGAGCCGCCCTTGATCACCTTGCGCGGCAGGTGCGCGCCCGGCTCGCCGGCGATCCTGCTGCGCTCCGGCGAGTTCACCCGCGGGTTGCGCGGCACACAGCAGGCGTGGGCGGCCTCAGCCGGATGACGTGGCGTGAAGTAATCGCAGGTCCATTCCCAGACGTTGCCGGTCATGTCATAGAGCCCGTACCCGTTTGCGGGGAACGATCCCACCGGGGACGTCCCCTCGTAACCGTCCGTGAGCAGGTTCTGCCAGGGGAACTCGCCCTGCCAGGTGTTCGCCATCATCTGGCCACCCGGCGCGAACTCGTCACCCCACGCGTACGCGGCGCCGTCGAGGCCGCCGCGGGCCGCGTACTCCCATTCGGCCTCCGTTGGCATCTGTTTGCCGACCCACGCGGCGTAAGCTTCGGCATCTTCGGCGGCGACATGGGTCACCGGGTGCCGTCCGCGGCCGTGGCAGTCGCTGCCCGGTCCCTCGGGGCGCCGCCAGCAGGCGCCCGGGACGTACGCCCACCAGTTGCGGTAATCGCGCAGGTCGACCGGGCCAGGTGTCGCGCTGGAACACCAGTGATCCCGGCACCAGCAGATCCGGGTCGGCGTCCGGGTAGTCGGCCGCCGCCAGCGGCCGCTCGGCGACGGTCACGTACCCGGTCGCCGTCACGAAGCGCCGGAATTCGGTCACCGTCACTGGATGGCGGTCCATCCAGAATCCATCAACGCTGACCCGGTGTACCGGGCGCTCCTCCGGATAGAAGTCTGCCGAGCCCATCAGGAACGTGCCGCCGGGAATCCATGTCATGGTCGTGAGCGGGTCATACGCTCTCTTCCTCGTGACCTTCCGCGTCTTTGCGGCCGGGGTCCATCGCTCACGGCGGCCGGTGATGACGCACTCCTCGCGGACATGCCCTACATGCTCCCGATTCTCGCGGTCCTGCAGCGAGATTAGAGGCGCCAGGCGCGAGCCGGCACCATCCGTCACGGATGAAGCAGCACTGACCCGCGATCGCAGATCCTTTGAGATGCATCGGCCGTCAAGAAGCGCGGGTTAAGCCTACGCTCGCTCGCCGAGGACCTAGACGGGGGAAGCCCAGCAGGAGCCCGGCCAGGCTCCTGCTGGAGGGTCACCTGCGGCGGGAAGTGCGCCGGGCGGTGCGCCGTCCCGTGCGCCGGGCTACTCTGCGTGCTCCGAACATTTCGTACCTCCAGATAATGGCAGGGGTCAGGTCGGCACCGCTCAGCTTGCCGCGGCGGCCGTCTCCAGCTCGTGCAGTTCCTGGGCCTCTTCGGCCGATACTAGTCCGATCTCCACGAGGTCGAGCGGGCTGATGAACCCGTCACTGATCCGGAAGCCCCCGGCGCGCATGATCGCGTCGCGCAGCGGCACCGCCCAGTGGTGTTCGATGAGGACGAGCGCCGCGGCGGAGTCGTTCGGGATGTCCTCGAGAATATCCCAGCCCTCCTCCTCGGTGAACACGTTCACGCCGCCCGCCGCGGCAACCTCCTCGGCGCCAGCGGCCGCACCCGCCTCGATGCCATCCTCACCCTCGATGCCCAGGCCGATCAGCGCACCGATCTTGGTGCCGTACTCGATCGCCTCCTGCTCTGAGAGGTTGCTGAGGTGCTCCACCTCCAGCTCGCCGTCGGCGTCTTTGTACACAGCGAGCGAGTCGATCACGCGCACCATATCGTTTTCGCGGAGCCGCTCAAGCTCGGCGATGATCTCACCGTGGAAGTTGGGGTGGCTGAATCCCAATACGATCAGCTGCACTGGCCCAATTGCCATGTTCCTGCCTCCTTCGCGTGATCCGCCGCCCTGCTTCGGCCCCCGCTAAGCAGGGCGGCCGGAGAACGAGCCGCCAAATGATCCGATCTGGACCCCTACTTGGTGCAGCATCCGGCTGGGTCGAGCGGTGGCGCATCACCCGGCGAGGGTGATAGCCCCTCCGCCAGATTAGGCCCGACGGTGCTCGACGACGGTCAGGTGCACCGGCAACATCGAGCCCTAGGCCTGCTCCAGGCGAACCGTCTGTTCAGGCGGCGAATCATCGCCCGCGACCCGATGGCTCCCGGAGACGAGCTTGGCACTCATCTTGACCGCCTTGACCGCGCCGGTGGCACCTGCCTGCAACGTCAAGCCGATGGCGAGCACGACACAGCCCACGATGAAGAGCGTGTGCGACCCGACCATGAGCAGCCCGACCCGGCCGAGGACGTAGGGCGGTGTGCAGACGACCGCTCCGATCGCCCCGCCCACCGCGGACGCGGTCAGTTTGTCGCGTTTGGAAGAGGTGGTCTTCACGCCGACGAGCCGGGCCGGCACGGCGACATAGCAGACCATCATCACGGCGACGACGATGCTCAATGACAGCCCGAACCACAACACCCCCCACCGGACGAAGATCACGGTGGCCAGGCCCAGGCAAATACCGACCGCGGCGCCCCACTCCAGGACGACCGCCAGATGCGACCGGGCCTGCGCGAACCCGGGCCGGATCGCAGGCGGACCCTCGCTCGCGATGGCAAAGGCGAACACGGCGTTCAGGAAGAAACTCGCCGCGGTAATAGCGGCAACGGCCAGGACGATCGGGATCACGACGGGACCGGTCAGTACATGGAACGACTTCCCGTGCAGCACGTGAGCCTTCAGGTCGAACATGGCGGCCCAGATCCACATCGCCGGCAAGACCTGGACCAGGCTCAGCCGCCAGTTGGTGAACAGCAGCTTCACTCCGTCAAACAACATGGCCAAGGCACCGACCGCCAGAGCGAGGGGAGCGAGCCACCGCCGAGAACGGCTGAGCCGTACTACCGCCTCTTCTACGGCCGCACGGTCGCTGTCGCGGACGGCACTGAATGAACTGCCTGACCCGGGCCGAAAGGTGCCGCTGCGGCCCGGGCGCCTCGCCGGCGGCGAGTCCCTGGCCTCGCGTATGGGCCAGAAGCGTCGTCCTCTGGGGACACCGCAGGTGGCTGTTCGGGCACATTCCCTTCGGTTGCCATTGCGGCATGCCCCTTCGCGAGCAGTCATCGCTCGGCAGACCAGGCTCGGTCGGCGAGAACTAACCGCCAACGGCCTCTAGAACGCTACCTTCGTCGTATTCGTGTCTCTGAGCGTAATCGTGCGCATCTGGCACCGGAACATCCCGCCGGGATGAGGCAGACGAGCCAGCCGGCGCGGGATCGTGGATTGGCGAGCGCGCCCCGCCAGACTCGAAGGCCCGGGGGAAGGCCCAGCCCGGCGAGGCGCGCTCTTGGGTTCCCCGGGGCCGGCCATTACACAGCGCGGGAGAACCTTCTGAAGCATCGCCAAAAATGCTGGCCATCCACCGTACATTACCAATAGATAAGCTCCAGATATTCTGAAGCTTCCCTGAATATATTCTGCTTGAAAGCTCAGGGAACGATAGCCGCCACCGGGCCGCGCAGGTAGGCAGTCACCCTGGACGATGACCCTGGCCAGCTCACGGCAGCCAAGGGGTAACGGCAAACGACATACATCCAGGGGACGGTGCCTTACTAAGAGCGCCAAGTCCGCGGCAGCGGCCGGAACTGTGCCCTGCGGCGCTAGAGGGCTTCCAGGTTCTTGCGGCTGCCATAGGCGCACAGCCCGTACAGCGCGACCACATCCACGGCGATGATGGTCAGCGCCCAGAACGGATAGGCCGGGACGAAGAACATCATGTCGATGGCGCTGAGCCCGACCACGGCCACCGCGAACCAGCGGGCCAGCTGGTTGCCCGTCAGCACGCCGGCCGCCGCGGCGAGCTGCAGGATCGAGATGGTGAGCGTGATCCAGCCCCAGGTGCGCAAGTTGGCGAACACGTAGTGCGCGTTGGCCACGAAGACGTGCGAGTTGGCGATTGCTGCGATGCCGTAGATCATGTTGAAGAAGGCGACCAACACCAGCAGGACAGACGCGAACACGATCAGGCCGAAGCCCTGTCCTGCCGCGTGGCGCCCGCCGGCACCACTGTCCGGTTTGGCTTTCGTAGATGCCATTGTGACCTCCCGTGCCGAAATGTCGGAATCCTGAACTCGGCCCCTTTCCTTACGCGATGACAATCCCGTTCCGGCTCGCCTGTGGCATCGCCTGAACAGGGTGAGAAAAGGAGAACGGGTTCGCGTCCACCACCGGGACAGCGCTGGAGAGCAAGGTCCTGGATCCGGTCGAGCAGGCACCGGATCATCCGGCCGGGATGAGGCGGACGAGCCAGCCGGCGCGGGATCGTGGAGCGTGCGGCATGCTGTCCGCCGCTTGGCGCCTGCTGTGACGGAGCGGTCGGCACGCCTGGGTGCGGGCCGCTCGGATGGTCGCCGGACCGAGAGGAGTCGACGATGAGTGTACTGACGGCTGAGGCTCCACCCCGTGGTACGCAGCGGTACCAGCTTGACCCAGGGGTGGGGCGGCTGACCCCGGCCGAGAGCGCTGCCCGCGGTAAGACCGCGCGGGCTGAGGTGCCACGTGACAGCCATGCGATGTTCGACCCGCCACCGGACCGGCCAGACCCGATCGGCCTGCTGGAGGAGCAGGGGAAGTCGCGGGTTCCTGAGCTGGTGCCGGTCAGGTACGGCCGGATGATGGTGTCCCCGTTCACGTTTTTCCGGGGCGCGGCCCTGCCGATGGCCAGCGATCTGGCCGCCACGCCCGTCTCTGGGCTGGCCGTCCAGGCGTGCGGCGACGCGCACCTGTCCAACTTCGGCCTCTTCGGCTCGGCCGAACGCCGCCTGGTGTTCGACGTCAACGACTTCGACGAGACGCTGCCCGGCCCGTGGGAATGGGATGTCAAGCGGCTGGCGGCCAGCCTGGAGGTTGCGGCGCGCGGCAACGGGTTCGCAGGCAAGCAGCGCCGCGAGATCGTCGCGGCCGCGGTCGCCCGTTACCGGCAGGCGATGCGCAGCTTCGCGGGGATGACCAACCTGGCGGTCTGGTACGCGCATATGGACATGGACCAGATGCGGGCCCAGTTCGACGCGCAGCTTCGGCCACAGCAGCGCAAAGTGGTGGATAAGGGCCTGTCCAAAGCGCGGACCAGGGACAGCATGGAGGAACTGGCCAAGCTGTGCCATGCCGTAGACGGGCAGCCGCGGATCATCGCTGACCCGCCGCTGCTCGTCCCGATCGAGGACCTGATACCCGATCAGACGGACCGGGCCGCCCTGGAGGCGCAGTTCACCGGCCTGATCTCCAAGTACCGGCGCACGCTGGAAACCGACCGGAGGTTCCTGCTCGATCAGTTCCGGTTCGCCGACCTGGCCCGCAAGGTCGTCGGCGTCGGCAGCGTCGGGACGCGCTGCTGGATCGTGCTGATGCTCGGCCGCGACGACGCCGATCCGCTGTTCCTGCAGGTGAAAGAGGCCGAAGCGTCGGTGCTCAGCCGCTTCGTCGGCGCCAGCAAGTACGCCAACCAGGGTCAGCGGGTGGTCGCAGGCCAGCGGCTGATGCAGGCCTCCAGTGACATCTTCCTGGGCTGGCAGCGGGTCGAGGCGGGCCTGGACGGGCAGCAACGCGACTTCTATGTCCGCCAGCTGCGGGACTGGAAATTCTCCGTCGACATCGAGACCATGGTCCCGCGCGGCATGCGCATGTACGGCGAGTTGTGCGGGTGGACGCTGGCGCGGGCGCACGCCCGCTCCGGGGACCGGATCGCGATCGCCGCCTACCTGGGCGGCTCGGACGTATTCGACCGGGCCATCACCGAGTTCGCCGCCGCCTACGCCGACCAGAACGAGCGTGACCACAAGTCACTCGTCGCCGCTGTCGCATCAGGACGGATCGCCGCCGAGCCCGACCTGTGACGTCCGGCCGACCCGGGTCCGGGGGGCGGCATGGTACTTGACCTGATGCTCATCGGGCTCGCGATCGCCCTCGAACCATTCCCTCTCATAGCCTTCATCCTGATCCTGAGCGCCAAGAAGGGCATCTGGAAGGGGCTGGCCTTCGTCCTGGGCTGGTTGGCCTGCCTGGTCGCCGTGATTGCCGCGGTCCTCCTGACGACGCAGGGCAAGCCGCCCAAGCCACAGACCGCCCCGTCGACCGCCGCCCTGGCCATCAAGCTGACCCTCGGTATCGTGCTCATCCTGCTCGCCGTGCGGCAGCGGCGCCGGATGGGCCGTCCGCGCAAGCCGCCGAGCTGGATGGCCGAGCCTGGACCGGCTCTCGCCGTGGGCCGCCGCAGGCCTCGCCGTATTCCTCCAGCCCTGGACGCTGGTAGCAGCAGGCGCTGCGACCGTCGTTCAGGCCAAGCTGTCCACTGCCGGGGACTACGTGACGCTGGTGCTCTTCTGTCTGCTGGGCACGTCCAGCTTCCTGTACCTGGAGTTGTACGCGGTATTCGCTCCTGCCGCGGCCGCCGTCCGGCTCGAGCGGATGCGAGCCTGGCTGGACACACATCAAGACCAGGTCGTCATTGTGGTATTGCTCCTGCTGGGCTTCTATCTGGCCAGGCAAGAGCATCTACCTGCTGATCAGCTGACCATGACGAGCGCCAGTCCGCACGCGCCCGCCGGCCCGGACGTATCGCACCGGGCAGGCGAGAGCCGCTGGCCGATGGCGCTGGCGGTGCTGGCCGCCGGAGGACTGCGTGCGGTCCTGCCACCTGAGCTCAGGTCCGGCGATGCCCGCTGGGCCTTCGTCGTAGTCCTCTTCGCGCTGCTCGCGATACTCATCGGCGGCGACCCGGGGCGCATCGACCGCGACTCCAGATGGCTGCGGGCACTGACCGGGACGCTGATCGGGCTGATCTCTGTCGTGAATGCTTCCGCCGCGGTTCGCCTCGTAGCCGGCATCATCGACGGTGCCAAGTTCAGCAACGACGCCAACATCCTGCTCGCCAGCGGCGGCGCGATCTGGCTCACCAACGTGCTCGCCTTCGGTTTGTGGTACTGGGATCTCGACCGAGGCGGAGCGGCGGCCCGGGCCCGCGGAGCAGTCCGTCAGGTCGCCTTCGTTTTCCCTGAAATGGCCAACCCTCAGTACGTAGGGGCCGACTGGTATCCGAAGTTCATGGACTACCTGCATCTCTCGTTCACTGCGGCCACGGCCTTCAGCCCTACGGACGTCTCGGCGATCAGGCCCTGGGCCAAGCTCATGATGATGTCTGAGGAAGCGATTTCGCTGGTGGTCGCGGTGCTCGTCGTCTCGCGAGCAGTGAACATCTTGAGGTAGCCAGGGGATGCACAGGCCGGCACGGCCCGCCCCGGCCGGGGCGGGCCGTGCCGGTGCGGGCCGACCGGGTTACCCGGCGCTGGCGCCGTGCAGGGCGTCCTGCAGGTCCTTCTCGCCCTCCTTGGACAGCGAGGTCTTCAGCACCGTCCCGCCGAACTTGCTCATCGCCTCCACCGCCTTATCCGGGGTCACCTTCTCCACCATCAAGAACAACGCCGACGTCCCCGGCTTGAGCATCCCCCGGACCTGCTCCTGGAACTGCGCATCGATCCCGGACTTGGTCACCTTGCCCATCAGCGCCCCCATCCCCGCCCCGATCGCCATCCCGAACACCGGGACGAAGAACAGCACCCCGAACAACAGCCCCCACCACATCCCCCACGTCGCCCCCCGCCCCACCATGTGATGATGGGTATGCACGTGATAATCACCCTTAGCGTCCCGCACGATCACCGCGATCGCATCGGGCTCGATGATCAGGTCCTTCGCCAGCTGCCGCGCCTCATCAGCAGCAGCCTCAGCCGTCGCCTCGTCCGGATACCCGATCGCGATCAGGTCAGCCATGACACCCTCTCTTCCGCTTGCCTGCCAGTAACCCCACCCAGTCCACCAACCCCGCCCCCGCCCCGCCCCACCCGCCACGGGTGATCCCCGCCCACAACCCCAGCCCATGACCCCAGCCCAGCCGCATCGCTGAACAGCAAGGACCGCCGCGTTCCGCGGGACACGGCCAGCCGGACCTGCGCGTCAGCCAGCCAGGCCGGAACTCGCCGGCAGCGGGAAGGCGCTCGAGGATGCCGCCCGCTGATTCGAGCACGGTAAGGCCGGACGCATTCAGTGTCGGACAGCTCGCCCGGACAACGGAGTCACCCGTAGTGCATGGGGCGCCACGAACCCAAACACGGGAACGTGAAGTATTGGCCCTTGCCCATCGCGACAAGCTGGGGGCTGCGTTGCCACCGTCTTACTACGAGATCCGCGTCATCGGGGTCCTACCGCCCGAAGCCTTGCTTGACTTCGAGAGGCTCAGCGCCTCCGTGGAGCCGGTCGAAACGATCCTGCACGGTCCCCTGCGGGATCAGGCCGCGCTGCACGGGCTCCTGGCCAGGCTACAGACCTTCGGCGTGCAGGTCGTGGAGGTACGCCGTCTTCACGACCCGGCTCCGCATGACCTCGATCCGCCCGCAGGCACCAATCAGCTCGGCGATTGACGCCTGCCGCGGGTGAAGCCTGCGCCTGCGCATTTACCCACTCATCATTCCTGAGGGGTGATGCGCCAGTCGTCCTTTTGCCCTAATGGTGGGCTTGTGGCCTGCCACCGGCTCGACCTCATAGATAGGGAAGTGATATGAGTGATGACCGATCTCATAGTGCGGCGCATCCCCGTGCCGCTTGGAACACTGTGATTTCGTCCGGCCCGACAGGTTTGGCGAGTAAGCCGCCGGACGCGAGCCGGAGACAAAAGGCGGCCCTAGCCGCGATCGGCGTTACTGCGGCGGCGCGCATCGTACGGAACCGCCGCACCTACGAACGTGTGATCCTGCTGGTGATAGTGGCGGCTGCCGCGGCAGGTCTTGCCCGCGCCAGCCAGGATCGCTCGATAGCACGCCTGATCGCCTGGGATAAGCGGCAGAGGTTGGCCGAACAGCGCCGGGCCGGAGCTCACCGTCGTAGCGGTCCGCCGCGTTCGGGTTTAGTGCATACAAGCCAAGTCCGATTCTCGTTGTCGCCATTGGCAACGCTACCGTCGGTGTCGATGGTGACTATGTCGGAAAATCTTTCACCAAGCGTTCTCCGTATCTTTTCATGCGGAAACGACGCCGTCCTGATGACCTCTCTGAGCAGTGTGTACCTGCCGCTCGGCTGCAGCTCATATACCTCGATATCCCAGTCGAAGTGCGCCTCGCCGCTCGCCCGAACCTTTATGAGAAGATAGTTATCGCCGAATTGCTGCACTGTTTGCCGGACTCTGGCCATCATTTCGAGGCTGCGAACAGTAATGATGTCAAAGATTAGTACGCCACCGTCGTTCAGGTGCTTATAAACGCAGTCGAAAAAGTTCTCCCAATCCGAGAAATCAAGCAAGTGGTTGATGCCATGGTAGACACAAACAATAGCGTCGAAGGTCATCTCGAGCTCAAAGCTACTCATATCGGCGAGGTATAGAGGCGTTCCCTCGGGCAGTTTCTCACGGGCAACGGCTAGCATGCCCGGCGATATATCCAGGCCGCTTACCTGATATCTGGCCGCGAGCCGAGCAATAATGTCGGCAGTCCCGCAGGCAACCTCAAGCACCGTCACAGCACGGCGGCACGCGTGTTTGATAATTCCGTCGATGAAAGTAGCCTCAGTAGCAGAATCGCCCGCTACGGCATCATAATGCGCAGCGAGCAAATCGTAAGCTGCCATGCTTTCGAGACTATATGGGACCGCGGAATGACGCAATCGCCTGCACGCGTGCCACGGCCGGCCCCTGCCGGTCCGGCAGTCGTCCGCGGAGGGTGGTTACGCCGGCTTGTCATCCGCTGACAATCGGGGAGTGAGTGGTCATCAGGTAGGACGCGCCCATCCCGGGCAGGACCGAGCGGGCCGCGAGGGCGGCGTCGGTCCATTCACGACCTTCGTCGACCACATCCGCCCGGACGGCGCCGTGGCCCGGTGGGAATCCCGCCGCCACCGCAAGCACCCGCCAGGCGCCCCCGCTACCGGGTCGACATGGTGGGCACCCAGGTCCCGGAGCTGGTGGATCGCCATCTTGTTCGCCGTGGGATCGCTTGTGTTCGCGCTCGGCGCCGTCCCGGGCTACGCCAGCGCCGTCGGGGCCCGCTGGGACGCCGTGACTTTCTTTATCGGCTCGCTGTTTTTCACCGTGGCCGGGTACCTGACCTACCGGGAAGCCGTGGATGCCGGGCCGCAAGCGCCCGCTGTCGCGCCGGCGGCGCTTCTTCGTCTTCCAGCCCGGCAGGATCGACTGGTGGGCCACGGCCGTGCAACTGGCGGGGACCCTGTTCTTCAACGTCAGTACCGGCAATGCGGTGCGGGTGGATCTCACCGCCAAAGCCGCGAATCAGCATGTATGGCGGCCCGATGCCGTCGGCTCGGTCTGCTTCCTGGTCGCCAGTGCGCTGGCCTGGTTCGAGGTCTGTCACGGCTGGACCGCGTGGCGCCCCCGGTTGTGGTCATGGTGGATCACTCTGGTCAACCTGATCGGGTCCGTCGCCTTTGGCGTGTCCGCGGTGGCCGGTTACATCAGCCCGGCGACCGGCCAGTTGCGCGACGCCGAGCGGTCGAACCTCGGCACCCTGATCGGCGCGGTGTGTTTCTTCGCCGGCGCCTTCCTGCTCTTGCCCGAACGCACCGAGGAGGTCAGCGACTCGGTCACCCACCAGGGATGATGACGTCATCGAGCGCTGCCCCCAGCATGAGGGGGAAACTGTGTCTCCCGACCGAGGAGAGCCTGACCATGCCCCTGCACGAGCGTGAGACCGTCCGTCAGCAGTTGGATGACTGCGTGTTCGTCGGACGCGACCTGACGGCGCCGGTCCCGAAGTACCGGTTTCCCCAGGACGAGACGCCTCCGAAGCAGGCGTTCCAGGTGGTGTCGGACGAGCTGATGCTCGACGGCAACTCCCGCCAGAACCTGGCCACGTTCTGCCAGACGTGGGTCGAGCCCGAGATCTTCGCCCTGATGGCGCTGTCGATCGATAAGAACATGATCGACAAGGATGAGTACCCGCAGACCGCCGAGATCGAAGAGCGCTGCGTGCATATGCTGGCCGACCTCTGGCATGCACCCGATGCCGCCAACACGGTGGGTGCCTCGGCTATCGGGTCCTCGGAAGCCTGCATGCTCGCGGGCATGGCGGCCAAGTGGCGGTGGCGGGCCAAGCGACGGGCCGAAGGCAAACCGGTGGACAAGCCGAACATGGTGTGTGGCCCGGTCCAGGTGGTGTGGCACAAGTTCGCGCGCTACTGGGACATCGAGATGCGCGAGGTGCCGATGTCCCATGGCCATTACATGATGGATCCGGCGTCCATGCTCGAGCGAGTCGACGAGAACACGATCATGGTTGTCCCAACCTTGGGCGTCACCTACACCGGCGCCTACGAGCCGGTGGAGGCCATGTCCCGCGCCCTGGACCAGCTTCAGGCCGACACCGGCCTTGATATCGGCATTCACGTGGACGGGGCCAGCGGCGCCTTCCTCGCCCCGTTCTGCGCGCCCGACGTGGCCTTCGACTTCCGTCTCCCCCGCGTCAAGTCGATCAGCACCTCGGGCCATAAGTTCGGCCTAGCTCCGCTAGGTGTGGGCTGGGTCCTCTGGCGGGACCGACAGGAACTCCCCGACGACCTGATCTTCCATGTGAATTATCTTGGCGGCGATATGCCCGTCTTCCAGATCAATTTCTCCCGCCCGGCCGGCCAGATTGTCGCCCAGTACTACAACTTCATCCGTCTCGGCTTCGAGGGTTACAAGCGTATCCACGACGCGTCCTACGCAGTCGGCCAGTACCTCGCGGGCGAGATCGTCAAGCTCGGCCCGTTCGAGCTCCTATGCGATAGCAACCCGGCCACGGGCATCCCCACGGTCACCTGGCGGATCCGCGAAGGCGAGAACCCCGGCTACACCCTGTTCGACCTGGCCGACCGGCTGCGCGCACGAGGCTGGCAGGTGCCCGCCTACACCCTCACCGGTACCGCCGCCGACATCCCCGTCCAGCGCATTCTGGTTCGGCTGGGCGTAAGTCAGGACATGGCTTCCCTGCTCCTCGACGACTTCCAGGCCGCCGTGGCCCACTTCTCCAGGCATCCGGTCACCGTGCCCATGTCGAAGGAGGAGTCCAGCGGGTTCAGCCACCTATAACGTCGTCCTTTCACCCACACGGGGTGATTCATCTGCGGGACAGCCCGTCTACGTTGTGCGTAAAGAGCCGACGACTGCACGAGGAGACGGCAGCAATGGCGGAGGCGGAGGGGTTCAGCGATCGGGGCCAAGGCCAGTGCCTCGGATGGCGTTTGCGGCGAGGTGAGCCGTCTGGTTATGGACCCGGTGGCTCTTACCGTCACCCATCTTGTGATCGAACCGAAGCACCGGGGAGAGCCAGGCCGGCTTGTTCCCGTCCACCTGGTCGACACTACGGCCGACCACCTCAGGCTGCGCTGTAGCATCGCGGAGTTCGACAAGCTCGATCTCGCCGAGGAGACCGACCTGGCCGAAGGGCTCGATTACGGGGGCGGCTACGGCCAGGCTGAGGCGGTCCAGGCCTACGGCGGTGCGGGCTATATGGGGGGCTCCGGTATGGGAATCGGCATGGGCCTGGGACACAGTACGCCGGTCGTGGTCCACGACGTTGTCCCGCTGGGTGAAATAGACGTGCAGCGCGGTGAGAGTGTCCATGCGCTGGATGGTGAGATCGGGAAGGTACAGGGCTTCCTGGTCGATCCGGGCGACAACCATGTGACCCACGTACTGCTCCAGGAAGGGCATCTGTGGGGACGCAAGGAAGTTAGCATCCCGATCAGCGCAGTTATCGGGGTCGACGCCGGAATCCGGCTCAACATCACTAAGAAGCAAGTGGAGGACTTGCCCCCGGCTGGCTGATCTGGGCTGCCGGATGCTGTCGCCACGGCCCGTTCGGTCAAAAAGAATTCATCCCTGGCGCGGCGGCGTCAGGGATTAGGCAAGTGTTCCAGGGTCGGCTTGGCCCGGGGCCAGCCTCCAGCGGCCAGCCTGGCCCGGACCCGGTTCACGTCGGCATCGGTGAGCCACGCACACTGTTACGACATCGCCTCGTTCGCTTGACCGCTCTTTGGCCGGGCGCGCTTAAGCTGCGGGCATGAGGCAGACGGCACGCACCGCCGGGAGCGTGGCGCGTGCTCGCGTTGCTCGTCGGCGCCTGCGTGTTCGCGGCGTTGACCGGGCCCGCGGTCAGCCTGCGGACGCGGACCCAGGCGCTGTCGCAGACGCTGGCCGCGGCCAGCCCGATCACCAGGACCGTTCAGATCGATCGCGCGCCTGGAACAGTTCACTGCCTCGGTAAACACCGGTAACTCGGGCTACTTCGGCTTCGGGGAGTCGGTGAACCTGACGCCGGGCCAGCTCGCCGAGACCCAGCACGAGATCGGCCGGGGCCTGGCCAAGCTACCCCTGCCGCTCGCAGCAGGCGCCTGGGCCGGCCTGGTCAGCCAGTTGCTGCCGGTGGCCGCCGGGGCCGGGCCGCGCGCGTTCATCGGGGCGGACTCGCCGCCGATGATGGAGATGGTGTACCGGAACACGCTGCCTACGAACGCTCAACTGGTGGCGGGCAGTTACGCGCATGGGGCGCTGCCGCGCGGAGCGCTGGCGGGGGCCGTTACCACGCAGATGGCCGCGCGGTTCGGGCTGCGTCCTGGCTCTCGCGTGGTGCTGACCATCCCGACCGGTCCGATCAAGATCGTCATCACCGCGATCGTGCGGATACGCGGACCGAACTCCTCTTTCTGGGCGAAGGACAGCACGGTCGGCCTTCCCAGCCTCGTCACGGGGCGGGGTACCTGTAATTGCTGGGCCGGGTCGATCTTCGCGGACCCAGACCAGTTTGTTGCCATGCAGAATGCGCTCGGATCCTCGAGCATGGACATCCAGTGGCTGTACCCGCTGGCCGTCGGTGGCGTGAGCGCGGACGGAGCGCAGGGGTTGCTCAACAACCTCAACCGGGCTGTGACGATCCCGCCCGGGCTGACCGGCGACTTCGCGCCCGCCGCGAGCACGACGACGGTCACGACCCTACTGGTTCCGGTGCTGTCCGGGTTCCTGGACACCCAGGCCGCGGTGCAGACCGTCCTGCTGTTGCTGTTCGTCAGCCTGATCGTGGTCGGCGCGGCGGTGATCCTGCTCGCGGCCGGGATGATCGCCGTTCGCCGCGCCGACGACCTGGGCCTGCTGCGCTCCCGGGGCGCGTCGGTGCGGCAGGTCGCGACGATGATGCTGCGCGGCACCGCGATCGTGTCCGCGCTGGCCGCGCTGGCCGGCGCGGGGCTGGCCGTGGCGGTGGCCGGCCCGTCGGACGCCTCGTCGGCGCTGGGCCTGTCGCTGGCCGCTATTACCGTCGCGACCGCGCTGGCCGGCCCGCCGCTGATCGCGGCCTGGCAGCATCGCCGGCCGAGGTCCGGGCCGGCTGGTTCGTCCCGTGTTTACCCGGGGCGAGAGGAGCGGCCCAGATCCCGCAGCGCCGGACTGCGCCGCCTGGTCGCCGAGGTGACCGCGGTCGCGGCCTCGGTGGCTGGCCTGGTGGTCCTGCACGACCAGGGCGTGCCGGCCGGGGGCGGGTTCAACCCGTACCTGGCGGCGACGCCAGTGCTGGTGGCCATCCCGGTCGTGCTGATCGTCCTGCGGCTGTACCCGCTGGCGGTCAGGGGCCTGCTGCGGCTCTCGTCGCGGCGGGCGGGCGCGACCGGCTTCATCGCCCTGGCCGGGGCGGCCCGGTCCTCGCTGACCGGGGTGCTGCCCGCGTTCGCGCTGGTCCTCGCGCTCAGCCTGGCCGCCTTCGCGGGCATGGTCAACCAGGCCATCACCCGGGGCGAGGTCGCCGCCTCCTGGCAGAGCACCGGGGCGGACGTGGCCATCACCGCGACGTCGGCCCCGGTCACGCCCGCGGCCGAGAGGGCGATCGCGGCGGTCCCCGGGGTGCGGCGGCTGACCGCGACCTGGAACACGAGCTGGGCCACGCCCGGCGGCCAGCCGGTCACGGCGGTCGCGGTGGACCCGGCCAGCTACGCGGCGCTGGTGGCGAGCACCCCGTTCCCGGCCGTCCCGCTCGCGAAGTGGCCGGGCCGAGAACGGACACGGCGCCCGGCTCGGGCCCGGTGTCCGTGCTCGCCTCCCCGGCCGCGCTGGCTGACCTGGGCGGGACGGCGGCCCAGCTCACCTCGCCGGTGGCCATGGGGCCGATCGGGGTGCGGGTCGCGGGCACGGTGACGAGCATCCCGGGGCAGCCCGCGGGCAGCGCGTTCCTGGTCATGGCGATCCAGCGGCTGCCCGGCCCGCTGGGCGTGCCCGCGGTCAACCGGATCCTGATCACCGGCTCCGGGATCAGCACCGCGGCGATGTCCGCGGTCATCCTTCGGCAGTTGCCGGGCGCAAGCACCGCGTTCCGTTCGGTCGCATTGGCCACCCTGGCCGGTTCGCCGCTGCAGCATGGCGCCGACCTCATCCTGCCGCTGACCATCGCCACCGCCGCCGGGTTCGGGCTGTTCATCCTCATGCTCGGGGTGGCCCTCGGCGCGTCGGACCGGGCGCTGACCCTGGCCCGGCTGACCGTCATGGGCCACGAGCGGGCGACCGGGCTGGTGCTGCTGGAGGCGCTGCCCGCCGTGGTGGTGGCGGTCGCCGCGGGCGCCGCCTGCGCGCTGGCGCTGCCGCCGCTGGTCGGTTCGGCGCTGGACTTGTCCGTGTTCACCGGCCCGGGGGTACCCGTCATGGTGCGGCCGGACTGGATCTCGCTGGGCCTGCCGGCCGTGGCGGCGCTGCTGCTCGCGGCGGCGGCGCTGGCCACCGAGGCGCGCAGGCTGAGCCGGCGCGGCGTGGCCCGGATGCTGCGTGCGGAGTGAGGGCGCGTCAGCCGCCGGTGGCGACGGGACGGGCGGGGTCGGTGATCCAGTTGGACCAGGAGCCCACGTAGAGCGCAGCCGGGATACCGGCCAGCGCGAGGGCGAGGACCTCGTGCGCCGCGGTGACCCCTGAGCCGCAGTAGGCTCCCACCGTTTCGGTGCGGGGATCGGCCCCTCCGGCGAGCACGGCAAAGCGGGCGGCCAGTTCGGCGGCGCCGCGGAAGGTGCCGTCCGGGTTCACGTTGTCGGCGGTCGGCGCGCTGACCGCGCCGGGGATGTGGCCCGCCACCGGGTCGACGGGCTCGTGCTCTCCCCGGTACCGCTCCCCCGCCCGCGCGTCGAGCAGCAGCCCGGTCCGCGCCACGTCCTGCGCGCCCGCGGCGTCCAGCACCGGCATGTGGCCCGGCCGCGCGGTGAAGTCGCCCGGCTTCGCCGCCGGATCGGCCTGGGTGACCGGGAGCCCGGCGGCCAGCCAGGCTTGGTACCCGCCGTCGAGCACCCGCACGTTCTGGTGTCCGTGGTAACGCAGCAGCCACCAGGCGCGGGCGGCGGCCGTGGCGTCCCGGTCGTCGTACACGACCACGGGACGATCCTCGCTCACCCCGGCCGCGCGCATCGCGTCGGTGAAGACCGCCGGGTCGGGCAGCGGATGGCGTCCGGCGGGGCCGGGCGGCGCGGCCAGGTCACGCTCGAGATCGGTGAAGACCGCTCCTGGCAGGTGGCCCTCCCGGTAGCTGTCCAGGCCCGGCGGGCCGCCAAGGCGCCACCGCACGTCCAGCAGGGCCGGTCCCGGCTCGCTGGCCAGTTCCTCGGCCAGGGCCGCGGGCGAGACCAGGAGGCCGCCCGGGCCGGTCATAGGACGCTGGAGCTCAGCGCGGGAACGAGCTGGTCGGCGGAGGTGAGCGAGCCGTGCATGCCGACCAGCGCGGACTCCCGCGGCTCGGTCTTGGTGGCGACGATGGCCAGGGACCCGACCGGCGCGGCCACGACGTCGCCGATCCGGTCGGCCAGGCTCGGGTCCACCGGACCGAACCAGCCCTCCTTGATCGCCTCGTCCCTGGACATCACCCACGCCCGGTCAGCCAGGACCTCACGCCAGGTGGCCAGGACCTCCCCGGCGGCACCCGGCTCCGCGTAGACATGCCGGGCGCGCGCCTCGCCGCCGAGCACCGCCACGCCGACCCGTAGCTCGGGTATCTCGTCCACGTCGATCCGGTCCTCCGGACCGACGTCCACCATGCCGTGGTCGGCCGTCACGTACAGGCAGGTCTGGGACGGCAGCGCACTGAACAGCTGCTCGGCCAGCTTGTCCACGTGGGCCAGCTGGTTGTACCACGCATCCGAGCCGACCCCGAACATGTGCCCGGTGTTGTCCAGGTCGCCGTGATAGACGGTCACGAGCGCACGCCCGTTCTCGGTGACCGCGGCGGCGCCCTGAGCGGCCAGGGCACCCATGCTGTCGGCCGGGCGGTAGCTCGCGCCGCGCATGGTCGCGACGGTCAGGCCGGTGCCGCGGAACGCGCCCTGGGCCACGTGGACGGCCGCGATGCCGGCCTCGGTGGCTCGCTCGTAGATCGTGGGCAGTGCCTGCCATTGGCGAGGATCGACCCGCGAGTCCCAGCGCAGCGCGTTGAGCAGGATGTCCTCGCCGGGCACCAGGACCTTGTAACCGAGCATCCCGTGCTGGCCGGGCGGGCGGCCGGTACACAGCGAGCCGAGGCTGGTGACGGTGGTGGCGGGGAACCCCGCGGTGATCGGCCGGGAGTTGCGCGCGAGTTCGGACAGGAACGGCGCGACGGCGGGATGAGCCCGGAGCAGCTCCCAGCCGAGCCCGTCCACGATCAGCAGGCAGGCGCGCCGGGCGGGCGCCAGGCCGAGGACGTTCTGCTCGGGAGGTGCTTCGGGATCGAGGGACGCGAGAATCGACGAAGACAAGTCGGCCAGGGTCGCGGTCCCATAGGACGGCACGATCGGCGAATGTCTCGGCTCGAGCGTCATGCGGGAATCCTCATCTGCTACTCGTGGGTGCCAGTGCGCGTCTTGCCGGAACATCGTGCCACTGGGCGGGCGCCCGCGGCAAAACAACGGCCAAACCCTCAGCTATCTGGCAGCTGCGGCTGTTTGCCGCGCTACCGGGCGGCCGCGGTGGCGTCGGAGAGCACCCGCACGAAGCTCAGCAGCTGCTGCACGGCATCCTCACCGTCGGCGTCCTGGCTGACCCGCAGCGAGAAGTCGTCGGCCGTGATCGTGCCGAGGTAGCCGTGGTCGGCCTCGCAGCTCTCGTCGCCGCAGTGGGCCGGCTCGATCTCCAGGTGGGACAGCACATTCCAGCCGATGGTCAGCATGACCTCCGACGGGAGGGTGACGCCCGGTACGTACGCGGCCGGGTCGGGGACCACGCGGGTCAGGGCCACGGAGGAGATCTGCGCGAACCGGACCGCCTCGGTGCTGGTCTCGGCGCGCGGCCGGCTGTCCGCATCCTCGGCCGGATGCTCGTCGGTGTGCGAGTACACCAGCCGGGTCGGAGTGAGCACCAGCACGGTCATGTGCCGGCGCACCTCCATGCCAGGATCGAAAATCGCATCGTGGTGGACGACGTAGGCCGTGACGGGTTCTGACCCGAGCGCCGAGGCCACCGCATCGGACACCAGGCCCGGATAGTAGCCGCTGCGCTCGATCGAGGCTCGCAGGCCATCGGTCATGACTCGACTTTCCCTCATGCACCCATCCTGCACCGTCCCGGTGGATGCTTCGCCCCCGGGAGGAGAATCGGCGCCGCCTCAGACGCTCAGGCGACCGGGCTTGGCTTCCGGCGGCCCGGGCGGCTCGATCCCGGCCAGGTGCAGGAGGTTCTCCTCCTCGGGCTCGGGCAGCGCCATCGCGCTCGAGCTCGGGGCGGGCTTAGGCTTACGCGGCTTCCTCGGCCCGGATCCGCCGCCCCGGCCCCGGTAGATGATCAGGCCGTTCACCGGATCGGGCACGCCGTCCAGGGCCGAACGGACCACGGGCAGCGCCCGGAACGCTTCCCACTGAGGTCATCGACCTGACACGTCGAAGCGCGCGATGCCGTCGACACCTTCTCCACCCAGTCCTTGCGCCTATCCGTCTCACGCGCACGCAACCGGGCGATGGCCAGCTTCGCCCGCCCGCGGCGGTTCGAGCCCCGCTTGGCGTCGGCGAGCTTGCGCTCCAGGCGCCGCATGCGCTTGCGCTCCCGCGCAGACAGGCCGACGGCGTGCAGCATCTCCCCTGTGGACAGCGCCGCACTGACGGCAACGCCCCGGTCGATGCCGATCACTCCGCCGTAGCCGGGTGCCGGCCCCGCCTTCGGGATGGCGCCGAAGGTGACAGCAGCGGCCTGCCGATCCAGGGTCACCCGGTAGGACTTCACGCCCGGCGGCACCGCGCGGGACCATCGAAACCGAACCCATCCAGCCTTTGGCACCCATACCTGGCCGACGTGGCGAGAAACACGGCGCACGTCCCATTGCGATCCGCGCCCGGTAATGCGGAATCCCTCGTCTCGTCCAGCCTTGCGCCACAACGGCCGACCGGCCGGGTTCTTCCGGTCGAAGAAGGCGGCCATCGCCTGGGCGAAGTCCCGCAAGGCTTGCTGCTGCACCGTCTGGGAACCGACGGCCAGCCACGGGTTATCGGCACGGGCCACGGTAAGTTGGCGGCACTTCTCGAGATAGCACGGAGCGCTGCTGCGGCCCGGGCGCCAGTGCGAGAGCTGCTCAACGGCCAGGTTCCATACGAACCGGGAGTGGCCGCAATGCACTCGCAGAGCCGCCTCTTGGGCAGGCGTGGGGAGCAGGCGGTACCGGGACATGCGAACACACTAGCGGAAACCGCCGACATTTCGGGGGAGGTGAAGCGGCGTGTCCTCCCCGGCCCCAGGGCCTGGGCCTCCGCGCCGCGATCCTAATGAGATGGAGCGGGCTGAGGCTGTCCGTGACGCTGCTGAGCCCGTGATCCCGCTGCGCGGCCCAGCGCTGACCGGAGGCCGAACCACCGCCGGGACACGGTGGCCGCGGCCATGGCGTGGGCGCCCGCGGTGGGGCTGCTGCTCGGGAGCATCGCGGCGGCGGTGCTCGTGGTGGCCGACCATCCGCTCGGCGCCGGCCCGCTGACCGCCGCCGGTCTGGCGGTGGCCGCGCTCGCGCTCCTGACCCGGGGACTGCACCTGGACGGCCTGGCCGACCTGGCTGACGGCCTGGGCAGCGGCCAGCCCGCGGCCAGGGCGCTGGACATCATGCGCCGCTCGGACATCGGGCCGTTCGGCATCGTGACGCTCGTCCTGACCTTGGTCATCCAGGTCGGGGCGCTCGCCCACGCCGAGGCCGCCGGGGACGGCCGGGGACCCGCGGCGCTGATCGCCGCGGCGGTCACCGGCAGGCTGGCCCTGACCTGGGCGTGCCGCCGGGGGGTGGCCGCGGCCCGGCCATCGGGGCTCGGCGCGATGGTGGCCGGGACGGTCCGCCCTGCCGTGGCGGCGGGGATCACGCTGGCCGTGCTCGCCGTGGCGGTTTCCGTGGTGCGTACTGGGTTTACGCTGCCGCTGGCCGTCGTGGCGGGCCTGGCCGCCGCGTTCGTCCTGCAGCGGCACGCGGTGCGCCGGCTGGGCGGCATCACGGGCGACGTGCTCGGCGCGCTGATCGAGACGGCGGCCACCGTCACCCTGGTGGTGGCGGCGATGGGTCCGCCAGCTAGAGATACAGCGTAGAGATACTGAATAGGACCTAGCTACGAAAGGCCCGCCGATGACATCGACCCACGAGGTATTCAACCAGCCGCCTGCGCTGGCCGGGTACGACGTCGCCGCGGACCCCGCGATGCTCGACGCGCTGCGCCGCGAGGGCGCGGGCTGGGCCGAGGACGGCCTGCGCGAACTCGGCCGCCTGGCCGGTTCGGCCCAGGCCCAGGAGTGGGGCCGTCAGGCGAACGAGCATCCGCCGGTGCTGCGGACCCACGATCGCTTCGGCAACCGAATCGACGAGGTGGAGTTCCACCCGGCCTGGCATTCCCTGATGACTGTCGCGGTCGGACACGGCCTGCACGCCACGCCGTGGCGGGATTCGCGGCCCGGCGCGCACGTGGCGCGGGCCGCGGGCTTCTACGTCTGGGGTACTACCGACGCCGGGCACTGCTGTCCGATCTCGATGACCTATGCCATCGTGCCCGCGCTCCGGCACGCCCCGGAACTGGCCGGACGGTTTGAACCCCTGCTGGCCGCCGGGGAGTACGACTTCGGCCTGCGTCCGCCCGGCACCAAGCGGGGGCTGCTCGCGGGCATGTCGATGACCGAGAAGCAGGGCGGCTCCGATGTCCGGGCCAACACCACCCGGGCTGTTCCGGCCGGGGACGGGTCTTTCTCGCTGACCGGGCACAAGTGGTTCACGTCGGCCCCGATGGGCGACCTGTTCATGGTGCTCGCGCAGGCTCCCGGCGGGCTGTCCTGTTTCCTGCTCCCCCGGGTGCTGCCCGACGGCAGCCGGAACGGCATGCGCCTGCAGCGGCTGAAGGACAAGCTCGGCAACCGGTCGAACGCGTCGGCCGAGGTCGAGTACGACGAGGCGGTCGCGTGGCTGGTCGGCGAGGAGGGCCACGGAATCCGCACCATCATCGAGATGGTGAACATGACCCGGCTGGACTGCGTGCTCGGCACGGCGACCGGGATGCGGACCGGGGTCACGCTCGCGGCGCACCACGCCGCGCACCGGACGGTGTTCGGCCGCAAGCTGGCTGACCAGCCGCTGATGGCTAACGTCCTGGCGGATCTGGCCATCGAGTCGGAAGCGACCACGATGGCGGCGTTCCGGCTGGCCGGGGCGACCGACCGCGCGGCCCGGGGTGACGAGCAGGAGGCCGCGTTCCGGCGGCTGGCGCTGGCCGTCACGAAGTACTGGGTCTGCAAGCGGGCGCCCGCGCACGCCGCCGAGGCGCTCGAATGCCTGGGCGGCAACGGGTACGTGGAGGAGTCCGGGATGCCGCGCCTGTACCGCGAGGCGCCGCTGGCCTCGATCTGGGAGGGCTCAGGCAACGTCGCCGCGCTCGACGCGCTGCGCGCGCTGACCAGGCAGCCCGGGACGGCGGAGGCGTTCTTCGCCGAACTCGATCAGGCCGCCGGGGCCGATCACCGCCTGGATCAGGCGATCGCCCGGCTGCGCAAGGAGGTCAGCGACCCATCCGAAGAGCGGGCCCGCTATCTGGCCGAGGCCATGGCGCTGGCCCTCCAGGGGAGTCTGCTGGTCCGGCACGGGCACCCGGCCGTAGCGGACGCGTTCGTCGCGTCCCGGCTGGATTCTGCGTCGTTTTTCGGGTCGGGCGCTGCCTACGGGACGCTCCCCTCGGGTACTGACATGGCTGCCATCGTCAGCCGGGCCACGCCCCAGATCCTGCCGTGACCAGCGTCCTGGACCGGCCCGCCCCGCCACCCGACCTGACCGTTCCCTATGGCCCGCGGCCCGAGCAAATCATCGACCTCAGGCTGCCGTCGGCCGGGCGCGCGCCGCTGATCGTGCTTGTCCACGGGGGGTTCTGGCGGCCGACGTACGACCGGCACCATCTCGGGCCGATGGCCAGCGCCCTGGCGGCGGCCGGGTACGTGGTCGCGGTGCCCGAGTACCGCCGCGCCGGGATGGCCGAAGAGGGCTGGACGGGTCCGTTTAACGACATCGCCTCGGCCCTGGACCAGGTCGCCGCGATCGCCGGCCCGTACGGCGCGGACATCAGTCAGGTCACCTGGGCGGGTCACTCCGCGGGCGGTCACCTAGTACTCTGGGCCGCGGCCCGACGGGGGTTGCCGGCCGGGTCACCGTGGCGCGGGTCCTTGGGTCCCAGCCCGGCCACGCATGTCGTGTCGCTGGCGGGATGCAGTTCACTGCGCCTGTGCGCGGAATGGAATCTCGGTGCCGGGGCGGTGCGCCTGCTGATGGGCGGCGGACCCGACGACGTTCCGGAACGTTATGCCGTCGCCGATCCCGCGGCACTGCCCGCTCCGGCTATTCCGGTCACCCTCGTCCACGGCGTTGACGATGACACGGTGCCGCCGCGAATGAGCCAGGTGTTCACCGCAGGCCGCCTGGTGGAAATCCCGGGAGCCGGCCACTTCGACCTCATCGATCCGCAAAGCCCCGCCTGGCCGCGCGTGGTAGCCGTTCTGGCTGGCAGCGGTTTCGACGACCTTCTCTAGCGGTTGTTTGCGCCTGCCGGAAAGGCTGAACCACCCCGACCCCGTCTGACCCAGCACGGCAGGCCCGATGGCCCAGGGTCTCGGTAAGTACCGGCCGGACATGGTCCGGACGGAGCGTGGGAACGTCTGTGCCCTTCCGCGATCTGATGACGCGGAAGGGCACAGCATCCTCGAAAGGGCCCGCGGTGCTGAAGCGGCGGGAGGTTGCAGCGAGAAGTTAAGGCCTTGGCGGACTTGCCGAGCGTGGGGCGCGCCCGGGCCAGTGTCCGATTAGCCGCCAGCAGAGCCGCGGCCAAGACTAGCTACCGGTCGCCGCGCGGAACCTGACCACCAATTCGGCGGGCACGCGCCCGCGGTCCTTGACCTCGATGCCTTGCGCCTTTGCCCACTCTCGAACTTCCGTGGTGTTGACCCCGGTAGCCGACGCCCGACGTCCGCTCCGGGCAGGCCGCGGGCCGTCCCCGCGCTCCGCCGCGCGGCGTCAATGTACCTGGCCAATGACTTCCGCAGCGCATCAGCGTGCTTTGCGTTCAGGTCGATCTCGTACTCGGCACCATCCAGTGCAAAGCGGACGGTGCCCTCAGCCTCACTGCCATCGATGTCATCGATGAACAAGGTCTGTATCTTCTGGGCCACGTGTGCTCCGTTTCTCTCGTTGAATTGTGCACTAGATTAGACGATAGAGCGGCGATAAGCACACCCGGGTCGCACGTTGAGAATGCGTGTCCTTCGCTGAACGATGACCGCCGTCATCTCGGTAGGTCTAGGTAACCGTCAGTATGCACGTGCATACCATCAAGCCGATACCGGGCAAGTCCCAAACCGAACTGCCCGGCTTCCACACCGGTCGACGTCATTCCTGTCACGCACTATGGGACCCGGGCGTATGACCGGACCCCCACATTGCCCGCCCGGCAAACCATCCCGCCTTGATTCGGACACCAGTTCATTAATAGTGCGTTAGCCGTACACCCGGTCGGACTGTGGCGTCGCGCTGCATCCACATGACGACCAGACGTGACCGCCGCCGGCGGAGACCGACCCGGGACCGCGTTGCCGTTGGCCACCGCTTGCCGGATCTGACTGAAATGCACGTGCATTCCAGTCTTTATTCACGGGCTATCGCTAAATGAGAACGATCCCTCGCTACTGGTAGTCAGTTCGGGAGTCCCTCATCGCCCCGCCGCGTCTAAGACTATACGGTTGCTTTCGGTCAGAGCGTTCTTGCCGAAGATATCGTCGGTCATTACCGATATTCCGGGCACTCCGCCGGTAAACTACCGAGCGTCACGGTAGCGGCGCATAACCGGAGAGTGCTAACCGAGAGGTGACTTTGCTCTCGTCCCGCAATTGACTCCACGTCTTCCCGCTGCGGACGCTGGTCGGCTGTTCCGCGACGATGTCCGAGCCCGCCCGGGCCGTCTCGTCCCGGACCTTGACCAAGATCCAGCGCTTCGGGCCGGTCCGCGTGAGCGCGAAGCCGCCCGACAGCTTACGGCCGTGCAAGATGAAGGACAGGTGGCCCGGCTCGTCGCGGACGATGTCCGCGGTCCCCTCATCCCAGATGATCACCGCGCCGGTCCCGCGCCGCTGGCCGTCGTGAACACCCTCGAACTCCCCGGCCGCCAGGGAATGATCCTCGACCGGGACCGCCAGGCGCCGGACACCCGGGTCGAGCGAGGGCCCCTTGGGCACCGCCCATGACCGCAGCACCTCGCCCGACTGCAGCCGGAAGTCAAAGTGCAGCGTCGTCGCATCATGCAGCTGCACGACGAACCGCAGAGCGACCATACTCCCCAGTAGATTCGGCCTGCGTCCGCCCGGCACCAAGCGGGGGCTGCTCGCGGGCATGTCGATGACCGAGAAGCAGGGCGGCTCCGATGTCCGGGCCAACACCACCCGGGCGGTTCCGGCCGGGGACGGGTCTTTCTCGCTGACCGGGCACAAGTGGTTCACCTCGGCGCCGATGGGCGACCTGTTCATGGTGCTCGCGCAGGCTCCCGGGGGGCTGTCCTGTTTCCTGCTCCCCCGGGTGCTGCCCGACGGCAGCCGGAACGGTATGCGCCTGCAGCGGCTGAAGGACAAGCTCGGCAACCGGTCGAACGCGTCGGCCGAGGTCGAGTACGACGAGGCGGTCGCGTGGCTGGTCGGCGAGGAAGGCCGCGGAGTCCGCACCATCATCGAGATGGTGAACATGACCCGGCTGGACTGCGTGCTCGGCACGGCGACCGGGATGCGGACCGGTGTCACGCTCGCGGCGCACCACGCCGCGCACCGGACGGCGTTCGGCCGCAAGCTAGCTGACCAGCCGCTGATGGCTAACGTCCTGGCGGACCTGGCCCTCGAGTCGGAAGCGACCACGATGGCGGCGTTCCGGCTGGCCGGGGCGACCGACCGCGCGGCCGGGGGCGACGAGCAGGAGGCCGCGTTCCGGCGGCTGGCGCTGGCGGTCACGAAGTACTGGGTCTGCAAGCGGGCGCCCGCGCACGCCGCCGAGGCGCTCGAATGCCTGGGCGGCAACGGGTACGTGGAGGAGTCCGGGATGCCGCGCCTGTACCGCGAGGCGCCGCTGGCCTCGATCTGGGAGGGCTCGGGCAACGTCGCCGCGCTCGACGCGCTGCGCGCGCTGACCAGGCAGCCGGGGACGGCCGAGGCGTTCTTCGCCGAACTCGACCAGGCCGCCGGGGCCGATCACCGCCTGGACCAGGCGATCGCCCGGCTGCGCAAGGAGGTCAGCGACCCATCCGAGGAGCGAGCCCGCTATCTGGCCGAGGCCATGGCGCTGGCCCTTCAGGGGACGCTGCTGGTCCGGTACGGGCACCCGGCCGTGGCCGACGCGTTCGTCGCCTCCCGGCTCGATTCTGTGTCGTCTTTCGGGTCGGGCGGTGCCTACGGGACGCTGCCTTCGGGTGCGGACACGGCCGCCATCGTCAGCCGGGCCACGCCCCAGATCCTGCGGTGACCAGCATCCTGGACCGGCCCGCCCCGCCACCCGACCTGACCGTTCCCTACGGCCCGCGGCCCGAGCAGGTCATCGACCTCAGGCTGCCGTCGTCCGGGCGCGCGCCGCTGATCGTGCTTGTCCACGGGGGGTTCTGGCGGCCGACCTACGACCGGGACCATCTCGGGCCGATGGCCAGCGCCCTGGCGGCGGCCGGGTACATGGTCGCGGTGCCCGAGTACCGCCGCGCCGGGATGGCCGAAGAGGGCTGGACTGGTCCGTTCAACGACATCGCCTCGGCCCTGGACCAGGTCGCCGCGATCGCCGGCCCGTACGGCGCGGACACCAGTCAGGTCACCTGGGCGGGTCACTCCGCGGGCGGTCACCTGGTGCTCTGGGCCGCGGCCCGGCCGGGGTTGCCGGCCGGATCACCGTGGCGCGGGTCCTTGGGTCCCAGCCCGGCCACGCGTGTCGTGTCGCTCGCGGGGTGCAGTTCATTGCGCCTGTGCGCGGAATGGAATCTCGGCGCCGGGGCGGTGCGCCTGCTGATGGGTGGCGGACCTGACGACGTTCCGGAACGTTATGCCGTCGCCGATCCAGCGGCCCTGCCCGCTCCGGCCATTCCGGTCACCCTCGTTCACGGCGTTGACGATGACACGGTGCCGCTGCGAATGAGCCAGGTGTTCAGCGCAGGCCGCCTGGTGGAAATCCCGGGAGCCGGCCACTTCGACCTCATCGATCCGCAAAGCCCCGCGTGGCCGCGCGTCGTATCCGTTCTGGCCGGCACCGGTTTCGGCGACCGTCGATAGCGGATGTTTGGGCCTGCCGGAAAGCCTGAAGCATACCGATTCCGTCTGACCCAGCACGCCGGGCCCGATGGCCCAGGGTCTCGGTAAGTACTGGCCGGACATGGTCCGGATGGAGCTTAGGAACGACTGTGCCCTTCCGCGATCTGATGACGCGGAAGGGCACAGCATCCTCGAAAGGGCCCGCGGTGCTGAAGCGGCGGGAAGTTGCGGCGAGAAGTTAAGGCCTTGGCGGACTTGCCGAGCGTGGAGCGCACACGGGCCGGTGTCCGATTAGCCGCCAGAGAGCCGCGGCCAAGACTAGTTACCGGTCGCCGCGCGGAACCTGACCACCAATTCGGCGGGCACGCGCCCGCGGTCCTTGACATCGATGCCTTGCGCCTTCGCCCACTCCCGAACTTCCGTGGTGTTGACCCCGGTAGCCGCCGCCCGGCGTCCGCTCCGGGCCGGCCGACGGGCCGTCCCCGTGCTCCGCCGCGCGGCGTCAATGTACCTGGCCAATGACTTACGCAGCGCATCAGCGTGCTTTGCGTTCAGGTCGATCTCGTACTCGGCACCATCCAGTGCAAAGCGGACGGTGCCCTCAGCCTCACTGCCATCGATGTCATCGATGAACAGGGTCTGTATCTTCTGGGCCACGTGTGCTCCGTTTCTCTCGTTGAATTGTGCACTAGATTAGACGATAGAGCGCCGATAAGCACACTCCGGGTCGCACGTTGAGAATACGTGTCCTTCGCTGAACGATGACCGCCGTGATCTCGGTAGGTCTAGGTAACCGTCGGTATGCACGTGCATACCGTCAAGCCGATACCGGGCAAGTCCCAAACCGAACTCCACGGGCTTGCACGCCGGTCGACATCATTCCTGTCTTGCACTATGGGACCCGGGCGTATGACCGGACCCCTGCATTGCCCGCCCGGCGGGCCATCCCGCCTTGATTCGGACACCAGTTCATTAATCGTGCGTTAGCCGTACACCCGGTTGGCCTGCGGCGTCGCGCTGCATCCACATGATGACCAGACGTGAGCGCCGCCGGCGGATGCCGACCCGGGCCGCGTTGCCGTTGGCGACCGCTTGCCGGATCTTGACTGAAATGCACGTGCATTTAAGTCTCTATTCACGGGCTATCGCTAAATGAGAACGATCCCTCGCTACTGGTAGTCAGTTCGGGAGTCCCTCATCGCCCCGCCGCGCGTCTAAGACTATACGCTTGCTTTCGGTCAGAGCGTTCTCGCCGAAGATATCGTCGGTCAATACCGATATTCCGGGCACTCCGCCGGTAAGCTACCGAGCGTCACGGTATCGGCGCATAACCGGAGAGTGCTAACCGAGAGGTGCTTTTGCTCTCGTCACGCAATTGCCTCCAGGTCTTCCCGCTGCGGACGCTGGCCGGCTGTTCCGCGACGATGTCCGAGCCCGCCCGGGCCGCCTCGTCCCGGACCTTGACCAGGATCCAGCGCTTCGGGCCGGTCCGCGTCAGCGCGAAGCCGCCCGACAGCTTGCGGCCGTGCAAGATGAAGGAGAGGTGGCCCGGCTCGTCGTGGACGATGTCCGCGGTCCCCTCATCCCAGATGATCACCACGCCGGTCCCCCGCCGCTGGCCGTCGTGAACACCCTCGAACTCCCCGGCCGCCAGGGAATGATCCTCGACCGGAACCGCCAGCCGCCGGACGCCCGGGTCGAGCGAGGGCCCCTTGGGCACCGCCCACGACCGCAGCACCTCACCCGACTGCAAGCGGAAGTCAAAGTGCAGCGTCGTCGCGTCGTGCAGCTGCACGACGAACCGCGGCGGAGCGACCACGCTCCCCAGTATGAGGCGCTCCCCACGGTGCGCCCGCCGCGAGCCGGCGCGGGGCGCGCGACCTGCGGCGCGCCGCGGTCTTCACCCAGCGTGGGTGAGGCGCCATGTTCCGCGGCAACCAGAATCGGCAGGGATGCCGCCGCTGACATGATCCGGCGATACCGCCCGGATCCGGCCCAGACCGGTTCTTCCCGAACCTGGACTCGCCGTTACCTGGGCCAGCACGAGCCCGGTCAGTTCCGTCCCGCGAGCCGAGGAGGAGTGATGGGGCAGGCCATCGGAGGATCGCTGCCATTGGCGGTCGGGATCGCGCTCAGCCCGATCCCGATCATCGCGGTAGTCCTTATGCTCACCAGCGACCGGGCCAGGGTCAACGGGCCCGCGTTCATCCTGGGCTGGCTGGTCGGCCTGGGCATCGTCGGAGCCATCTTCTTGTCCATCGCCGGGGCGGGCGGGGCGAGCAAGTCCGGTGCCCCGGCCACGTGGGTGAGCTGGGTCAAGATCGGTCTCGGCATCTTGCTGCTCCTGGTCGCGGTCCGCCAGTTCCGCGGCCGTCCCCACGGCAGCGATGAGCCGCAGATGCCCAAGTGGATGACCACGATCGACAAGATCACCCCGTTGGGCGCGCTAGGCCTGGCTGCTGCCCTGTCCGGCGCCAACCCCAAGAACCTGCTGCTGGCCGCCGGCGGCGCCGCGGCGATCGCCCAGACCGGCATCTCCGGCGCACAGCAGGCCATCGCCTACGCGGTGTTCGCGGTCATCGGCACGCTCGGCGTGGGCATCCCGGTAGGCATCTACTTCGCTATGGGCGAGCGCTCGCAGGAACTGCTCGGCAAGCTCAAGGACTGGATGACCCAGCACAACGCCGTCATCATGGCCGTCTTGTGCCTGATCATCGCGGCCAAGCTCATCGGCGACGGAATCAGCGGCCTGGCCGCCTAGGCGGCCAGCGACCTATGCTGGCGGTACCTCGGCTGGTGGCTCGGCGGCCAGTGCATCCGATCCAGGCGCGGGCTCTGATCTGGGCCGGGGATAGACGAGCAAGTGCAGGCCGGCGGCGGCGATCCCGCCGACCAGCGGGGCCACGATGAAAAGCCAGACCTGGCTCAGCGCGGTCCCGCCGACGATGAGGGCCGGTCCGAGACTGCGCGCGGGATTCACGGACGTTCCGGTGATGGGTATCCCGATGAGGTGGACCACCGTGAGAGTCAGCCCGATCACCATAGCCGCGGTCGCCGCGTTCCCGATCCTGCTGGTGACCCCGAGGATGACGAAGACGAACAGAGCAGTCAGGACGACCTCTGCGAGGAAGGCGCCGCCCGCCCCGATGTGGATGGCGGATGCCGCCCCCCAGCCGTCCGTGCCGAGCCCTGTCCGGGATGTGCTGTACAGGGGCGAGGTATTGAACATCCCCCACAACAGCAGCGCGCCCAGGATGCCGCCAACGAACTGGGCCACCCAGTAGCCAGCGGCCTCGACCAGCGGCATACGACCAGCGAGCAGAGCACCGATGGTCACCGCCGGATTGACGTGACAGCCCGATATCGGCCCGAGAGTGTAGGCAAGGGCCAGAAGGACGAGGCCGAACGCCAAGGCCGTGGCCACCACCCCGGCCGCGACGCTACCCCCGTCGAACTTGAACCCGAACATGAGGGTCGCCACCCCTACCCCGAAAAACACGAGCAGTCCGGTGCCAAGCAGTTCCGCTGCGAACTTACGCATCATCGTCGTTCTCCCACCTCGCGACGACTGCGGCCGTTGGACGGCAGCACGCCCTTCACCCAGCGGGGAGCAAGAGTCTCTATGTGGCCAGGATCCGCGCCTTCTCGGCGGCGAATTCTTCCTCGGCTAGCAGCCCCTGGGCTTCATCTCGCCAAGTTCCTTGATCTTGGCCATCCGGTCCTCCGGTGCCCTGAGGGCGGGGCTACCACGTTGTGCTGCTGCCTGCTGCGCCTGGAGCTGGGCCGCGGCCTAAACCTCCCCGAATATGGCTGAGTGACGATTAGCCCAAACGTATGCCGGGGCCGTCCCCCTCGCATCATCCCCGGCGGGTGAGGGTCGGACGTCGATCAGGGCATCTTCGCCGCGTTCGATATCCAGGTCCTGTATGTGCCGCTGGCCGGATGGTCAGCGCCCGGCCAAGCTAGGCGGCGGCTATTTCTCACATTGGCGGCGTAGCTCAGCAATCTCATCGATCAGGCGCGGCAGATAGTTGCGAGCTGCGGCGATGAAATCAAGGTCCGATACCGATGCTGGCCCTGAGTCTCGGCTAACGTACATGTCTTCATCGCGATCGTCGTCACGACCGATCATGATGAAGCTGTCACCAGAGCTGTGATCTCGTCCTTCGACCATTGCCCGCCATGGCGCGGGCGTGGCGGACGCGCAGAGCTGACGAAGTTCGTCGAGCTCGGCGTCACTAACGTGATGTTCGTTCATTGGATCCGCGGGTTCTTGATCGTCGGCGTGAAGAGTTCGCTGAACTGCTCGGGAGTACAGCCGCCAATGACGCAGTGATAGGAGCGTCCCTCCGTGTCGGCCTCTATCGAGCCACCGGCAGCTCGGATGCTACCCACATCCGACACGCCGATCTGCTTGTTTGGGATCACCTGGGCCAGCTCCTCGATCGACCGCCCGGGCGCGCTTTGGACAGAAACGTTGTAGACGTTACCTGCTACATCGAACCTAGCTCCGCTGGCGTGGGCGAAGCGCTCCGGAGTATTGACCCCGCCGCGGACCACCAGGGTTTCATCAGGAAAGCGCGCGTCGCCTTTGGGGGCG
>CAWKIB010000045.1:0-17641 GCA_963849595.1 uncultured Actinomycetes bacterium
CGCAGGGCCACCGGACCGTCGTCCTGGGCTATGACACGTCGCTGTACACCGGCCCGGGCCTGGCGCCCGGCTGGCCCGCGGCCTACGTCACCGGGGGCGACGTCACCCCCATCGTCCCCCTCGAGGTGGACCAGGGCCGGCTGACCGCGGCCGGCCAGCCCGAGGATTCGGACGACCCGTACAACCTGGCGCCCCGCTCGCAGGATCCGGCCGGAATGGCCGCCAGCGCCTTCACCGAACTGCTCACCGCTGACGGCATCCACGTCACCGGCTCCCCGCAGGCGCAAACGGCCCCGGCCCGGGCGGCCACCCTGGCCAGCGTGACCTCGCCGCCGGTGTCGGCCCTCGTGGCGCAGATGCTGGAGGAGAGCAACAACGTCATCGCCGAGAACCTGGCCCGCCAGGTCGCGGTGGCCACCGGCCAGCCAGCCTCGTTCAGCGGCGCGGCCCAGGCGGTCATCAAGGAGCTGAAGCGGCTCGGCGTCACCACCGGCATCCACCTGGTGGACGGCAGCGGCCTGTCGCCCCGGGACTCGATCGCGCCGGTCACGCTGGTGAAGGTCCTCGAGCTAGCCGCGGGCAACCAGAAATACCGGGCCCTGCTCGCCGGCCTGCCGGTGGCCGGTTTCTCGGGCACGCTGTCGGCCGGCGAGAGCGTGTTCAGCGGGATCAGCGGCGCGGCCCTGGGCTCGGTCCGGGCCAAGACCGGCAACCTGGGTACGGTGACGTCCCTGGCCGGCCTGGCCTACGACAAGAGCGGCGGGGTGCTGGTCTTCGCCCTCATGGCCGACCAGGTCCCGTCCGCCGGGATGCTCGACGAAGCGGCGGACGCCATCGACGCCGCCGCCTCCGCCCTGGCCGGCTGCGGCTGCCGGTAACGCGCAACGGAAAAACCGCGCAACGGAAAGCGCGCAACTGCCGGTAACGCGCAACGGTAAACGCGCGATGGTAAACGCGCGACGGTAACGGACACGGTTACGCGCACTGTCCGTAGCACGTACCGTTGGACTGTGAGCAGCACGCAGATGATCGACTGGGATCTCGCCATTTCCACCGGCACTCGCTGGGCCCGCCCTGGGCCGCAGGTCAGCCTGGCGGAGGCGCGGCGAACCGTCACAGAGCTACGCGACCTGGCCGGCGCCGTCCAGCAGCCGGTGTACGAGGTCACCGGAATGTCCGCCAACGGGGACGGCTCGCTGGGCCGGGTCGCCGTGGTGGACCGGCCCGGCTGGATCAGGGCCAACGTGGACGGCTTCCGTGTCGTCCTCGAGCCGCTGGTCGACCAGCTGCGGGAACGGACCCAGGGCGCGGCCGCCCCGTCCCGGCCCGCCTCGGTGATCAGCTCGGTGGGGTCGCGGGTGACCGGGATCCAGGCCGGACTGATCCTGGCCTACCTGTCCGGCCGGGTGCTCGGCCAGTACGAGCTGTTCCTGCCGCCGGAGACCTCTCCGGTGGACGGCCAGCAGCCGGGCCGGCTCACGCTCGTCGCGCCGAACATCGTCATGATCGAGCGCGAACTCGGCGTCGACCCGCACGACTTCCGGCGCTGGGTCTGCCTGCACGAGGAAACCCACCGGCTCCAGTTCACCGCGGTGCCGTGGCTGCGTGACTACGTGCAGAGCCAGATGACCGAGTTCCTCCTGGCCTCCGAGCTGGACCCGGCGGCCATGCTGCAGCGGGTCCGGGCGGCGGCCGACGCGATGGCGGGCGCGGTCCGCGGCGGCGACGGCGGCAGCCTCATCGAGGCGGTGGCCACCCCGGCGCAGCGGGAGATCATGGACCGGCTGACCTCGGTCATGACGCTGGTCGAGGGGCACGGCGACTACGTGATGGACGCGGTCGGCCCGCAGGTGGTGCCCACGGTGGCCCAGATCAGGGAGAAGTTCAACTCCCGGCGCGGCTCGTCGGGCCGGATCGAGCAGACCCTGCGCCGCATGCTCGGCATCGACCTGAAGATGAAGCAGTACGCCGAGGGCTCCCGGTTCGTCCGCGAGGTCGTGGACAAGGCCGGCATGGCCACCTTCAACAAGGTGTGGACCTCCCCGGAGACCCTGCCGACCAAGGAAGAGTTCGCGAACCCGCAGCTGTGGCTGGACCGGGTGGCCGACCAGTCGTAGCCCAGAATGGGTCCTAGCCCCGCGGTAGCGGAAGTCCGCAACGCGGTCCGGGAAACCCTGGATGACCTGGACACCGGCGAGCTGGTCCTGGCCGCCTGTTCCGGCGGCGCGGACTCGCTGGCCCTGGCCGCGGCCCTGGCCTTCGTGGCCCCGCGGGCCGGCCTGCGGCCGGCGGCGTGACCGTCGACCACGGCCTGCAGGAAGGTTCGGCCCAGCGGGCCGCCACCGTGGCGGCCCTCATGAGCAAGCTCGGCCTCGACCCGGCGCACAGCATCACGGTCACGCCCGCCAAAGGAAACGAGGCCGCCGCCCGGGCTGCCCGCTATAAGGCCCTGGACAAAACAGCCCGGGAACTGCACGCAACCACGGTCCTGCTCGGGCACACCCTGGACGACCAGGCCGAGACCGTCCTGCTCGGGCTGGCCCGCGGCTCGGGGAGCCGGTCGCTGGCCGGGATGCCCGCCCGGCGCGGGGTCTACCGCAGGCCCCTGCTCGGCCTGCGCCGGGCCACCACCGCCGCCGCCTGCGCCGAACTCGGGCTGGATCCCTGGCAGGACCCGCACAACCACGACTTCCGGTTCACCAGGGCCCGGGTCCGGCACCAGCTGATCCCCGTCCTGGAGGAGGCGCTCGGCCCCGGCGTGGCCGAGGCGCTGGCCCGGACCGCGGGCCAGCTGCGCGCCGACGCCGAATGCCTCGATGACCTCGCGTTCGCGGAAAGCGGACAGCTGCGCGGCAACTGCTCGGACCCGGCCGGCCTGGACGCCCAGCTATGCTCAAAGCCTGCCCGCCGCCATCAGGACCCGCGTCCTGCGCGACGCCGCGATCATGGCGGGCTGCCCGCACGGCGCCCTGACCGCCGGGCACGTCGAGCGGATCGAGGAACTGGTCACCGCCTGGCGCGGGCAGCGCTGGGTCGACCTGCCGGGCGGCGTGCGCGCCCGGCGCCGGGATGGCAAGGTGTGGTTCACCAGCACCGAAGCAGGCAACCCCAGGGGCGGAGAAGAATAATTTGGACGAACGGGACGTGGGATCTGCTCTCAAGGAGATCCTCATTACCGCTGAGCAGTTGCAGGCGCGCATCGGCGAGCTCGCGGCCCAGATCGATGCCGACTACGCCGGCCGTGACCTGCTGCTGGTCGGCGTGCTGAAGGGCGCGGTCATGGTCATGGCCGATCTGTCCCGGGCCATGCACCTGCCGGTCCAGATGGACTGGATGGCGATCTCCTCGTACGGCTCGGGCACCAAGTCCTCCGGCGTGGTGCGGATCCTGAAGGACCTCGACACCGACATCACCGGCCGGCACGTGCTCATCGTCGAGGACATCGTGGACTCCGGCCTCACCCTGTCGTGGCTGGCCGGCAACCTGCAATCGCGCGCGCCCGCCTCGCTGGCGGTGTGCGCCATGCTCCGCAAGCCGGGGTCGGCGCAGATGCACGTGGACGTGGCGTACACCGGCTTCGACATCGGGGACGAGTTCGTGGTCGGCTACGGCCTGGACTACGCCCAGCGCTACCGCAACCTGCCCTTCGTCGGCACGCTTGGCTCCGGCGGTATACCGGGGCAGCTAGGCTGGCGCCCGCAGGAAACGGCAGGGGAACACAATCCGCTTGGAGAAGCGTTCACCCTCAAGGTGCGGCGCCTAGGCGGTGTACCGTCGTAGTTTACGGTCGCAGCTAGCACCGAACACGGGCTGCGAGGATGGAAATGGCCATCCCGCCGGAGGTCGACGGGACTGTGAGGCTGGTCAGGAGGGAACGGCCCCGAGCCGACGGGCCGCTCATCGATGGAGCTAAGGCGCTTTTTCCGGGCACCGCTGCTGTTGATCGCGGTCGCGGTGCTCCTCTTGCTTTTCGTGCTCGACTACGCCAATTCGGGGAGTTCTTACCAGCAGGCAGACACCTCGGAGATCGTCAGCCTCATCAACTCGGGCCAGGTCAAGAGCGCGATAATCACCGACAAGAACCAGACGATCCAGATCACGACCAAGAAGCCGGTCCAGATCGGGACCGAGAACGGTACGCAGTTCGAGGCTTCGTGGGTCTCCGGCCAGGGCCTGCAGCTCGCGAACGACCTGCAGAACCAGGTCAGCAAGGGCACCCTGACGAACGGGTACACCGTCAACATCCCCAAGAGCAACGCCCTGCTCGACCTGCTGCCCACCGCGTTCATCTACCTGGTGATCTTCCTGCTGTTCTTCTTCATGCTGTCGCAGATGCAAGGCGGCGGCTCGCGGGTCATGAACTTCGGCAAGTCCAAGGCCAAGCTGATCACCAAGGACACGCCCAAGACCACGTTCGCCGACGTGGCGGGCGTGGATGAGGCCATCGAGGAACTCCAGGAGATCAAGGAGTTCCTGCAGAACCCGGCCAAGTTCCAGGCCATCGGGGCCAAGATCCCCAAGGGCGTGCTGCTCTACGGCCCGCCCGGTACCGGCAAGACGCTGCTGGCCCGGGCCGTGGCCGGCGAGGCCGGCGTGCCGTTCTACTCGATCTCCGGGTCCGACTTCGTCGAGATGTTCGTCGGTGTCGGCGCCTCCCGGGTCCGTGACCTGTTCGAGCAGGCCAAGGCGAACGCCCCCGCGATCGTGTTCGTGGACGAGATCGACGCCGTGGGCCGGCACCGCGGCGCGGGCCTCGGCGGCGGACACGACGAGCGCGAGCAGACGCTGAACCAGATGCTGGTCGAGCTGGACGGGTTCGACACCAAGGGCGGCGTGATCGTGATCGCGGCCACCAACCGGCCCGACATCCTGGACCCGGCGCTGCTGCGCCCGGGCCGGTTCGACCGCCAGATCGTGGTGGCCCAGCCGGACCTGGCCGGCCGCCGGGGCATCCTCAAGGTGCACGCCCGCGGCAAGCCCCTCGCGCCGGACACCGACCTCGACATCATCGCCCGCCGGACGCCCGGCTTCACCGGGGCCGACCTGGCCAACGTCATCAACGAGGGCGCGCTGCTGACCGCGCGCACCAACGGCAAGCAGATCAGCATGGCCGCGCTCGAGGAGGCCATCGACCGGGTCATGGCCGGCCCGGAGCGCAAGAGCGTGCTGCTGTCGGAGCGGGAGCGGAAGGTCATCGCCTACCACGAGGGCGGGCACGCCCTGGTCGGCCACGCCATGCCGAACGCCGACCCGGTGCACAAGGTGACGATCATCCCGCGCGGCCGCGCGCTCGGCTACACCAGCGCGCTGCCGACCGAGGACAAGTTCCTGGTCTCCCGGGCCGAGATGCTCGACCAGCTGGCCATGCTGCTGGGCGGGCGCACCGCCGAGGAGCTCATCTTCCACGAGCCGACCACCGGCGCGGCCAACGACATCGAGAAGGCCACCCAGATCGCCCGCGGCATGGTCACCGAGTACGGCATGAGCGAGCGCCTCGGCGCGCGCAAGTTCGGCTCCGGCGACAGCGAGCCGTTCCTGGGCCGGGACATGTCGCACGGCCGGGACTACTCCGAGGAGATCGCCTCCTCCATCGACGAGGAGATCCGCCGGCTCATCGAGTCGGCCCACGACGAGGCCTGGGAGGTCCTGGTCGAGTACCGCGACGTGCTCGACGCCCTGGTGACGCGGCTGCTGGAGAAGGAGACCGTGGCCAGGCCCGAGGTCCTGGAGATCTTCGCGACGGTGGTCAAGCGGCCGTCCCGCGGCTCGTACACCGGCTACGGCAAGCGCCTGCCCTCGGACCGCCCGCCGGTGCTGTCGCCCAAGGAGCTCGCGCTGGCGGCCGCCGACGGCGGCAACGGCCTGTCCCTGACCAGTAACGGCCAGACGGTCGGCTACAACCCCGGTTGGCGGCGTACCCACCAGCGACGTAGACGAGCACAGCGACAACGTATGACGCAGGGCACGTCGCTGGCCCGGGAGAACGAGGAGCCGTTCCCGAACGGCAGACCTGAGTCCGAGCCAGCCCCGGTCAAGGAGTTCGACCAGCCGCGCATCGAGGCCGCGGTCCGGGAGATCCTGCTCGCCATCGGCGAGGACCCGGACCGCGACGGCCTGCGCGACACGCCCGCCCGGGTCGCGCGGGCCTACGCCGAGCAGTTCGCGGGCCTGCGGCAGCGCCCGGCGGACGTGCTTACCACGGTCTTCGACGTGGGCCACGACGAGATGGTCATCGTCCGCGACATCGAGGTCTACGGCACCTGCGAGCACCACCTGGTCCCGTTCATCGGCGTGGCCCACATCGGCTACATCCCGAACGTCAAGGGCCAGATCACCGGGCTGTCCAAGCTGGCCCGGCTGGTCGACGTGTACGCCCGCCGCCCTCAGGTCCAGGAGCGGATGACCTGCCAGATCGCCGACGCCCTGATGGACACCCTGGAGCCGCGCGGGGTGGTCGTGGTCATCGAGGCCGAACACCTCTGCATGACCATGCGCGGCGTCCGCAAGCCGGGCGCCCGGACCGTGACGTCCGCGGTCCGCGGGGCGTTCCGGGACACCGTGACGCGGGCCGAGGCCATGAGCCTGATCTACGGCCATCGCTGAACCGGGAATTAACTTCGCCTCAACGCTGAACTGAAAGGCTTGCTGCGCCGTCTAAGGAGTGAGCCACGACCCGAAGGGACTCCGGGACGCGTTTCCCCGTGCTTCCCCCCGAGCACCTCGCCGATCCCCCCGGGCCGCCGGTGACCCTTGAGGTGCCGGCCCCGGTGAGCCGTACGAAGTCCGTCCCGCCGAACGGGACCGTTGCCTAGGCTTGGGAGGTACCGTGAGAGCAGGACGCGAGGCGACACGATGACTACGGTGACGCACCGTGATCTGGGGCCTGACAAGAGAGCTGCCGAGATGAGCGACAGCGACGAAGCTGGACACGCAAACGGCGCTGATCTGCCCGAAGCCAGGGGGGGCAGTTCGCGGTGGACGCATGGCGATCCCGTCGACCGCCGGACACCAGCACGCCTGGGTGCCGGCCAGCGCCGCGCTGCTGACCTTGCTCATCGGCCTGTCCGACATCCTGGCCATCTTCCGGCCCGACCTGGTGTACAGGCTGCACAAGATCAACTATCTGGTGCCGGGCACGCTGACCACGGTGACCCGCAGCGCCGACGTCATCATCGGGTTGATGCTGCTCATGCTGGCCCACGGGCTGCGCCGCCGGAAACGGCGGGCCTGGCAGGCCGTGGCCGCGCTGCTCGCGTTCGACATCGGCATCCACCTGTCACCAACGCGCACCGGATGGCGACCACGATCGTCGCGGCGGTCCTGCTCGTCGCGCTGCTGTACTTCCGTGAGGAGTTCTACGCCGAGGGCGACCGGCGGACCCGGTGGCGCGCGCTGTGGGTGTTCGGCGGCCTGATCGTGGCCGACGTCGTCATCGGGCTCAGCTACATCCTGCTGGCCAAGGGGCTCGAGACCAACTACTCGTTCGGCCAGCGGGTCCAGGAGGTCATCTACGGCCTGGTCGGGGTGTCCGGTCCGGTCCAGTGGGTGCCCGAGGCGCGCGGCGACCTGTTCGCCATCTTCACCAGCGCGCTGGGCATCTTCACCCTGGTCGTCACCGTGTACCTGTTCCTGCGCCCGGCCGAGCCGCGGGCCCGGCTGGGCCCGGCCGACGCGGCGCGGGTCAGGGAACTGCTCGGCAGGCACGGGGACCGGGACTCGCTGGGGTACTTCGCGCTGCGCGACGACAAGAGCGTGATCTGGTCGCCGACCGGCAAGGCGTGCGTCTGCTACCGCGTCGTGTCCGGCGTCATGCTGGCCAGCGGCGACCCGATCGGCGACCCGGAGGCGTGGCCCGGGGCCATCGGCCCGTTCCTGGACGAGGCGGCCCGGCACGCCTGGGCCCCGGCCGTGATGGGGTGCAGCGAGCTGGGCGCCGAAGTATGGTGCCGCGAGGGCAACCTGACCGCCCTGGAGCTCGGCGACGAGGCGATCGTGAACGTGGCCGACTTCAGCCTGTCCGGCCGCTCGATGCGGAACGTCCGGCAGATGGTCAACCGGGTGTCCAAGAACGGCTACGTGGCCGAGGTCCGCCGGGTGGGGGACATCCCGCCGCGGGAGATCGACGCCATCGTGCGGGCCGCCGACTCCTGGCGCGGCAGCCAGACCGAGCGCGGCTTCTCGATGGCCCTGGGGCGGATCGGCGCCCCCGGCGACGAGAACTGCGTGCTCGCCACGGCCACCGAGAACGGCGTGGTCCGGGCCGTGCTGCAGCTGGTCCCGTGGGGCGCCGACGGCCTGTCCCTGGACCTCATGCGCCGGGACAAGGCCGCCCAGCCCGGGCTGAACGACTTCCTCATCGTGGAGGCGATCAAGGCCGCCCCCGGCCTCGGCGTGAAGCAGATCTCGCTGAACTTCGCGGTGTTCCGGGCCGCGCTGGAGCGGGGCGAGCGGATCGGCGCCGGCCCGGTGCTGCGCGCCTGGCGGTCGGTGCTGATCTTCCTGTCCAAGTGGTTCCAGATCGAGTCGCTGTACAAGTTCAACGCCAAGTTCAGCCCGGTCTGGCAGCCGCGGTTCTTCGTGTTCCCGAGCACCAGGGACGCGCCGCGGATCGCGGTGGCCGCCCTGGAGGCGGAGGCGTTCCTGGTCTGGCCGCGGCTCGAGCTGCGCCGCATCGCGCGCAAGCTCGGCCTGGCCAAACTCAGGCGGCAGCTGCGCCGCGTGCCGGTGCCCCAGCGTTGACCAGGCTGCCCGGCCTGCCCCGCGCAGAACGAACCCTGGTCATGGGCGTGGTGAACGTGACGCCCGACTCGTTCTCCGACGGCGGCCGGTGGTTCGGGGCGGACGCGGCCATCAAGCACGGCCTGGACCTGGTCGCACAGGGCGCCGACCTCGTGGACGTGGGCGGTGAGTCGACCAGGCCCGGTGCCCAGCGCGTATCCGAGGAAGAGGAACTACAGAAGGATCGGCCCGGTGGTCACCGAGCTGGTCGGGGCCGGGGTGCCGGTCTCCATCGACACCATGCGCGCCGCGGTGGCCGAGTTCGCGCTGGACGCCGGGGCCGTGCTGGTCAACGACGTGAGCGGCGGCCTGGCCGACCCGCAGATGCCGCGCCTGGTGGCCGCGGCCGGGGTGTCCTACGTGGTCGTGCACTGGCGCGGGCACAGCCGCGACATGTACTCCCGCGCCGTCTACGCCGACGTGGTGTCCGAGGTCCGCGACGAGCTCACCACCCGCATCGACGCGGTGGTGGCGGCCGGGGTCGACCCGGGCCGCATCGTGGTCGACCCGGGGCTCGGGTTCGGGAAACGGCCGGATCACAACTGGCCGCTGCTGACCCACCTGGCCGACCTCGGCCGGCTCGGCGGGCGCACGTTCCCGGTCCTGGTCGGCGCGTCCCGGAAACGCTTCCTGGGCCTGCTGCTGGCCGGCCCGGACGGCACGCCGCGCCCCTTCGACGGCTGCGACGCGGCCACCGTGGCCATCTCGGCCCTGGCCGCCACCGCGGGGGCGTGGTGCGTGCGCGTGCACCAGGTGCCGGCCAACGCCGACGCGGTGCGGGTCGCGGCCGCCTGGCGCGACGCCTCGACCAGCCCGGCCTGACCATGCGGGCGCGTGCGGTGCTGTCGGTGGGCGCCAACCTGGGTGACCGGCTGGGTACCCTTCAGGGATGTGTGCAAGTCATCGCCCGGCTCCCGGACACTGACGTGCTGGCCATCTCCCCGGTCTACGAGACGACCCCGGTGGGCGGGCCGCCCCAGCCGGACTACCTGAACGCGGTGCTCCTGATCCAGACCGGCCTGCCGCCGCGCGACCTGCTCGACGCGGTCCACGGCATCGAGGCCCGCTTCGGCCGGGTCCGGGCCGAGCGGTTCGGCCCGCGCACGCTCGACATCGACATCATCAGCTACGCCGGCCAGGTCAGCGACGACCCGGAGCTGACCCTGCCGCATCCCCGCGCGCACGAACGGGCCTTCGTCCTCGTGCCCTGGCACGACATCGACCCCGGCGCCGAACTCCCCGGGTACGGACCGGTGGCCGGCCTGCTGGCCGGGCTGGACCGGGCCGGCGTCCGGCCGGTACCCGGCGCCGTACTGACGGGACCGCGGTCATGAGGCCGACCCGGACGTCCACGCTCGCGATCGTGGCCGTGGTCTGCGCGCTGGCCGCCTGGCTGCTGCTCCACTCGGTCTACCAGCGGCTGCCACCGCTGCCCTGGACCGGCGTGCCCGCGCTCCTGGTGGCCTCGGTGGCCGAGGCCTGGACCGGCCGGGACCTGAAGAACCGGATCGCCGGGAAGCGCGGGCTCAAGCCCGCCGCGCCGCTGTTCGTGTCCCGGATGGTGGCCCTGGCCAAGGCCAGCTCGCTGGCTGGCGCGGCCATCGCGGGCCTGGCCGCCGGGTTCGTCATCTACCTGAGCGGTTCGCTGAGCGCGCCGGTGCCGCGCCAGGACGCGGTCACCGCGGCGGTCACGCTGGCGGCCGCGGTCGTGCTCACCTGCGCCGCGCTCTACCTCGAGTACTGCTGCCGGGTGCCGGACCTCCCGGACCGCGACCGCACCGACGAGGGCGCCCGCCTGCCCTGACCGCCCCGACGACCAATTGCCCGGGCCGGTCCGCACCGGAAGATCTGTAGGTGCTCATTCCAAAACAGTCCTACCGAACGGACCGTGGCTCCGGCGACGACGGACTTCTCGGCCGCTGGCCCGGGCAGATGCGCCACGGCGTGAAAGCCGGCCGCCAGGCCGGTCAGCCTCACCGCGGGCGCGTGCTGGGCCAGCGCCGCCACCAGTGCCTGCCGGCGCGCCGCGTACACGCCGCGCATCCGGCGCAGGTGCCGGTCGAAGCGCCCCGACTCGATCAGCCTGGCCAGGGCGAGCTGGTCGAGCACCGGTGAGCCGCGGTCGCCGTACTCCTTCTCCTCGGCGATGGCGGCGGTCAGGGCCGGCGGGCAGACCAGCCAGCCGAGCCGCAGCGCGGGCGCCAGCGACTTGCTGACCGTGCCCAGCGCGATGACCCGGTCCGGGGCCAGGCCCTGCAGCGCGCCGACCGGCTCGCGGTCGTAGCGGAACTCGGCGTCGTAGTCGTCCTCGATGATGATCGCGTCCGTGCTGGCCGCCCAGGCGGCCAGCGCGTGCCGCCGCGCCGCGGCCAGCACCACCCCGGTCGGCCACTGGTGCGCGGGGGAGAGCACCACGGCCTGCGCCCCGGTCGCGGCCAGCCGTCCGACGTCGACGCCGCCGGAGTCCACCGGGACCCGGATGACCTCCACGTCGGCCCACGCCGCCACCTGCGCGGCGTCGTCGTAGCCGGGGTCCTCGATGGCCACCCGCCGGGTCCCCGCGCGCCGCAGCACCCGCAGCGCCAGGCCCAGGCCCTGCGCGAACCCGGTGCAGATGACCAGGTGCTCCGGGTCGGCCGCGGCCGCGCGGACCCGGCGCAGGTAGGCGGCCAGGACCTCGCGCAGCACCGGGCTGCCACGCGGGTCGCCGTAGTCGAGCGCCTCGTTGGGCGCGGTCCGGCACGCCTCCCGCTGGGCCCACATCCAGTCCCCGCGCGGGAAGCCGGCCAGGTCGGGCACCCCCGACCGGAAGTCCGCCATCAGCCGCGCCCGCGCCGGCGCAAACCCCAAGCCCCCCGCGACCCCCGCGGTCCCCACGCTCCTCACGCCCTCGGCTCCCGGACTCCCCACCGCTCCGGCTAGGCGAGCCGGCGGGGCGCTGGCCCGCGCCGCGACCGCGGTGGCCGAGCCCACCCGGCTGCTCAGGTAGCCCTCGGCCTGGAGCTGCCCGTAGCACTCCTGGACCAGGCCGCGCGAGGTACCGAGCGCGCGGGCCAGCTCCCGCGAGGAGGGCAGCCGCTCGCCCGGTCGCAGCCGGCCCGACCTGATCGCCTCGCGCAGCCGGTTCTCCAGCTGGGACCGCAACGGCTCCGCGCCTCGCCCCCGGTCCAGGGCGAGCAGCAGCTCGGGACTCAAACCGGACCAATGAACGGCCATGGAATTGGAGCCTATCGGTAGCCCGCTTCCCGCCTAATGTGCTGGCATGGGAGGTCCGTCAGGGCTCCGGCGCCCTTCGTCTATCCTGGTCACCGCGGCACCGTCCGGTACCCATCCAGGACTGGAACGAGATGAACCCTGACTTTCCTGCCCGCCCCGAGCCCGGGCCTGACCTTCCTGCCCGCCCCGAGCCCCGCCCCGAGCCCCGGCCTGACCATCCGCCCCGCGCCGAACCCGGCCCGGCCGTGCCCCACCCCGCCCGGCTGGCCGTCGGCGTCATCGGTGCCGGGCGGGCCGGCATCGCGCTCGGCGCGGCCCTGTCCCGGGCCGGGCACGAGGTGGTAGCCGTCTCCGCGGTGTCCGAGGCCTCCGTGCACCGGGCCCGCGCGGCCTTTCCCGCCGCGGTCATCACCGAACCCAGCCAGGTGCTCCGCCGCGCCGACCTGGTCCTGCTCACCGTGCCCGACGACGTGCTGCCGGGCCTGGTGGCCGGGCTGGCCGCGACCGAAGCCCCGATGCAGGGGCGCATGCTGGTGCACGCCAGCGGCCGCCACGGCCTGGCCGTGCTCGAGCCCGCCGCGCGCCGGGGCGGCCTGCCGCTGGCGCTGCACCCGGTGATGACGTTCACCGGGCGTGGCGACGACGTGGACCGGCTGGCCGGCACGTGCTTCGGGGTCACCGCGCCCGAGGTGCTGCGGCCCGCGGCCGAGGCCCTGGTCATCGAGATGGGCGGCGAGCCGGTGTTCATCGCCGAGGAGCACCGGGACCTGTACCACGCTGCACTCGCGGGCGCGGCCAACCACCTGATCACGCTGGTGGCCCAGGCCGAGGACCTGCTCCGGGCGGCCGGGGTGCCCGACCCGGCCCGGCTGCTCGGGCCGCTGCTGTCCGCGGCCCTGGACAACGCGCTGCGCTTCGGCGACGCGGGCCTGACCGGCCCGGTGGCCCGCGGCGACGCGGACACCGTGGCCGCGCACGTGGCCGCGCTGGACGCCGAGCCGTCGGCCTCGCCCGCCGCCGTCGCCGCCTACATCGCCATGGCCCGGCTGACCGCCGACCGCGCGCTGGCCACCGGGCTGCTCAAGCCGGCCGACGCCGAACGCCTGCTCGGCGTGCTCGGCGGCCGCCCGTGAGCGAGCCATGGCCGCGCCAGCCAGCGGCCAGCCGGCTCTGCTGCGGACCAAGGCCGACCTGGCCGCCGCGCGACCGGGCCTGCCCGCCCCCGTGGTCCTGGTGCCAACCATGGGCGCGCTGCACGCCGGGCACCGCGCCCTGCTGCGGGCGGCCCGCGCCGCCGCCGGACCGTCCGGCAGCGTGATCGTGTCGATCTTCGTCAACCCGCTGCAGTTCCGGCCGGGCGAGGACCTGGACCGGTACCCGCGGACCCTGGACGACGACCTGGCCATGTGCGCTCAGGAGGGGGTACGCGCCGTCTTCGCCCCGTCGGCCGCGGAGATGTACCCCGGCGGTCCGCCGCGGGTGACCGTGGACCCGGGCCCGGCGGGCCAGGTGTTCGAGGGCGAGTTCCGGCCCGGCTTCTTCGGCGGCGTGCTGACCGTGGTGCTCAAGTTGTTCCACCTGGTCCGCCCGGACGTCGCGGTGTTCGGGGAGAAGGACGCGCAGCAGCTCGCGCTGGTCCGCCGGCTGGTCGCCGACACCGACCTGGGCCTGACCATCGAGCCGGTGCCGACCGTGCGGGACCCGGACGGGCTGGCCACCTCGAGCCGGAACCGGTACCTGTCCGCCGCCGACCGCGAGCGCGCGCTCACCCTGCCCCGTGCGCTGCGCGCGGGCCAGGCCCGGGCCGCTGTATGCATCTCCGGCGAAGATGCCGCCGGGGATGCACACAGCATCGGCGCTGCCCTGGCCGCCGCCCGGGAGGTCCTGCGCGGCGAGCCCGCGCTGGCGGTCGACTACGTCGCGGTGGTCGATCCGCGCACGTTCGGCCCGGCCGGGCCCGGGCCCGCGCTGATCGTGGCCGCGGTCACCGTGGGCGGCACTCGGCTGATCGATAACGTGCCGGTCGTGCTGAGCGCCGGCCAGAACACGGAAAAGGATTTCCGCGGTGCTGCTGACCATTGACATCGGGAACACCAATACGGTGCTCGGGGTATTCGACGGCGACCGGGTCATTGACCACTGGCGGATAGCCACCGTTCCGGACCGGACCGCGGATGAACTGGCCGTGGTCCTGCACGGCCTGCTGGGGCGCAGCGATGCCTTTAGCGAAAGGGAAATCCACGGCATTTCGCTGTGCTCGACCGTGCCCTCGGTGCTGCACGAGATGCGCGAGATGTGCCGACGCTATTACGGTGACCTGGCCACCGTCATCGTCGAGCCGGGGGTAAGGACGGGCGTCCCGGTCCGCACCGACAACCCCAAAGAAGTGGGCAGCGACCGCATCATGAACTCGCTCGCCGCGGTGCATCTTTACGGCGGCCCGGCGATCGTGGTGGACTTCGGGACCTCCACCAACTTCGACGCGGTGAGCGCGCGGGGCGAGTTCGTCGGCGGCGCGCTCGCCCCCGGAATCGAGATATCCGTGGACGCCCTGTCCCGCCGCGCCGCTCAGCTGCTCAAGGTCGAATTGACCAGGCCGCCCCGCGTCATCGGCAAGAACACGGTGGAGTCCCTGCAATCGGGCATCATCTACGGGTTCGCCGCCCAGGTGGAGGGAATTGCCACCCGGATGGCGCGCGAGCTTTCTCCCGACGACCCGGACGCGGTGACCACGATCGCCACCGGCGGCCTCGCGTCGCTGGTCCTGGGCGAGGTCAGCGTCATCGATTACTACGAGCCGTGGCTCACCCTGATTGGCCTGCGGCTGGTCTACGAAAGAAACGCCGAATCGGCCGGTTAGCCGATCCGGACCGCGCCCACGTAAGCGCTCCAGTACACCGGCTCCACGCGGACCACCTCGCCGAAGTCCGGCGCGTCCACCATCAGCCCGTCACCGAGGTAAATCCCCACGTGCGAAATGTCAGGGAAGAAGAACACCAGATCGCCGGGCTCCAGGTCGGCCCGCGAAATATGCACGCCGGAGTTCCACAGGTCCCCGGTGAAGTGCGGAAGCGAGATGCCTTCCTGGGCAAAGGCCCAGACCACCAGGCCCGAGCAGTCGAATTCGCCCGGGCCGGCCGCCCCCCAGACATACGGATCGCCGCGCCGGGACAGCGCCGCCGTCAGGGCCTGGGCAGCCGACCGTGTTCGCGGTCGGAATGCTGATGTCCGGGTACTGCCCGGTCTGCGTGAAGATGGTCATGGCCTGCTTCATCGCCGCGCTGTTGACCTGATCGATCTTGGCGTCGATGACTTGCTTTTCGGCGTTCATCTTGGTCTGGAGCGCCTGTACCGCGGCGACCTGCTGGTCGGCCGTCTGGCGGGCGCGCTGGTCCTGTTCCTCGATGGTGGCCAGCGTGCTGACCTTGTCGCCGCTGGCCTGATCCAGCTCGGTGATGGTGGACGCCTGGCTGAGGAACTGCTCCGGATTGCCCGTCGTGAGCGCCTGCAGGGTCGGGTCCAGCCCGGCGCTCATGTAGTTTTCCGCGGCCAGCTGCGCGATGGCCTGCTGGCCGCTGGCCAGCGCCGTCGCGTCCCGGGCGGCGGCCTGCTGAGCGATCTTCGCGTCGGACTGGGCGCGGCTGAGCTGGATGCGCAGCCCGTCGTACTGCTCGCTCAGCGCGTTGATCTGGAACTCCAGTTGCTTGGCCTGCGCGACCAGCTCGGTCAGGCTGGGCTTCGGCGCGGTGGTCTGGGCCATGCTGTCCGCGGCGGGGACGAGCAGGGCAAGCGCGGTCGTTGCGGCGGCCAGGCAGGCCGCTCCGCTCAGTTTGCGCACAGCGATGCACGATATTGGACCGGAGGCCGGTTGCTCAACCGACTCCGGGAACTTTCTGCCGAGGCCACCGCTGGCCCGGCCCGTCCCGCCGATCCAGCGGAAATCGTGGCCCGCTGCGGTCCAGCGGCTATCGTGGACCTCGCTATGGCATACACGATCAGGCCCGCGCGCACTCGCGACGTGCCCACGATCCGCAAGCTGATCGATTCCAATGTGGAGTCTGGACGTTTGCTGAGTAAAGCCACGGTGACGCTCTACGAAGACGTCCAGGAGTTCTGCGTGGCAGAACTCGTTGATGACGCCTCGCTGGCTGCTTGCGGTGCATTGCATGTGATGTGGGAGGATCTCGCCGAGATCCGGACGGTGGCCGTTGTGCCCGACCGTCAAGGGCTCGGTATCGGCCACGCGATCGTGGGCGAGTTGCTGGCCCGGGCCCGCGTGCTCGGGGTGCGCCGCGTGTTCTGCCTTACTTTCGCGGTTGACTTCTTCGTCCGCCATGGATTCCAGCCCATCAGCGGTACTCCCGTAGCCGCGGAGGTGTACTCCGAGCTATTGCGTTCCTATGACGAGGGTGTGGCCGAGTTTCTCGACCTGGAGCGGGTAAAGCCCAACACCTTGGGCAACACCCGCATGCTGTTGCGCCTCTTACCGGAGCGGTGAAATGAGCATCGGCGTTGCGCACGAGACGATACAAGCCCAGCGGGAGCACCGCCCGCGGCGGGTTAGCGGGAGGGCGGTGCTATGTGGCAGGACCTCGCGGCGCTGACTCCGCCGCTGGTAGTTTGCGTGGCGTTCATCATCGGCCTGGCCATCTTCCTGCGCCGGCAGATGGGTGCCCGGCGCGGCGGCACGCCCCGCGACCGGCGCCGATCGCGTGACCGGCGGTCTTGATATTTCACGGAACGGCCGGGCATATGCCGAACTTGGCAGAACAAGTTGCACTGGAAGTGGCGGAACGGTTCGCCGTCCATCTTCTCGTCCATCTTCTGGCTTGACCGCGCTAACGATGCAACCAATGCCCGATTACGGAGAGTTACTGCCGCCCCCGGGCCCTAGTGGGATGGCCGCGCTAGCGGCGGATTATTCGCGAATCGGTAGTCGCGGAATTGTCAAAGACAAGGGATTGGGTATATGTTTAACATCCGAAATAGGTTGCTCCGTCAGAAGGGCCGATTCGATGGCACAGAAGGTGCAGGTGCTTCTCGTCGACGATCTCGATGGGAGCGAGGCGACAGAGACCGTGGCGTTTGGACTCGATGGCGCCTCGTATGAGATCGATCTCAGTACCGGCAACGCAGGCAAGCTTCGTAAAGAGCTGGCCCACTATGTGGAGCACGCGCGCAAAGCAAGTGCTCCGGCTCGGCGTCGCCGGGCGCGCACTGGCCCCGGCCGTGAGCGCAGCGCGCAAATCCGCGCGTGGGCGAAGCAGCGCGGATACAAGGTCAATGAGCGCGGCCGCATTCCGGCGAACATCGTCGCGGAGTACGAAGCCGCGCACTAGCACGCACGCACCGGAGTTCGCGAGTTCTTTGGCGTTCTCCCGGGTTCTTCGCCCTGTGGCGAGCGACTCCTAGACAGTGGCGTTACAAGGACCGCCGCGGGCCCGCGGGCCCGGCCGGTCACCTCGCACCGTTGGCCCGGGCCTGGCGGCGATCCCGCCGGAGGGCCAGCGGTGCTCTATTGTCCCGCTCGCTCTGTTGTCCCGCTCGCCTCCGGGGCGCTCTTAAGGTGCCGCCTTCCCTCGTCGCTCGTTCCTCGCTCCTCAGTCCAGGCGGCACCGCGGCCCTTTGGCTCGCGGGGATGTCCGTT
>CAWKIB010000046.1:0-36789 GCA_963849595.1 uncultured Actinomycetes bacterium
AAACTGCATGCAGTTTCACCGTTCGACCCCCTTGCCATCGAGTATCCAAACTGCATACAGTTTTAGCATGGACAGAGTCGGAGTGATCGGCCTGGGCAAGATGGGCCTGCCAATCGCCCAGAACTTGATGGACCGGGGATTCGGCGTCATCGGCTACCGCCGCAGCGGCTCACCCGAACTCGCCGCGGCGGGCGGCATCGTGGCCGCCAGCGCGGCCGAGGTCGCGGCCGCCGCCGACGTGCTGCTGTCCATCGTCCCGGACGCCGACGCCGTCGAGGACGTGATCACGGGCCCCGACGGCACGCTAAAACAACTGCGACCAGGCACGATCCACCTCGAGATGAGCACCATCGACGTGCCGCGTAAGGCCCGGCTCCGCGACGAAGTACAGGCCCGGGGCAGTGACCTGCTGGACTGCCCGATCAGCGGCAGCCCCGGCATGGTCGCGCCGCGGCTGGCCACCACGTTCGCCTCGGGCGAGCAGGAAAGCGTCGAGAAGGTCAGCCAGGTGCTGGACGCCATCTCCGGGCCCTGGGTCTACACCGGCGCGTTCGGCACCGGCGCGCAGCTGAAGTACATCGCCAACCTGCTGCTCGCCGTGCACACCGTGGCCGCGGCCGAGGCAATGGCCCTGGCCCGGCGCAGCGGCCTGGACCTGGAACTTGGTCCACCGGACCCTCGACACCTCGATCGCGAGCTCGGCGATCTGGACCCAGCGCGGCCCCCTGATGGCCGAACGCCAGTACACCCCCGCCCCCGGCCCCGTCGGCACCCTGCACCCCATCCTGGAGCAGATCGCGGAGTACGCCGACCGAACCGGCCTGTCCGCCCCGGTGTTCGCCGCGGCCAAGGAGGTCTTCGACCAGGCCCTCGCCGACGGGCGCGGGGACCTGGACATCGCCTGCGTGCACGACCAGATCGAAGGCCCGCGATGACCTGGTCCGTGGCCACCTACGCCGCCCGGCGGCACCGAAGGCCTCGGGGTGCTGCGCGAGGACGGCACGCTGGTCACGCCCGCCGACCTCAAGCGCTGGGGCAGCGCGATGGAAGTGCTGGACGACTGGCCCGCCGCCGAACCGGTCCTGCGTGAGCATGAGACATCACCGACGCGCCCGCCATCGAATACGACACGCTGCTCGCCCCGCTGCGCTGGCCGCGCAAGGTGATCTGCGCGGGCGTCAACTACCGCCGGCACATGGCCGAGATGGGCGGCGAGATCCCGGCCGACGGCTGGCGCCCGTTCTTCTTCCTCAAGGCCCCCACCACGTCAGTGATCGGCCCGCACGACCCGATAATCTGGTCAAAAACCCGGCCCGCGCCCGGTACGACTGGGAGGCCGAACTGGCCGTGGTCATCGGTACCGCCGGGAAAGACATTTTGGCCGAACGGGCCGTGGCTCACGTGGCCGCCTACTGCGTCGCCAACGACGTGACCGCACGCGGCTACCACCGGCGCGAGGTGGTCCCGGCTGACGCGTTCGCCTACGACTGGTTCGCGGCCAAGTCCATGGAGGGCTCGCTGCCGCTCGGCCCGGGCCTCACCCCGGCGTTCCTGGTCCCCGATCCGCAGGACCTGCGGCTGCGCCTGTGGGTGAACGACGAGCTGCAGCAGGACGAATCCACCGCCGACATGATCTGCTCGGTCGCCGAGCTGATCGCGGCCGCGAGCCAGGTCGTCACGCTCGAGCCCGGCGACGTCATCGCGACCGGCACGCCGTCCGGGGTCGGCGCCGGGCGCGGCCGCTACCTGCGCGGCGGCGACGTCGTCCGGGTCACCATCGACGGCCTCGGCACGCCTGTGTAACACCGTTAAGGAGAATCATGATCTTCGTCAGCCACGCCCTGCCGGTCAACGTGCCGGACGAGCCACGTCTCACGCCCGCGCAACGTGTGGGACGGCCTGGTGCTCAAGGCCAACAACGCGCTGCCGTTCGTGCCCGCCATGACCTACTGCGAGGTGACCCAGCGGCACAGCGACACGGTGTTCGACCGCGACATCGACTTCCGCGGCCAGCGCTTCACCGAGCGGATCACGCTCGAGGCCCCGCACCGGGTGACCTTCACCCGCATCGCCGGCCCGGTGCTGGGCACGATCGCCAACGAGATTATTGAGGCCATCGACGACGGCCTGGCCCTGCGGTTCAGCTTCGCCTTGGTCGTCATGGGCGTGGCCGGCGGGTCGGCCGAGGAGCAGGCGTACGCCGACTCCATGACCGGGGACTACCTCCAGGCCGTCGCGGCCACCCTGAACGCCATGCGCCGCCTCGCCGAGGCCGCGGTCGCCAGCTGACGGCCCGCAAACCGAAAGGAACACCCATCATGACGTCGTCTACTAGCATGCCGTCGACAATTGACGAGCAATTGCGACTACGTCATCGCCGAGCAGCTGGCCGGGCAGTTCAAGGGCGACATCATCGGCCCCGACCACGCCGAGTACGAGCGGGCCCGCACGGTCTGGAACGCCATGATCGACCGGCGGCCGGGGCTCATCCTGCGCTGCACGAGCACCTCGGACGTGGTGGCCGCGGTCACCGTGGCCCGCGAGCACGGCCTGCCGCCGAGCGTCCGCTGCGGCGGCCACAACGTGGCGGGCAAGGCCATGTCCGACGGCGGCCTGACCATCGACCTGAGCGGGCTGCGCGAGGTGACCGTGGACGCCGAGCGCAAGCTGGTCCACGTCGGCGGCGGGTGCCGCCTCGGCGACGTCGACGCGGCGACCGCGCCGCACCGGCTCATCGTCCCGGCCGGCATCATGTCCGAGACCGGGGTGGGCGGCCTGGCCCTCGGCGGCGGCATCGGCTGGTTCTCCCGCAAGCACGGGCTGACCTGCGACAACTTCGTCTCCCTGGAGCTCGTCCTGGCCAGCGGCGAGGTGATCGAGGTGTCGGCGGACTCGCACCCCGAGCTGTTCTGGGCGCTGCGCGGCGGCGGCGGCAACTTCGGCATCGTCACCCGCTTCACCATGGCCGCGCATGACTTCGGCCCGATGATGCGCATCGGGGTCTCGGTCTACGAACCGGAGCAGGCCGCGGCCGCGCTGCGCGGCTACGCGGCCATGGTGCCCACGCTGCCCCGCAGCGTCGGCTGGCACGCCGCGCTCAAGCACGACATGCCCGCGCTGCCCTTCGTACCCCCCGAATACGTCGGAAAGCGCCTGGTCATGCTCGTCTCGATGTGGCTGGACGACGCTTCCGATGATTTGGGCGCCGAGATGATCGGGCGGCTGACCGAGATCGGCGAGCCCTGCATCAAGGCCACCACCGTGCTGCCGTTCGCGGCCGGCGTGCAACGTTTGATCGACACCGAGTTCGAGGACGGCCACCGGTACTACACCAAGGAGGCGCACGTCGCCGACCTGGCCGACGAAGCGATCGACAAGCTGGTCACCTTCTGGCAGGACATGCCGATGGAGGGCGAGGTCGAGATCATCGGCCTCGGCGGCGCCATCGGCGACGTGCCCGAAGCCGGCTCGGCCTTCTCCAACCGCGGCTACCTGCTCTGGCTGAACTTCGCCATGCGCTGGGACGACCCGGCCGACGACCCCGACTACATCGGCCGGACCCGCGCCATCGTCGCCGACCTGGCCCCCTGGACCGGCCGCGGCGTCTACGTCAACATGCTGAACTTCGACGAGCTGGACCGCGTGGTCGAGGCCTTCGGCGGCCCGGAGAAGTACGCCGAACTCGGCCGGCTCAAGGCCCGGTACGACCCGGAGAACCTGTTCCGGATGAACTACAACATCCCTCCGGCGCCGGGGAACTAGGCAGGATCCGGGACTGTTGCAGTAGGAGTGAACCCCGATCCCCGCCGGGCGCTGCCGGGCGAGCTGTCGCTACGTGACGGCACGCCCGCGATGATCTGGCCGTTGCTGCCCACCGATGGCCAGGCGCTGCGCGAGATGTTCCGCCGTTTGTCGCCGGAGTCACGGCAGCGACGGTTCCTGTCCTCACTCAGCGACCTCGACGACGCGATGATCCAGCGGCTGGTCGGCAAGGTGGACGGGGTGCATCACATCGCGCTGGTGCTCGTCGTGCTGCCGCCCGATGGCGAGGAATGGCCGGTCGGAGTGGCCCGCCTCGTGCAGGACCCTGCCGATCCGGCCAGCGCCGAGGTCGCCTTCACGGTCGCCGACGAGTGGCAGGGCCGCGGTGTCGGCACCGCGCTCGCCAAAGCCCTGATCCAGCGCCGCCCGGCCGCGGTCACGCGGCTGCGCGCCGATGTCGAGGCGGAAAACCTGGCGTCGCTGGCGCTGCTCACCCGGGCCGGGCACATGTCGTCCGGCGTGCCCCGCCGCGGCATCGTGGACGTCACGGTCGACCTTCAGGCCGCCTGACGGCTTGACCCTGACACGGTGTCAGGGGGTACAACGGGACCGTGTTCAGCATCGGGGAGTTCGCACGGCACGGCCGCGTATCGGTCCGCATGCTGCGGCACTACGACGCGATCGGCCTGCTCCGCCCGGCCACCGTCGACGCTGCGACCGGGTACCGCTTCTACCAGGCCGGACAGCTGGCCGAGCTGAACCGCATCATCGCGCTGAAGGACCTCGGCTTCACCCTGGGCCAAGTGCAGGCGATCCTGGCCGAACAGGTCAGCGCGGCCGAGCTGCGCGGCATGCTGAAACTGCGCCGGGCCGAGATCCACGCTCAGATCCAGGACGAGACGGCCCGGCTGGCCCGGGTCGAGGCGCGCTTGGCGACCATTGAGGACGAGGCCCGCGTCCCGGTCGACGGGGTGGTGATCAAGCGCCTCGCGCCGGTCCGGGTGGGGGAGCTGACCGGCACCGCCGCGGGGTACGAGCCGGAGGCCATCACCCCGGTCATCCAGCCGCTGTACCGCGACCTGTGGCAGCTGATGGCCGCCGCGAGCGTCAGCGCGGCGGGCCCGGCCATCGCGTACTACGAGGACACCCCGGACGGCGACGGCGCCATCGTCGTCCACGCCGCCGTGCCGGTGGTCGCCGAGCCCGGCGGGGAGCACCGCTTCCGCGTCGTGGACCTGCCCGAGGTGGACACCGCGGCGGCCATCATCCACCACGGCTCCATGGACGACGTGCTGGCCACCGGCCAGGCCCTGGCCCGGTGGATCGACGCCAGCGGGTACCGCTCGGCCGGGTACGCCCGCGAGGTGACGTTGGAATGGTCCGAAGACCCTGATCAGTGGGTCACCGAACTGCAGCAGCCCATCGACTGTGAATAGGGGATGAACCGATGTCAGTACCGGAGATCGTGACCCGCGCCGAGCAGCCGTACGTGGCGATCAGGGGACACGTGAGCATGGCCGAGATCGGCGCGTTCGCCGTCCGCACCGGTGAGGTGTTCGGCTGGCTGGGCGCCCGCGGCCTGGCCCCCGCCGGGCCGCCGTTCCTCAAGTACAACGTGATCGACATGGCGCGCCAGCTCGAGATCGACAACGGCGTGCCGGTCGCGGCGCCCGTCGACGGCGACGGCGAGGTGATCTCCGGCGTCCTGCCCGCCGGGCGCTACGCCACGCTCACCCACGTGGGCCACCCCAGCGAGCTGATGGGGGCCACCAAGACGCTGCTGGACTGGGCCGCCGGACAGGGCCTGACCTGGGACATGTCGCCGGACGCCGACGGTGAGCGGTGGGGCAGCAGGCTGGAGATCTACCTGACCGACCCCCGTGAGGAGCCGGACATGAGCAAGTGGGTCACCCAGCTCGCGTTCCGCCTGGCCGACTAGCCGGGCCAGACCGGGCTCCCGTCGCAGCGTCCGCCATCCGGGGCGCGCGCCGACGGTCATGTCGCGGCGGATCGGGACGTCCTATTGTTGGTGTGTGCTGAGCGGACCGCGCTTGCGCCAGGTGGCCCTGGCGGCGCGCGACTGCGGCCAGGTAGCAGGCGAGCTGCGCCGGGCCTTCGGCTGGCCGCCGCCCTTTCACGATCCGGGGGTGGGACAGTTCGGCCTGACCAACGCGGTGTTTACCGTGGGCGACACGTTCGTGGAGGTGGTGGCTCCCGCGCAGCCGGACACGACCGCCGGCCGGTACCTCAAGCGGCGCGGCGGTAACACCGGCTACATGGCGATTTTCCAGGTCCCGGATCTGGCTGCGGCCCGTCGCAGGGTCGCCAGCCTGGGGGTACGGGTGATCTGGGTCGCCGACCTGCCCGACATCGCGGCGACCCACCTTCATCCCGGGGACGTCCCCGGCGCGATCGTGTCCTTGGACTGGGCGGCTCCCGAGCGATCGTGGAGGTGGGCGGGCCCGTCGTGGACGGGGCGGGTGCCCGAACATGCCCCGGGCGGCGTGACCGGGCTGACGATCGAGGTCAACGACCCGGCCGCCGCGGCCCGGCGCTGGGCGGCGGTGCTCGGGATCTCCGCTGCCGGCAGCGGGGACACCAGGGTGGTAGAGCTGCCGGACCCGGGCCAGCGGCTGCGGTTCGTGCCTGCTGGGGGCGGTCGTGGCGAGGGAATCACCGAGGTGACCATCGCGGGGCTGCCCGGTGGCGGGCCATGGATGATTGGCGGGGTCCGCTTCGCCGGTGAGGAAGGCTGACATGACCGCGCTCGATACGGGGACCGAGGATCTGCGGGCCGAGATCGACGGCGGCGTCGCGGTGATCACCATGAACCGGCCGGATCGGCGGAACGCGTTCTCCCAGGCCATGGTGTCTGCCCTGGGGGCGGTCCTGGCCCAGGTGGAGACCGACGACGCGGTTGGCTGCGTCGTGCTCACCGGGGCGGGCGGCGCCTTCTGCGCGGGCGGTGACGTCAAGAACATGGCCGCGCAGCCGGCCGATCGCGGCGACGGTCCCGGCCTGTCACTCGACGCTCGCATCCACCGCCAGCGACTGAACCAGCGGGCCACCAGCGGCCGCCTGTGGAGCATGCCCAAGCCGACGATCGCCGCCATCGGGGGGCCCGCGGCCGGGGCCGGCCTGTCACTGGCGCTGGCCTGCGACCTGCGCTACGCGGTGCCGGGGGCGGTGCTGACCACGGCGTTCGCCAAGGTCGCGTTCGCCGGAGACTACGGCGGGACATGGTTTCTGACCCGGCTGGTGGGCAGCGCCAAAGCCAAAGAGCTCTACTACTTCTCCGAGCGGCTGAGCGCCGAGGACGCCGAGCGGCTCGGGATCGTCAACGCCATCTTCCCGCCCGCCGACTTCGAGCGGGAGGTCATGGAACGCGCTCGCCGGCTCGCGCAAGGGCCGTCGGTCGCTTACCGCTACATGAAGGAGAACCTGAACCGGGCCGTATCCGGCGAGCTGGGTGAGTGCATGGACCTGGAAGTGACCCACCACGTGCACACCGGGCTCACCCAGGATCATCGCGAAGCCGCTCAAGCCTTCGTGGACAAACGCGAACCACATTTCCACGGCCGGTAGTCCGCAGAGTCAGGAAGGGGCGGATGATGACGACAACGCAGGACGCCAAGGTGAGGGTGCGGCATCCGCTGGACCCGCTGACGGCGGAGGAGATCGAGACGGTCCGCCAGATCCTCAAGCAGGACCGCGGCCTGGCCGCGAGCGCCCGGTTCGTCTACGTCACGCTGGCCGAACCAGCCAAGGACGCGGTCCTGCGCTACCAGCCGGGCGATGCGTTGGAGCGCGAGGCGCACGTCGTGCTCCGGGAACGGGCCGAATGCCGGACCTACGAGGCGGTGGTCTCGATCACCGCCGGCGAGGTGCGCCTGTGGCGGGAGGTGCCCGGCGTCCAGCCGGCGATCATGCTCGAAGAGTTCCTGGCCACCGAGGCCGCGGTCAGGAAGGACGCCCGCTGGCAGGAGGCGATGCGCCGGCGTGGCGTCACCGACTTCGACATGGTCATGATCGACCCCTGGTCGGTCGGCTACAACGGCCCCGAGGACGCGGCCGGCCGGGGCCGGTTCCTCCGGCCGCTGACCTGGGTGCGCCAGGGGGATCCCGACGACAACGGATACGCCCGGCCGGTGGAGGGCCTGATCGTCCGCTTCGACCTCGACCGCATGGAAGTGGTGGACATCGAGGACCACGGAGTGATTCCCCTGCCGCCAGGCGGCGGCAACTACACCGCCGAAGGAATCCGCGACCCCGCGAACGTCCCGCATTTCCCCGATGGCCCCCGGCAGGACCTGAAGCCGGTGCAGATCACCCAGCCGGAAGGCACCAGCTTCACCGTCGACGGGCACGAGGTGCGCTGGCAGAAATGGCGGTTCCAGGTCGGTTTCACCCCCCGCGAGGGGCTGGTCCTCTACCTGGTGCGCTACCAGGACCACGGAACTCTCCGGCCGCTCATCTACCGTGCCTCGCTGACGGAAATGTTCATCCCCTACGGCGATCCGCGCCCCGCGCACTACCGCAAGAACGTCTTCGACATGGGCGAATACGGAATCGGGGTGCTCGCCAACAGCCTGGAACTGGGCTGCGACTGCCTGGGTGAGATCTACTACTTCGACGCCTGCCTCAACGACAACGACGGCCATCCGCAGCTGATCAAGAACGCGATCTGCGTGCACGAGGAAGACCACGGCATGTCGTGGAAGCACGCCGACTGGCGGACCGGCAAGACCGAAGTCCGGCGCTCGCGCCGGCTGGTGATTTCGATGATCGCCACCGTCGGGAACTACGAGTACGGCTACTTCTGGTACCTCTACCAGGACGGCACCATCGAATACGAGGTCAAGCTGACCGGCGTGATCTCCAACGGGGCACTGCCCGAGGGCCAGAAACCGGCCCACGGCACCCTGGTCGCGCCCCAGGTCTACGGTCCCAACCACCAGCACATCTTCTGCGTGCGGCTGGACATGATGGTCGACGGCCCGCAGAACACCGTCTATGAGTGCGACTCGGTGGCGTTGCCGCCCGGCCCGGAGAACCCGTACGGCAACGCCTGGGTGGTGCGGCAGACTCCGCTGCGCCGCGAATCGCAGGCGCAGCGGGTCGCTGACGGGCGCGCCGCCCGCTACTGGAAGATCATCAACTCCGGCCGGCGGAACGCCACCGGCGAGCCGGTCGCCTACAAACTGGTGCCCCAGGACAGCGTGCTGCCCTTCTGCCAGCCCGACACCCACATCATGCGGCGGGCCCAGTTCGCCACCAAGCACCTGTGGGTCACCGCGTACGATCCCGACCAGCGGTTCCCGGCCGGCGAATACCCCAACCAGCACCCCGGCGGGGACGGCCTGCCGGCCTGGACCGCGGCCGACCGCCCGCTGGAAGATACCGACCTGGTGCTCTGGCACACGTTCACCGCCCACCACGTGGTGCGCCCGGAGGACTGGCCGGTGATGCCGGTCACCCGCGTCGGGTTCCAGCTCCGGGCCGACGGTTTCTTCGACGGCAACCCCGCCCTCGACCTACCTTCCGGCTGAGGGAGCCGGCGAGTGGACGTTAGCACCCTGGACGCGATCGACGTGCACACGCATGTGCACCGGTCCGTGACCGCTGCCACCCCCGAAGCGGGCCAGGCGCTGGAGGCGATGGCGGCGTACTTCAAGACCGACGCGGCCGCCTATACCGTGGACGAACTGGCCCAGTACTACCGGGACCGCAACATGGCCGCGGTGACCTTCACGGTCGACGTCAAGGACCGCCCGGTTCGCGTGTCCAACGAAGAGGTCGCCGAGCGGGCGGCGGCGAACGCCGACGTCATCATCGCGTTCGCGAGCGTGGACCCGGCTCGCGGCGCCGAAGGGGTACGCACCGCGAAGCGCCTGATCGACTCCTACCACGTGCGCGGCTTCAAGTTCCACCCGAGTTCGCAGGGGTTCTTCCCCAACGACCGCGGCGCCTACCCGCTCTACGAGGTCATCGCGACCGCCGGGCTGCCGGCTCTGTTCCACACCGGCCAGACCGGGGCGGGCGCGGGGCAGCGGGCCGGCGGCGGGATCCGGCTCGCGTACTCCAACCCGATGTACCTCGACGACGTGGCCGTCGACTTCCCGGACATGCCGATCATCCTGGCCCACCCGTCGTTCCCATGGCAGGAGGAAGCGCTCGCCGTGGCGACGCACAAGCCGCAGGTCTACATCGATCTGTCGGGCTGGTCGCCGAAGTACTTCCCGCCCATCCTGGTGCAGTACGCCAACACGCTGCTGAAGGACAAGGTGCTGTTCGGCACGGACTTCCCGATGCTCACGCCCGAGCGGTGGCGCGACGATCTCGAGCGCACCGCCATCCGGGACGAGATCAAGCCCGGCCTCTACAAGCACAACGCGGCGCGCCTCCTCGGCCTGTGATCCGGGTCACCGGAGGAGGGCCGCCACGCGGCCCGAATGTCTCGACTACGGCGGATACCCCGGCGTTGCCGGCCCCCGCGACCACCACGAGCACGGCGCCAGGGGAGTTGAGCACCCGGACCGCCCCGTCCCCGGTATCCACGGGCAGCGCATCCGGATGGTCGGCCGGGAGCCGCCAGCGGGTCCGGCTGGACACTGCCTCCTTACCGGCCGCGGCTAGTTCCTCCCGGGTCCGGACGGCATGATCAAACAAGAACTGCCGTAGGTCGGACTTGCCCCATCCAGGCCGCGCTGAACAGCCGCGCATGCTCGGGACTGAGTCGCAGTTGTGCAGGATCTGCTGGATCAGGCTCTCCTCGACGGGAGTACCGAAGTACCCCTTCTGGTACATCACGAAGTCCCGGATGCCGTGCTGGCGGCGAAGTTCCCGGCCGGTGTGCGAGAGCAGCACCGACCCGTTCGGCTTGGCGTTGTCCAGCAGTCCGGCGGTCAGCCCTGTCCGGCGCAGCAGCGCGAGATCGGTGACCACCGTGTCCACGCAGCCCGGCGCGGTGACTTCGAAGTCGCAGGTACCGACCAGCTTCGGCTGACCCGTCGAATCGGTGTGCTCGCACATCGCGATGACCTGCCGCGCCCCGACCGCGAGGTCCATTGCCCCGCCGATACCGCCGCCGGTCATGCCCGGGACCGACCAGTTGGCCAGGTCGCCGTTCGCGCCGACCTGATAGGCGCCGAGCACGACCGCGTCCAGCCGTCCCGATCGCGCGATCTCGAACGAGGTCACGCTGTCGAAGAATGACGCCCCGTCCCGCACCGTGACGAAGTGGCCGCTGGCGTCGTGCAGGTCCGGGTCGAACGAGGAGCCGTGGACGAACTCGCCGTAGTTGAGCATCCCGTTCTCGCTGTGCAGGATGACCGCCCGCTCGCGCAGAAAGTTGGCTACCAGCGCGGGCAGTCCGGCGCCGAGGTTCACGGTCGCGCCGTCGGGCAGCAGGGCCGCGACCCGGCGCGCGATCTGCTCCCTGGTCAGAGCAGGCTTGCCGTGGTAGCTTCGCGCGCTGCCGCCCGGGCGGCTCGGCCGCATCGGCAGGTTCTGCACGTCCATCTGGGTGGTACTGGCCACGACCCGGGTGACGAACACCCCGGGCAGGTCTACGTGTTCCGCGGGGATCGCGCCGATCTCGTCCGCCTCGGCGATCGTGACCTGCGCGGCCTTGGCGAAGCTGACGTTGAAGTTATGGCTGCCCCCGCGGAACTGCAGGTTCCCCAGCCGGTCGGCCCGGTGCGCGCGGACGAACGCGAAGTCGGTAATGATGGCCCGCTCCAGAACGTACGGCAGGCCGTCGAAATAGCGGACGTCCTTGCCCGCGGCCAGGCTGGTGCCGACCGCGGTGGGCGTGTAGAAGGCCGGGATGCCTGTCGGCCAGTTCGCAAGGGCGGAACCGGCCGACAGGCGGTCTTTACTTGATCACATGGACCAGGATCGACAGTACGGCTGCCGCCCCGAACGTGATCGTAATGAAGGTAGCGATGACCAGGAGGATGAAGATGATCTTCAGTACCGCCTTCCAGAAGAGGGCGGCTAGCACCGAGATAGCGATCAGAAGTGCTTGAAGTGAATGGGCGCCGTGGGCGACGGCTTGGAGAGCGAGCATCGTCTGTTCCTTTGTCGTGTTCACGACGGGGTGCGGGACCCGGCGCAAGCCGGGGATCGGAGCAGACTCGTGCTGACAGGACGCTTGCTGGCGCTTCGGTTTTGCCTCAGCTAGCATCGTCATCACGATCATTTGTCGTGTTGATCGCAGGTCGCTGGGCCGGGTGCACTCCGGCCCAGCGCGTTTTGGCGGGGCGCGTGGTTGCCCGTCCGCGTATGGTCGGCCAGTTGGGTGTGAGCCTGCGCTCATGAGCGGGCAGCAGATGTCTCGTGGCCTGTCTTCGCTCAGCCACTCCGCGCGCTGGGCAACGGTGTCGGATCGCCCTATGAATACTGCCGCGCTACGGGACATCGCTGCACCTCTACGCTATGCTCAAGCGCTAGATCGCTGCACCCTGTTCTCCACTATTGCTCTACCTCTCTACTTGGTAGAGAGTAGCTCTACTCGCATAAACTACGGCCCTTCTATCTCTACTGTAGAAGGATGATTCGACACTGGCAATACCGTAGGATAGGCTGACGCTTTCTCGTCGCGACCTCCGGAGGTGCGGGCATGGCCCCTAGCTCTCCTGCGCTGCAGCAACTCGCCCCGCGCCTCCGTGAACTCCGTGAGCACCAGTGGTCCGAACGTCTGACCCAGGCGGCTCTGGCGGATGCGTTCGGGGACGTTGCCGCGGCCACCGTCTCGTCGTGGGAGAACACGGCCGCGCCGAAGCTCCCGCCGCCAGAACGCCTAAAGGCCTACGCGCAGTTCTTCGCGACGCACAGATCGATCGAGGGCGACATACCTGTGCTGCTGCCCGTGGACACCTTCGACGAAGAGGAACAAGCCGCCCGCAAGGCGCTGGAAGTTGAGTTGCTGGCCCTGCGTGAGGAGGCCACCAGGAAGCCGGTGAGCCAAGCCGACGTCACGGCGCAGCGATCGTGGCACTTTCCCGACACCGGGCCGCTCACCATTGTCTGCGCCCAGCTCCCTGCGGCCCAGGCCGGCGCGTTCGCCGATCCGGCCGATCCGAACTTCACGGAGCTGCAGTCCTTCGCCGACCTGGACGCCCTGGTCGAACTATTCGGTCATGCCCGCGTCGAGAACCCCCATATGCAGGTCAACTTCAGGACCGCTCCTAACGTTGTCGCGGATGACCTCTCCGGTCACTTGGTGCTGCTCGGCGGCATCGTCTGGAACGAAGTGACGCAGCGCCTGCAAGAGATGATGCCTGTGCTCCCGGTCCGGCAGGTCCCGGATCCCGCCGTCGAAACCGGCGAGATCTTTACGGTCGACGACGGCAAGCGCCGATTCCTGCCGAAGTGGCGTGATGACGCGCATAAGATCCTCACCGAGGATGTCGGGCTGCTGGTGCGCGCTTCGAACCCGCTCAACTCCAGCCGAGCCCTGGTCATATGTAACGGGATCCATAGCCGGGGCGTCCTGGGTGCGGTGCGCAGTCTTACAGATGCGCGGCTGCGCGAGTCAAACGAACGGTACATTGCGGAGAATTTCGCCGACGTCGATTCGTTTGCCATTCTTATGCGCGTTCCGGTAATAGAGGCTAAGACCTTGACCCCGGACTTCTACGCTGCTGGTTCCGTGCTTTATCAGTGGCCCTGAGGTAAACCGGTACATAACGCCTAACTGGTCCGTCATCTTCGCCGGAGGAACGCGTGGTCCGTCGCATCCTGCCGTATATACGGCAGTACGAGACTCATCGTCAGCTCGCCGGGCGCGCTCGCCCGGGCAGCTGGCGCGTCGGCCGTACGGACCTCGATGCCATCATCGTGCCGGCCTCGAGGACCGCTGACAATCTCGAGCACGCCGTGGAGCTGGCCCAGGCCGCACAGTGCTGGCTCATCGTCCTCTGCAGCCGTGAGACCCGAGCCACCGAGGTCGCCCAGTTGTTCACGGACAGGGGGTTCGGGAAGGGGGCGGCGGTGGACATACCAGATGATTACTGTCATCCCCTGCTCGCCTTCAGCTCATCAGACGTGGTGCATGGCAGCGAACCGCCCGTCTGCGTGAATCCCAACGGAGACCTGAGCGCGAAGCGGAACCTGGGCCTGCTGCTCGCAAAGATGCTCGGCTGGAGCCGCATCTTCTTCATGGACGATGACGTGAGAGGCGTGTCGCTGGCGGACCTGCGCGCGACCGTGTCGATGCTGGATCGGTACCGCACGGTGGGCATGAGGGTCACCGACTACGCCGACAACTCGGTGGTATGCCATGCGAAGCGGGCGACCGGCGCCGACCAGGACGTCTTCGTCAGCGGCTCGGTGCTGGCGGTTAACTGCCAGCAGCCATTCGGCTTCTTCCCCGAGATCTACAATGAGGATTGGCTCTTCTTTTACGACGACGTACGCGCGCGGCGACTCGGGTGGTCAGGGCGCGATGTAACTCAGCTTCGTTATGACCCCTTTGAAAATGTCGGGCGAGCGGAAGGTCAGGAGTTCGGAGACGTCCTGGCCGAAGGACTGTACGCGCTGATTCACCTTGGCTCCGGCGTGACGGAAGCAACGGTCGGTTACTGGAATAAATTCCTGAGCACCCGTAAGAAGGTCCTGGAACAGATCATCGAGCGCGCAGACTTGGTTGCGCCTGAAATCGGACAGAATATCGTCCGGGCTGTCCAGACTGCAATGCTTTGTCTCATGCAGCTCCAACCGGAAGCGTTTGACGATTACATCAAGGCCTGGCAGGACGATCTGCGTGCCTGGGCAGAGCGCCTGGAAACTCAACCTAGAGTCGATTCCGTGGAAGAGGCGCTGGAGATGCTGGAACTAGGCCCGGCGCAGCGGGGTCACCCAACCATCCAAATTCCGGTTGGTACGATGTCTGACCGCCAGGAAATACTGGATGCTGATGCCTTCGCCACGTCCCGCATGGGTCTTGAGTCCTCCCGACCGAGGCGCAGCACTGGTGTTCGCTGGCGGACGGGCCCGGATCGAACGGACAGATGCCCGCGTAGCCGCCCCGTCGAAGCCAGACGCACCGCTCGCCGATTGGGAGTTGGCGCTGACGCGGGATCCGACGGTAGCTACCGCGTCGGCGACTCCCAGCGGCAGCGTCTAGACCTCATCAGCTACGCTTGGAGTCTTCTCGCGTCACTTCTGACGCGCCCATGAGCCCGGCAGGCTCAGAGGTTCCGCTGTCCCCCGCGGATCATGGCTAGCCAAGCTGACACAAAGGTAATTGTTGGAATAGATCGCGCCACATGGCATAATATGGGACATGGCGCCTCATATAATGAATGAAGAAGAATGGGTTGTATTGCGCGAAATGAGGCTAGCCGCACTGCAGGAGTCGCCCACGGCATTCCTTTCCTCCTATTCGGAAGAGTCGGCCTACAAAGAACGAGAGTGGCGCGCTGAATTCGAGCGCGGCGAGTGGACCATTGAGGTAAGGAATGACAAGAAAATCGCTCTCGTTGGAATCACTAGGGAACAAGATACTCCGCCTAATGAGTGCTATCTAGAATATATGTGGGTTCGTCCTGGATTTCGGCACCGTGGCGTGGCAACAGACCTGATTAAGAATGTCTTGCGGCGGCTTTTCAACCGTGGATTCGTTACCATCTGGCTGTGGGTACTCGAAGGCAATGAACCAGCCAGGCGCCTATATGAGAAATGTGGTTTCACCAGTACCGGGCTGACGCAGCGGCCGCACCGGGGCCTGTCGCGCAGCGAAGAGCTGATGAGGCTGATCTTTCGCCAGCGGAGCCACCTAGGGCAGGAACAGCGAGCCGAGGTGGGTGAAGTGGGCGGCCAGCACCGCGCCGGCCGGGACGGCCACCGCGTCGGTCATGCCGCCGGTCAGCACGATCCAGCCGGGCTCGATGGCCAGGCCGCGCCGGCCCAGGTCGTTGGCGGCCAGGGCGAGGGCCTCGGCCGGGTGGCCCTGCACGGCGGCGCCGGTGGCCGAGTCCACCACCTGCCCGTTCAGCTCGAGCAGGCACGCCTCGAGGCCGAGATCCAGCGCCGCGGGTGACGCCGCCACCGGCCCGGTGACGAAGCAGCCCGAGGACGCGTTGTCCGCGACCACGTCGGGCAGGGTGAACCGGAAGTCGCGGTACCGGCTGTCGATGACCTCCAGGCCGCCGTACACCGATTCCACCGCGGCCAGCGCGGTGGCCGCGGTGACGCCCGGACCCGCCAGCCGCGAGCCCATCACGAACACGATCTCCGGCTCGGCCCGCGGGTGGATGAGCCGGTCGCGGGGCACGGGCGCGCCGGCCGGGAGCACCATCGCGTCGGTCAGCCAGGCCACCAGCGGCGAGCTGATGTTCATCCGCTGCTGCTTGGCCCGGCTGGTCAGCCCGAGCTTGACCCCGACCAGCCGCTCACCGCGGGCCAGCCGCCGCCGCAGCGTCTCGTCCTGCACCGCGTACGCGGTGGCCAGGTCCAGGCCGGGCCACTCGTCGGTGATCGGCGGCCGGTCGGTCCCGGCCGCCTCGGCCTCGAGCAGCACGCCCGCCGCCCGGTCCACCGTCCACTCGCTCATCGCGCGGCTCCCGCCGGGCTCGTGACCTCCGCGCTCTCGGCCTGCAGTTGCAGCGCGATGTCGATGATCATGTCTTCCTGGCCGCCCACGTAGCCCGCCTCGCCGACCCGCTGCAAGATCGCGTGCGCGGGCACCCCGTAGCGTTCGGCGGCCCGCTGCGCGTGCAGCAGGAACGAGGAGTACACCCCGGCGTACCCCTGCACCACCGAGGCCCGGTCCATCCACGGCAGCCGCGGGATGATGGGCCGCACTACCTCCTCGGCCGCGGCCAGCACGCCGTCCACGTCCACCCCGGTGCCGATGCCGAGCCGGGCGAACGTCGCCGCCAGCACCTCGGTGGGCGCGTTGCCCGCCCCCGCGCCGAGCGCGCATAGCGCGCCGTCGACCTGGGTCGCGCCGGCCTGGTAGGCCAGCACCGAGTTCGCCACGCCCAGCGACAGGTTCTGATGACCGTGGAAGCCGACCTGCGCCTCCCGCCCGATCTCCGCGACCAGGGCCTGCACCCGGGCCTGCGCGTCGGACAGGACCAGGGCGCCGGCCGAGTCGACCACGTAGACGCATTCGGCGCCCGCGTCGACCATGATCCGGGCCTGCCGGGCCAGCCCGGCCGGGTCCAGCCGGTGGGCCAGCATCAGGAACCCGACCGTCTCCATGCCCAGGTCCCGCGCCGCCGCGAAGTGCTGGACCGACACGTCCGCCTCGGTGCAGTGGGTGGCGATCCGGGCCACCGACGCGCCCGCCTCCCGCGCCTCGCGCAGGTCCTCGACGGTGCCGACGCCGGGGAGCAGCAGCACCGCGATCCGCGCGGCCCGCGCCTCGTCGACGGCCGCCCTGATCAGCGAGATCTCGTCGACCAGCGAGAAGCCGTAGTTGAACGAGGAGCCGCCCAGCCCGTCGCCGTGCGATACCTCGATGACCTGCACCCCGGCGCCGTCCAGGGCGCTGACCACCGCCCGGACCTGCTCCTCGGTGAACTGGTGCCGCATCGCGTGCGAGCCGTCCCGCAGCGTGGAGTCGGTGATGCGGACCTCGCGCGGCGGGGCGTTCACGCCGTCACCCCGGCGGTCGCGAGCAGTTCGCCGACCCGGGCCGCCGCGGCGGTCATGATGTCCAGGTTGCCCGCCCACTCCGGCAGGTAGTCCCCGTTCCCGCGGACCTCGAGGAACAGCGCGACCCGCGCGTACCCGGACCACCCCGGAGACACCGGGTCGAACTGCGGGTCGGCCCGCAGCGTGAACCCGGGCACGTACCGTGCCACCTCGGCCACCATGTCCAGCACCGACGCGGTGATCGCGTCGTGGTCGGCGTCGGGGGAGATGGCGCAGAACACCGTGTCGCGCATGATCATCGGCGGCTCGACCGGGTTCAGCACGATGACCGCCTTGCCGCGCCCGGCCCCGCCGACGCGCTCGATGGCCCGCGCGGTCGTGGTGGTGAACTCGTCGATGTTGGCGCGGGTGCCGGGCCCGGCCGACCGGGACGCGATCGAGGCCACGATCTCCGCGTACGGCACGGGCGTCACCGAGGAGACCGCGTGCACCAGCGGGATCGTGGCCTGGCCACCGCAGGTGATCATGTTGAGGTTCGGCGCGCCCAGATGCTCGCGCAGGTTGACCGGCGGGCAGACCAGCGGCCCGACGGCCGCCGGGGTCAGGTCCACGGCCCGGATGCCCGCATCGGCGTACCGGGGCGCGTGCGCGAGGTGCGCCCGGGCCGAGGTGGCCTCGAACACCAGGTCCGGCAGCTCGTCCCGGGCCAGCAGCCAGTCCACGCCCTCCGCGCTGGCCAGGACCCCCGAACGCCGGGCCCGCTCCAGGCCCTCGGACGCCGGGTCGACGCCGACCATGTACCGGACCTCGACGTGCTCGCTGCGTCGCAGCTTGGCCAGCAGGTCGGAGCCGATGTTGCCCGACCCGACGATCGCCGCGGTGGTCATCATTCCTCCCCGGCCGCGAAGCGCGCGGTCACCCGGCCCAGGCCGGCGAACGTGGCGGTCACCGTGTCGCCCGGGCCGACCGGGACCGACGCGGTCACCGAGCCGGGCAGGATCACCTGCCCGGCCTCGAGCTCGACGCCCCGGGCGCCGACCGTGTTGGCCAGCCACACCAGCGCCCGCAGCGGCGAGCCGAGCACCGCGCCGCAGGCCCCGGTGCCGGCCAGCTCGCCGTTCTTGTGCAGGTTGCACCCGGCCAGCCGGAGGTCGACCGAAGCCAGGGCAGCGGGGCTGCTGCCCAGCACCACCCCGCCGGAGGAGGCGTTGTCGGCGATGGTGTCGGCCAGCCCGATCTTCCAGTCCCTGATCCGCGAGTCGATCAGCTCCAGCGCGGGCAGCACGAACGCGACCGCCGCGATCGCGTCGGCCACCGTTACGCCCGGTCCGCGCAGCGGCCGGGCCAGCACGAACGCGGTCTCGGGTTCGACCCGCGGCTGCAGGAAGCCGGACAGCGGGATCGGGTCGTACTCCGGCCAGAACATGCGGTCGAGCAGATGCCCGTAGTCCGGCTGGTCCACGTTCATCTGACGCTGCATGGCCGGGGAGGTCAGGCCGACCTTGTGCCCCTTGATCCGGGCGCCGTCGGCGGTCCACCGCGCCACCTGCAGCAGCTGGATCTCGTACGCGTCCCGCACGGTCAGATCGTCATACTGCACGGTCAACGGCTCGACCGGCTTGCGGCTCGCATACGCGCCGAGCAGCACCTCGGCGATCTCCACCCGCGTCCCCTGATCCACAACACCCCTTCCCAAACCCAAACTGTATGCACTTTACCCCACCCGCCCCCCGCAAACCAGGCCCGCGCCAACATCGTGGACCGTTACTGTCCCTATAGCGCCAGTAACGGTCCACGATAATGATTTCGGTGAGCAGCGGGCCAGGGGTCGCGGGGTACCGGGGGCTGTTTGCCCAGCCGGTGCTGCGCAGGCTCGCGGTCGCGGACGTGTGCGCCCGGCTGCCGCAGGGCATGGTCAGCCTCACCCTGCTGCTGGTGGCGGCCCAGCACGCCTCGATGACGGTGGCCGGCCTGGTCGTGGCCGGCTACACCCTGGGCCAGGCCGCGACCGGCCCGGTGCGGGGCCGGCTGGCGGACCGGCGCGGGCTGGTCCCGGTCGCCGCCGTGTGCGCCGCCGGGTACGCCCTGGCCCTGGCCGCCCTGCTGGCCGGCGCGCTGGCCGCCGCCCCGGCCGGGGTCCTCATCGGCACCGCGACCGTGGCCGGCCTGGTCAACCCGCCGCTCAGCCCGGGCCTGCGCAGCCTGTGGTCGGCGCACACCCCGGCCCGGCTCACGCAGACCGCCTTCGCCCTGGACGCCGCCGTGTTCGACCTGGCCTACATCACCGGCCCGGTGCTGGCCAGCGGGCTGGCCACCGGCCTGGCCCCGGCGGCTGCGGTGGCCGTCCTGCTGGCGCTGACCGGCGCGGCCCTGATCACCATCGCCGGACCGTCCAGCCAGCCCGAGCGCCGGGAGCCCCCGGCGACGACGCGCTCCCGGTTCGGCCCGCTGCGGTCCGCGGCCCGGGAGCTCCGGGGGGCCGTCCGGTCCGCGCACCGGGAGCCCCCGGCGACGACGCGCTCCCGGTTCGGCCCGCTGCGGTCCGCGGCGCTGCGCCGGCTGCTGATCATCGCGGCGCTCACCAACGCCGCGCTCAGCGCGACCGAGGTCGCGCTCACCGCCTACGCCCGGTACCACCACGCCCTGTGGGCGTCGGGCCCGCTGCTGGCCGAGATCTCGATCGGCAGCATCGTGGGCAGCGTGTTCCTGGCCAACCGCGGCTACCGGCTGTCGCGGCTGCTGGCCGGGTACGCGATCGGCCTCACCGTGCTGACCGCGGCCGGGCTGTACGCCCCGCTGCTGGCCGTGGCCACGCCGCTGGCCGGCCTGTGCCTCGGCCCCACCCTGGCCACGCTGTTCGGCGCGGCGGCCCGCGCGGCGCCGCCGGGTCACGGCACCGAGACCCAGGCCTGGGTCAACTCGATCATGAACGGCGGCGCGGCGGGCGGGGCCGCGTTGGCCGGGGTCGCCTCGGCCCAGCCCATCCTCGCCCTCGGCGTGGCCGCGGCCGCCGCGGTCGGCCGCCGGTGCCGCTGGCATGCACCACGCTCCGTTCGGAAAGAATGAACAGACGGGACCGCGGCGGAGCGGTACCTTGGCTGCCCGGCCCGACAGGAGGTCAGGCGTGAGCTTGTGGACGACCCAGCGCGTGCTGGACGCGGCGGCCGCGATGGAGTGGGTGCCCGGCGGTGCCATCGAGCTGCGCACCGATGACTACCGGCTGATCCGGTATCCGGACGTGGTGCTCGACCCCACCTTCCGCGCCGCGCAGGTCACCTGGTCGCGGACCACGCGGCCGCTGGGCGAGGTCATCGACGAGATCGCGGTGCACGCCCGCGGCTGGGGCGTGCCCGGGGTGGCCTGGTGGATCTCGGCCGCGACCGAGCCGGCCGGGACCGAGGAGGCGCTGCGCGCCCGGGACGCCGAGCTGATCGACGCCGTGCAGATCCTGGCCCGCGAGCTCGACGGCGGGCTACCGCAGCTGGACGTCCCCGACAACGTGGTGGTGGAACTGGTCCAGGACGAGCGCACCTTCCGCGCGTCCTCCGCGATCACCGTCCAGGGCTGGGGGCGACCCGAGCCGGACGAGGCCGAGCTGACCCGCCAGCTCGACGAGACGCTGGCCAACCTCGCAACCTGGTCCAGCTTCCGGTTGGTGGCCCTGGTCGACGGCGAGCCGGTCACGACCGGCGGCTGCACGCTGGCCGGCGAGGTGGCCCAGCTGTGGGGCGCGATCACGCTGCCCGCGTCACGGGGACGCGGCAGCTACCGGGCTGTGCTCGCCGAGCGGCTCCGCCTGGCCCGCGAGCACGGCGCCACGCTGGCCCTGGTCAAGGGCCGGATCCTGACCTCCGGGCCAACCCTGCTCCGGGCCGGGTTCGCCGACTACGGCGAGGAGCGCTGTTACTGGGTCCCGGTCAGCTGACGCCAGGTCCTCGCCGGCTGATCTGATCCACACCGAGACGTGCGCGGGTTCGAGCGTCCGCTGCACCACCGCGGCCAGGTCGGTGCGGACCGAGTCCAGGTCGACCGCGTCCTTGAGCCGGGCCGCGAACGCGGCCACGGTCTGGTCGGCGTCGTACCGGGCCCGGTTGAAGCGCCGGGCCACCATGCGCTGCACCCGCCGCCGCAGCGGGTTGAACAGCGCCGCCGCCACCAGCGTGGACGCGGCCACCGAGGCCGAGGAGGAGAACGTCAGCAGGTGCGTGGTCAGCAGGACCAGCCCGGTGTACACGCCGATCAGCAGTCCGGTCACGATCGCGTAGGCCAGCGTCCGGCTGATGATCCGGTCGATGTCGTACAGCCGGTACCGCAGGATCCCCACCCCGATGCTGACCGGCAGCGCGAACAGGGCGATGCCGAGGACCCACGATAGGAAGCCCGGTGCGACCGAGCTGGCCCCGACGCCGATTCCGAGGGTGACGGCGGCCCCGCAGGCCAGCCACTTCAGCTGCTGACGCCGCTCCCCGTCCGACCTTCGCCAGCTCAGGAGCTGATGGACCACGAATGACACCCAGATTCCGCCGATCAACAGCGCCCCGGCGACCGTCAGCCATCCAGGCGGATGAATCAGCCATCCCGTCAGGTGGCCCGCATCTACCGGGTCAGCCGAGGTGTCGATGTGGATGTCGTGGTTGGCCACCGCCGCGATCGCCGGAGCGAAGGCGCTGGCCGTGAAGAAGCCGGAGACCACCGCGTACGCCGACAGTACCCACCACCAGCGCGGCGAGGTCAGCCGGCCGTCCGGGAACAAGAAGACGGCCAGTGGGAGCAGGAAGAACGCGAAGTTCGCGCTCTGTTTGAGCACCACCGCCGCCGGGGCGAAGGGTAGCCGGTGACCGAGCAGGTAGCAGTAGACGGCGTATTCCTGGGTGTCGATGCCGAGCATGAAGAAGAAGGTGAAGGAGATCAGCAGCCAGCCCACCGGGTTGCGCGGCTGATGCAGCGCGACCACGACACCCACCCCGGCGAAGACCGCGAATCCGGCGCCCGTCGTGACGCTGCCCGCTGTCAGCTGATGATCCAGGCCCGCCAGCACCATGCCGATGATCCACAGCGCGAGCAGCACGACGCCCGCCACCGCCGCCGCCCGGGCCCACCGTGCCTCGCTCACGAACGCCACCGTAGGTACCGAGCGTTCCGGGATCGTTACCGTTTCGCCCGAAACTGAGCCGTCAGCGCGACGAGACGGTCAGCTGGCGCCAGGTACTCGCCGGCTGACTGACCCAGACCGTGAGGTGGGCGGGTTCCAGGGTCCGCTGCACGACCGCGGCCAGGTCGGTGCGGACCGAGTCCAGGTCGACCGCGTCCTTGAGCCGCGCGGCGAACGCGGCCACGGTCTGGTCGGCGTCGTAGCGGGCCCGGTTGAACCGCCGGTCCACCGCGCGCTGCACTCGCCGCCGCAGCGGGTTGAACAGCGCCGCCGCCACCAGCGTGGACGCGGCCACCGAGGCCGAGGAGGAGAACGTCGAGCAGGTGCGTGGTCAGCAGCACCAGCCCGGTGTACACGCCGATCAGCAACCCGGTGACGATCGCGTAGGCCGAGGGTGCGGCTGATGATCCGATCGATGTCATAGAGCCGGTACCGCAGGATCCCCACCCCGATGCTGACCGGCAGAGCGATCAGGCACGCCCCCAGAAGACTAGGACACGACAGCCCGAGGTGAGCGTGCTGGCCTGCCACGCCGACGCCGAGTGCTGATCGGCCGCGCCGCAGGCCAGCCACTTCAGCTGCTGGCGCCGCACTCCATCGGCCCGCCGCCAGCTCAGCACCTGGTGGGCGACGAACGACAGCCAGATCACCCCGATCGAGAGCCCAGGAAAAAGGCCACTGCCCAGCCGGGCGGGTGCGTCAGCCAGCCCGGCAGGTTAGCCGGTGGTCGCCGACGTCAGCCCGACGAGCGTCGACGCGGATGTCGTGCGTCCGCCACCGCGGCCACCGCCGGGGCGAATTCGCTGAGCGCCTCTGAAGCGCCGCAGACACCGCGTAGGCCGACAGCACCCACCGCCAGCGCGGCGAGGTCAGCTGGCCGTCAGGGAACAACAGGATCGGCCAGCGGGAGTACGAAGAACGCGAGAGTTCGCGGTCACCGGTGCGATCAGTACCGCCGCCGGACCGAAGCGGAAGCCCGGAATGATCTAGGTAGGTAGCGGTAGCACGGCGTAGTCCTGGGCGTCGATGCCGAGTAGGAACAAGAAGGTGAAGGAGATCAAGCAGCCAGCCCACTGGATTGCGCGGCTGGTGGTAGCGCGACCACGACACCGGTGACGGCCGAAGACCAGCGAGATCCTGCCGCCCCTCGCGATGCTGCCCGATCGTCAGCTGATGAGCCAGGCCCGTTCAGCACCCCCGCCGACGGTCCATCAGCACGAGCAAGCATCGACGCCGAGGATCATCGCTGCTGCCCGGTCGACGCTTTCCTCGCTCACGAACGCCACGGTAGGTACCGAGCGTTCCGGGATCGTTACCGTTTCGCCCGGATTGCAGCCGTTGGGTGCTCAGTATGGAGTTGTGCCCGGGCCCGCGGGCATGCTCTCATGCCTGACCATGGCCGACATGATTCAGTCCTCGCCGCAGGCCGAAGCCCTCGACGTGCTGGGCGAGATCGAGCGCCAGGTGCTGTGGCTGTCCACGGCGATCATCGACCACGCGAACCGGGTCCGGCCCAATCCCGGCGGGATGAAGGTCGGCGGGCACCAGGCGTCGTCCGCGTCGATGGTCTCGATCATGACCGCGCTGTGGTTCGGGCCCCTGCAATCCCAGGACCGGGTGTCGGTCAAGCCGCACGCCTCGCCGGTGCTCCACGCCATCAACTACCTGCTGGGCGAGCTGGACGAGTCGTACCTGCCGACGCTGCGCGCGTTCGCCGGCCTGCAGAGCTATCCCAGCCGGGTCAAGGACCCCGACCCGGTCGACTACTCGACCGGCTCGGTCGGCATCGGCGCGACCGCGCCGATCTGGGGCGCGGTGGCCAGCCGGTACCTGCGTAGCCATGTTCCAGGCCACGGGACGACGGGCCGCCAGTACTCGCTGCTGGGTGACGCCGAGCTCGACGAGGGCGCGGTGTGGGAGGCCGTCGTCGATCCCGGCGTGGCCGAGCTAGGTGAGGTCGTCTGGGTCGTAGACGTCAACCGGCAGTCGCTGGACCGCGTGGTGCCCCTGATCGCTACCGACCGGCTGCGCGGCATGTTCACCGCGGCCGGCTGGCAGGTCATCACGCTGAAGTACGGCCGGCTGCTGGAGGACCTGTTCACCCGGCCCGGCGGCGACGCGCTGCGGCACCGGATCGACGCCATGCCCAATCCGGAGTACCAGCGGCTGCTCCGCTGCGACCCCGCCGAGCTCCGCCGCAGGCTGCCGGCCGGTGATGAGCAGCGCGACCAGGCGCTGGCCGGGCTCATCGCCGGCCTGGACGACCCCATCCTCACAGCAGCGATCAGGAACCTCGGCGGGCATGACCTAAGCAGCCTGAACGAGGCCTTTGCGCGATCGACAACGACCGGCCCACGCTCATCCTCGCCTACACGATCAAGGGCTACGGCCTGCCCATCGAGGGACACCCGCAGAACCACTCCGCGCTGCTGACCGCCGGGCAGATGCACGAGCTGGCGGCGCACCTGGGCACCGACGCCGACCAGCCCTGGCATCGCTTCCCGCCGGACAGCGCGGCCGGCCGGCTGTGCGCCGAGACCACCGACCGGCTGAAGCGGCCGGCCATTCAGCAGCAGGCCCCGCCCGATGTACCCAAAGACCTCGGCCATACGCCGACCGCGGTGGCCACCACCCAGGCGGCGCTGGGCCGGGCCCTGCTTGATCTTTGCCGACAAGCGCCGGAGGCGGCCGGGCGGGTGGTGACGGTCAGCCCGGACGTCAGCTCCAGCACCAACCTCGGCGGATGGGTGAACAAGGTCGGCGTGTGGTCGGCCAGCGAGCGGACCGACTGGTTCGCCGACGACGCCGAGACGATCCTGCACTGGCGGGAGAAGCCGACCGGGCAGCACATCGAGCTCGGCATCGCCGAGACCAACCTGGTCGGGCTGATCGGGGAGCTCGGCGCGACCTGGAGCCGGTGGGGCCAGCCGCTGCTGCCGATCGGGGTGCTCTACGACCCGTTCGTGGAGCGGGCGCTCGAACCGTGGTCGTTCGGGATCTACGCGGGCGGCCAGTCGATCCTGGTCGGCACGCCGTCCGGGGTCAGTCTGGCCCCAGAGGGCGGCGCGCACCAGTCGATCACCACGCCGTCGATCGGGATCGAGCAGCCGGGCTGCGTCACCTACGAGCCGGCCTTCGCCCTCGACACCGAGTGGTGCCTGCTGGCCAGCCTGGCCCGGCTCGGCCAACCGGGCGGCAGTTCGGCCTACCTGCGTCTGTCCACCCGCCCGGTCAGCCAGAAGCTGGCCGGCGTGCCCGCCGATCCCGCCGCCCGGGAACGCCGCCGCCGCCAGGTCGTGGCGGGCGCCTATCCGCTGCTCCGCGCTGCGGACCCCAAGGTCACCATCGCGGCCATGGGCGCGGTCGTGCCGGAGGCGCTGGCCGCCGCGGAGCGGCTGGCCGCGGCCGGCGCGCCCGCGGACGTCGTCTGCGTGACCAGCCCCGGCCTGATGTTCGAGGCCCTGCGCGTCCGGCAGGGGCTTCAGGCCGCGGGGGAGACGTGGATCCTGGACCAGGCCTTTCCCGCGTCCCGGGCCACGCCGCTGGTGACCGTCCTGGACGGGCACCCGCACACGCTGGCCTTCCTGGCCACCATCAACCACGTCCCGCACGCCGCCCTCGGCGTGGCCCAGTTCGGCCAGTCCGGGTCGATCGAGGACCTCTACCGTTACAACGGCCTCGACACCGACGCCATCATCCGCGCCGCCCTCGACCTCGCAATGTAATTCTGTTTGCAATCGCTAGGCTGTGAAGGTGCCCGTCCGGCCGAGACAGGTGTTCGCTTTCTCCGGGGTCCTGAACCGCCCCCCAGGTGAGAAGCGTGACCCGGCGTTCCTTGAGTACGCGGTGAGCCTCGCCGCTGGCGACGGGAAGAAACGAGTCTGCTTCATCCCCACGGCAACCGGTGATTCTCCGTCCGCCGTTGAAGCCGTGACCGAGGTTTTCGCCGACCGTGAGGACGTCGTCTTCAGCGTGCTCACGCTGTTCACGCAGCCCAGCGTTCCCGATGTCGGGGCGCATCTGATGGCGCAGGACGTCCTGCTGGTCGGGGGCGGCAGCGTGGTAAACCTGATGGCGGTGTGGCGGGCGCATGGCCTGGTCCCGGTCATGCGGGAATGCTGGGAGGCGGGGGTGGTTCTCGCCGGGTGGAGCGCCGGCAGCTTGTGCTGGCACCGCGGTGGGCCGACCGACTCATTCGGCGACTCCCTGGCCGTGTTCACCGACGGCCTAGGCCTGCTGCCCTACAGCAACGGGGTTCATGACTCGCTGGACGACCAGCCCCGCCGCCGCGTCTACCGCGAGTACGTAGCCAGCAGCGAACTCCCGGCCGGGTACGCCACCGAGGACGGCGTCGGCCTGCACTACATCGGCGCCGAGCTGCATGAAGCCGTCGCCATGCGGGACGGCGCCCAGGCCTGGTGGGTGGAGCCGTCCCCCGGCGGCGGCTACCGCGACGAACCGATCCCTCCACGCAGGCTCTGACCGCCCGGCGGGGTCAACCCCAGCGTTTCACTTCCTGGCGGCAGCTAGATAGGCCAGGCGTCTGCGATGCCGTCCAGCGAATCGGCCGAGGCCAGGACGAAGCGGCACCGGTCAAGAAGCCCCTCTGCGGCGGCGGCCGCATGGCGTGTGCTGCCGCCCTCGATCTCGCGGACCGATGAGTTTGATCGTGCCGGATCGTCGGCCCGAGGGAGGGGACCGCGAGCGAAGGTGGATCAATGGCTGACCTGCGCGACATACTGGCGAGCTACGTAGCGGACGGGTCGCTGCCCGGAGCGGTGGCCGTGCTGGCTCATGGCGATCAGGCCGAGGTGACGGTTGTCGGTTCGGCCGCGGTCGGCGGCGCCCCGATGGCCCGGGACACGATCTTCCGTTTCGCGTCGATCACCAAGCCGATCACCGCCGCGGCGGTCATGATGCTGGTCGAGGACGGCCGGATCGCGCTCGATGACCCGGTCGCCCGGTCGCTGCCGGAACTGGCCGACCCCAAGGTCGTGCGCACGCCGGCCAGCCCGGTCGATGACGTGGTCCCGGCCGAGCGGCCGATCACCGTCTTCGACCTGCTCACCTCCCGCGCCGGGTACGGCTGGGCGTCCGATTTCACGCTGCCCGCGGTCCAGGCCCTGTTCCCGGTGCAGAAGGACGGCCGCGAGGTGGCCAGCTTCCCGCCGGCCGATGAATGGATGGCCGAGCTGGCCCGGGTCCCGATGCTGTACCAGCCCGGCGAGGCGTGGTTGTACGACACGTGTTCCACGCTGCAGGGCGTGCTGATCGCCCGCGTCAGCGGCCAGCCGCTACCCGGCTTCCTGGCCGAGCGGGTCTTCGGGCCGCTGGGCATGACCGATACCGGATTCGACGTCCCGGCCGCCAAGCGCGGCCGGTTCACCAGTTCCTACCGGGTCGATCCGGCGGGCGGCCTGGAGCTGGCCGACGGCCCCGACGGGCAGTGGAGCACCATGCCCCCGTTCCCGCTGGGCAACGGCGGACTGGCCGGGACCGCCGATGACTGGCTCGCCTTCGGGCGAATGCTGCTGGCCGGGGGTACCGCCGCGGACGGCCGCCGGCTGCTCACTGCCGATTCGGTGCGGTTGATGACCACCGACCACACCACGAGCCGCCAGCGGGAGATCGGCGCGTTGTTCCTGGAGGGCCAGGGCTGGGGATTCGGTGGCTCGGTGGACATCGCTCCCGTCGATCCGTGGAACGTGCCGGGGCGCTACGGCTGGGTCGGCGGGACGGGAACGTCGGCGCACATCACCCCCTCGGCTGGCACGGTCGCCATCCTGCTCACCCAGGTAGCGGCGGACAGCCCGGTCGCGCCGGGCTGGATGCGGGACTTCTGGCGGTACGCGGCCGACGCTTGCTGACGACGCACGCAAACCGGGCTAAGCTGTGCCTGCATCCGTGCTAGCGGGGAGGCGCCGTCGATGACAGGGCCCGCGGACGAGATCGCACCAGGCCAAGGCCGCTGGCGCGCGTCCCATGCCGACCGCGAGCAGGTGGTCGGCGCCCTCAAGGCCGCGTTCGTGCAGGGCCGGCTGACCGCGGACGAACTGGCCGAACGGGTGGGCCAGGCGCTGGCCGCGCGGACCTACGCCGACCTGGCCGCGCTCACCACCGACCTGCCCGCCGACCCAGCGCCAGCCCGACAGCCAGCGCCAGCCCGACAGCCAGCGCCAGCCCGACAGCCAGCGCCAGCCCGACAGCCAGCGCCGGCCCGGCGGCCGCAGAACACGGCCGCACGCCGGGCGGTCAAGGCGGGCGCGGGCGCGATCGGGGTGACGGTGATCGCGGCCAGCGTCGTGGCCGTCGTCGCCGGCTCACCCGCTGCAGCCGTGATCATCGCCGTCTTCATGGTGGTCCTGGCCGCCGCCGCCACCGCCGTCGTGGCCTCGCTCATTCATGTGGCCCTGAAGCTCGAGGCACGCCAGCAGAGCCGCCGTGGCCAGCAGCCCCCCGGACCGGAATCCGGCGCGGACGGTCACTCAGCCCGGCACCTCCAGGCCCCGGGGGCCGATCCGGTACGGCCGCCCCGCCGGCCGCACGGGCTGCTCGCCACCGGCCTGGCGGGATAACCCGGCCTGGTGCCTTACCTCACGGCAGCCGAACAGGTCGGTAACTGGCTGCTGACCACGGCCGAGCAGAGCCCGCAGGGCTGGTTCTGGCCGGTTCAGCCCGGTGTCTCGGCCGAGGTCATCCCGGGCCTGGGCTGGGGGACCGCCGCTCCGACGATGTTCTTCGTGGAGGCGTTCCGGACCACCGGCGACGAGCGCTGGCTGTCCGCCGCCCGGGCCGGGGCGCGGTGGATGGACGCCCACCTCGACGAGTCCGCCGGGCAGTGGGCCGGATGCGGGCTGATGACCGGGATCGGCGGCTGGGCGGTCGTGCTCGACGAACTGGCCGCCGCGGCCCGCGACGAGCAGGCCCGCGACCTGGCCCGGCGCGTGCTCGAGACGGTCGCGGCCAACGCATCGGCCGACGGCGACGCGGTGCACTGGCACGACCTGACCGAGATCGTGTGGGGTACGGCCGGCATCGGGTGCCTCATGCTGACGCTGGGGGCCGACTACCTGGGCCCGGCCGCCGTGGACCTGGCGGTCCGGGCGGGCGACTGGCTGCTGGCCCAGGCCGAGGCCGCGCCCACCGGGATCCGGTGGTCCCTGGGCCGCGCCCACGAGGCCGAACGCCCCGACGACCAGCGCCGCTTCCCGAACTTCGCGCACGGGGCGGCGGGCATCGGGTTCTTCCTGGCCCGGCTGGCGCAGGTGACCGGCGAGCAGCGGTTCCTGGCCGCCAGCCTGACCGCGACCGAATGGATCATGACCACCGTCCGCACCGATGACGACACCTGTGCCGCGTTTCATCACGATCCCGGCGGCACCGAGCTGTTCACCCTGGGCTGGTGCCACGGTCCGCCCGGGCTCGGCTGGCTGTTCCGGCAGCTGGAGCTGAGCACGGGCCAGGCCAGCTGGCGGACCTGGCTCCGCCGCGCCGCCCGGGCCGACCTCACCAGCGGGATCCCGGCCCGGCGCGAGCCCGGGTTCTGGGACAACGTCGCCCGGTGCTGCGGCTCGGCGGGGGTGGCCGAGTTCTTCCTCGACCTGCATGATCTCGATCGCGACCCCGAGGACCTGGCCTTCGCGATCACCCTGGTGGACGACATCCTCGACCGGGCCATTCTGGATGAGTCGGGAATGCGCTGGTCGAACCACGACTTCCGGTCGCCGGAGCCGGATCTCCCGCCCGAGACGACCTACCTGCAGGGAGCTCCCGGCATCGGCTCCACGCTGCTGCGCCTGCACCGCCACCTGGCCCAGGACCCGTGGACGGTGCGCTGGCCGCACGCCCCGGCCTGGACCGCACCTGGAGGATGAACCGGATGAGCGCAAAGCCGGAGCTGGAGCTGATCGACTGGCGGCGCAGGGTCGGTGAGCTCTACGCTGCCGTGCGCGACCAGGACGATCCGCAGCGCGGGCACGCCCTGTGGCGCGACGGGCGAGATGAGCTGTTCCGATCCCATCCGCAGAGCCCGCTGCCGTCCGGCGACCCGCTGCGCAGCTCCGGCGTGCCGTACTTTCCTTACGATCCGCGACTGCGGTTCGACGTGCCCTTGGTTCGCGGTGGCCGCGACGTGTCGCTGTCCGTGCCGAGCAGCGAGGGCACGATCCCGATGACCCGGCTCGGCCGCGTGCACCTGCCGGCCCCGGTGGACGCGGACCTCGACGTGTGGTGGCTACAGCAGTACGCCGGCGGCCTGTTCCTGCCGCTGCGTGACGGGACCGCGGGCCAGTCGAGCTACGGCGGCGGCCGGTACGTGCTCGACACCGCCAAGGGCGCCGACCTGGGCGGGGGAGCCGGGTGGCTGACCGTCGACCTGAACTTCTTGTACCATCCCTCGTGCCGGTACAGCGACGCCTGGCTGTGCCCGCTGGCTCAGCCGGGAAATACCATCAGTGCCCAGGTCAGGGCGGGTGAGTGCTTGCCGGCCTCCGCCTAGCCTAGGATGTACCCCACCAAACCAGGGTCAGAGCCGGTATGTTCCCGTCGAAAACAACGGAGAAGATCGTGCGGACGCAGGATCAGGATCGCGAGGTCCAGCGAACCGTGCCCGCGGCGGCCGCCGCCGCCCACGGCGTTCACCTCGTGCCTCCGCTGCTGAGCAACCTGCAGCGGATCCGGCCGGCGTCCACGGATATCGCCTGGGCCGTGTTCGTCGGCCTCAACCTGGCCGCCATGCGCCTGATCCCGGCCTGGCAAACGGTGCCGTTCCTGGCCATCTGGGTCAGCCTGACCGTGATCTACGGGTTCCGGCTGTGGCGCATCCAGCCCACCATCTTGACCCTGGCCGCCGTGACGCTGGCCACCGGCGGCATCATCTTCGTGCAGGTCCTCAAGGGCCAGCAGGACGCCGACTACCTGGCCGAAGTTCCGCTGATCGCGCTGATGTTCCTGGTCATGGTGTGGCACGGCCGCCGACGGCTGGCCGCCACCGAGGAACGGCTGACGGCCATGGAACAGGTGCAGCGGATCTCCCAGGAGAACCTGCGCCTGCTGGAGCAGCAGCGCCAGTTCCTGCAGGATGCCTCGCACGAGTTGGGCACCCCGATCACCGTGGCCCTCGGCCACGCCGAACTGATCGAGCGGGCCGCCACCGACCAGGGGGTGGCCGCGGACGCCCGGGTGGTCACCGGCGAACTGGCCCGGCTGCGCCGGCTGACCAACCGGCTGCTCCTGCTGGCCTCGGCCGGGACCCCGGACTTCCTGCACGTCACCCCGGTGTCGGCCGATTCGCTGGTCCTGGACGCCCTGGAACGCTGGGGCAACATCCCGCGCCGCTGGCGGCTGGGGGAGGTGGCCGAGGCGACCGTACTCGGCGACAGCGACCGGCTGGTCGCCGCGCTGGACGCGCTGCTGGAGAACGCCGTCGCGCATACCGAGCCGGGCGACCTGATCGAGGTCAGCGTTCATACCGAGGGCGGGAAAGTGATCCTGGCCGTGCGCGACTCGGGCTGCGGCATCCCGCCGACCGAGCTCGACCGCATCTTCCGCCGGTTCAGCCGCGCCCAGCCGTCCCGCAACCGCGAGGCGGGCGGGTTCGGGCTCGGCCTGCCCATCGTGCAGGCCATCGCCGAAGCCCACCAGGGCTCGGTCCGGGTGCACAGCGCCAGCGGCGAAGGATCCACGTTCGAGATGGTCATCCCCGCCGTCCCCGACGCCCTCGCTAGCTTCCCGCCGCCGGATGTGTGGATGGCCGACCTGGCCCGGGTCCCGATGCTGTACCAGCCCGGCGAGGCGTGGTTGTACGACACGTGCTCCACGCTGCAGGGCGTGCTGATCGCCCGCGTCAGCGGCCAGCCGCTGCCCGGCTTCCTGGCCGAGCGGGTCTTCGGGCCGCTGGGCATGACCGATACCGGATTCGACGTCCCGGCCGCCAAGCGCGGCCGGTTCACCAGTTCCTACCGGGTCGATCCGGCGGGCGGCCTGGAGCTGGCCGACGGTCCCGACGGGCAGTGGAGCACCATGCCCGCGTTCCCGCTGGGCAACGGCGGGCTGGCCGGGACCGCCGATGACTGGCTCGCCTTCGGCCGGATGCTGCTGGCCGGGGGTACCGCCGCGGACGGCCGCCGGCTGCTCACGGCCGATTCGGTGCGGTTGATGACCACCGACCACACCACCAGCCGCCAGCGGGAGATCGGCGCGTTGTTCCTGGAGGGCCAGGGCTGGGGGTTCGGCGGCTCGGTGGACATCGCTCGCATCGATCCGTGGAATGTGCCGGGGCGCTACGGCTGGGTCGGCGGGACGGGAACGTCGGCGCACATCACCCCGTCGGCCGGCACGGTCGCCATCCTGCTCACCCAGGTGGCGGCGGACAGCCCGGTCGCGCCGGGCTGGATGCGGGACTTCTGGCGGTACACGGCCGGCGCTTGCTGACGGCCCACGCAAACCGGGCTAAGCTGGGCCTGCATCCGTGCTAGCGGGGGAGGCGCCGTCGATGACAGGGCCCGCGGACGAGATCGCAGCAGGCCAAGGCCGCTGGCGCGCGTCCCATGCCGACCGCGAGCAGGTGGTCGGCGCCCTCCAGGCCGCATTCGTGCAGGGCCGGCTGACCGCGGACGAACTGGACGAACGGGTGGGCCAGGCGCTGGCGGCGCGGACCTACGCCGAGCTGGCCGCGCTCACCACCGACCTGCCCGCCGACCCAGCGCCAGCCCGACAGCCAGCGCCAGCCCGACAGCCAGCGCCAGCCGCCACAGCCAGCGCCAGCCCGGCGGCCGCAGAACACGGCCGCAACGCCGGGCGGTCAAGGCGGGCGCAGGCGCGATCGGGGTGACGGTGATCGCGCTCGGCGCCGTGATAGCCGTGGCCGGCGAACCCGCAGCAGCCGCGGTCATCGCGGTCTTCATGGTGGTCCTGGCCGCCGTCGCCACCGCCGTGGTGGCCTCGCTCATTCATGTGGCCCTGAAGCTCGAGTCACGCCAGCGAAGCCGCCGCCGCGGCCAGCATCCGTCGGGACCGGAATCCGGCGCGGGCGGTCACTCGGCCCAGCACCTCCAGGCCCCGGGGGCCGACCCGGTACGGCCGCCGCGCCGGCCGCACGGGCTGCTCGCCACTGGCCTGGCGGGATAACCCGGCCTGGTGCGTTACCTCACAGCGGCCGAACAGACCGGTAACTGGCTGCTGGCCACGGCCGAGCGGAGCCCGCAGGGCTGGTCCTGGCCGGTCCGGCCCGGTGTCTCGGCCGAGGTCATCCCGGGCCTGGGCTGGGGGACCGCCGCTCCGACGATGTTCTTCGTGGAGGCGTTCCGGACCACCGGCGACGAGCGCTGGCTGTCCGCCGCCCGGGCCGGGGCGCGGTGGATGGACGCCCACCTCGACGAGTCCGCCGGGCAGTGGGCCGGATGCGGGCTGCTGACCGGGATCGGCGGCTGGGCGGTCGTGCTCGACGAACTGGCCGCCGCGGCCCGCGACGAGCAGGCCCGCGACCTGGCCCGGCGGGTGCTCGAGACGGTCGCGGCCAACGCGTCGGCCGACGGCGACGCGGTGCACTGGCACGACCTGACCGAGATGGTGTGGGGCACGGCCGGCATCGGGTGCCTGATGCTGACGCTGGGGGCCGACTACCTCGGCCCGGCCGCCGTGGACCTGGCCGTCCGGGCGGGCGACTGGCTGCTGGCCCAGGCCGAGGCCGCGCCCACCGGGATCCGGTGGTCCCTGGGCCGCGCCTACGAGGCCGAACGCCCCGACGACCAGCGCCGCTTCCCGAACTTCGCGCACGGGGCGGCGGGCATCGGGTTCTTCCTGGCCCGGCTGGCGCAGGTAACCGGCGAGCAGCGCTTCCTGGCCGCCAGCCTGGCCGCGACCGAATGGATCATGACCACCGTCCGCACCGATCAGGACACCTGTGCCGCGTTTCATCACGATCCCGGCGGCACCGAGCTGTTCACCCTGGGCTGGTGCCACGGGCCGCCCGGGCTCGGCTGGCTGTTCCGGCAGCTGGAGCTGACCACCGGCGAGGCCAGCTGGCGGACCTGGCTCCGCCGCGCCGCCCGGGCCGACCTGACCAGCGGGATCCCGGCCCGGCGCGAGCCCGGGTTCTGGGACAACGTCGCCCGGTGCTGCGGCTCGGCGGGGGTGGCCGAGTTCTTCCTCGACCTGCACGATCTGGAAGGCCAGCCCGGGGACCTGGCCTTCGCGGTCACCCTGGTGGACGACATCCTCGACCGGGCCATCCTCGATGAGTCGGGAATGCGCTGGTCGAACTACGAGTTCCGGTCGCCGGAGCCGGATCTCCCGCCCGAGACGACCTACCTGCAGGGGGCTCCCGGCATCGGCTCCACGCTGCTGCGCCTGCACCGCCACCTGGCCGGGGACCCGTGGACGGTGCGCTGGCCGCACGCCCCGGCCTGGACCGCGCCTGAAGGGTGGGCCGGATGAGCACGAGGGGGGAAGCTGGAGCTGATCGACTGGCGGCGCAGGGTCGGTGAGCTCTACGCGGCCGTACGCGACCAGGACGATCCGCAGCACGGGCACGCGCTGTGGCGAGACGGGCGAGATGAGCTGTTCCGATCCCATCCGCAGAGCCCGCTGCCGCCCGGCGACCCGCTGCGCAGCTCCGGCGTGCCGTACTTTCCTTACGATCCGCGACTGCGGTTCGACGTGCCCTTGCTTCGCGGTGACCGCGACGTGTCGCTGTCCGTGCCGAGCAGCGAGGGCACGATCCCGATGACCCAGCTTGGCCGCGTGCACCTGCCGGCGCCGGTGGACGCGGCCATCGACGTGTGGTGGCTACAGCAGTACGCCGGCGGCCTGTTCCTGCCGCTGCGCGACGGGACCGCGGGCCAGTCGAGTTACGGCGGCGGCCGGTACGTGCTCGACACCGCCAAGGGCGCCGACCTGGGCGGGCGAGCCGGGCGGCTGATCGTCGACCTGAACTTTCTGTACCATCCGTCGTGCCGGTACAGCGACGCCTGGCTGTGCCCGCTGGCTCCGCCGGGGAATACGATCAGTGCCTACGTCAAGGCGGGCGAGCGCCTGTCGGCCTCCGTGTAGTTAGGATGTACCCCACCAAACCAGGGCAGAGCCGGTGTACTCCCGTCGAAGACAACGGAGAAAATCGTGCGGACGCAGGATCAAAGTCGCGAGGTCCAGCAAATCGTCCCCGCGCCGGCCGCCGCTCGCGGAGTCCACCTCGTGCCTCCGCTGCGGAGCAACCTGCAGCGGATCCGCCCCATGGCACCAGATATCGCCTGGGCCGTGTTCGTCGGCCTCAACCTGGTCGCCATGCGCCTGTTGGACAACTGGGCAACGGTGCCGTTCCTGGCCATCTGGGTCAGCCTCACCGTGGTCTACGGGTTCCGGCTGTGGCGCCTGCAGCCCACCATCCTGACCTGGGCCGCCGTGACCCTGGCCACCGGCGGCATCATCTTCGTGCAGGTCCTCAAGGGCCAGCAGGACGCCGACTACCTGGCCGAAGTCCCGCTGATCGCGCTGATGTTCCTGGTCATGGTGTGGCACGGCCGACGGCGGCTGGCCGCCACCCAGGAACGGCTGACGGCCATGGAACAGGTGCAGCGGATCTCCCAGGAGAACCTGCGCCTGCTGGAGCAGCAGCGCCAGTTCCTGCAGGACGCCTCGCACGAGCTGGGCACCCCGATCACCGTGGCCCTCGGCCACGCCGAACTGATCGAGCGGGCCGCCACCGACCAGGGGGTGGCCGCGGACGCCCGGGTGGTCACCGGCGAACTGGCCCGGCTGCGCCGGCTGACCAACCGGCTGCTCCTGCTGGCCTCGGCCGGGACCCCGGACTTCCTGCACGTCACCCCGGTGTCGGCCGATTCGCTGGTCCTGGACGCCCTGGAACGCTGGGGCAACATCCCGCGCCGCTGGCGGCTGGGGGAGGTGGCCGAGGCGACCGTGCTCGGCGACAGCGACCGGCTGGTCGCCGCGCTGGACGCGCTGCTGGAGAACGCCGTCGCGCATACCGAGCCGGGCGACCTGATCGAGGTCAGCGTCCATACCGCGGGCGGGAACGTGATCCTGGCCGTGCGCGACTCGGGCTGCGGCATCCCGCCCACCGAGCTCGACCGCATCTTCCGCCGGTTCAGCCGCGCCCAGCCGTCCCGCAACCGCGAGGCGGGCGGGTTCGGGCTCGGCCTGCCCATCGTGCAGGCCATCGCCGAAGCCCACCAGGGCTCGGTCCGGGTGCACAGCGCCAGCGGCGAAGGATCCACGTTCGAGATGGTCATCCCCGCCGTCCCCGACGCCCT
>CAWKIB010000047.1:0-29471 GCA_963849595.1 uncultured Actinomycetes bacterium
CCCGGGAAGGCCTGGGTGCTGCCCCGCCAGAACGCGGCGCGCTCCGCGGAACTCTGCATGGCCAGCGCGCCGAACGTCCGCAACCGCGGGTCGCTGACCGCCACCAGGCCGAGGTAGGCCCGGGTCACCCCGTCCTCCAGGTAGGCCGCCAGCTTGGCCGCGCTGGTGGCGTTGGTCACGGCGAACGGCAACCGGTAGAAGGCTTGCGCCGCGACCGGGGTCGCGCCGAGCGCGGAGATCATCGCGGTCAGCGTGTCGCGGGCCTCGTTGTGCCCGGTCCAGTCCTGCTCGGCGGCCGTCTTGCGGGTCCCGGACAGGTGGGCGCCCGCCACCCCGTAGCCGAAGATGGCCGCGTCCTCGGCCGCCAGCGCGGCCTGCAAGGCCTGACCGCCGAGAAGGTCCCGTGAGCCCCCACCGTCATGAGCCCTGCCCATTACCGCCCAGCGCCACCACGTGCGTGGCGTCGGAGGCCGCGATGCTGGCGAACAGCTGGGCCAGCGCGGGCGGCACGCTGACCAGCCGCCGGACCAGGTCGGTGGCCGACGCGCGCTCGGCCGCGCGCAGCTGCGCGATCGTCACCCGCCCGCGGGCGGGTGACGACGAAGGCGAAGACGAAGACGAAGGCGACGCGGAGGCCGATCCCGAGGGCAGCACCAGCCTGGCCTGGAGCGGGCTCAGATGCTGCCGGTGCTGGGCCAGCAGCCCTTCCAGGGTGCGCGCCGGCCGCGTGCCGCCGTTCACCGCGGCCTGGTACAGCGCGATCATGGCCCGTTCAGCCGTGATGACCTCCTGCAGCGTGATCACGTCCGGTGACAGCGCCGGCCGGCCGGCCAGCGGATCGGGCCCGGCGAACGCGTCGGAGGACCGGCAGCCGGCGGTGGCCAGCAGCGCAGGCAGCGCCGCCGCCGAGGCGGCCAGCACGCGCCGCCTGGGCAGGATGTCTGGCACACGGGCAAGCTACAGCATCGGAATAGCGTTCACCACGGAGCGTCGGCCCGGTCTATCCGCGTGATGGCCGCGCTGCGGATAGGCTAGGGGCCAATCCCGCAGGTCGTGGACGAGGAGGTCGTGATGCCCGGTGGTTCGCGGCACGCACCGAAGCCTCGCGGCGCGGCCGAAGGGGGACGATCCTCCCAAACCGCCCCGCGCCGGAGCGTGAAGGCGCCAGCAAAGGTGCCGGTGAAGGCTGCCGGAGAGGCGGGCGGGGCCTCGGTCGACGAGGCCCGGATCGCCGATGTCATCCGGCCCGTGATCGCCGCGGCCGGCATGGACCTGGAATCGGTGCGGGTGACCGCCGCGGGCCGGCGCAGGTTGCTGCGCGTGGTGGTGGACAGCGACCAGGGCGTGAGCTTGGACGACGCGGCGACGATCAGCCGCGAGTTGTCCGCCGCGCTCGACACGGTGGCCGTGATGGGCGATTTCCCGTACACGCTCGAGGTCTCCTCGCCCGGCGTGGACCGCCCGCTGACCGACCAGCGGCACTGGCGCCGCGCGGTGGGACGGCTGGTCCAGGTCGCGGTGACCGATTCAGGCGGCGCCCGGCCCGTATCCGGCCGGGTCGCCGCGGCCGACGCCGACGGGGTGACCCTGGACGTCGAGGGTGCCCGCCGACGCTTCCCCTACGCTGTACTGGGCCCGGGGGCGATCCAGGTGGAGTTCGGGCATCCGCCTAGCGAGCTTGGAGCGACCGGCGATGGACATTGACCTGAGCGTGCTGCGCAGTCTGGAAAGCGAGAAGGACATCTCGCTGGACCAGGCGATCAAGGCCATCGAGGACGCGCTGCTCGTCGCGTACCACAAGTCCGATGGCGCGTCGCCGGCCGCGCGGGTCGAGGTGGACCGCAAGAGCGGCCACGTCACGGTCTGGGCCATCCAGACCGGCCCGGACGGCGCGGTGGTCCAGGAGTACGACGACACCCCGGCCGGGTTCGGCCGGATCGCGGCCACCACCGCCCGCCAGGTCATCCTGCAGCGCCTGCGCGACGTCGAGGACGAGCTGACCTTCGGCGAGTACGCGGGCCGCGAGGGCGACATCGTGGCCGGGGTCATCCAGCAGGGCAAGGACCCCCGGACCGTGCTGGTCGACCTGGGCAAGCTCGAGGCGGTGCTGCCGCCCGCCGAGCAGGTGCCCGGCGAGCGGTACATCCACGGCGAGCGGCTCCGGTGCTACGTGCTGCACGTACGCAAGGGGCACCGCGGGCCTTCGGTCACCCTGTCCCGCACCCACCCGGGCCTGGTCAAGAAGCTGTTCGCCCTGGAGGTGCCCGAGATCGCCGAGGGCGCGGTGGAGATCGTCGCGATCGCCCGCGAGGCGGGCCACCGGACCAAGATCGCGGTCCGGTCCCACCAGCCCGGGGTCAACGCCAAGGGCGCCTGCATCGGCCCGATGGGCAGCCGGGTGCGGAACGTGATGAACGAGCTGCACGGCGAGAAGATCGACATCGTCGACTACGCCGACGAGCCGGCCAATTTCGTGGCCAACGCCCTGTCCCCGGCCCGGGTCAACCGCGTGCACGTGGTCGATCTGGCCGCCCGGGAGGCCCAGGTCATCGTGCCCGATTACCAGCTCTCCCTGGCCATCGGCAAGGAAGGGCAGAACGCCCGGCTGGCCGCCCGGCTCACCGGCTGGCGGATCGACATCAGGTCAGACGCCGCGGTACCGCCGACCCGGGAAACCCCGCAAACCACACAAGCCGCGGATACCACACAAGCCGCGGAAGCCACCGTAGACGTAGCAGACTCGTCGGCGCAGGTTTCGCCTGGTGTCGGGGACGTGCGGACACGGTAGACTTGTAAGCGGAATGGCCGTACGAACCGAGCGGCACACCTCAGGTATGCCCGTGACGCGTACCTGTGTAGGCTGCAAGGAGCGTGCGGAGAAGTCCAGCCTGCTTCGCCTCGTGGCGGCTGGGGACGTCATCCAGCCCGACCCGCAAGCCCGGCTCCCTGGCCGGGGTGCGTACCTGCACCCCAGCCTGGCGTGCCTGGACCTTGCGCGCCGGCGCCGGGCGTTCCCCCGGGCACTACGCACCGCGGGATCGCTCAGCCTCGAACCACTGGCTGAGTATCTTTGCGGCGCGGACGGCCCGGCATAGCATTGCTCGCGGCGGAACAACCTGGCTGGGCAGCACGCTGTAACACCGAGAAGGAACACCTGTCGGAAAGCAGGTCGAGAAGCTGATGAGCGCTCGATGAGCACGCGGCGATGATGACCATAGGCTGAGGCCCGCCCGGAGCACGCTCTGCCCGGGCCGGGGTCCGGTAAAGGGTCCAGGGGACTGGGCCGAGAAGGAGCGTAGTGGCGAAGGTCCGGGTTTACGAACTCGCGAAAGAGTTCGGTGTCGAGAGCAAGGCCGTCATGGACCAGCTCAAGGAAATGGGCGAGTTCGTACGATCGGCGTCCTCGACGATAGAGGCACCTGTGGTCCGGCGGCTCAAGGAAGCGTTTTCCGCGTCGGCGGCCCCGCAAGATCAGCAAGCAGCGCGGTCCAGGCCCGCGGGCCCGTCCGCGCCCCGTAACGGAGCGGACGGCGGCCGGCCGCAGCCCGGGCCACGACCCGGCGGCGGGCCATCCCGCACCACCGGCCGGCCCGACGCAGCGGCACCCGCGCCCCGGGTCGCACCGGACGGCGCGCCGGCCGGAGGACCCGACGGGGCACCCGCCAGCGTGGCCGACGGCGTGGCCAGCGTGACCGGCCGCACCGCGGACCAGGCGGGCGCGGTCGCGCCCGACGGGGCCAGCCCCAGGACGCCGGCCGAGGCCACCGGGAGCGCCGGGGGCAGTGCCGCCGGTCCCGCCGACGGCGCCGCGCGCCGGCTGCCGCCGGTCCCGCCGTCGCCCCTGTCCCGCCCCGCGCCAGGCGATTCACGCGCGCCGGGCGATTCACGTACGCCAGGCGATTCACGTACGCAGGGCACCGCACCGCGGGTCCCGGGACCGCCGCGGACCCCGGCCACCCCCGCGGACTTCCGCGGGACCAGGGACCGGGACTGGTTCGGCGAGCGGGCCAGGGACCGGTTCGGCGAGCGGACCCGGAACGGCCCGACCCCAGGCCCCCCGGCCGGGAGGCTCGGGAGGCCCCGGCGCCCCGCGCCCGGGAAGCGGCCAAGGCGGCCAGGGCGGCCAGGGCACCAGGGCCAGGGCGCACGTCCGGGCGCCCCGCGCACGTCCGGGCCGTCCGGTCCCGGCGCGCCGCGTCCCGGCGCCCCCCGCCCGGGCGGCCAGCGCTCCGGTGCTCCGCGTCCCGGCCCCAGGCCCGGTAACAACCCGTTCAGCTCGACCGCGACCGGCATGGGCTCCGCGCCGCCGGCCCGGCCCCAGGGTCCGGCTCCGGTTCCCGGCCAGCCGGGTCGTCCCGGCCAGCCGGACCGCGGTGACCGCGGCCCCAGGACCGACGGCGGCCCGCGTCCCGGTGGACGCGGACCCGGCGGGCCCGGTGGCCCTGGCCGCCCCGGTGGCGGCGACGGCGGCCCGCGTCCCGGCGGGTTCGCGGGTTCGCGTCCCGGCGGCCCCCGGCCGAGCCCGATGAACATGCCGTCCCGTCCGGCGCCGTCCGGCACGGGTCGCGGCGGCCCCGGTGGCGGCCGCGGCCCTGGTGCCGGAGCAGGCACCCGGCCCGGCGGCGGCCCCGGTGGCGGCGGCGGTGGCCGCGGCGCGGGCGCGGGCCCGCGCGGTGGCGGCGCACCCGGCGGTACGGGCGCTCCGCCGCGCGCTGGCGCGGGCGGCGGTCCGCCGCGTCCGGGCGGCGGCGGTCGCGGGCGAAGCGGCACCCAGGGTGCCTTCGGGCGTCCCGGCGGGCGTCCGTCCCGGGGCCGGAAGTCCAAGAAGCAGCGGCGTCAAGAGTTCGACAACATGCAGGCGCCGTCGATCGGCGGCGTGCAGGTCCCGCGCGGCAACGGCCAGGTGGTCCGGCTCAGCCGGGGCGCCAGCCTGAGCGACTTCGCCGACAAGATCGGCGCCAACCCGGCGTCGCTGGTCCAGGTGCTCCTGGTCCTGGGCGAGATGGTCACGGCCACCCAGTCGGTCAACGACGAGACCCTGCAGTTGCTCGGCGCGGAGCTGAACTACACCGTCCAGGTCGTCTCGCCCGAGGAGGAGGACCGCGAGCTGCTCGAGTCCTTCGACATCGAGTTCGGCGAGGACGAGGGCGAGGACACCGACCTGATCGCCCGGCCGCCGGTGGTCACGGTGATGGGTCACGTCGACCACGGCAAGACCAAGCTGCTCGACGCGATCAGGCACACCAACGTGGTGGCCCGCGAGGCCGGCGGCATCACCCAGCACATCGGCGCCTACCAGGTGACCACCGAGGTCGACGGCGACGAGCGGAAGATCACCTTCATCGACACCCCGGGCCACGAGGCGTTCACCGCCATGCGCGCCCGCGGGGCCGAGACCACCGACCTCGTGGTCCTCGTGGTGGCGGCCGACGACGGCGTGAAGCCGCAGACCACCGAGGCGCTGAACCACGCGCAGGCGGCCGGCGTGCCGATCGTGGTGGCGGTCAACAAGGTCGACAAGGAGGGCGCCGACCCGCAGCGGGTGCGGGCCCAGCTCACCGAGTACGGGCTCGTCGCCGAGGAGTTCGGCGGCGACACGCAGTTCGTGGACGTGTCCGCCACCCAGCGGACCGGCCTCGGCAGCCTGCTCGAGGCGATCATCTTGACCGCCGACGCCTCGCTCGACCTGCGGGCCAACCCGCACCAGGACGCCCAGGGCGTGGCCATCGAGGCACACCTGGACAAGGGCCGCGGCCCGGTGGCCACGGTGCTGGTGCAGCGCGGCACGCTGCACGTCGGCGACTCGATCGTCTCCGGCGATGCGTTCGGCCGGGTACGCGCCATGATCGACGAGAACGGCGACACGCTCACCGAGGCGCTGCCGTCCCGGCCGGTCATGGTGCTCGGCCTGACCGCGGTGCCCGACGCGGGCGACAACTTCCTGGTCGTCTCCGACGACCGGATCGCCCGCCAGATCGCCGAACGCCGTGAGGCTCGCGAGCGCAATGCCCAGTTCGCCCAGCCGCGGCGGGTCACGCTCGAGGGTCTGGAGTCGGCGTTCAAGGCCGGCGAGCGCGAGGAACTGCTGCTCATCATCAAGGGCGACGTGTCCGGCTCGGTCGAGGCCCTGGAGGACGCGCTGCTCAAGCTGGATGTCGGCGAGGAAGTCAGCCTGCGCGTGATCGGCCGCGGCGTCGGCGCGATCACCCAGGACGACGTGAACCTGGCCATCGCCTCGGACGCGGTGATCATCGGCTTCAACGTCCGGCCGGCCGGCCGGGCGGGCGAGCTGGCCCAGCGCGAGGGCGTGGACATCCGCTACTACTCGATCATCTACCAGGCGATCGAGGAGGTCGAGGCCGCGCTCAAGGGCATGCTCAAGCCCGAGTTCGAGGAGGTCCAGCTCGGCACCGCGGAGATCCGGGAGATCTTCCGGGTGCCGCGGGTCGGCAACATCGCCGGGTGCATCGTCCGCACCGGATCGATCCACCGCAACAGCAAGGCGCGGCTGATCCGGGACGGCGTGGTCATCTCCGACAACCTCACGGTGGACTCGCTGCGCCGGTTCAAGGACGACGCGACCGAGGTCCGCGAGGGCTACGAGTGCGGTATCGGCGTCGGCTACAGCGATCTGCGCATCGAGGACACGATCGAGACCTTCGAGATGAGGGAGAAGCCGAGGGCCTAGCGGCGCCGCGGGACCGGACAGAGACCAAGCACCGTGTATGTCGCGGCGCTGACGCTGGACGTGCTGCTGGGCGACGTGCACTCGCTGAAAGGCAAACGTGCCGTCGTCCGGCCGCTCGTCGCCGAGCTGCGCCGGTGCTACCCGGGCGTCGCGGTGGCCGAGACCGGTCACCTGGAACTGCACCGGCGGGCCGAGATCGGCGTGGCCGTGGTGTCCGCGACGGCCGCCAACGCGATGAGCGTGCTCACCGAGTGCGAGCGCCTGGTGGCCGGGCACCCTGAGATCGAGCTGCTGTCGGCCCGGCAGCGGTTGTTCAACGAGGAGGACTGACAGCATGGATGCCGCGAGGGCGCGCAAGCTGGCCGACCGGATCAGCCAGATCGTCGCGGAGATGCTGGAACGGCGGATCAAGGACCCGCGGCTCGGCTTCGCGACCGTCACCGAGGCCCGGCTGACCAACGACCTGCGTGAGGCCACCGTGTACTACACCGTGCTCGGCACCGACGCCGAACGCGCCGACACCGCCATGGCCCTGGCCAGCGCGACCGGCATCATCCGGTCCGAGGTCGGCCGGCAGCTCGGGCTGCGGCACACCCCGTCGCTGGCCTTCGTGGCCGACGTCCTGCCGGACACCGCCCAGCGGATCGAGGAACTGGTCACCCAGGCCCGCGACGCCGACGCCGAACTGGCCCGCAGCCGCGAGGGCGCCGTCCCGGCCGGTGACCCCGATCCCTACCGCAAGCCCGCCGGAGGCCGACGACGACAAGACGACGACGACGAGGACGACCTCGGCGGATGACCAGCGGCAAAGACGGCCTGGTCATCGTGGACAAGCCCGGCGGCCTGACCTCGCATGACGTGGTGGCGCGGATCCGGCGGCTGGCCGGGACCAGGCGGGTGGGCCACGCGGGCACCCTGGACCCGATGGCGACCGGCGTCCTGGTGGTCGGGGTCGAGAAGGCCACCCGCCTGCTCGGCTACCTGACCCTGACGCAGAAGCAGTACGACGCCACGATCAGGCTCGGCCAGTCGACCAGTACCGACGACGCGGAGGGCGAGGTCACGTTCACCGCGTCGGCGAAGGGCGTCTCCGCGGCCGCGCTTACCATAGACGAGCTGGCCAAGGCCGTATCCGAACTGACCGGCGAGATCCAGCAGGTCCCGCCCGCGGTCAGCGCGATCAAGGTCGACGGCCAGCGCGCCTACAAGCTGACCCGGGCCGGGGCCGCGCCCGAGCTCAAGCCCCGCCCGGTGACCGTCTACGAGTTCACCGTCACCGATGTCCGCCCGGCCGGTGACCTGCTGGACGTCGACGCCGCCGTGCGCTGCTCCAGCGGCACGTACATCAGGGCCCTGGCCCGCGATCTTGGCCGCAAACTCGGCACCGGCGGGCACCTGACCGCCTTGCGCCGCACCAGGGTCGGCGGGTACGGCCTGGACGCCGCCCGGACCCTGGACCAGCTGGCCGAGCGGTTCGAGGTCATGCCGCTGGCCGAGGCCGCCGCGGCCACGTTCCCGCGCCGGGACCTGTCCGCGGACGAGGCCCGCCGCCTGGCCCACGGCGGCCGCCTCCCGGCCGGCCCACCTGGCACCGGCACCGCGAGCCCGACGGCCGCCTTCGCCCCCGACGGCTCGCTCGTCGCGCTGCTGGCCGAGCAGGACGGCCAGGCGCGCCCGCTGGTGGTCTTCGCCTGAGGCTAGGCTGGTGCTCGCCGCGGATGAAGGAGGGAACGGGGATCGTGTACCGCTGGTACGGCTTGGACGATGTGCCTGCTGACTGGGCCGGGTGCGTCGCCACGATCGGCGTGTTCGACGGCGTGCACCGCGGCCACCAGCGCGTCGTGCAGCGGGCCCGGCAGGTCGCGCGGGACCGGAACCTGCCGCTGGTCGTGATCACCTTCGATCCGCACCCGGACGAGGTCATCCGGCCCGGCTCGCACCCGCCATTCCTGACCACCCCCCGCCGCCAGGCCGAACTCCTGGCTGGCCTGGGCGCCGACGCGGTGGTCGTGCTCCCGTTCAGCGTGGAGTTCTCCCAGCTGAGCCCCGATGAGTTCGTCCGCATCGTGCTGTCCGACCGGCTGCACGCCGCCGCCGTCGTGGTCGGGGAGGACTTCCGGTTCGGCCGCAAGGCCGCGGGCGACGTCACGCTGCTCGCCCAGCTGGGGGAGAAGTACGACTTCACCGCCGAGGGCGTACCGCTGCTCGCGGCGGACGGCGTCACGATGTCCTCGACCTACATCCGGGGACGGCTGGCCGCCGGGGACGTGGCCGGGGCCGCGGCCGCCCTCGGCCGCCCGCACCGGGTGGAGGGCGTGGTCGTCCGCGGTCACATGCGGGGCCGGGCCCTGGGCTTCCCGACCGCGAACCTGGAGACCCCGCCGCACACCGCGACGCCCGCCGACGGCGTCTACGCCGGCTCTCTGATCAGCCTGGACCTGGACGGTGCCGAGGTCACCCGCTGGCCCGCCGCGATCTCGGTCGGCACCAACCCGACCTTCGACGGCACCGACCGCACCGTCGAGGCCTACGCGCTGGACCGCGACGACCTGGACCTGTACGGCACCCACGCCGCCATCGAGTTCACCGCCCGCCTGCGCGGCAACACCAAGTTCGACTCCGTGCCGGCCCTGGTCGCCCAGATGCGCGAGGACGTCGACCAGGCCCGCGCCCTGACCGCCACCTGACCACCGCACCCATCACCGTCTTTTCTTTTCGGCCGAACGGAGCGTGGTGCTCCGCTGCCCCGACTCGCCTCCGGCCGCCGGTGGAGGCGCTCTGTTGTCCCCTCGCCTCGCCGCGCTAGGACCGTTTCCAGAACGCGTGGGCGGCCGCCGGTCCCGCGTCCCCGGCGAACCCGGTCAGCACGCGGATCGCCTCCTGCCAGAGCGCGTCGAGCCTGGCGCCGTCCGGCGACCCCGGCCCGTCGCAGGCATGCAGCGCGCGCGGCCAGTTCGGCCAGCCCGGCCGTGCCCGCCTCCCCGCCCGTGCCCGCCTCCCCGGCCGTGCCCGCCTCCCCGGCCGTGCCCGCCTCCCTGGCCCCGGCGGGCGCCGCGCCCAGCGCGGCCAGCAGCGCCTCGATGCGGGTGGCTAGGTCAGCCAGCAGCCGGGCCCGTTCGGCGTCCGGCGCGCCCCGCGCCGCCCGCAGCGCGTCGGCCTCGTCGGCCGCCTGCCGGCGAGCCCGCACCAGCCGCGACGTCTCACCGGTACCCGGAACCTCCGTCGGCGCAGCGGCCCGGCCGCCCGCAGCCGATCGCGGTGACCGCCTTCCTGGCCGCGCATGGACGCGCGTCCGGACCTGGCCCTCATCGGCATCGCCGGCCCGGGCATCACCGGTCCGGCCATCGCGCTCGCCGTGGCGCCCACCCGCCCGCCGGCGCCGCGCTCGCCGCCACCCACCCGACCGCGGGCGGATGGCCGAGCTCGACCGCATCCCATCCGGCGGGCAGCTCGACCGGCTGGGTCACCCGGTGCGGCCCCGCCCCGTCGGTGACGACCCGGGAATCGACGGCCACGAACGCCGTGAACCGGCACAGCACGCCATAGCGCAACGAGACCTCGGTGATCTGCTGCTCCAGCCGGGCCAGCCCGGCGGTGTCGTGGCCGGCCCCGCTGGCGTAGCGATCCTCCAGGTCGCGCACGTGAGCGCGCGCCCAGGCGGCCGTGCTCGCCGGGCTGCCGCCGGTGACCGCGGTGACCTTGCACTCGAACGGCGTGCCGTCCGCCGCGGTGCCCGCCACCGTGATCGTCCGCCGGGCTGCCCGCGCCAGCGCCCGGCCAGGGTGACCGCGACGCCCGGGAACAGGTCCGGCAGCAGGCCCGGCGCCACCGTCCCGGGTACGATCGTCACGCCGTCCGCGGTCAGCGCGAGCGCGGTGACCAGCGGCGCGCCGATCCGCCGGTGGATGCGCGCGGCGGCCTCGTCGAGACGGTCCTCAGACTCCACCAGCTCGCAGCGGCCGCGCCCGGCCGCGGCGAGCCTGGACAGGAACCCGGCGTTGACCGCCTGGTCGATGCCCACCACGTGCACCCGGATCCGGGCCAGCCGCGTCCCCATCCGCTCCAGGATCTGGTCCTCGTTGCCGACCTGCCCGTCGGTGACCAGGACCAGCACGCGGTCACGGCCGGAGTCGCGTTCTGCTCGCCGCCGGTGAGCATCGCCCGCCTGCGGCCCGGCCGCTCCGGTGAGCAGCCCCACCGCCTGCTCCAGCGGTGCGAGCATCTCGGTGCCGCCCCGGGCGTCCGTCCGAGCCAGCCACTCGACGGCGCGGAACCGGTTCCGGTCGGTCGCCCCGGCCAGGCCGTCCGGAAGGTCCGGCGGCCGCTCGACCACGTTGTCGAAGCACAGCACCGCGAACCGGTCGGTCCCGGTCAGCGTGTCCACGATCCGGGCGGCGGCGCGCCGGGCGGCCACGATCTTCCAGCCGTGCATGCTGCCGGAGCGGTCCAGGACCAGCACCACGTCGCGGGGCCGGGGCTGTGCCATCGCCGTCCGGCGGCACGAGGGTGAGGGTGAACGTTCCCTCGTCCGGGTGCTCTCCCGGGTCCGGCGTCAGCATCAGGGACGTCGTGATCCGGTCCCGGCCCGCCACGGCCAGCCGGAGGATGAAATCCCGGTCCAGCCGCTCGCCCGGGTGCAGCTGGACGATCGTGTGGCCGTCGGCGCCGGCCTGCTCCGCGGTGGCGTGCAGGCTGCTGCGGATCCCGGCCAGCGGCAGCCCGGCCGGGTCGATGTCGGCGCTCAGCGTGAGCCGGACCGGGTTCGGGAACCCGGGCAGCAGTACCGGCGGGCTGATCCGGGAAGCGTCGGGGACGGCGTCGGTGTCAGCGGCTACGCCGCTGCCCGCCGGAGCGCCCGGCAGCGGGTGGCCCGGGATGTAGCGCGGCGCGACCACCAGCGGGAACCGGAACGTCACCTCACCGTCGTAGTACGGCAGCGGCTGGGCCAGCACCAGCCGGACCGTGACCCGCTCGCCGGGAGCGATGTTGCCGACCCGCATGGTGAACACATCCGGCCGGTCCTCCTCGGCGATCGCCGCCCTGCGTCCCTCCGCGATCGCCTGGTCGTACTCGTCCCGAGCCCGGGAGCGTTCCCTCAGCACCCCCGCCACGACGTGCCCGGCGCACTCCATCCGCATCTCGGTGACCGCGGCCCGGTCCGGCAGCGGAAAGATGTACGTGGCCTCCAACGGGACGTCGAAGGGGTTACGGAATTCCTGGGTCAGCTCCACCCGGGCCGATGTCCCGGCGATGGCGGCGCGGACGTCAACGGCGTCCAGCGGCAGGTTGCCCCGGCTGGTCGCGAGTGTGCCCAGGCCGGCGTCCGGCTCGGCAGCGTGCGCGCCCTCCAGCGGCGCGATCTCAGTGGTCATGTCCGGCTCCCTACTTCAGGTGGTGGCCCCGGGACATCAGCCGGATGCTCCGGGCCGGGTTCGCGCAGCCGCCTGCTGGCCAGTTCCGCCAGCAGCGCCCGCGCGGCGTTCAGGATTGCGGTCACATCCTCCGGGCCCGGCTCGCGGTCCGCGCCCTCGAGCAGCAGCGTCACCCCCGACGCGAGCCTGACCCCGTGCACGAGCCGGCTCCGCCCGCGATCCACCGCGTCGCCGTCCGCGGCGGACAAGGCTCTCCCCGCCCCTGCCGCGGCGGCCAGATCCCGCACCCCGGGCTCCTCCGGCGCCAGATCCCGCACCCCGGGCTCCTCCGGCGCCAGATCCCGCACCCCGGGCTCTTCCGCGGCGGCCGGGTTCCGCTGCGCGGCCGAACGTGTCCAGAAACGGGCTGGGGCCGCCGCGAGGACAGCCGGTGCGGGCTGGAGGGCGAGCCTTGTGTCCGGGACGCGGGCGACCGCCGCCAGAGCTTCGTCGGTCGCGCCCGCCAGCTCGGCCTGGATCTCGGCCAGCGACCGCCCTTCCGCCTGACGGCGCTTGACCGCCACCAGCTGCAGCAGGTGCCGTCGCCCGTACCGGGCCACCCGGCCTCGCCGGCTCAGCGGCGGATCCACCAGCCCGACGGTGACGTACCAGCGAACCAGCCGTTCGTTCGGCACATCACGGACCCGCCCGTTCGCCCGCACCGGAGTCGGCCGAGCCGCGCCGGCCGGTGTCCCGCCCCCGCCGGACGATCCCGCCCGCGGCTCAGCCGACGACCCAGCCTCGCCCGGCGACCCCGCCTCGCCCGGCGACCCCGCCTCGCCCGGCGACCCCGCCTCGCCCGGCGACCCGGCCTCGCCCGGCGACCCCGCCTCGCCCGGCGACCCCGCCTTGGCTGACGCCCCCGTCGGCTGAGCAGCGGCCAGCACATCAGCCGCGAGTTCCGCCAACTCCAGGATCGTCCAGGGCTCCTCCATTCGGCAATTATGACACTGTAATTATTACAGTGTCAACGATGATGGGAGCTGCTGCTCGCGATCCTGGGCGTCCTTTCTGACCCGGATCAGGCGACACCGGCCTCGGGCGTCAGGCTGTCGGGCCCGAGCATGCCAGGATCGATTCGAGCCCGCACCGATGACGACCCGTCAGGAGGCAACGGCATGACCGCCCAGCCAGTCGCGCCCGGCCCGGACACCGGATCGTACGAGGTGATTCACCTGGGCGGCCAGGCCGCGGTTGTCGTGCCGGTGGCCGACTTCCTGCGTCTGCGCGCACTGGAGCAAGCCGCCTCCCCTCAAGATCTCGAGGACGCCGAGGACACCGCGGCGGTATTGGAGTGGAGGACCAGGGACGCTGCTGGCCAGACGACGCTTGTGCCCGCGGATGAGGCACGGCGTCGGCTCGGTCTGCCCCGGTGAGCTTGCGGGTCGACTACGACGAACGAGCGATCCGCCAGCCAGCCGCCTTCCTCGACGACCCCCAGGGCATACAGGAACTCCTGGACGCGATCGACCGGCTAGCCGAGGATCTCCCGACCACCTGGAGCTTTCCTTATAATGTAATATTACAGTGTCAACGTTGGGGTTACCGGACGTGCGGCGCCTGCGAGTCGGCCGGTACCGGGTCCTGTACGAGATCTCCGAAGGTGCAGTGGCGATCCGGCATATCGCTCGCGGCGTCGCCGGGAGTTGACCGCCGGTTCGCCTGCCCTGTCAGGCGTCGGCCAGCACAGCCTCCAGGGCGTGCCGCAGCGGGCCCAGGCGCTCGGCGGCCGACCCGCGGGCGGCCGGGAGCGATCGCCCGGCCAGCGGTTCGGTGATCTCGATGTAGCACTTGATCTTCGGCTCGGTGCCGCTCGGCCGCAGTACCACCCGGGCGCCCGGAAGCCGGAAGATCAGCACGTCCGCCCGCGGCACGCCGTTGCCCGGCGAGCCCGCGGCCAGGTCGGTCAGCTCCGTCACCGGTCGGCCGCCGAGCTCGGCCGGGGGATCGGCCCGTAGCCGCCGCATGACCTGCGCCTGGTCCGTGGTCCGCAGCGTCACCTGGGACGTCAGGTGCACGCCGTGCGCGCTCTCCAGTTGGTCGTAGCGGTCGAGCACCGAACGCCCCGCGGCCTTCGCCTCGGTGGCCAGCCGGAGCATGGCCAGGGCGGCGCCGATGCCGTCCTTGTCCCGCACCACGTCACCGACCGCGTAGCCCAGCGCCTCCTCGTAGCCGAACACGAACCGCGCGCCCGGCACGCCGTCGCCCGCCCGGACGATCCACTTGAACCCGGTCAGGGTCTCGGCGTAGCGGGCCCCCGCCGTCGCCGCGATCTTGGACAGCAGCGTCGAGGAGACGATCGTGGAGGCCACCAGCCGGTCCTCGGGGTCGGCGTCGCGCGCCGTCCGGTCCAGCAGGCTGGCGCCCAGCAGGGCCCCGACCTGATCCCCGGTCAGCACCACCCAGCCGGCTAGCCCCTGGCCCGGGCGGCGGACCGCCACGGCCAGCCGGTCGCCGTCGGGGTCGCTCGCCACCACCAGGTCGGCGCCGAGCCGTACCGCGTCGGCCAGGGCCAGGTCCAGCGCGCCGGGCTCCTCCGGGTTGGGAAAGGCGACCGTCGGGAAGTCCGGATCGGGCCGGGCCTGGGCCGCGACCACGTGCGGTGCCGCGAAGCCCGCCTGGGCCATGGCCCGCAGCATGAGGTCACCCGCCACCCCGTGCATCGGGGTGTAGACCACGTTCAGCTCCGGCCGGTCGAACCCGGAGCCGGCCGCCATGGCCACCACCGCGTCCAGGTAGGCCTTGGCGATCTCGTCGCCGTGCCGGGTGATGAGCGGGCTGCCCAGGTCCGCCACCGGGACCTGCGACAGCGGCCCGAGGGCGGCGATCCGGGCCTCGACCTCGGCATCGACGGGCGGGATGACCTGCGCGCCGTCGCTCAGGTACAGCTTGTACCCGTTGTCCGCCGCCGGGTTGTGGCTCGCGGTGATCATCACCCCGGCCGACGCGCCCAGGTGCCGGACCGCGAACGCGAGCAGGGGAGTAGGCCCCGGCTGCGGCAGCATGTGCACCGCGATACCGGCCCCCGCCAGCACCCGCGCCGCCTCGTCCGCGAACTCCGCCGACCGATGCCGCGCGTCGCACCCCACCACCACCCGCACCCCGCCCGCCGCCACGCCACCGCCCGCCAAGCCAAGGCCCGCGCTACCCGCCGCACTGTCGCCAGCGCCGCGACCCGCGAAGCCACCGCCCGCGCTACCCGCCGCACTGTCGCCCGCGGCGCCGAGCAGCCACCCCGCCACCGCGGCCGTCGCCGCCCGGACCACCGCGCGGTTCATCCGGTTCGGCCCCGCTGCCACGACTCCGCGCAGCCCGGCCGTCCCGAACTCCAGCCGCCCCGCGAACCGGTCCCGCAACTCCGCCAGCGCCCCGGAATCCGAGCCACCCGCACCCGCGCCCCCGAACGCCCGCTCGACCAGCTCCCGCAGCTCCGCCCGATCGCCTGCATCAGGATCATCGGCGATCCAGCCCTCGACCGCGCGCCCGCAGCTCACCCTCACTCGTCACATGCACCACGCATCCCAATCTGCCCCTCACCCATAACCGTCCCGCCTAAAAGATCTTGGAAATTCCGGCTTTCGCGGAGGATCCGGGCAACCATAGCTGCCCAAATACTCCGCTAAGCCGAATGCTCCGCGGAAATGTGGCATGAGTTGCGCGTGCGGTGCCCGAGGGGCTAGTCGGCATCGCGTGAGCGCCGTGCCCACCGCGGCGCCCGTCCGATAGAGCAGCCAGCCACCCGGACCGACGCGCACGCACCACCGAGGATCAGGCCTTGACGTAGGGGATGCCCTCGGCCTTGGGGCCGCGGACCTTGCCCACCAGCCCGGCCAGCACGATGATCGTGACGACGTACGGGGCCATCAGCAGCAGGTTGGACTGGATCGGGGTGTTGAGGGTGGACAGGATCGACTGCAGCTGCGTCGCGAAGCCGAACAGCAGGGCCGCCGAGATCGCGCCGAACGGGTTGTACCGGCCGAAGATCATCGCGGCCAGCGCGATGTAGCCCTCGCCGGAGGACATGTCCTTACCGAACGAGCCGACCGAGCCGATCGTGAAGTAGGCGCCCCCGATGCCGGCGATCACGCCGGCCGCGATCACGTTGCGGTACCTCATCGCGGTCACCCGGATGCCCACGGTGTCGGCCGCGACCGGGTGCTCGCCGATGGCCCGGGTCCGCAGCCCCCACCGGGTGGAGAACAGGCCCACCTGCACTCCGGCCAGCGCGATGTAGGTCAGGTACAGGAAGATCGTCGAGTCGAAGAAGACCGGGCCGACGATCGGGATATCGCCGAGCAGCGGGATCTTGATGGCCGAGAACGTGGCCGGCGAGTTCAGCGTGTTCTGGTACGGGATCATCACTCCGTCGTACAGGTATCCGGTCAGGCCGAGGATCAGCGTGTTGATGACCACGCCCAGGACCACCTGGTCGACCCGGTAGCCGATGGCGAACGCGGCGAGCAGCGCGCCGACCAGGGAGCCGGCCAGCGCGCCGCTGATCAGGCCCAGCCACAGCGACCCGGTGCCGCTGGCCACGATCGCGGCGGCGAACGCGCCGAGCAGCAGCTGGCCCTCGATGGCGATGTTGATCACCCCGGACCGGGAGCAGATGACGCCGGTCAGCGCGCCGAGCATGATCGGGATCGACCCGGCCAGGGTGCCCTGCAGCAGGTTCACGATGTTGAACGCGGTGCTCTGCCCGGCGTCGGCCCAGCACAGCAGCGAGAGCACGAGCAGGAACGAGACGACCGCTATGGCCACTCGCTTCAGCGTCTTGCCGAACGGCAGGAACGCGCGCGCCGCCGCGATCGCGATCGATATCCCGCCGGACACGTAGCAGGTCGCTCTGGCCGGCAGCGTCAGGTTCGGCACGGTGACCTTGGCGAACGGCTGCGAGAACGCGAACGTCGCGTCGCCGGAGTGCGCGAAGTGCCCGAGCACGAAGATGTCGATGAGCCCGAACAGCAAGAACGTCGCGGGGGCCAGCCAGCGCCGGACGGCGCCGCCCAGCGCGACGCCGGTGTAGAGCACGGTGGGGTTCTGCTCGGAGACCGTCATGCCCCCCACCCCCTGGCCAGCACCTGGAGGCCGCCGCCCGCGCCTCGCAGCCGGAATATGGCCCGGATCAGCGGCGGCGCGGCGATCATCAGGACGACGACCGCCTCCAGCACCTGCACCATGTCCACCGGCGTGCCGGTGGCGGCCTGCATGAGCGGCGCCCCGGCGTGCAGCGCCCCGAACAGCAGGCCGGCCCACACCACGCCGACCGGCCGGCCCCGGCCGAGCAGCGCGACCGTGATGGCGTCGATGCCGTAGGTCCCGAAGCTCTGGTCGTTGAGGGTGAAGTCGGTGCCCTGGATGACGGTCGAGGCGGCCAGGCCGGCCAGGCCGCCCGCGATCAGCATGACCAGGACCCAGTTGCGTTCCACGTTCATGCCCGCCACCCGCGCCGCGCTGGGGTTCTTGCCGACGCTGCGGAACTCGAACCCGATGGTGGTGCGCTCCAGCAGCCACCAGACGCCCGCCGCGCAGGCCAGCGCGATCAGGAAGCCGGCGTTGATCCGCAGGTGCGTGCCGAACAGCAGCGGCAGGTGCGCGTCGGACGCGATGGCCGAGGTGATCGGGTTGACGGTTCCCGGTGCCTGTATCAGGTAGTGGTAGGAGAGCAGGTAGGCCAGGAAGTAGGCCATGATGTAGTTGAGCATGATGGTGACGATCACCTCGTGCGCGCCGGTCCGGGCCTTGAGCTCGCCGACCAGCCAGCCGATCGCCGCCCCGCCGGCGAAGCTGCCGAGCACGCAGACGATCACGTGGATCACGGGCGGCAGGTTGACGCCGTAGCCGAGGTAGGTGGCCACGATGGCGCCGCCGATGAACTGGCTCTGCCCGCCGATGTTGAACAGGCCCGCCTGGTACGGCAGCGCGACCGCGAGCCCGGCCAGGATCAGCGGCGTGGCCTGCACGCACGTCTCGGACAGCGGGTTGAACACCGCGGACAGGTAGCCGTCGTGGACGGCCGCGCTGATCGAGGCCTGCTGGAACAGCGCCGAGACCGTGTGCGGGTTGAAGATCGAGCCCTCGAACAGCTCCACGTACGCGCCCGTCGCGGTGTCCCAGGCCAGCGCGAACGCGTGGCCCGGGGCCGAGAACAGGTTGCCCCAGGCGTGCAGCACGGTGGTGTTGCTGAACGCGTTGATCAGCCCGCCCACCACCAGCGCGGCCACCAGGGCCAGCACCGTGACGATGAACGAGTTGCCTTCCATGATCGCGTCCAGGATGAGCCGGGCCCGCTGCCCGGCGCCCACCCGTCCTCGCCCGGCGGGCCCTCCGGCTGCTCCGGGTTCTCCGGGGAGGACGCGGCGACCTCGGCCAGCGCCGCCTCCGGCTCCGGGGGGACGGGCTCCGGGGGGACGGGCTCCGGCCCGGCTGGAATCGCTGGCCCTTCTGGCTCGCGGGGCGAGTCCGGTCCGGGCGTCTGCTCGCTCATGTTCCTGCTCCCGATGCTGGCGCGGAGGCCGCGGTGCCGGTGCCGGTATCCGGCGCCGGGGCGGCAGCCTCGTCGCTCCCGCCCGCCATCAGCCGCCCGAGTTCCTCGGCGGGCACGGTCGGCGGCCGGAAGCCGGTGATCTTGCCTTCGTACATGACCGCGATCCGGTCCGCGAGCGCGTAGATCTCGTCGAGTTCGGCGGAGACGATGAGCACCGCCACGCCGTGGTCGCGCTGCTCGACGATCCGGCGGTGCACGAACTCGATCGAGCCCACGTCCAGCCCGCGGGTCGGCTGGCTGGCCACCAGCAGCTTGTGCTCGCGCGCCAGTTCCCGGGCCAGGATCACCTTCTGCTGGTTCCCGCCGGACAGCGTGCCCACCGGCGTGCCCGCCGAGGTGGTCCGGACGTCGAATTCGGGACCAGTTCGGCCGCCGTTGCTGGCGATCGCGCCGAGGTTGAGGTTGATGCCGGAGGCGAACGGCGGCTGGTTGTACTGGTCCAGCACCATGTTGTCGGCCACGGAGAAGTCCCCGATCAGCCCGTCTTCCTGCCGGTCTTCCGGGACGTAGGCCAGGCCGGCCCGCAGCCGCTGGGCCGGCGTGGCGCGGGTCAGGTCATGGCCGGCCAGCGTGACCTGGCCCGCGACGCTGGGCCGCAGCCCCATCAGCGCCTCGCACAGCTCGGTCTGCCCGTTGCCCTGGACCCCGGCCACGCCCAGGATCTCGCCCGCCCGGACCTGGAACGACATCCCGTCCACCCAGACCCGGCCGGTCTCGTCGGCCACGGTCAGGTCGGATACGTCGAGGACCACCTCGCCGGGCTTGGCCGCCTCCTTGCTGACCCGTAGCTGCACGTTCCGGCCGACCATCAGGGCGGCGAGTTCGTCCTCGGTGGCCGACGGAGGCCGCTGGCCGACCACCGCGCCGCGGCGCAGCACGGTGATGGTGTCCGCGATGGCCTGGACTTCCTTGAGCTTGTGCGAGATGAAGACGACCGACGTCCCGCCGTCCTTGAGCTGCCGGATGATCCGGAACAGGTCCTCGGTCTCGGCCGGGGTCAGCACCGCGGTCGGCTCGTCGAGGATCAGCACCGTCGCCTCCCGGACCAGGGCCTTGACGATCTCGACCCGCTGCTGGATGCCGACCGGCAGGTTCTCCACCAGGGCGTCCGGGTCGACTTCCAGCCCATAACGGCGAGACAGCTCGCGCACGTCCTTGCGCGTCTTGCGCCGGTCTAGCAGGCCGACACGATCGGTTTCCTCGATGCCGAGGGTCACGTTCTCCGCCACGGTGAACACGGGCACCAGCATGAAGTGCTGGTGCACCATGCCGATGCCGGCCGCGATGGCGTCCTTCGGGGAGTGGAAGCGGGCCGCCTTGCCGTCGAGCAGGATCTCGCCCTCGTCGGGCTGCAGCAGCCCGTACAGCACGTTCATCAGGGTCGTCTTGCCGGCGCCGTTCTCGCCGAGCAGGGCGTGCACCTGACCGGGTGCCACCGCCAGGTCGATCCGGTCGTTGGCCACCAGCGAACCGAAACGCTTGGTAATGCCCCTCAGCTCAAGTTCCACGTCGACCCCTAAAATCCCTTCAACCCCTCAACGTTTCGAGCGCCAATGTGGCAGCGGTGCAAGACGATTCTGCACCGCTGCCACATTGTGTGTCGCGCCTTGCTGTCAGGTCACCGGGCTCTTGGTCGCCGTCGGGATCGAGCCGTTCGAAATGCCCGTTGCTATCTGCGAGAGTTCGCGCTGCAGCGAGGCCGGGATCTTGCTGGCGAAATCGTGGAACGGAGCGAGCACGGCCCCGCCGTTGGCCAGCGTGCCGATGTAGGTGCCGCCCTGGAACGTGCCGTTGGCCGCGCTCAGCACGACGGTCTTCACCGACGCCACGATGCCCTTCTCCACGCTGGTGATGAAGTACTGGCAGTACTGCGCCGCGCTGGTGCAGCCGTCGACGTCCACCCATATCCATCGTTCACCTTGGTGCTGCCGGCCGCCTGGTCCGCGCTCTGGACCGCCTTGGCCGCGCCGAGCCCGACGTTGCCCGCGACCGGGAAGATGATGTCCGCGCCCTCACTGATGAACGTCTGGGTCAGCGTCTGGCCCTTGGTCTGGTTGGTGAAGTCGCCGGTGAAGGAGCCCTTCTGGGTCTGCTCGTTCCAGCCGAGGACCTGCACGTGCGTGCCGTGCTTGGAGTTGTAGTACTGCACGCCGTCCCAGTAGCCGTCCATGTAGATCGTCACGGTCGGCAGCTCGATCCCGCCGAACGTGGCGACCTTGCCGGTCTTCGTCATGCCCGCGGCCAGGTATCCGCCGAGGAAGCCGTCCTGCACGGTGTTGTACGTCAGCTGGTCGATGTTGGGTTCCTTGGTGCCGGTGAGGCATTGCGTCGCGTAGGAGCAGTCCACGATCGCGAACTTCTGGGTCGGGTTGGCCTTGGCCGCGGCCTCCGTCGCGGCGCCCATCAGGAAGCCGACGGTGACGATGATGTTGCACTTCTCGCCGATGAACGTGTTGATGTTCGGCGTGTAGTCGCTCTGCGTCGTCGACTGCAGGTACTTGACCGTGATGTTCGGGTTGGCGGCCGCGGCCGCCTGCATGCCCGCCCACGACGAGGCGTTGAACGACCGGTCGTTGATCCCGCCGGTGTCGGTGACCATACAGCCGAGGGTCTTGGCACCGGTGCCGGCCGCGGAGCTGGTCGCCGTGCTGGATGAGCTGCTGCTGGTGCTCGACGAGGCCGAGCTGGTGCTGCTGCCGCACGCGGCGACGACCAGCGTCGCCGACACGGCCAGCGCCGCCGTGGCCCATGCGCTGTGTTTCACGCTTACCTCCACTGGGCCAGGCACTAGCAGCGCCTGGCCTCGCATTCGTCCTGAGTTGTCCCGCAGGCTATGCCCGGTTGTCTCGCCTGGGAAGGGGACACGCGTCGATCTGGCCTGCTCGTTGCCGAATCGGAACCCGAAGATGATGACATTCCTGGCCTGCCAGACATACAGCCGCCACTCCTGCCAGGCGTCTTGGTGCTTTCCTACATGCTGATAACGTCGCGGGCCGAAGTGCTGGCGGGGGCACTGCCATTGGGCACCGGGGCGCCGGGGAAGTCAAGCGTGACGGTCAGGCCGCCGCCGGGTGTCTCGTCGAGCCGGGCCGTGCCGCCGTTGGAGATGGCCAGCCGGTGCACGATGGCCAGGCCCAGCCCGGTGCCGTTCGGGCTGGAGGTGGTGAAGCGCAGGAAGGCCCGCTCGCGGTCCTCGGCGCTCATGCCCGGGCCGTTGTCGGCGACCGTGATCCGCACCCCGGCCGCGGTGGCCGACGTGGTGAGCCGCACCAGGTTGCCCGGGCTCAGCGCCTCCAGGGCGTTGGCGATCAGGTTGTCCAGGATCTGCTCCAGGTGCCCCTCGCCGATCCAGGCCAGCACCGGCGCGCCCGCCGAACGGCCCACGCCGAGCGCGCTGCCCAGCCCGCTGCCGCTGCCCGCCGCCGTGGCGATCAGGACGATGCTCCGGTCGTCGGCCACCGGATGCCAGGCCACGACCCGCTCGCTGGCCACCTCGGCCACGTCCACCGCCGTCGGCACCGGTACCACGTTCTCCGCCCGGGCCACGGTCAGCAGCCCGTCGACCAGCCGGGACAGCCGGGCCAGCTCGTCCAGCGCCCCGGCCAGCTCGTGGGCGGTCTCCGGGTCGGCGTGCGAGGTGTCGGCGGCGAGCAGGTCCAGCCGTAGCCGCAGCGCGGCCAGCGGGGTGCGCAGCTGGTGCGACACGTCCGCGATGACCGCCCGGTTCCCGTGTACCAGCGCCTCGAGCCGCCCGGCCATCGTGTTGAACGTGGTGCCCAGGCGGCGCAGCTCCGGCGGTCCCGATCCGACCTTGGCCCGGATCGCGAGATCGCCGTCGGCCAGCCTGCGGGCCGCGGCGTCCAGGCCCTTCAGCGGCCGGTTCACCCACCGGGCCAGGCCGAACGCCAGCAGCGCCGCGGCGATCAAGCCCACCGCCGCGATCGACCCGAGGATGACCCACAGCGCGAGGATCTCGTTGTCCAGCGACTTGGTGGACCTGGCCAGGATCACCGTACCGACCACCGTGTAGGCCAGGGTGCCCTGCCCGACGACGGGCATCGCCACGATCACGTACGGTCCCGCGAATTCCGTCACTGGCTGGACCGGCTGGCTCGCCAGTATGGCGGGCTTGGCCTGCTGGCTCGCTTCGCTGACGAGCTGATCCCAGTTACCTGCCGGCATGGCCGCATCGATCTCGTGGTGACCGCTGCTGGCCAGGACGAGCAGGCTGTCACGGGCCTGCCGTGCCTCCTTGACCATCGTGAGCAGGGAGAAATTGGCCTGTGCGGTCGCCTTGGCCGAAGCTCTGATGTGTTGCGGCCCGGCGTGCTCGGCGGCCAAGATGAGCTCGGCCTGCGCCAGGACCGCGTCCGTGCGGGCCGTGCCCGCCGCGGCCTGGCTGAACGAGGTCCGGTCGTGCGAGGTCGCGTTGAGGGTCAGCGGCACCACCGCGCCGACCAGCACGATGGCGGTGAACGCCAGCAGCATGAACAGGATCCGCCTGGTCATCGGTGACCGTCCGGGTCGGCGAGCCGGAAGCCGTGGCCGTACACGGTCTCGATGATGCCCGGGTCGCCCAGCTTGCGCCGCAGGGCCGCCATGTGCACGTCCAGCACCTTGGTCGGGCCGTACCAGTGCTCGTCCCAGGCCCGCTCGAGCATCTCCTGGCGGCTGACCACCCGTCCGGGGTCGCTGGCCAGGCACTCCAGGATCGCGAACTCCTTCGGGGTCACCGCGATCTGCTGCCCGGACACGCTGACCTTGTGCGTGCGCAGGTCCACGGTGAGCGCGCCGTGCTGCAGCACCTGGCCCGCGGGCTGACGGCTGCGGCGCAGCACCGCCCTGATCCTGGCCAGCAGCTCCTGCAGCCCGAACGGCTTGATCAGGTAGTCGTCGGCCCCCTCGTCCAGGGCCAGCACCCGGTCGGATTCCTCGCCGCGCGCGGTCACCACGATGATCGCCGCGTCGCAGGCCTGGCGGAGCCGGCGGCAGACCTCGATGCCATCGATGTCCGGCAGCCCGAGATCGAGCAGCACCACGTCCGGTACCGGCCAGTCCAGCGCCGCCTGGCCGGTGGTGACGCTGCCCGTCTCGTAGCCGGCCCGGGTCAGGCCGCGGACCAGCCCATTGGCGATGCCAGGATCGTCTTCCACGATGAGGACCCGGCCCAGACGCGCGTTCACGACCTCCACGCTAAGCACGAAACCCGCGCGCGCCGAATCGGGCGAAGATCTTAACCAAACCTGAACTTCTTCCAGGGTGGGTCCTAGGAAGTCGTTGGGCATGATTAGTGGCAGAGTTCCTTGCTCCAGCACGACAGCCTCCCTGCCGCTGTCGGGCGGATGACATGGGAGGGTCCGAGTGGATAAGGCCACCCTGCAGCCTTATCCACTCGGACCCCAGGATCCCAAGGACCCCGAAGACCTCTCGAACCTTAGCGGTTCCACGGCTCCCCACACGTGAGCACCGACTGGCCGGCGTTGCGCGCCGCCGCGACCGCCGCCGCCGGACGCGCCTACGCTCCTTACTCCGGGCTGCGGGTCGGCGCGGCGGGCCTGACCGACGACGGCCGGATCATCGTCGCCTCCAACGTGGAGAACGCCTCCTTCGGCCTGACCCTGTGCGCGGAGTGCGGCCTGGTCAGCGCCCTGCACGGGGCCGGCCCCGCCGGACCAGTCGGCCCAGGCGGGCCCCACGGAGCTGGTGGCGGTGGCCGTGGTCGCGGGCGACGGGGATCCGCTGCTGCCCTGCGGCCGCTGCCGGCAGCTCCTGCTCGAAGCGGGCGGCGGTAACCTGCTGGTCGACACCGCGGACGGCCCGGTGGAGCTGAAGGTCCTGCTCCCCGCCGCCTTCACCACCACCGACCTGGCCGAACGGCGCGAGCGGGAGACAAAGTGACGGACGCGGTCACCGTGATCACGACCAAACGGGACGGGCACCGGCTCTCCGACGACGACATCGGGTGGCTGTTCGAGGCGTACGCGAAGGGCGAGGTCGCCGACGAGCAGATGTCCGCGCTGCTGATGGCGATCTACTTCCAGGGCCTGGACGGCGCGGAGCTGCGGACCTGGACCGCGGCGATGATCGCCTCCGGCGACCGCCTCGACCTCTCGTCGATCGAGAAGCCCACGGTCGACAAGCACTCGACCGGCGGGGTGGGGGACAAGGTCAGCCTGATCCTCGCGCCGCTGGTCGCCGCCTGCGGCGCCGCCGTCCCGCAGCTGTCCGGGCGCGGCCTCGGCCATACCGGCGGCACGCTGGACAAGCTGGAGTCGATCCCCGGCTTCCGCACCGCCCTGACCCCGGCCGAGACGATAGAAATCCTCAAGACGGTCGGCTGCGTGATCTGCGCCGCGGGCTCGGGCCTGGCCCCGGCCGACCGCCGGCTGTACGCGCTGCGCGACGTGACCGGCACGGTCGAGTCCATCCCGCTCATCGCCAGCTCGATCATGTCGAAGAAGATCGCCGAGGGCACCAGCGCGCTGGTCCTGGACGTCAAGGTCGGCACCGGCGCGTTCATGAAGAGCCACGACCGGGCCCGCGAGCTGGCCCAGACCATGGTCGCCCTGGGCGAGGAGCACGGCGTAAAGACCCGGGCCCTGCTGACCACGATGGACACCCCGCTGGGCCGCGCGGCGGGCAACGCCGTCGAGGTGCAAGAATCCGTCGCAGCGCTAAAAGGCCATGGCCCCCCCGACCTGATGGAGGTCACGCTCGCCCTGGCCCGCGAGATGCTGGCCCTGGCGGGCATCGACGAAGACCCGGCCGCGGCCATAGCAGACGGCCGGGCCCTGACTGCCTACCAAGAAATGGTCCGCGCCCAGGGCGGCGACCCGGACGCCCCGCTTCCCCAGGCGCCGTATGTCCAAAAAGCCTGCCCGGCGCCCGCCGACGGCTGGCTGACCCGCCTCGACGCCCTCAAGGTCGGCACCGCGGCCTGGCGCCTCGGCGCGGGCCGGGCCCGCAAGGAAGACCCGGTCAGCGCCGCCGCCGGCGTGATCTGCCTGGCCAAGCCCGGCGACCGCGTACAAAAAGGCCAGCCCCTCCTCGAACTGCACGCCGACGACGAAAACCGCTTCGGCCCGGCCCTGGCTGCCCTTGATACCGCAATACAGATCAGCGAAGCACCGCCTCCGTCCGTCCCCCTGGTCATCGAGCACATCGGGGCCCCGCCATAGCACAATGAGCAGATGCTCACCCTTGATCAGATCCGGGCTGTCCCGAAGGTCCTGCTGCACGATCACCTGGACGGCGGCCTGCGCCCGCAGACCGTCCTCGAGCTGGCCCACGAGATCGGCTACCGCGACCTGCCCGGCGACAACGTCGAGGAGCTGACCCGCCGGCTGACCGAAGGCGCGCACCGCGGCCACCTCGAGATCTACCTGGACGCGTTCCGGCACACGGTCGCGGTCATGCAGACCCCGGACGCGCTGCGGCGGGTCGCGGCCGAGTGCGCCGCGGACCTGGCCGCCGACGGCGTGGTCTACGCCGAGGTCAGGTTCGCGCCGGAGCTGCACACCGAACGCGGGCTGAGCCTGGACGAGGTGGTCGAGGCGGTCCTCGACGGCTTCCGCCAGGGTAGCGAAGGGCGCGGGATCACGGTGTACGCCCTGCTCACCGCGATGCGCACGGCGGCCAGGTCGCTGGAGATCGCCGAGCTGGCCGTCCGCCACCGCGATGAGGGCGTGGTCGGCTTCGACATCGCGGGCGCCGAGGCGGGCTGGCCGCCGAGCCGGCACCTGGACGCGTTCCAGTACCTCAAGCGGGAGAACTTCCACATCACGATCCACGCGGGCGAGGCGTTCGGGCTGCCGTCGATCTGGGAGGCGGTGCAGTGGTGCGGCACCGAGCGGCTCGGCCACGGCGTCCGCATCGTGGACGACATCGAGATCAGCCCGGCAGGGGCCGTCCGGCTCGGCCGGCTGGCCGCCTACATCAGGGACCGCCGGATCCCGCTGGAGATGGCCCCGACCTCCAACGTGCAGACCGGCGCCGCGCGGTCGATCGCCGAGCACCCGATCCGGATCCTGCGCCAGCTGCAGTTCCGGGTCACGGTGAACACCGACAACCGGCTGATGAGCCAGGTCACGCTCAGCTCGGAATTCCACCGGCTGGCCGCGGAGTTCGGGTACGGCTGGTCGGACGTCGAGTGGCTGACCATCAACGCGATGAAGAGCGCGTTCGCCGGGTTCGACGAACGGCTGCGCCTGATCAACACGGTCATCAAGCCGGGCTTCGCCACCGCCCGCGCGCTCAGCGATGCGGTGGTCCCGGTCAGTATCCTGGGACCCCGTCCCACCGGCTAAAAAATTTTTTGGCCGAACGGTCCGTGGTTTCTCTTCCCTCCCACCCGCAACAGTCCCAGCCGAGACGTCGCATTCACTAACTGTGATTCGGCATTATGGAAGCTGACCGCGGGTTCTGAAAGGGTTGGGGTCAGGAGGGACATGACGGAACCGCAGTCGGGGGCGAGGGACGGGGAAGAGCCGCTGCGCCGGTGGGACCCGGAGCGGATCGGGCCGTACCTGATCCTCGGCCGCCTCGGGGCCGGGGCGATGGGCCAGGTGTACCTGGGCCGCTCGGCCGCCGGGCGGCTGGTCGCGGTGAAGACGATCAAGGTGGACCTGGCCGAGGAGGCCGGGTTCCGGACCCGGTTCGCGCAGGAGGTGGCGGCCGCGCGCCGGGTGAGCGGGTTCTTCACCGCCGCCGTGGTCGAGGCCGATCCCGAGGCCGACCTGCCCTGGCTGGCCACGGCCTACGTGCCGGCGCCGTCGCTGGCCCGGCTGGTCAAGGCGTGCGGCCCGCTGCCGGTCGGCACGGTCCGGTGGCTGGCCGCGGGGTGCGCGGAGGCGCTGGAATCGATCCACGGCGTCGGCCTGGTGCACCGGGACCTCAAGCCGTCCAACGTGCTGGTCGCGCCGGACGGCCCGCGGGTCATCGACTTCGGCGTGGCCCGGGCGGCCGAACGCATGGGCGTGAGCACCTCCCGCGGTACCGTCGGCACCCCCGCCTACATGGCGCCCGAGCAGGCCCGCGACACCCACCAGGCCTCGGCGGCCAGCGACGTGTACGCGCTCGGGGCCACGCTGCTGTTCGCGGCGACCGGGCACCCGCCCTACCAGGGCGACACGGTCATGGACGTGCTGGCCCGGCTGGCCACCGAGGAGCCCGACCTGTCCGGCCTGCCCGGCGAGCTCACCGAGCTGATCGCGGCCTGCCTGCAGCGCGTTCCGCGCGATCGCCCGACCTCGTCCGCGATGCTGGCCCAGCTCGGGCAGTTCACCGAGACGCGGCCGGGGGCGGCCGGGGAGCACTCCTACCTGCCCGACGCGGCCATGGCCCTGATCGCGCAGTACCAGCGCAACCCCCTGCTGGCCAGCGGCCAGCCCCTCCAGGAGGACAGCGGAGGGGACGCCACGTCCGCCTCCTACACCGAACTCCCCGCCTCCTACCAGCCCAAGCCCCGACACCAGAGGGCCCCGCCGCCGGCCGGCTGGCGGCGGTGGGTCAAGACGCACCTGGCCTGGGTCGGCTGGGTCTCCGTGGGCGCCGCCCTGGTCGTGGGCGGCGTCATCCTCGGCGCCTCGCTCACCAGTTCAAGCGCCCCGGCGCCCCCGCTGGCGCCGCCGACCGTCTGCGGTAGCCAGGCCGTGGCCGGCCACATGCTGTGCATGAACCAGAGCCAGGGCGACCCGAGCACCGAGTTCATCGTCGAGGGCCAGGGCTTCGCGCCGGGCCAGCCGTGATGGTCAAGCTGTCCGAGATCGGCCCGCCGCCGGGCAACAATCCGCTGCTCAGCATCACGTCGACGTTCAGGCCGGTCGCCACCGCGGACGGCACGTTCAGGGTCCCGGTCAGCCAGCTCTACTCCGGCTCGCTGCAGCCGGGGCTGGTCACCGTCCAGGTCACCGCGCCTGGCGGCAGCAACGGCCAGACGGAGTTTATGGTGCTCCCGGCGGGAGCGCCGCCCGCCGGCGCGCCGCCCGCACCGTGACTGTGTTTATTTACCCTCAGGCCTCGGTCCACCACAGGTCCTCCTGGCGGGAGCGCCACACCGGGTCGGCCAGCTTACCGAGGTCGGCCGAGGTGATGATGCCGTGCTCGATCAGGATCCGGACCGCCACCCCGTCGGAGAGCCGGACGTCGTGGCCGGCCAGCCCGCGGTCGCTGATCTTGCGCCGCAGCACCTTGATGTGCTCGGCCACCCGGGCCGAGAGCAGGTCGCGGAACTCGGCGTCGGTCTCGAACCGCTCCAGCTCGTGGTAGGCGCCGGTCACCTCGAGCGCCCCGCGGGCGATCTCCGGCGTCCGGGGCAGCGGCGTGGTGGCGCTCGGGTCGAGCAGCCAGGGCCGGCACCAGATCAGCGCGACCAGGAAGAGCTTGGTCATCGGGTCCAGGTAGAGGGGCAGGATCGTGCCCTCGCCGTCCGGCTGGCGGTCGTCCGAGGAATTGGGGTCCCCGTCCGCGGCCCGCTGGCCGGTGACGCTCACCTGGAGCGGGAGGCCGTCGTCGAGCATGGCGCGCGAGCCGACCAGCGCGGTCCCCGAGTGCAGCAGCCAGCCGCCGGTCGGCTCCCCGCCGTCTTCCAGCCGCGGCAGCCGGATCCGGTACCCCTCGCCTTCCACGTACAGCGCGTGGGTGCGGCTGATGTTGGTGATCCACGCGCCGGCCGGCATCGCGGTCACGATGCCCGCCCGGCGGGACAGCCCTCGCCCGGCCGCCACGGCCAGGTCCACCTCCGGACCCCGCCCGAAGACCAGCTGGTTCCCCTCGGCGATCCGCATCTCCTGACCCGCGGCGGTGCACACATGCGCGCTCACGATCA
>CAWKIB010000048.1:0-26459 GCA_963849595.1 uncultured Actinomycetes bacterium
ACCTTCCACGCCGTTGATATTTGATATACCATCAGCCACCGCTGAGGAGGAGACGGTTCCCGTTGGCCCGGGCGCGGCGTTGCGGGGAACACGCCGACCGGACGTGACGCTGTAGCGAGGCGGAAGGGGTTGCGGTGGATCTGCGGCTAGAGGGGAAAGTGGCCTTCGTGACCGGCGCCAGCAAGGGGATCGGGCGCTGCGTGGCCGAGCACCTGGCCCGCGAGGGCTGCGACGTGGTCATCACCGCCCGCACCGCGGGCCCGCTGGAAGCCGCCGCGGGCAAGATCGCCGCCGAGACCGGTCGTGCCGTGCTGCCGATGGCCGGGGACATGAGCGTGACGGCCGACGTCCAGCGCTGCGTCGATGCCACCCTCGAGCGGTTCGGCGTCATCGATATCCTGGTCACCTGCGCGGGCAGCTCCCCCGGCGGCCTGCTCGAGGACCTGACCGAAGAGCAATGGATGGCCAGCCTCAACCTGAAGTTCATGGGCTACGTGCGGTCCGTCCGCGCGGTCATCCCGCACATGCGCCAGCGCGGCCAGGGCGCGATCGTGCTCGTGGTCGGCAACGACGGGCTCAAGCCCAGCTACTGGGAGATGACCGCCGGGGTGGCGAACGCGGCGGACATCAACTTCGCGTCCTCGGTCGCCGAGCAGTACGGGCGCTACGGGGTGCGCATCAACACGGTCAACCCCGGCCCGGTCAACACCGAACGGTGGGACACCCTGGAGAAGGCCTTCGCCCGGGACAAGGGCGTCACCCAGGAACGCGCACACGAACTGGCCGAGCAGTCCATCCCGTTCGGCCGCATTTGCGAGCCGGAAGAAGTGGCGGCGCTGGTGACCTTCCTGGCCTCGCCGCTGGCCAGCTTCATCAACGGCGCGCACATCCCCGTCGACGGGGCACAGCGCAAAGCAATCATGGACCATTGAGGAGGTCCGCCATGACTGAAGGTCCAGGGACCACGGAGCTGCGGCCACTCCAGGTCGAGATGAACGGCATCAACGTGATCTCCGAGTCCGAACGCAAGGGGCACCCGCGTGACCTGTTCTGGCCGTGGTTCGCCGCGAACATCTCGGTGCTCGGGATCAGCTACGGCTCGTTCGTGCTCGGCTTCGGCATCTCGTTCTGGCAGGCACTGATCGTCGGCGTGGTCGGGATCGTACTGTCGTTCCTGGCCTGCGGGTTCATCGCGGTGGCGGGCAAGCGCGGCTCGGCCCCGACGATGGTACTCAGCCGGGCCGCGTTCGGGGTCAACGGCAACAAGCTCCCAACGGTGATCTCCTGGCTGCTGACCGTCGGCTGGGAGACCGTGCTGGTCATCCTGGCCACGCTGGCCACCGCCACCGTGTTCCACCAGCTGGGCTGGGGCGGCGGCAACGGCACCAAGGTCGTCGCGCTGATCATCGTGGTGGCGCTGACCATCTTCGGCGGCGTGATGGGCTTCGACCTGATCATGCGGATGCAGACCCTGATCACTATCGTGACCGGGGTGGCCACGGTGGTGTTCATCGCGCTGGTCGCGGACCACGTTCACTGGCACACCGTGTCCGGCCTTCACAGCGGTTCGGCCGAGGCCGTTATCGGGGCGCTGGTGTTCGTGATGACCGGCTTCGGGCTCGGCTGGGTCAACGTCGCCGCGGACTACTCGCGCTACCTGCCCAGGCGGTCCTCCGGATCGGGCGTGGTCTGGTGGACCACGTTCGCCTCGTCGATCGCCCCCGTTTTCCTGATACTGTTCGGCCTGCTGCTGGCCGGCTCGTCGAGCAGCCTGAGCTCGGCGATCGGCGCCGACCCGATCGGCGCGCTGGCCACGCTGCTGCCCACCTGGTTCCTGGTGCCGTTCGCCATCGTGGCCGTGCTCGGGCTGATCGGCGGATCGGTGCTCGACATCTATTCCTCCGGGCTGGCGTTGCTCAGCCTGGGCGTGCGGATCCCCCGGTACGCGGCGGCCCTGATCGACGGCACGGTGATGACCCTGGGCAGCATCTACGTGGTGTTCGTGGCGCACAACTTCATCGCCCAGTTCGAGGGCTTCCTGATCACGCTCGGCGTCCCGATCGCGGCCTGGTGCGGGGTCATGCTGGCCGACGTCGCGCTGCGCCGGCGCGACTACGCCGAGCCCGAGCTGTTCAGCACGTCCGGGCGTTACGGCGACATCCGCTGGGTCCCGGTCGCGGCCGTGGTGATCGCCACCGGGATCGGCTGGGGTCTGGTGACCAACACCAATGCGAGCTGGCTGACCTGGCAGGGCTACCTGCTCGGCCCGTTCGGCCTGGGCGGCAAGACCGGAGCCTGGGAGTTCGCCAACCTGGGCGTGCTGGTGGCGCTGGCCATCGGTTTCGTCGCGCACCTGGCGTTCGGCTGGGCGAGCGTCCGGGCCGAGGAGGCGGTGCCGATCCCGGCCCCCGCGACCGCCGGGGCGTGAAGCCGCGGTCAACAAACGGGTAACCATGTCCGTCTAGCTGTTCTTATGCCGGGTATGCGGCGCTTACCCTGGCGGTATGGGGATGCCGAAGCACCGGCCCTCCAAGCTTGGGCCCGTACGCTACCCGGGGCTCCCCGAGCCCGCGGGCTGGCAACAGCGCGGCCGCCCGGCGCCGCAGGCGCCGCCGGCGGTGGCGGCAGGGGATGCTGTGGCTGCTGACGGTCGTCACGGCCGGGGTCCTGCTGCTCATCGCCGGGTTCGTGAAGGAGATCTCCAAGACGCCGACGGTGGCCCGGCCCGCCGCGCTGACCGCGACCGCGCACCCCACGCGGCACGCAACCCACTCGCCGTCGGTCTCCGCGAAGGTCCAGGATGTTGCCGACGCTTCCTCGGGACTGTCCTACCAGCTACTCTCCTCGCCCTGGCGACGGGGCTGTCCCGGGCATACTGCACACCCCCAAGTTCAGCTGGACCGCGGGCGAGCACGCCGTGGCCGGACGCGTGGACATCGGCGGGACGATGTTCGACTGGCACGGGAACGCGTGCTCGGGCCAGCTCGAGCAGCAGTTCGCGTACTCCGGTCCCGCTGACCTTGCACCGGTCACGATGGGAGTGGCCGACGCGGTCGATCCGGCCTACTACTCAGGGCTGCAGCACGACCGCACGATCGAGAGCAGCTCCTCGATGCTGGTCAGCGGGCATCAGGCCTGGGTGGTCACGTTCCTGATGACCTACCCGGACGCCGCGAGCGAGGGCCTGGCCTGGACCAGCGAGGCCGGCGCCGTGGTGGTCGTGGACCGCGGCGCCGGCCAGGCTCCCGCGGTGTTCTACGCCTCGGTCCCCAGCAACCTGGGCACCTCAGACGTCGCCGCCCTGGTCAGCTCGCTCCGGCTCAGCCCTGGCTGACGGTGATGTCGCCGCCGCCGCTGTCGATGGTGATCTTGTGGGTGGACTTCGAGCTGAACAGCGACTGCGGGTAGCTGACGTTGGCGCCCTGGTTGTCGGGGGTGGAGATGTCGTACGTGGTGCTGCCCAGCGGGAGGATCACGGTGACGTCGCCGCCCTCGGCGCTGATCTGCAGGTTCTGCGGGACCTTGGTGAGCGCCAGGGTGACGTTGCCGCCGCCGGAGTCCATGCCGGCCAGCACCGAGGCCACGCCGCTGGCGTCGACGTCGCCGCCCTCGGTGGACAGCTGGAAGTTGCCGGTGAGGCCGTTGGCGGTCAGGTCGCCGCCGCCGGTGTCTATCCGCGTGGTGCCGGTGCCGGCCCAGTTGCCGGCGGTGACGTTTCCGCCCTCGGTGGCGATCTGGAGGGTGCCGGTCAGCCCGGTGCCGGTCAGGTCGCCGCCGCCGGTGTCCATCTGCAGGTCACCAGCCAGGTCGGTGGCGTTAACGTTGCCGCCGTAGGCCCACAGCGTCATGCCGCTGGAGAAGCCGGACGCCGTGATGTCGCCGCCGTTGCTCCACAGGGTGACCGCGGTGCGCGCCGGGACGTCGAGGGTGCCACTCATCCCGCAGTCGGTATTGATCCCGTTGCAGCTCATGTCGATACTGGCGCCGGTCGGCGTGATGCTCTCGCCGATGGCCGGACGGATGAGGCCGTACTGGACGGTTCCGGTCAGCCGTGCGGTGCTGCTGCCCGGGGCCTCGCGCAGCGTCACGTTTCCGGCGTTGACGTTCACCGCCACCTGACCGTCTTGCACGGGGATCGCGTAACTGAACGGGTAGCTCCCGTGGGCGGCCGAGGCCACCAGGCTGAAGCCGGTCCAGCCGATCAGGGCCAGGGCCACCGGCACGCCGACCGCGAGGGCCACCCAGCGGCCCGGGGTCATGCAGCAGCGGGCCGAGCGGGCCCCGGGCGTTGGCCGGGGGGACCGGGGCCTGGCCGGTGGTGGACATGAAGGTCATCGTGATACCCCGTTCATCAGGTGCCGAGGTAGCGCAGCACGGCGAGGACGCGACGATGGTCGCGGTCACCCGGCGCCAGCCCGAGTTTGGTGAAGATGTTGTTGATGTGCTTCTCGACCGCGCCGCTGCCGACCACGAGGGCGTCGGCGATGGCGGCGTTGGACCGGCCTTCGGCCATGAGGGCGAGCACCTCGCGTTCGCGCGGGGTGAGCTCGCCGAGCGGGTGGCGGCTGCGGGCCAGCAGCTGCGCCACCACCTCGGGGTCGAGCGCGCTGCCGCCGTCGGCCACCCGGGCCAGCGCGTCGAGGAACTCGGCCACGTCGGCCACCCGGTCCTTCAGCAGGTAGCCGACGCCGTGCGGACGGCCGGAGATCAGCTCGGTGGCGTACCGCTCCTCCACCCACTGGGACAGCACGAGCACGCCGACCTTGGGCCAGCGGTCCCGGACCACCAGAGCGGCGCGCAGGCCTTCGTCGGTGAAGGTGGGCGGCATCCGCACGTCGACCACCACCACGTCCGGGGTGTGCTCGGCCACGGCGCGCAGGAACGCCTCGGCGTCGCCCGCGACCGCGGCGACCTCGTGGCCGGCCTCGGTGAGCAGCCGGGTCAGCCCCTCGCGCAGCAGGACGGAATCCTCCGCGATGACTACCCGCATGGCAGTTCCGCCGCGATGATCGTCGGCCCGCCGACCGGGGACTCGACCGACAGCCGGCCGTCGACCCCGGATATCCGGTCGGCCAGCCCGGACAGGCCCGTGCTGGTGATGTCCGCGCCGCCGATCCCGTCGTCGCTGATCATGACGGTGAGCGTGCCCGGGAAGCCGTGGCCTTCCACCACGACCTTGGCGTGGCTGGCCCGGGAGTGCTTGGCCACGTTGGTCAGCGCCTCGGCCACCACGAAGTAGGCGACCGCCTCGATGGAGGCCCTGGGCCGCACCGGCACGTCGACGTGCACGTCGACCGGGACCGGGCACAGCGCGGCCAGGCCGGACAGGGCCGCGTCCAGGCCGCGGTCGGTCAGCACCGGCGGGTGCACGCCCCGGACCAGGTTGCGCAGCTCGGTAAGGGCCTCCTTGGCCTGGACGTGCGCCTGGTCGACGAGCTCGCGGGCGGCGTCGATGTCGTCGGCGAACCTCGCCTTGGCCCGGCCGAGCTCCATGGCCAGCGCGACCAGCCGCTGCTGCGCGCCGTCGTGCAGGTCGCGCTCGATCCGCCGCCGTTCGGTCTCGGCCGAGTCCACCACCCGTTCCCGGCTGGTCTCCAGCTCGATGACCCGGGCGGCCAGGTCGCGGCGCGGGCCGAGCAGTTGCCGGGCCAGCGTCCCGTCCGCGATGGCCAGGCCGCGGGTCAGCTGCGGCGCGGCGAGCAGCAGCAGGGCCCCGACGGCGACGGACAGGGTGAGCTCGGACGCTGTGTGCAGCACGACGGTGCGGGCGCCGTCGCCCCAAGACGGTCCACCGCTCGGCATGGCCCAGGCGTAGGCCGGGAGGGCCACCAGGATCAGGCCGACCGACCAGGCCAGGATGCTGATCGCGGCCGCCGCCGCGCTGACCGGCAGTCGCAGCAGCGCATAGCCGATCTCGGCCCAGGTCGCGCTCTCCCGCCACATCCGCCAGCGGGGGATGATGCCCCACCGGAAGTCGGCCCGGCCGGCCGAGCCCGCGCCGGGCCAGGCCGGGATCCGCACGCCGGTGAAGAAGGCGAACCTGGCCCGCTCGGCCTGGGCGAACCAGTGGGCCAGCCGCAGGGTCAGGCCCAGGAGCGGGAGCCCGACCAGCGCGAAAAAGAGCCCACCGAACCCGAAGCCCAGCCCGAAGGTGACGATGAAGATGGCCGCGAACCCGATGAACAGGCCGGCCAGGTGCTGGGTCATGGCGAGCCAGGTGCGCGCCGACACCAGGTCGCGGAGCAGGAACATGGCTCTGACGCTATGACACAGACCAGCCGGGAGGCCATCAGTCGCACCCCCCGGATCGAGGTGAGGCTAACCCCACCATCCCGGGCCCGTGCACCACGTTCCGTTCGGCCAAATATTCCTGTTACGGACGGAACTAGGTGTTGACCGGGAAGCCGAGGTTGACGCCGCCGTGGCTCGGGTCGAGCCAGCGGGAGGTGACCACCTTGCCCCGGGTGTAGAAGTGGATGCCTTCGGTGCCGTGCACGTGCGTGTCGCCGAACAGCGAGGCCTTCCAGCCGCCGAAGGAGTAGTAGGCCATCGGCACCGGGATCGGCACGTTCACGCCGACCATGCCGATCTCGGCCTCGGACACGAACCGGCGGGCCGCTCCCCCGTCGTTGGTGAAGACGGCCGTCCCGTTGCCGTACGGGCTGGTGTTGACCAGGTCCACGGCGTCGTCGTAGGAGGGGGCGCGGAGCACGCTGAGCACCGGGCCGAAGATCTCGTCGGTGTAGCAGCTCATCTCCGGCGTGACGTGGTCCAGGACGCTCGGGCCGAGCCAGAACCCGGTTTGCGCGCCTCCGATGACCGGGTGGACGCGGCCGTCCACGGCCAGCGTGGCGCCCTCACGGACGCCGCTGTCCAGGTAGGAGGCGACCCGGTCCCGGTGCGGGCCGGTGACCAGGGGCCCCATCTCGGACCGTTCATCGGTGCCGGGACCGACGCGCAGGTTCGCGACGCGGTCCTTGATCTTGGCGATGAGCTCGTCGCCGATCGGGTCGACGGCCACCACCGCGGAGATCGCCATGCAGCGCTCCCCGGCCGAGCCGAACCCGGCCGACATCGCCGCGTCGGCGGCCAGGTCGAGGTCGGCGTCGGGCAGCACCACCATGTGGTTCTTGGCGCCGCCCAGGGCCTGAACGCGCTTGCCCGCTTTGGTGCCGTTCTCGTAGACGTACCGGGCGATGGGCGTGGAGCCGACGAAGCTGACCGCGGCGATGTCCGGGTGGGCCAGGATGGCGTCGACCGCCACCTTGTCGCCCTGGACCACGTTGAACACGCCGTCGGGCAGGCCCGCCTCGGCCCACAGCGAGGCGATCAGCAGCGACGCGGACGGGTCCTTCTCCGACGGCTTGAGCACGAACGCGTTGCCGCACGCGATGGCCAGCGGGAACATCCACATCGGGACCATGGCCGGGAAGTTGAACGGGGTGATGCCCGCCACCACGCCGACCGGCTGCCGGATCGAGTAGGAGTCCACGTTGGTGGAGACGTTCTCGGAGTAGCCGCCCTTGAGCAGGTGCGGGATGCCGCAGGCGAACTCGACGACCTCCAGGCCGCGGGCTACCTCGCCCGCGGCGTCGGAGGCGACCTTGCCGTGCTCCTCGGTGATCAGCTTGGCCAGTTCGGTGGCGTGGTCGCGGACCAGCTCGCGGAACGCGAACAGGGTCGTGGCGCGCCTGGCCAGCGAGACGCGGCGCCAGGTCGCAAATGCGTCCTTGGCCGCCGCGACCGCCAGGTCGACCTCGGCCGGGCTGGCGAAGTCGACCTGGCCGGTGACCTGTCCGGTGGCCGGGTCGTAGACGTCGCCGTGCCGTTCGGCCTCACCGTCCCAGGGCTTGCCGCCGATCCAGTGGGTGATGTGCTTGCTCACTTGGCGGCCTCGCTGTTGACTGCGTTGCAGGGCGTCGATGAGGATCGCCGAGGCCCTCCTTGGCCTCGGCCTCGCTCAGGGTCAGCGGGGGAGCCATCCGCAGCGTGGACCCGTACAGGCCGCCCTTGCCGACCAGCAGCCCGCGCTCCTTGGTGGCCTCCAGCGCCCGGGCGGCCAGCGGCGGGCTCGGCTTCTTGGTGGCCGGGTCGACCAGGTCCACGGCGAACATCAGGCCCCTGCCGCGCACCTCGCCGATGACGGTCAGCGTCGTGCGCCGCCTCCTTGAGCCCGCTGATGATCAGCTCGCCGGTTACGGCCGCGTTGCGCTGCAGGTCGTGGGACAGCACGTAGTCCAGGGTGGCGTTGCCCGCCGCGGTGGCGATCGGGTTGCCGCCGAAGGTCGAGATGCCGTTGCCGCGGATGCCGTCGAGCAGTTCGCCGCGGGCCACGACGCCGCCGATGGCGAAGCCGTTGCCCAGGCCCTTGGCGAACGTCATCGCGTCCGGGGTGATGCCGTGCGCGGAGATGCCCCAGAAGTGCGCGCCGGTGCGGCCCCAGCCGGTCTGCACCTCGTCGGAGATCAGCAGGATGCCGTGCTCGTCGAGGACTTCCTTGTACGCGCCGAGCAGCCCGTCGGGCGCCATGGTGAACCCGCCCACGCCCTGTACCGGCTCGGCCAGCAGGCAGGCCGACGTCGGCCGGGTGGACCCCGGCGGCCAGCAGGGCCCGCAGGTCCTCCACGCAGGCCTTGATGTAGTCGGCGTCGGACAGGTGGCGGTACTGGGGCAGCTGCCGGTCGGTGCCGTGCAGGTAATGAGTGCCGAACGGGTCGTTGCTTGACATCTTCCAGGCGGCCACACCGGTCACCGAGACGGCGCCGAACGACCGTCCGTGATAGCTCCCGCGCATGGCCAGCACCTGGTTGGCGTGGCGGGCGGTGAGGCAGGCCAGCAGCGCGGTCTCGTTCGCCTCGGTGCCGGAGTTGGTGAAGAACACCTTGGCGTTTTCGATCCCGGACAGCCTGACGATCTTCTCGGCCAGTTCGATCTGATTGCGGATGAGGTACAGCGTCGAGGTGTGCACCACCCCGGAGGCGATCTGCCGTTCGACCGCGTCCCGGACCTCGGGGACGTCGTAGCCGAGCATGTTGGTCAAGATGCCGGCGAAGAAGTCAAGGTAGCTGCGACCCTGGCCGTCGGTGACCCGGCAGCCCTTGCCGCTGACGATCTCGATCGGCTCGTCGTAGTAGATCCCGACCCAGTTGGGGATGACCGCGCGATGGCGGGCGAGGAGCTCAGACATGGTCTTTAGTGTCCTCTGCCCGGCGGCATTGGCGGAAGTGACATCATGTCATGTGATTTTGACGTTTTCCATACACTGTGTAAATGCTGCCCTCGCTGGACGAAGTGCTCGCCATGGAGGTGTGCCGGCGCGGCCGTCCTGCTGTCGTGGCTGGTAATGACCGCCTGGACACGCGCGGTCCGCTGGGTGCACGCGATCGAGCTCACCGACGTGGCCCGTCTGCTGCGGGGCGGCGAGCTGGTGCTCAGCACCGGGATCGCGCTGCCTGACGACGACCGGCTGCTAACCGCCTACGTGACCGAACTGGCCGAGGTCGGCGTGGCCGGGCTGGCCGTGGAGCTCGGCCGGCGCTACGCCGGGTCGCTGCCGGGCGCGCTGGTCACCGCGGCCGAGCAGGCCGGGCTGCCGCTGATCGCGTTCGAGCGCGAGGTGGCGTTCATCGAGATCACCGAGGCGGTACACGCCCGGATCATCGACGCCCAGCTCGAGGAGCTGCGGGTCTCCGAGCGCCTGCACGAGATGTTCACCGAGCTGTCGGTGGCGGGGGCTTCGGCGGAGGAGATCGTCCGGCAGGCGGCGGCCCTGGCCGGGCGGCCGGTGATCCTGGCCGACCTGTCGCACCGGGTGCTGGCTTGCGAGCCCGCCGGGGCTGATCCGGGGCGGCTGCTGAGCGGCTTCGCGGCGCGGAGCCGCTCTGTTCGTCTGTCCGGGCGGACCGCATTCGACGAGGCGTCCGGCTGGCTGGTCACCCCGGTAGGGCGCGCAGGGCGAGGACTGGGGACGGGTGATCCTGGTCTGTTCCGAAGCACCCACCGGCTTGGATACCGTGCTCATCGAGCGGGCGGCCACCACGCTGGCCCTCGGCCGGCTGCTCACCCGGCACCGGGAGAGCCTGGAGCGGCAGGCCCACCGGACACTGATCAGCGGCATCATCTCCCAGGCGCACGCCGATCCGGCCGAGGCCGCGGTGCGGTCCCGGGCCCTGGGGGTGCCGGTCGACGGGCGCCAGCTCATCGCGCTGGTGCTGAGGTTCCGTGATCCGGTGGTTTCCGGTTCGCTTGGGGTGTCGGCGCACGCCCGGGTGCTGGACCTGGCCGACGCGGCGGCCGCCGCGTGCCGGGCCGAGCGGATCCCCTCGCTGGTCGGCACGCTAGATGACGACCGCGCCGGGGCCATGCTCTCGCTCGGCCCGCGGGTGGAGCCCGACGACGTGCTGACCAGGCTGGCCACCCGGATCAGGGACCGGGCCGGGGCGGACCCGGAGGTGCTGGTCATCGGGGTGGGCGCGACGGCCGGATCGATCCGGGACGTCCGCCGCTCGTTCCTGGAGGCCAGCCAGGTCGCCGACGTGGCCGCGTCCCGGCTGGATTCCGCTGCGGCGCTGTTCTACCGGCTCCCCGACCTGCGCCTGCGCGGCCTGCTGCACCTGCTGCGCGACGACCCGCGGCTGCAGACCTTCGTGGAGCGCGAACTCGGCGCGCTGCTGGCCGCCGATCCCGGCGGCGGGCTGGTCGACGTGCTGGCCGCCTACCTGGCGGCGGGCGGCAACAAGGCGGCGGCGGCCAAGGCCTCGCACCTGGCCCGGCCCACGTTCTACGAGCGGCTGCGCCGGATCGAGCGGATCTGCGGCACCGACCTCAGCTCGGCCGAGTCCCGGACGTCGCTGCACGTGGCCTTGCTGGCGCTGAACGCTCCCCAAGCCGACCGATGACCGCAGGCGCGCTATATCGTAATCGGCACGCCAGATTAGGGAGTCACCATGACAGCCACGCAACGGTCTCCGATACGCATCCTCGTGTTCGGTGCGTCGCTTCGGGCGGAATCGCTGAACGCCAGGCTGGCCGCGCTCGCCACCAAGTGCGTGCGGAAAAACGGAGGTACGGCCGAACTGGCCTCGATGCGTGAGTGGGACGTGCCCCTCTTCGATGGCGATGTAGAAGCGACCGAAGGGATACCCGAGGGCGCCAATCGGTTCTGTCACCGCCTCGAATCGGTGGACGGGTTCATCATCTCCTCACCCGAGTACAACGCGTCGATGCCCGGCGTCCTCAAGAACCTGATCGACTGGACGTCACGGCACCGCCCGCAGCCCTTCAACGAACGGCACGCGCTCCTGCTGTCGGCTTCGCCCTCGATGGGAGGAGGAAACCGGGGACTGTGGGCCTTGCGCGTTCCGCTCGAGCATCTTGGTGCCCGGGTCTACCCCGATATGTTCTCGCTGGCCCAGGCGCATAAGGGTTTCGGCCCCGACGGGAAGCTCGCCGACGCGGAGCTACAGGCCCGCTTCGACTCCAACATCATCAACTTCCTGAACCTCGTCGAGGCGGCCAAGCACTATCCGTGCGTCAAGCAAACCTGGGTCGAGTACCTCGGCGAGAAGCCCGACCCAGCCATCGACCGCGTCGAGGTCTCAGCAGCTGCCGGATAAGAAGACGCGCCGGCTTTGGGGAGCTAACCCGCCTGGGTGGCCAGGGTGGTGTCGCGGACGAAGCGGCCGGCTTGCTGGAGGGCTTGGGCGGCCTCAGGGAGGAAGCTCCAGAAGATGTGGAAGTCGTGGGTGTCGACGGGGAACAGCTCGAAACGGGCCTCGACGCCGCAGTCCTGGGCGTGATCGGTGAGCTCGCGGGCCTCGTCCAGGAGCGGGTCGCCGGTGGCGGCCTGGATCAGCATCGGCGGCAGGTCGGCCAGGTCCGCGGCCAGCGGGGTGACCAGCGGATCGTCGGCCGGATGCCCGGCCAGGTAGAGACCGACCGAAGCACGCCGGAAGTCGTCGAACTCGTGCGGCAGGGCGGGTCCGGCCAGCCTCCGTGAGGTCGACCCAGGGGCAGAACAGGATCGCGCCGGCTGGCATCGGGAGGCGCTGCTGCTTGAGGCTGAGCAGGCACGACAGGACCAGGCCGCAGCCTGCCGAGTCGCCTGCCACGATGATCCGGGTCGCGCCCCGGCCCAGCATCCAGCGGTAGGACCGTACGGCGTCCTCCACCGCGGCCGGGAAGGGATGCTCGGGGGCCAGGCGGTAGTCCGGGACGACGACACCGGTCCCTGCCTGTTCGGCCAGGGCTCCGGCCAGCGGCCGGTAGCCGAACGCCGAGCCGGTCACATACCCGCCGCCGTGCAGGTAGAGCAGGGTGGCGGGTTCCTCGGGCTGGGGCGTGACCAGGAGTCCCGGCACTCCCCCGGCGTTCACCGATCGCACGCTGATGTTCGGCGGCAGCTCGAATTGACCCGTGCAGGGCCTCGAACGCGACCCGCAGCTCCTGCAGATCGGCCGGGCTGACCTCGGCAAAGGACTCCCAGTGGCGGCCGATGCGGGCCAGCAGCTCACCGCCGACCGAGCGCGTCGCGCTGACCGCCTCATCCACGTCGCGCAGCAGGCCTCGTGCCCGGTCGAGCAGGGCCTCGCCCGCCAACGTGAGCTCGACGCGGTGCGTGGAACGCCGTAGCAGGTCACAGCCGACCAGCCGCTCCAGGTTGCGGATCTGCCGACTAAGCGCGGGCTGCGACAGGTACAGGCGGGCGGCGGCGCGGCCGAAGTTCAGTTCGTCGGCCACCGCGACGAACGCGCGCAGGTGACGCAGCTCGATCGCGTCCGGCGCCTGGGGCAGCGACACGACCTCGGCGTTGTCGTCGTCCATGGACCGATTATCGCTCGCCAGGCCTGGCCGGTGGTCATGCCGGTTATGCACGACTGTCATGCACACTCGGCCTTTCCCTTCGCGGGGGTCCCGATGCCAGCGTAGTGGCATGCCTCGCCAACCGGATCGCCGACCTGCAGCTCAGGGGCAACACCAGCCCGCTGCCGGTGCGCGTCTACTGGCCTGGCCAGGCGGCGTCGCAGCCGGTCCCGCTGCTGGTGTTCTGCGTGGTCGGCGCCGGTGCGGGCAGAGCGTGACTTGCCGGAGCCTGAGCGAGGACCTTGGGCTGCTGGTGCTGGCCGTGTCCTGCCCGACGGGGGCCCAGAACGGAACGACCGCGCTGGAATGGGCCGCCGAGCATGCTGCCGAGCTCGGCGGCGATCCCGGACGGCTCCTGGTCGCCGGGCAGGACGCGGGAAGCGCCATCGCGGCGGCGGTCGTGTCGCAGGCGCGAGCGGCCGGGTGGCCCTGAGCTGGCCGCTGGGCGGAACGACGCCGAGCTGTTCGGGGCCGTCCGGCGAATTTACGGCCAGAAATTAGGGCCAGCGATGTATATCGGCGGCCTGCGTCGTCCGACTAGTGAATAACGAACAAGCCCGATGAGGAGAACGAGATGCACGACACGACCGAGCTTCCCGAGCTGACCGACAGCGTGCTCGGCCGGCCGGGAATGAGCACAGCCAACCGTTCCCGCTGGATGGCCCTGGTGGTGCTGTGCACGGGGATGCTGATGATCGTCCTGGACGCCACGATCGTGAACGTGGCGCTCCCGTCCATCCAGGCCGACCTCGGCTTCTCCCAGACCGGGCTGGCCTGGGTGGTCAACGCCTACCTGATCGCCTTCGGCGGCCTGCTGCTGTTCGCCGGGCGGCTGGGTGACCTGGCCGGACGGCGCAACGTCTTCCTGGCCGGGCTCGCCCTGTTCACCGTGGCCTCGATGATGTGCGGGCTGGCCCAGACGCAGGAGATGCTGATCGGCGCCCGGTTCGCGCAGGGCATCGGCGGGGCGCTGACCTCGGCCGTGATCCTGGGCGTGATCGTGACCCTGTTCCCCGAGCCGCGGGACATGGCCAAGGCGATCGGCGTCTACGCGTTCGTCGCGTCGGCCGGCGGCGCGGTCGGCCTGCTGGCCGGCGGCGTCCTCACCCAGGCCCTCAACTGGCACTGGATCTTCTTCGTGAACCTGCCGATCGGCGTCGTCACCGCGTTGCTCGCGCTGCGGGTCGTCCCCCGGGACCGAGGCACCGGGCTGCGCCAGGGCGCCGACGTGCTGGGCGCGCTGCTGATCACCGGCGCGATGATGCTGAGCGTCTTCACCATCGTCAAGCCGGCCGCCGAAGACGGCTGGCTGGCCGGGCGGACGCTGACGTTCGGCGCCGTCGCCCTGGCCCTGCTGGCCGGGTTCATCGTCCGCCAGCTGACCGCGCGGCACCCGCTCATGCCGCTGCGCATCCTGGCCGCTCGTAAGATCGCCGCGGCGAACCTGATCCAGGTGCTCAGCGTGGCGGGCATGTTCGGCGTGTTCTTCCTGGGCGCGTTGTACCTGCGGCGCATCCTCGGCTACAGCCCGCTGGAGATCGGGCTGGCCTTCCTGCCCGTCGCGGTGGTCATGGGCGCGCTGTCGGTCCGGTACACCGACCGGCTGGCCGGGCGGTTCGGCGCCCGGTCCGTGCTCATCGCCGGGCTGGTGCTGATCGCCGGGGCGCTCGTCCTGTTCGCGCAGGCGCCGATCCACGGCGGGTACGCGATCCACGACCTGCCGGTCATGGTGCTGATGGGCGCGGGTGCCGGGCTGGCGTTCCCCGCGCTGATGACGGTGGCCATGGCCGGGGCCACCCCGGCCGACGCGGGCCTGGCCTCCGGCCTGGTGAACACCACCGCTCAGGTGGGCGGGGCGCTCGGGCTGGCCGTGCTGGCCACGGTGTCGGCGGGCCGGACCAGCACGCTCGCGGCGCACGGGGAAGGCGCCATGGCCGCGCTGAACGACGGCTATCACCTGGCCTTCTGGATCGCGGCCAGCCTGGTCGCGGTGGCCATCGCGGTGGCCGCGACCGTGCTGCGGTCCAGCGACTGAACCGCGCGGCTCTTGGCTCAGGCTCCACTTCGCTTATGGTGCTCGTAGGCGAAGTGGAGCCTTCTGTGTCCGAACCACGCGACGAGCTCGCCGACGCTGACATCATCAGCAGCGGTGGCGACCAGGATTTCGGCGCGTTCTGGGCCCGGGCCATCCGCTCGCGATGGACCCGGTTGGCCGCGATTCCCGTACTGGCCGGCCTGGTGGCCGCGGCCGTGCTGCTGGTCCCGCGTGCGCATCACGCCGCCCGGCTCACTCTCCCGGGTCAGCAGGTCGCGATCACCAACGCTACGACGGGCCTTGGTTCCGGCGCGTTCGCGGGCGGCACCGCGGGCGGGCGGGCGTGGCAGCTGACCGTGCAGGATATCGCCGACCCGGGTTTGCGGTGCCTGCCCGGAGTCAGCGTCAACGGCAACGACGCGGAACCGCTGTTCGCCGATCCGCACCCGCTGCGGCAGACGCCCGTCGGTGCTCCGGCGTTCGTCACGCTCGGATCCGAGCTGCCTGGCGCCGGATTCGCGTTCATCCAGGTGCCCGCGGATGCCGACTGGCTCTGGGCCGATCCGATGGGCAGCTTCCAGCTCGGCGTGGCGCCGGTCACGGTGACCGCCTGCGGACAGCAGTTCCGCCTGGTCGGCTTCGCTTACCCGCTGACCGCGACGCTGCGGATCCACGTGAGCTTCCGCGATCGCTCCGCGGGCAGCTACACGGTGCCGACCGCGCTGTCCGCGCCCCGCGACTTCGCTGGATGATCCGCAGGTGGATGGCCTCTGGCAAAGCCTGGATCCGGCCCAGGGCACGGTGGCCTCGGCCACGATCGCCTCCGGGAACGCGTTCGGCGATCGCTGGTCGATCCGCGTCACGTTCGGGAAGGCCGGGGACTGCTTCAGCATCAGCATGTCGCCTCCGAGCGGCAGTAACGCGAACGGGCTCTGGCAGGCGGCCTGCGGGCCGATCAGTACCCCCGAGGGCCCGAGCACGATCATGGTGCTGCCACTCGGGTCTCCGCATCCCGGCGTCGTGGGGGTGGGCTACGTCGTCTCGGTCGGCTCCGCCACGGATCACCTGACCGCGGAGTTGTCCGACGGCTCGAACGTATCGGCCCGGCCGCTGGTGGTGGACGGGCGGAAGTACGCCGCGTTCTTCGTCCCCGGCGCGCTGCGCATCTTCTGGCTGAACTGGATCGATGCCACCGGCCGGCCGATCGCGGGCCTTACCGGGCTGCCTGGCTACGGCTACATCCAGTTCTGGCCGACCGGCGTACCGGCGATGAAGACTGAGGCCTGGTCGACCGGCTGGACCAACTAGGCGTCGAGTACCTGGCCGGCGCGCTGGACCACGGGGCCCTCGCAGCTCCACGGGAAGTTGATCCACAGGTCGGTGCGCTTCCAGACGTAGTCGCACTTGATCACGGACCGCGGCTTCTCGTAGATCACCACCGTGCGTACGTCATCCACGTGGTCCTTGATGAAGGCGTAGACGAGTTCCATGGTCCGGCCAGAGTCCGCGACATCATCGGCGATCAGCACCCTCTTCGCGGAGAAGTCCACCGCGCTGGGCACCGGCGGGAGCATGACCGGCATGTCGAGGGTGGTGCCGACCCCGTCGTAGAACTCGACGTTCGTCACGTGCAGGTTCTTGACCGCGAGCGCGTAACCGAGGGAAGCGGCCAGGAACAGGCCGCCGCGCGCGATGGACAAGATCAGGTCGGGCTCGAAGCCGTCGGCCGCGATGACCTCGCGCCAGCTCCCGGGATGCCGTGCCGAACCCCTGCCAGGTCAGATTCTCACGCTCGTCGTCCATAACCGCTCTCATCGCCCGTGGTCCTGGTGCCCATGGTGCCACGCGAGCGACGCCGTGTTGAAGACGCGGGTGTTGGTAGTCGTGCAACGATCCGGCGGTCTACCGTGCTCTTAGGTGGTGTGGAGCCGGTGGTGACCGATCGCCGTGACGAGCTGGCCGCCGTCCCTGACGTCATCGGCACGGACGGCGACGAGGACTTCAGCGCGTTCGCGACCTCCCGCTGGCCGGGTCTGGTCCGGCTGGCCTTCGGCCTGACCGGGGACCGGTGGCTGGCCGAGGACATGGCCCAGACCGCGCTGGCCCGCGCTTACGTGGCCTGGCGGCGGGTCAGCCGGGCCGACGACCCGGACGCGTACCTGCGCCGCATCCTGGTCAACGCGAGCCACCGCCGGTTCCGCAGGCGCCGGGTGGCCGAACAGCCCGGCGACCCGCCCGAGACGCCGGTCGACGGTCCCGCCGATCTGGTGGGCGAGCGGACCGCCCTGCTGGCGGCGCTGCGCCAGCTGCCGCCCCGGCAGCGAGAGGTGATCGTGCTCCGGTACTGGGCGGACCTGACCGACGCGCAGATCGCCGCCACCCTGGGCTGCTCGCCGGGCACGGTGCGCAGCCAGCTCTCGCGGGCCCTGGCCAAGCTCCGGGACAACCCGGTCCTCGCAGAAGGTGACGACTCATGACCGCAACCGAGGAACGGCAGCTACGGCGGGCGCTGCACGGCACGCTCCAGTCGGTGTCGCCGCCGCCCGTGCCGCTCGAGGCCATCGTCCGGCGGGGCAGGGGCGTCCGCCTGCGGCGCGCGGGGGCCGCCGTCGGCACGCTCGCCCTGGCCGGCATCGTCGCCGTGACGAGCCTGGCGCTGCGCGGCAGCCAGCCGCCGGCCGTTCCGCCTGCCGCTCCCGCCGTCACCGCCGGACCCGACGGCGTGTTCGCCAGCGGCACCGCGGACGGGCACCCGTGGCGGCTCGCGGTCCAGAACATCGCCGACCCGGGGTACCGGTGCCTGCCCGCCATCGTCATCAACGGCACCGACGCCGACTCGGTGTACCCCGCCCCGGGAAACGCGGCCTCCGTGGCCCTGGGCCAGGCCGTCCGCGGGGTGGCCTTCGCGTTCATCCAGCTGCCCGCCGGCGTCGGCGGGGTCATCGTGAACGGCGACCAGAACGTCCCGGCGGTCATCGTGAACGCCTGCGGGTACCGTTACCGCCTGGCCGGCTTCTCGTACTCGCTGGCCGGGCCGCTCCGGGTCACCCTGGCCAAGCCCTACCCGGGCTGGTCTGCCGACGTCTTCGTGCCCACGCTGACCACGCCGGGCGGGAGCACGCAGGACGAAGGCCTCTGGATCAACACTACACCTACACCGCCCCGGGAGTGACGGCGTCGGCCACCCTGGCCTCGGGCACCCTCCCGGGCGGCCAGGGCTGGATCATCAAGCTGCAGTTCGGGCCGGGCGGCGACTGCTACGAGTTCGCGCAGAACTCGCTCGGCAGCACCCAGATGGGCTACTGCGGCCCGGTCAGCACCCCGGCCGGGCCGGAGACCATCATGGCCCTGCCCCTCGGCTTCGACCAGCCCGGCGTCGGCGCCATCGGGTACGCCGTCCAGGTCAGCCCGGGCACCGCCCGCGTCAGGGCAGTGCTCGACAACGGCTCGTCCGTGCTGGCCACGCCGCGGATCGTGGACGGCCGGAAGTATGTGGCGTTCGTCGTCCCCTCACCCCGTTCCCTGCACCGCCTGATCTGGCTCGACGCCGCCGACCGGGTCATGGCTAGCACGACCGCCGTTCCGCAGTACGGATACACCCAGTTCCAGCCCTGAGCCTTGGCCTGCGCGCATTCTCTGACTAGAGTCAGAGAAATGGAGCGTGAGATGATCGAGCAGGTCCGGCGGTTCAACCGGACCGTCACGCAGCGGATCGGCGCGCTGGACGACGCGTTCCTGTCCCGCGACCGGCCGCTCGGGCAGGCCCGGCTGCTGTGGGAGATCGGCCCGGACGGCAGCGACGTGCGGCGGCTGCGCGCCCGGCTCGACCTGGACTCGGGCTACCTGAGCCGACTGCTGCGGTCGCTGGAGAGCGACGAGCTGGTCCGCGTCGAGCCGAGCGAGGCGGACGGACGGGTGCGGACGGCCCGCCTGACCCTCGCGGGCCGAGCGGAACAGGCCGAGCTCGACCGGCTCTCCGATGACGCCGCCGCGGCCCTGCTGGAACCGCTGAGCCCGCGGCAGCGGGAACGGCTGATGAGCGCGATGGCCGAGGTCGAGCGGCTCCTGATGGCCTCGGCGATCCAGATCGGCGTGTGCGACCCCCGGCACCCGGACGCGCGCCGCGCGGTGCAGGCCTATCTCACCGAGCTGTCGTCCCGATTCGAGGAGGGCTTCGACCCGGCCCGGGGCATCTCGGCCACCGACGAGGAGGTGTCTCCGCCCGCGGGGTTGTTCCTGCTCGCCACCTTGTACGCCGAGCCGGTCGGGTGCGGGGTGCTCAAGTTCCACCCGGACGCGCCGGCCCATCTCAAGCGCATGTGGGTCGCCCGCGAGATCCGCGGGCTGGGACTGGGGCGTCGGCTGCTGGCCGAACTGGAGGCCCAGGCCGCGGCCCACGGCGTCCGCACGCTCCAGCTGGAAACCCACCACGCCCTGAACGAGGCGATCGGCCTGTACCGGACGGCCGGCTACCGCGAGGTCCCGGCGTTCAACGACGAGCTCTACGCCCACCACTGGTTCGAGAAGACGATCGGGGCCTGACTCGCGCTACCGAGCGCGCGCCTCGCGGGCCGCGACCTCGAGCCGGTTCCGGTACGTGGCCCACCAGGCCCGGTCGCCCGGCGCGAGGCTGCCGTTGTCCTGGCGCAGCCCGGTCGCGCCGTCGATGAGCTCGCGGACGATGTCGGCCTGCCCGGCGTGCCTATCGGTCTCGGCGATCATGTGCACCAGGATCCGGTGCAGCGTGACCTCGCGGCGCTCTGGCGGCCACCACGGCACCTGGCCGATGGCGTCCAGGGCCAGCGCGCCGATGGTGGCGTCGGAGTGCGCCCACGCCCGGTGGTACAGACCGATGATCTCCGCTCGTGACTCGTCGGGGGTGGCCCACATGTCCGCGTTGGGCTCGGCCCCTTCCTCCAGCCACGGCAGCCGCTCGCTGAAGGGCCGGCCGAAGGTCTCGCCGAAGTACCCGAACTCCACGCTGGCCAGGTGCTTGACCAGGCCGAGCAGGTTGGTGCCGGTGGGCACCATCGGGCGGCGGACGTCGTACTCGGACAGCCCGTCGAGCTTCCACAGCATGGCCTCGCGCGCCACCTGTAGGTAGCGCCGTAGGTCAGCCTTCGGATCCGGATCGGTCATGCCCGCAAGTCTGCCACCTCGCCATCGGGTCTCTTGACCGACGGGAGGCGCAAGCTGAGGATGATGGTATGTCCGAGCTGCCAACGTGGGCACGCGACGCGCTCGCCGGAATCTACGATCCCTGCTGCCAGGAGAAGGGCATCTCGGTCATCGACATGGGCCTGGTGCGATCGGTCCAGGTCGAAGACGGGGTCGCCAAGGTCGAGTTGCTGCTGACCTCCGGCTGGTGCCCCTTCGCGGCCACCGTGCTCACCCAGGTCAAGGACCAGATCCTCGGGGCACCGGGCATCCGCGACGCCGACGTCTCGATCGTCTGGGACGAGGCCTGGACTACCGACCGGCTGTCGCCCCGGGCCCGAAGCATCCTGCGGTTCCTGCCCCCTCCCTCGGCCGTACCCGACCGGGACGCCTACATCGCCGCCCACGCATTAAAGGAGACAGCAATGATCGACGATGCCTTCGTCTTCGACTGCGTGGCGCACGTCTTCAACTTCGAACCGAAGAACGCGTTTGGCCAGGCGGGCCTGATGTTCGACAACCACCTGTACGCGTTCCACAACGCCCTGACCCCCGAGAGCGACCGGCACAAGCTGCCGCCCGAAGAGTTCCTGCGGGAGTGGACGCCCTCGGACATCCGCAAGATGGTGTACGAGGAGTCCGACACCGACATGCTCGTCGCGATGCCGCTCCCGCTGACCGACCTGTTCCGCGACGGCCTGTCACCGTGGGAGTCCTGCGCCGACCTGGCTAGCCGCGACCCGAACCGGACCGTGTTCTGGGGGTCGGTGAACCCGCTCGAGGGCCGCAAGGCGCTCGACCTGATGGAGCGCCAGGTCGGGGAGTTCGGCGCCCGCGCGTTCAAGTTCTACAACGTCAGGTACGACTACGGGAAGCCATACCCGTGGCGGATGGACGACCCGAACATCGCGTTTCCGATCTTCGAGAAGGCCCAGGAACTCGGGGTCAACCTGATCGGCGTGCACAAGGGCGTCCCGCTCGGCCCGCAGCCTATCGAGCACACCCAGACCTGGGACATGGACGGGGCGGCGGCCAACTTCCCCGACATCAACTTCGTGATCTTCCACGTCGGGCTGCCGTTCCTCGACGAGACCTGCTGGCAGCTCATCCGGTACCCGAACCTGTACGCCTCGATCGCGGCCACGATCAACTTCGTGGTGCGGGCGCCGCGGATGTTCGCCGAGATCATGGGCAAGCTGCTGTTCTGGTGCGGCGAGGACAAGATCATCTACGGCTCGGAGGCGCCGCTATTCCATCCGCAGTGGGCGCTGCGCGCGTTTATGGACTTCCAGATTCCGCAGGACCTCTGCGAGGGGTACGGCTACCCGCAGCTCACCGACCAGGCCAAGCGCAAGATCCTGGGCGAGAACCTGCTCCGGCTGCACGGCATGACCCTGGACGAGGCCAAGGCCCGCGTCGACGCCAAGAACTAGCACATTGGTAATGAAACCCGGGGTTCACCTCGCGAACGCGCTAGAACGTGGTGAAACCCGGGGTTCATATCCTTTGTGAGCGCCGCTGCGGCGGCTGAGCGGTCAGCGGAGGCCGGGCGGGAGCAGCTCGGGCGGGAAGTTCTGGTAGGCGACCGGGACGAGCCAGCGGCGGATCGCGGCCGTGCCGACCGAGGTATAGGCCGCCGCGGTGGTGGCCGGCCACGGGCCACCGTGGTGCTGGGCCGCGGCCACGGCCACGCCGGTCGGCCAGCCGTTGAATACGATCCGACCGGCCACCTGCTCCAGCACCGCGACCACCTGACGGGCCAGGTCCAGGTCCTCGGGCGAATCCCGGTCAGCGTGCACAGTGCCAACCAAATTGCCGGGCAGCGCGGCGAGCACCGGGAGCAGGTCGGGGACCGACGGATAGGTGATGACCAGCCCGGCCGGGCCGAACCGCTCGCGGGACAGCACCGCGAGGTCGGCGGCGAACTCCTTCAGCGTGACCTGGAACACCCGCGGCGTGGCCCCCCACGGTCCCGCCCCCGGCTGGCCGGCGGCCAGCTCGGTGACGCCCGGGTGATCCTGCGCCTCGGTCACCGCGTCCTCGTAGCCCGCGAAGATCCGGCCGGACAGCATCGGGCCGCCCGCGGCGGCGCCGACCGCCTCGCCGATCGCGGACAGCAGCCCCACGTCCTCGGGGACGAACAGCAGGCCGGGGTTGGTGCAGAACTGGCCGACGCCCAGCGTCAGGGACCCGGCGTACCCGGTGGCGACCTCGGCCGGACGGGCGAACGCGGCGCCCCGGTAGCACCACGCACGGATTGACCGAGCCGAGCTCACCGTAGAACGGGATCGGGACGGGCCGCTCGGCGCAGATCCGGGCCAGGGCCAGCCCGCCCGCGGTGGACCCGGTGAACCCGGCCGCCGCGATATCCGGGTGCCGGAGCAGCCGCAGGCCCGCCTGCACCCCGTGCACCAGCCCGAACACCCCCGCCGGTGCCCCGGCCGAGGCCAGTGCCTGGGTGACGACCTCGGCGGTCAGGTCGGAGGTGACCGGATGCGCCTCGTGTGCCTTCACCACGACCGGGCAGCCCGCGGCCAGCGCGGAGGCGGTATCGCCGCCCGCCACCGAGAAGGCGAACGGGAAGTTGGACGCCGCGAATACGGCCACCGGGCCCACCGGGCGGTTGATCCGGCGCAGGTCCGGGATGACGCCTTCGGCGTGGGTGACCACGGCGTCCTCGTAGCTGCCGTTACGGAGCACACCCGCGAACATCCGCAGCTGGGTGGTGGTGCGGGCCACCTCGCCGATGAGCCGCTCACCGCCCAGCGCGGTCTCGGTGTCGGCGATCGCGGCCAGCTCGCCGGCCCGGTCATCCAGCGCGTCGGCCACCGCCTCCAGCGCCTGTGCCCGCTGGGCCAGCGCGGTCCCGGCGCCCCACGCGGGGGCGACGGCCAGCGCCGCGGCGACGATGGCGTCGACCTCGGCGTCGGTGGTCTCGGCGACCGGCTCGCCCACTGGCTCTCCGGTGCGCGGGTCAAACCCCTGGATCATTAGGTCACCCTACTTCGGATCGGGCTCCGGGTTGCGGCCGCGCCTGGCTAGAAAGCCGAAGTCGCAGCCCTCGTTGGCCTGCGTGATGTGCTCGCTGAACAAGGCGCCGTAGCCGCGCTCGAACTTCGGCGCGGGGGGCCGCCATTGCTCGCGGCGTTGAGCCATGGTCCGTTCGGACACATTCAAAGAGAGCTCGCGGGCGGCGACGTCCAGCGTGATGAGGTCCCCAGCCTGGACCAGAGCCAGCGGTCCCCCGACGAACGACTCAGGGGCCACATGCAGCACGCACGCCCCGTAGCTGGTGCCACTCATCCGCGCGTCGGAGATCCGCACCATGTCGCGGACGCCCTGGGCCAGCAGGTAGTCGGGGATGGGCAGCATGCCGTATTCGGGCATGCCGGGGCCGCCCTTCGGGCCGGCGTTTCGCAGGACCAGGACCGAGTCGGCGGTGATGTTCAAGGCCGGGTCGTTGATCCGTTCGGTCAGGTCGTGGTAATCGTCGAAGACGACCGCGGGGCCGGTGTGCTTGAGCAGGCGACTTTCGGCGGCGATGTGCTTGATGACCGCGCCGTCGGGCGCCAGGTTCCCGCGCAGTACCGCGACCCCGCCCTCGGCGGCCAGCGCGGTGTCAGGGCTCCGGATGACATCGTCGTTGTAGACGGGTGCTTCATTTATATTTTCGCCGAACGGACCGTCGTTCACCGTCACCCGGTCCAGGTGCAGCGCCCCGGGGACCTTCGCCAGCTGCCCCAGCATCCCCGGCAGGCCGCCGGCGTAGTAGAAGTCCTCCATCAGGTACTTCCCGCTGGGACGGATGTTGGCCAGCCACGGCACCCGGCGGGAGATCGCGTCGAAGTCGTCCAGGGTCAGGTCCACCCCGGCCCGGCCGGCCATCGCGATCAGGTGGATGAACGCGTTGGTGGAACCGCCGAGCGCGAGGACGGTGGCCACCGCGTCTTCGAACGCCTCGCGGGTCAAGATCTGGTCCGGGGTCAGGTCCTCCCAGGCCATGGCCACGATGCGCCGGCCGGTGGCGGCCGCCATGCGGTAGTGCGCGGAGTCGACCGCGGGGATGGAGGCCATCCCGGTCAGGGTCATGCCCAGGGCCTCGGCGGCCGAGGTCATGGTCGAGGCGGTACCCATCGTCATGCAGTGACCCGGTGACCGGGCGATGCCGCACTCCAGGTCGGCCAGCTCGCAGTCGCCGACCAGCCCGGCCCGCGCGTCGTCCCAGAACTTCCACACGTCGGTGCCGCTGCCCACGGACTGGCCGCGGAAGTTGCCGCGCAGCATGGGACCCGCGGTCAGGTAGATGGCCGGGATGTTCGCGCTGGCCGCGCCCATGAGCAGCGCGGGGGTGGTCTTGTCGCAGCCGCCCATCAGGACCGCGCCGTCGGCCGGGTAGCTGCGCAGCAGTTCCTCGGTCTCCATGGCCAGGAGGTTCCGGTACATCATCGGGGTGGGCTTCTGGAACGTCTCGCTGAGCGAAGCGACCGGCATCTCGACCGGGAAGCCGCCCGCCTCGAGCACGCCCCGCTTGACCTGCTCGGCGCGTTGGCGCAGGTGCATGTGGCAGGGGTTCAGCTCGGACCAGGTGTTCAGGATGAGGATGAGCGGCTTGCCCAGGTGCTCCTCGGCCTCGACGCCGAGCTGGCGCATCCGCGAGCGGTGGCCGAACGCCCGCAGTCCCGAGGTCCGCTCACCGCCGAACCAGCGGAAGCTGCGCAGCTCCTCGGGCTTCTTCACCGCATGCCCCAGGAGGCCAGGATGCCGGAGATCTGGTTTTTGATGTCTGCGGGCAGCAAGCGGCTGGGCGGGCGGACGTCGGCGCGGCACAGGCCCAGCTGGGCCAGGGCCTCCTTGACCACGCTCACGTTGTCGGCGCTTGCGTTGGCTAGCCGTAGCTCCTCGAAGCGGCGGGCGCTCTCCCAGGACTGCATCGCGGCCTGGAAGTCGTTTTCCCGCAGGGCTTCGAGCATGCCGAGGGCCAGGGCCGGGCTGACGTTGGCCAGGCCCGAGGTGAAGCCGCGTGCGCCGACCGCCCAGAACGCCGGGGCGGTCAGCTCGGCCGCGCCGGCCAGCCAGGCCAGCCGGTCCAGTCCGGCATCCCTGGCCACCGCGGCGAACCTGGTGACGTCGCGGACGCCGTACTTGACGCCGACGACGTTCGGACTGCGTTCAACGAGCTGCACGATGTCGTGGCCGGTACGGCGCTCGTCCCGTATGTAGAGCACGATGCCGAGGTCGGGGACCGCGTTCGCGATGGCCGCGTGGTAGTCGATCCAGCCTTCGGCCGACACGTACGGGTGCACCGGCTGGTGGATCATGATCATGCGGGCGCCATGATCCTGGGCGTGCCGGGCCGCGTCGATCGCGGTCGCGATGTCGTGGCCGACGCCGGCCAGGACTTCTGCGCCGCGTTCACCACCGGCGCTGGCGACCTTGGCCGCGGTCTCCAGCGCCTGCCGGGCTTCGGCCTGGCTGAGGGCGTAGAACTCACCGGTGTTGCCGTTCGGGGTGATGACTGAGATCCCCGCGTCGATCAGGCGCGCGGTCAGCGCGGCGTAGGTGTCCCAGTCGGGGTTCCCGTCGGCCAGGTAGGGCGTGACGGGGACGACGACGGCGGTGGCGAGGGCGCGGCGCAGGATGGTGGCGGCGTCCGGGGTGAGGCTCATCCGTATTTCTCCTGATGTGGTTCTGCTGTTGCTGCCGGGAAGTTGCGCTGAACGAAGGAGGTGATGTGCGCGGTCAGCAGGTACGCGGCCCGGTCGCAGTCGCCGTCCCGGGCGGCGTTCAGGATGCTGCGGTGTTCGGCGGCCTCGTGCTCCCAGCTGGGGACCAAGGGTGGGAAGGTGGGATCGTGCCGCCAGGCGGCCGCGCTGACCAGGGCGGTCTGGTCGCGCAGGTCATCGAGCATGCGGACCAGCAGGGGGTTGCCGCATCCGGCGTACAGCTCGTGGTGGAAGTCGCGGTTGGCCAGGCTGCGCTCGGCCTGGTCGGCCGAGGCGTCGGCCCGGTCCAGGGCGTGGTGCGCGCTGGACCAGTCGTACCTGGCGGTTACCGCGCGGCCGAGCGCCTCGGGCTCGAGCAGCAGGCGCAGGTCGTAGATGTGCCGGGCCTGCTCGTCGTCGAGGGTGCGGACGACGGCGCCCTTGTAGGGATGCATGGTGACCAGGCCCGCGCCGGCCAGGGTCTTGAGCGCCTCGCGTACCGGGGTCTTGGAGACGCCGAGCACCGCGGCCAGGTCGGTTTCGATCAGCGGCCGCCCGGGCTTGAGCTCGCCGACCAGGATCGCGTGCTTGATCGCCTCGAGCACGGCCACCGTCCGGGACGGCAGCGCGCCCGCGGCCCCGGTCAGGAACGCCGACCTCGGCGGAGAGTCCGGAATCATGTATCGCATCTCATATATGACCGG
>CAWKIB010000049.1:0-63572 GCA_963849595.1 uncultured Actinomycetes bacterium
GGATCTGCACCCGCTGGACGCATTCATCGCGGTCGAGGAACTCCGCGAGGTATTCAGCCTCGTCAGCGTCGATTCCGATGACGACCCGGGGTTCACCCCATGGCTCTTTGAGCGAGTAGCCGACGTAGCTGACTACCGGCTGCCCGGGCGCGACCGCGAGTCCATGCAGTGCACGCCATTGTTCCCATGCCGATTCCAGGCGCGTCGCGGCGCGCTGAGCACGTGCGACCAGTTCTGGATCACGCATCGTGCGACCCTCCCCTGAGAGCGGACCGGCCCCGGAAGCATGCCTTCTAGATCTGCCCTGCCGGGCAAGACTGTCGATGTGGCACGCCGCACCGGGGCCGACCCCCCATTCCATTGATCGAGTGCTGCCGCATCCACCGTGGTCCGGCGCCCGAAGCGCCCGCCTGGCGAAGACGGCAGAGGCTCACTCGGAGCGCTGCTGCGGAATACCCGCGAGCAGTGCACGAACCTCAGTCTCCCGGTAGCGCCGGTGTCCCCCCAGCGTGCGGATTGAGGTCAGTTTTCCGGCCTTCGCCCACCGTGTGACGGTCTTGGGGTCGACACGGAACATCGTGGCGACCTCCGCGGGTGTCAACAGCGGCTCGGCCTCTGGTGTACGAGCGGACATGTGTGTGGCCTCTCCTCCTGGACCAGTGTTGCGATCCTGCATCTCTTGTTTGCCTGGCGCTCCGTGGGGAGCCTGTCGGGGATGTCCTATATGGCCGACAGGGACCATATTGCCATCACCAGCCGTGACGCGTCGACCACCAGGCGCAAAGTTTTCGTACCGGGATGCCCAGTTGCTCCGCCGAACGTTGTCACTCACGGTGATTCTAGCGATACTTATAGTCGCATCGCGCCGGTTTCGGAAATAGTGCCCGGGAAGTATCCGCCAGGCCTGCCCGGTACTCAGTTCGCCATCTCGTATTCCGCGAACGCGCGCCACCGGTTCTGCGCGCGCTTGTACATCGCTAGGGCGAGCTCGCGCTCGCCCTTGGTTACCCCATCGATGGCCGCCGCGATCTCAGCGGCCGACTGATCACTGCTCAGCGCATCGTCGCTGAGCAGCTGAACCAGACCTCCGTAGTCCAGCTCGACCAGCGAGTACGGGTGGAACTCCTCGAGCCAGCGGCCCACCTCCCCTAGTTCGGTCTCGGCCCGGACCGGATCCCACACGGCGCCGGCGAAGCCGGGCGGCAGGCTGCGCAGCGCCGCCAGGCCGCGGGCCACGCGCCGCCGGGCCCGGGACATCGGTGTGGTGTACAGCAGCGCCCGGGTCGCGGACGCCGTTTGCGGACCGGCCGGGCGTTTCGCGCCCGGGCCGAGGGCCAGCCACCGCTCGGCCGCGGCGAACGGGACGAACCAGGCCAGCGGCACGGTCCAGACGCTGGCCAGGATGTGCAGCCTGGTCGCCGGGCCCGGCAGCCCTTCCTCGGTCAGCCGGGCCAGGTCGGTCATCGTCTCGTGGTCGTCGTGGGCCGGGACCACGCCCGGCAGCGCCAAGCCCGCGGTCGAGAGCATCCGGCCGTAGGACAGCAGGCAGCGCAGCCTGATCTGCCACGGGCAGACATAGGTAACGCCGTCCGCACGGCGGATGTAGGCGTGCTCGCTCTCCTGGTCGGGCACCACGATCTGGGGGGCCGTGATGGCCCGCTGCAGGGCCTCGGCGTGCTCGACGGCGAGCGAGTCGCGCCGCCTCGGCCGGGCCGTCGAGGCCGCGTAGGCCGCCCACCTGGAACGCTCCGGCTCGTGGAACGCCGCCACCGGCTCGTAGATCCGGAGATACGCGGCGTAAGTCATCACTGTCGTATCGTGACATACCAGAACGCCGCAAAGACGATACTCAAGGTAACGAGATCATCAATACTGTGAGTTACCGATCAGTACGGATAAGCAGCCGGCTCCCAGCCCGGTCACCTGCCGCCGCGGGCAATACGCTTGTTCCCGATCCCGGTTCAACCAGGACCCGGGACGGGATGAGGAGAGTCGCTACCGTGACCAACGTGTTCGCGACGTCCCACAGGGGCAACGGCTCCGCCGGAGAGGCGGACCACGAGCAGGTCGTCTTCTGCCAGGACACCCCTACCGGGCTCAGGGCGATCATCGGCATCTACTCCACTGCGCTCGGCCCCGGGCTGGGCGGGACTCGCTTCTACCCGTACGCCAGCGAGGGCGAGGCCCTGGCCGACGTGCTGCGGCTGTCCAAGGCCATGGCGTACAAGAACGCGCTGGCCGGCCTGGACCACGGCGGCGGGAAAGCCGTCATCATCGGCGACCCCGCCCGGATCAAGACCGAGGCCCTGCTGCGCGCCTACGGCCGCTTCGTCGAGTCCCTCGGCGGGCGCTACATCACCGCGTGTGACGTGGGCACCCGCAGCGAGGACATGGACATCATCGCCCGGGAATGCCGCTACGTGACCGGCCGCACGACGGCTCACGGCGGCGCCGGGGACTCCTCGGTGCTGACTGCCCTCGGCGTCCTGTTCGGCATGCAGGCGGCGGCCGAGCACGCCTGGGGCAGCCCCGCCCTGCGCGGCCGGACCGTGGGCGTCGAAGGCGTCGGAAAGGTGGGCCATCGGCTGGTCGACCACCTCGTAGAGGCCGAGGCCCGCGTGGTGATCTGCGACGTCAGCACCGAGGCGACCGAGACCGTCCGGACCCGCCACCCCGAGGTCCGGGTCGTGCCCGGCATCGACGCGCTGCTGGCCGCGGACCTGGACATCCTGGCCCCGTGCGCGCTGGGCGGCACGCTGACCGAGCAGGTCGCCAGCGAGCTGACCGCGCGCATCGTTTGCGGCGGGGCGAACAACCAGCTCGCCCACCACGGCGTGGAGAAACTGCTCGCCGACCGGGGCGTGATCTACGCGCCGGACTACGTGGTCAACGCGGGCGGTGTCATCCAGGTGGCCGATGAGCTGGGCGGGTTCAGCTTCGATCGCGCCCGGGCCGCCACCGAGCAGATCTTCACCACCACTGCGAAGGTTCTGTCGATCGCGGACTCCGACGGAGTGCCCCCGTCGGTGGCCGCGGATCGCCTCGCCGAGCGCCGGATGTCCGATATAGGGCGGCTGCGCGGAATCTGGCTAGGCACGATGGGATCAGCGTAGGCATCAGAGGCGCAAAGCGGGTACGGTTGTACCTGTACGGATGCTGGTGAACGTCGCGCTCCCCGCTGCGGGGTGGCGGCGGCGCCATATGACGCACCGAAGTCATATGGCGGACAAAGCCAGCGAGGCGGAGATCATGGGGCCTGACTGGCTCCGGACGTTCGAGGGGGTCGAGCCAATGGGGCGCGGCCGAGCCAAGGCCAAGCAGGTTAAGGTCGCCCGTCAGCTCAAGTACAAGAGCGACGACACGGACCTCGACCGGTTGCGTGCGGAGTTCGGCGTCGGCGCGGACTCCGGCAACGGTAATTCCGCCGGGGAATACGACGACGAAGACGACGACGAGGACCCAGGGTCCGACTCCGAGGACGCCTGGAAAGACGCCGACGCGTGGCCGCGCTAGCGCGCGGCTAGGAGCCGACGCCTAGGCCGTCGAGTACGTGCTTGCCCCGGTCGTCCTCGGCGACCGGGATCGGGTACTGCCCGTCGAAGCAGGCCCGGCACAGTCGGCTGGCCGGCAGCTCGCTGGCCTCGGTCAGTCCCTCCAGCGACACGTAGCCCAGCGAGTCGGCGCCGATCGAGGCGCAGATCTCGGCCGGGGACAGGTGACCCGCGATGAGTTCGGCGCGGGTCGCGAAGTCGATGCCGTAGAAGCAGGGCCAGGTCACCGGCGGGGACGCGACGCGCACGTGGACCTGCGCGGCACCCGCCTCGCGGAGCATGGCTACCAGCGCCCGCTGGGTGGTCCCGCGGACGATCGAGTCGTCCACCACGACCAGCCGGCGACCCGCGATGGCGTCCCGGAGCGGGTTCAGCTTCAGCTTGATGCCCCGCTCCCTGATCGTCTGGCTGGGCTGGATGAAGGTCCGGCCGACGTACGGGTTCTTGACCAGCCCCTGGCCGAACGGGATGCCGCTGGCCTCGGCGAAGCCGATCGCGGCCGGCGTGCCCGACTCGGGGACCGGGATGACCAGGTCGGCGTCCGCGGGATGCTCGGCCGCGAGCCGGCGCCCCACCGCGACCCGGGTGGCGTGCACCCCCCGGCCGGAGATGGTGGTGTCCGGACGGGCCAGGTAGACGTACTCGAACAGGCACCCGCTCGGCTGCGGCGCGGCGAACGTCCGGGACCGCACCCCGCGCCCGTTGATGCAGACCAGCTCGCCGGGCGCGATCTCGCGCACGAACGTCGCGCCCACGATGTCCAGCGCGGCGGTCTCGCTGGCCACTACCCAGCCGCCCTTCAGGCGGCCGAGCACCAGCGGCCGGAAGCCGTGCGGATCACGCGCCGCGTACAGCGTCTGCTCGTCCATGAAGACCAGCGAGTACGCGCCCTTGGCCAGCGGCAGGACCGCCGCCGCGGCGGCCTCGACTCCCGCCGGTCCGCCGGCGGAAGACCCGACCGGACCGCCGGCGGAAGACCCGACCGGACCGCCGGCCGAGGACCCGCCCGGGGATCCGGCCGCAGCCCCGGCTGGAGCAACGGCCGCAGCCCCGGCTGAAGCAACGGGCGGCACGCGGCCGCTGACGAACAGCGCGGTGAGCACGTCGGTGTCGGAGGTCGCGGCGATCCCGCCGCTCGCCCTGGCCGGTCTCGCCGAGCAGCGCGGCCAGCTCGCGGGTGTTGATCAGGTTCCCGTTGTGCCCGAGCGCCAGGCTGGTGGTCGGCGTCGAGCGGAACGTCGGCTGGGCGTTGGCCCACACCGAGGCGCCGGTGGTGGAGTACCGGCAGTGCCCGACCGCGATGTGGCCGCGCAGCGCGGTCAGGGCGGGCTCGTCGAAGACCTGGGCGACCAGGCCCATCTCCTTGTGCACCACGATGCGGCTGCCGTCACTGACCGCGATGCCCGCCGATTCCTGCCCGCGGTGCTGCAGCGCGTACAGGCCGTAGTAGGCGAGCTTCGCGACATCCTCACCCGGCGCCCAGACACCGAATACGCCGCAGGCCTCTCGTGGCGGCGGGTCCTCGGGAACAAGCTCATCCGCCAGACCGCCGTCGGGGGGTGTCACCACGTCAGTCTATTCAACGATTCAACAAGCGGCAGGTAGGCAGCCAGGTCCGCGCCGGGACGCTAGAGAGCACACAGCAAGGACGCTAGTCAGCACACGGCAGGCACGCTAGTCAGCACACGGCAGGCACGCCAGTCAGCACGCGGCAGGCACGCCAGTCAGCTAGCGGCAGGCACGCTAGTCAGCTAGCGGCAGGTAGGCAGTCAGGTCGGCGCGGGGACCGCTGGCGTGGACGGCGGCCGAGCCGACCGCGTCGGCCCAGCCGAGGCGGCCGGTGGCCAGCCGGACCCAGGTGACCGGGTCGGTCTCCACCACGTTGGGCGGCGTGCCCCGGGTGTGCACCGGCCCGGGCAGGCACTGGACCGCCGCGACCGGCGGGATCCGGACCTCCAGCACGCGGCCGGGGTACCGGGTGGCGAGCAACGCTAGCAGGTACCGGGCCGCGTCGCGCAGCTCATCGGGCTCCGGTGCACGATCGGCGTCGAGGGTCCGCAGCACCGAGGCGACCAGCTGCGGTCCCCGCGGGTCCGGGCGTCGGGTGGGCATGCCAGAAACCCAGGTCAGCCGAACAACGCGGGCAGGGCGCCGGCGTGCGCGGCGGCCAGCTCGGCCAGCGGGATCGCGAACCAGTCCTCGACCACCAGGTCCTCGCCGCCGGTCCGGCCGATGGTCTCGCCCGGCACCTCGTGCGCTTCGCGAAGGGCGTCGAAGCCAGCAAGAACCCCGGGCCGCACCGCCACCACGGCTCGCGCGGCCGACTCGCTGAACAGAGCGGTGAACGGGTCGCCGGGCAGCCGGACCCGGCAGCCGGTCCCGCCGCGCAGGCAGGATTCGGCGAGCGCGACGGCCAGCCCGCCGTCGGACAGGTCGTGCGCCGCGGCCAGCAGCCCGGCCGAGGCCGCCGCGGCCAGCAGCCCGGCCAGCCGCTGCTCGGCGTCCAGGTCGGGGACCGGCGGCCGGCCGCCGAGGTGGCCGTACAGCACGTGCGCCCAGGCCGAACCCCCGAACTCGGCCCCGGTCCGGCCGAGCAGCACGAGCTCCGCATCGACCGCGCCGAACCCGATCGAGAGCCGCCGCCGCACGTCGTCGTGCACGCCCAGCACCCCGATGACCGGGGTGGGATGGACGGCCACCGTCCCGGTCTGGTTGTAGAAGCTGACGTTCCCGCCGGTGACCGGCACGCCCAGGGCCGCGCAGCCGTCCGCCAGGCCGCGCACCGCCTCGGCGAACTGCCACATCACCGCGGGATCCTCCGGCGAGCCGAAGTTCAGGCAGTTGGTCACGGCCAGCGGGCGCGCGCCGGTCGCCGCCACGTTCCGGTACGCCTCGGACAGCACCAGCTGGGTGCCCAGGTAGGGGTCGAGCTTGCCGTAGCGGCCGTTGCCGTCGGTGGCCAGCGCGATGCCGAGCCCGGTCGCCTCGTCCACCCGGACCAGCCCGCCGTCCTCCGGCATGGCCAGCACGGTGTCGCCCCGCACGTAGCGGTCGTACTGGTCGGTGACCCAGCTCTTGTCGGCCAGGCCCGGCGACCCGATCAGGGCCAGCAGGTCCGCTCGCAGCGCCGGGCCGCCGACGGGCCGCGGCAGCAGCAAAGGGTCGTCGGCGGCCAGCGCGTCCTGCGCCGCGGGCCGGGCCAGCGGCCGGTGGTAGACCGGACCGTCGGCCGCCGAGCCGGGCGGGATGTCCACCACCACCTCGCCGTGCCAGGTCATGACCAGCCGGCCGGTGCCGGTCACCTCGCCGATGACCGCGGCCCGGACGTCCCACTTGGCGCAGACGGCCAGGAACTCATCCACCCGGTCCGGCTCGACGACCGCCATCATGCGTTCCTGGGATTCGCTCATCAAGATCTCGGGCGGCCCCAGCGAGGGGTCGCGCAGCGGCACCGCGTCCAGCGCGACCCGCATGCCGCCGGTCCCGGCCGCGGCCAGCTCCGTGGTCGCGCACGCCACCCCGGCCGCGCCCAGGTCCTGGATGCCGACCACCAGGCCCTCGGCGAAGAGCTCGAGGCAGCACTCGACCAGCAGTTTCTCCATGAACGGGTCCCCGACCTGGACGCTGGGCCGCTTGACCGCCTCACTGGCGGCCGACCCGCCGAACGCCGCGCTGGCCAGCACCGAGGCCCCGCCCACGCCGTCCGGGCCGGTGGTCGAGCCGAACAGGATCACCTGGTTGCCGGGCCCGCTGGCCGCGGCGACCTGCAGGTCGCCGTGCCGCATCACCCCCACGCAGAGCGCGTTGACCAGCGGGTTGCCCGCGTAACAGGCGTCGAAGTCCAGCTCGCCGCCGATGTTCGGCAGGCCCAGGCAGTTGCCGTAGAAGGAGATGCCGCTGACCACCCCGGGCAGCACCCGCCCGGTGTCGGGGGCGGCGGCGGGCCCGAACCGCAGCGCGTCCATCACCGCCACCGGGCGCGCGCCCATGGCCAGGATGTCGCGGACGATGCCGCCCACGCCGGTGGCCGCACCCTGGTGCGGCTCCACGTAGGAGGGATGGTTGTGCGACTCGATCTTGAACGTGACCGCGTAGCCCTGGCCGATGTCGACCACGCCGGCGTTGTGGCCGATCCCGGCGAGCAGCGCGGCCGATTCCGGCGCCTTCGAAGCGAACTGCCGCAGGTGCACCTTGGACGACTTGTACGAGCAGTGCTCGCTCCACATGACCGAGTACAGCGCCAGCTCGGCGCCGGTCGGGCGCCGGCCGAGGGTGTCCACGATCTTCTCGTACTCGGCAGCGGTCAGCCCCAGCTCCGCAAACGGCTGCGGCAGCAACGGTGTCGGCGGTCACGCGATCACCGACGTAACGCGACCACCGACGTGAAGAAGCGCAGGCCGTCGGCGGACGGGCCGGTCAGCGGGTCGACCGCGTGCTCGGGGTGCGGCATCAGGCCGACCACGTTGCCCTCGGCGTTGCACACGCCCGCGATGGCGCCCGCGGACCCGTTGGGGTTCGGATCGGCGTACCTGATCACGATCTGGCCGGACTCCTCCAGGCGAGCCAGCGTGCCCGGGTCGGCGGCGTAGGCCCCCTCGCCGCTCTTCAGCGGCACCACGATCTGCTCGCCCCCGGAGTAGGCCCGCGTCCACGCCGTGGTCGTGTTCTCCACCCGCAGCCGCAGGTCCCGGGTGACGAAGCGCAGGCCGGCGTTGCGGGTCAGCGCGCCCGGCAGCAGGTGCGCCTCGCACAGGATCTGGAAGCCGTTGCAGATGCCGAGCACCGGCAGGCCCGAACGCGCCGCCGGGACCAGCTCGCTCATCACCGGGGCGAACCGGGCGATCGCGCCGCAGCGCAGGTAGTCGCCGTAGGAGAACCCGCCGGGCAAGATCACCGCGTCGACGCCGCGCAGGTCCCGGTCGGCGTGCCACAGCGCGACCGGCTCCGCCCCGGCGAGCCGGACGGCCCGCGCGGCGTCACGGTCATCGAGCGACCCTGGGAAGGTGATGACCCCTATCCGCACGCAGGCAGTTTACGTCGGCCCTAGCTGGCCGCCCGGTACTGGCGCAGCGGGGCGTCCTGGGACCACCTGATGTGCTTGCGCAGGGTCACCACCGTGCCGCGCCCCGGGCTGGTGTCCAGGGTCACGTTGTCCACGCAGGCCCGCATGACCGCCAGGCCCCGGCCCGACTCGGGCAGCTGGGCGATCGGCGTCTCCTGCTCGGCCGGCCGCCTGCGCCACTTCGTCCTGCGCAGCGCGGTGCCGACGCCCTCGTCGGCCACCTCGACCTGGCAGCCGACCGCGCCGAGGCTGGTTATCACCGCGTACTGCCGGACCTCCCGGCCGCCGTGCTGCAGGACGTTGGTGCAGGCCTCGGTGGCCGCGAGCAGGAGGTCGTACACGGATTCCTCGTCCACGCCCAGTCCGCGCAGGGTATCCCCGAGCACCCGGCGCATCACCGGCACGCTCAGCGTCTCGCACCGGAACATCAGGCAGAACTTCACATCAGGAACCGATTTCACGCGCATCGAGTAACCCCGTACCCACCGTCATCTCGTAACTCGCATTCACAGTCCGAGTGATTCCCCGTTAACGCGGCCGAAACCAGGACTGCGCGCCCGCGGGTTATTACGGCTCGGTGAACGTCACGATGACCGCAGGTCAGGCTGGCACGCTGTGACAGCAGTCACAGCGCGCGGTCACGGGAGCGGGAGCGCCCGTTCAGCCCGCATGCAGGGTGAACTCCTCGATGACCGGGTTGGACAGCAGATCCCGGGCCAGCTCGGTGACCGCGGTCACCGCGTCCTGGTCCGCCGGCCCGTCGAGCTCCACCTCGAACCGCTTTCCCTGCCGGACCCCGAGCACCTGCCCGAACCCCAGGCGGCGGCACGCGCTCGCGATGGCCTCCCCCTGCGGATCATGAATCTCCGGCTTGAGCATTACTTCCACGATCATGCGGGCCACGTATCCTCCTGGGCCATCAGGGCATATATCGTCTGGTGAGGAGCGTCATGCTGAACCGCGGACGCGTGCGCCCCACCGGGCACGCAGCGTACGCGACAGCTCCGTGACAGATGCGTCCGGGAACCGTAGCCCATCTGGCCGGCGCTGGTGATCCCAGTCCCGGCTTGGAAAGGAGTGGCACGTGACCGTCGAATCCGGCGGTGCGACCACCGCCGCACAGTTCTTTCTTCCGACCCACCCACCCCCACCCAGCCGAACCTTCCCGACCCACCCACCCCCACCCAGCCGAACCTTCCCGACCCACCCCTGCAAACCCGCGTAACCCCTCAGCCCGACCAACTCGTCCAGCTGCTCACCCCGGAGGGCGAGCGCATCGAGCATCCCGATTATCCGCTCGACCTGTCCGCCGCCGACATCCGGGCCATGTACCGGGACCTGGTCCTGGTCCGCCGGATCGACACCGAGGCGATCTCCCTGCAGCGCCAGGGCGAGCTCGGCATCTGGGCCTCGCTGCTCGGGCAGGAGGCCGCGCAGATCGGCTCGGGCCGGGCGCTGAGCCCGAATGACATGGTGTTCCCGACCTACCGCGAGCACGGCGTGGCCTGGTGCCGCGGCATCGACCCGGTCAAGCTGCTCGAGCTCTACCGCGGCGTCAGCCACGGCGGCTGGGACCCGGAGGAGCACAAGTTCCACCTCTACACGATCGTCATCGGCAGCCAGACCCTGCACGCCACCGGGTACGCGATGGGCATCCAGCGCGACGGGGCGGTCGGCGGGGATGACGAGGGTCGGGAGGGCGGGGGAGGTGGCGGCGAAGCCGTCATCGCCTACTTCGGCGACGGCGCCACCAGCCAGGGCGACGTCAACGAGGCCTTCGTGTGGGCCTCGGTGTTCAACGCGCCGGTCGTGTTCTTCTGCCAGAACAACCAGTGGGCGATCTCCGAGCCGCTGGAGAAGCAGAGCCGCATCCCGCTGTACCAGCGGGCCCGCGGCTTCGGGTTCCCGGGCCTGCGGGTCGACGGCAACGACGTGCTGGCCTGCTACGCGGTGACCAAGAAGGCGATGCAGGCGGCCCGCGAGGGCCAGGGCCCGACGCTCATCGAGGCCTTCACCTACCGGATGGGCGCGCACACCACCACCGACGACCCGACCAGGTACCGGCTGGCCAGCGAGCTCGAGGTGTGGAAGCTGAAGGACCCCATCGAGCGGGTCCGGGCCTACCTGGTGCGCACCGGCCAGGCCGAGCCCGAGTTCTTCGCCGCGGTGGAGGCGGAGGCCAAGGAGGTCGGCGCGCGGATCCGCGAGGCGTGCCGGACCATGCCCGACCCGCCGCCGCTGGCCATCTTCGACAACGTGTACGCCGAGCCCACCTCGATCCTGCGCGAGGAGCGCGAGCAGTACGCCGCCTACCTGGATTCCTTCGAGGAGGCCGGGCGATGACCACCCTGACCCTGTCCAAGGCGCTCAACGCGGGGCTGCGCAAGGCCATGGAGAACGACCCCAAGGTCCTGATCATGGGCGAGGACGTCGGCAAGCTGGGCGGCGTCTTCCGGGTCACCGACGGCCTGCAGAAGGACTTCGGCGAGGACCGGGTGATCGACACCCCGCTGGCCGAGTCCGCCATCGTCGGCACCGCGATCGGCCTGGCGCTGCGCGGTTTCCGGCCGGTGTGCGAGATCCAGTTCGACGGTTTCGTCTACCCGGCGACCAACCAGATCGTCAGCCAGCTGGCCAAGATGCGCTACCGGTCCCGCGGTAACGTCAGCCTGCCGGTGACCATCCGCATCCCGTGCGGCGGCGGCATCGGCGCGGTCGAGCACCACAGCGAATCCCCCGAGGTGCTGTTCGCGCACACCGCGGGCCTGCGCGTGGTGGCCTGCGCGGACGCGGCCGACGCGTTCGCCATGATCCAGCAGTCGATCAGCTGCGACGACCCGGTGATCTTCTTCGAGCCCAAGCGGCGCTACTGGGACAAGGCCGAGGTCGACACCGTCTCCGGCGTGACCCACGCGCTGCCGCTGGACCGCGCGAAGGTGGTGCTCGAGGGGACCGACGTGACCCTGCTGGCCTACGGCCCGCTGGTCCGGACCTGCCTGGAGTCGGCGCTCGCCGCCCGCCAGGGCGGCCCCGGTAATGGGCACAGCATCGAGGTCATCGACCTGCGCTCGCTGTCCCCGCTGGACATGGAGACGATCAGCGCCTCGGTGCGCCGCACCGGCCGCTGCGTGGTGGCGCACGAGGCGCCGGTGTACGCCGGCCTCGGCGCCGAGATCGCCGCCCGGGTCACCGAGCAGTGCTTCTACCACCTGGAGGCGCCGGTGCTGCGGGTCGGCGGCTTCGCCACCCCCTACCCGCCGTCCCGGCTCGAGGACCACTACCTGCCCGACCTGGACCGGATCCTGGACGCCGTCGACCGCGCGTCCGGCTACTGAGGGGCGGGCCGCGAACATGACCGAGCTCAAGGAGTTCAAGCTCCCCGACGTCGGTGAGGGCCTGACCGAAGCCGACATCGTCGCCTGGCACGTCAAGCCGGGCGATCAGGTCGAGGTCAACCAGATCATCGTGGAGATCGAGACGGCCAAGGCCGTGGTCGAGCTGCCCTCGCCGTGGGACGGGACGGTCGCCCGGCTGCTGGTCGAGGAGGGCCAGACGGTCGACGTGGGCACCCCCATCATCGCGGTCGAGGTAGCGGGCGCCGGATCCGCCGTAGCCGGTAAAAACGATTCGGCCGAACGGTCCGTGGTTCCCGCGCCCGCCACCGCCACCCCGCCTCCCGCCGGTGCGCCCCCGAGGAGGCCCCGCCCGAACGCCAGGCGGTCCTGGTCGGCTACGGGGTCAAGGCCTCGTCCACCACGCGCCGGGCGCGTAAGGCGCCCCCGGTACCCGCGGCCGAGCCAGCAGTCGAGCCAGCACTCGTACAAGCCGTCCGGGCGCTGGCCAAGCCGCCGGTCCGCCGGCTGGCCAAGGATCTCGGCATCAACCTGGCCGAGCTGACGGGCAGCGGGCCGGACGGCACGATCACCCGGGATGACGTGCACCGGGCGGCCGGTGGCACCACGCTCCGTTCGGAACAAGAGGTCGTAGCGAACGGGGCGCGGACGGCCAGCCTGGCCGTGGTGCCCAGCCCGGCCGGTGAAGAGCGGATCCCGGTCCGCGGGGTCCGCAAGCACATGGCCGCGGCCATGGTCTCCAGCGCGTTCACCGCGCCGCACGTCACCGAGTTCCTGCAGGTCGACGTCACCGAGACGATGGCCGCGGTGCGGCGCATCCGCGACCTGCCGGAGTACGCCGAGGTGCGGGTCTCGCCGCTGCTGTTCGTGGCCCGGGCCCTGCTCACCGCGGTGCGCCGGCACCCCGATGGTCAACTCCTCGTGGGACGAGGGCGCGCAGGAGATCGTGGTCAAGCACTACGTGAACCTCGGCATCGCGGTGGCCGCCGAGCGCGGCCTGCTCGTGCCGAACGTCAAGAACGCCGGCGAGCTGTCCCTGCCGGAACTGGCCCGCGGCCTGCAGGCCCTGGCCGAGACGGCGCGGGCGGGCAAGGCCACCCCGGCCGACCTGGCGGGCGGCACGATCACGATCACCAACGTGGGCGTGTTCGGCGTGGACGGCGGGACTCCCATCCTGACCCCGGGCGAGGCCGCCATCCTGGCCTTCGGTCAGGTCAGGGACGCGCCCTGGGTGGTGGACGGGCAGCTCGCGGTGCGCTCGGTGTGCACCTTGTCGCTGTCCTTCGACCATCGCATCATCGACGGAGAGCTCGGCTCGGCCCTGCTGCGCGACGTCGGCGCGATGCTCGAGGACCCGGTCCGGATGCTGGCCTGGAACTGAGCCGCCCCGGTAAAAGGCAGGGTCAGAAGCCGCCCTCCGGGAGGTCCATCAGGTCCAGGGTGGTCTCCTCGGCCACCTTGCGCTCGGCGGCCAGCCGGGGCAGCACGGTGGCGGCGAAGAACCGGGCCGCGGCCAGCTTGCCCGCGTAGAAGTCGTGATCCGGGGCGCCCGCGTCGAGCTGGTCCAGCTCGCGCAGGGCGACCTCGGCGTGGGTCAGCAGCAGCCACCCGATGACCAGGTCGCCGAGCGCCATCAGCAGGCGGGTGGTGTTCAGCCCGGCCTTGTAGATCTCGGCCGGCTGCTCCGCCGACGCCATCAGGTACCCGGTCATGGCGGTCGCGATGCCCTCCACCTGCGCGGCCGCGTCGGCCAGGGCGGCCCGCTCGGCCTTCAGCCGGCCGTTGCCGCCGTCCGCCGCGGCGAACTCCCTGACCTTGGCCAGCAGGGCGCCGAAGGCCCGGCCCTGGTCCCGGATGATCTTGCGGAAGAACAGGTCCAGGCTCTGGATCCCGGTCGTCCCCTCGTACAGGCTGTCGATCTTCGCGTCCCTGATGTACTGCTCGATCGGGTAGTCCTGGAGGAACCCGGAGCCGCCCAGGGTCTGCAGGGACAGGGTGAGCATCTCGTAGGACCGCTCGGACCCGACGCCCTTGACCACCGGCAGCAGCAGGTCGTTCAGGCCCGCGAGCGACCCGACGACCTCGTCGGTACGGCCCTGCGCCGCCGCGACCTGCAGCGTGTCCTGGAGGGTGGCGGTGTACAGGACCAGCGCCCGCATCCCCTCGGCGTAGGCCTTCTGCAGCATCAGCATGCGGCGGACGTCGGGGTGGTGGATGATCGTCACCCGCGGCGCGGTCTTGTCCGTCATCTGGGTCAGGTCGGCGCCCTGCACCCGGCTCCGCGCGAAGTCCAGCGCGTTCAGGTAGCCGGTGGACAAGGTGGCGATGGCCTTGGTGCCGACCATCATCCGGGCGTCCTCGATGATCTTGAACATCTGCCGGATGCCGTCGTGTACCCCGCCGACCAGGGTGCCGACCGCCGGGCGACCCCCTGGTTGCCGGCGCCGAAGGTCAGCTCGCAGGTGGTCGAGGCCTTCAGGCCCATCTTGTGCTCGACGTTGGTGACCACCACGCCGTTCCGCTCGCCGAGCGTCCCGTCCTCGTTGACCAGGTACTTGGGCACCAGGAACATGGACAGCCCCTTGGTGCCGGGGCCGTGGCCCTCCGGGCGGGCCAGCACCAGGTGGAAGATGTTCTCGGCCAGGTCGTGCTCGGCGCTGGTGATGAACCGCTTGACGCCCTCCAGGTGCCAGGTGCCGTCGGGCTGCTCGACGGCCCGGGTGCGCCCGGCGCCGACGTCGGAGCCGGCGTCCGGCTCGGTCAGCACCATGGTCCCGCCCCACTCGCGCTCGATGGCCAGCTCGGCGAACCGCTTCTGCTCCGGCGTGCCCAGCTCCCACAGCACCCGGCCCATGGTGTGCCCGCTGGAGTACATCCAGATCGCGGAGTTGGAGCCGAGGATCAGCTCGGCCATGGCCCAGTTGAGCGACCGCGGCGCCTGGGTCCCGCCCAGCTCGGCGGGCAGGGACAGCCGGTACCACTCGGCGTCCATGAACGCGCGGTAGGACGCGCGCAGCGACTCGGGCACCCGTACCGAGTGCGGTGGCGGGGTCGAAGACCGGCGGGTTCCGGTCGGCGTCGGCGAAGGACGCGGCCAGCGGGCCGACGGCCATCGTGTTCAGCTCGGCCAAGATGGTGCGGGCGGTCTCCTCGTCCAGGTCCGGATAGGGCGGCTCACCCAGCAGATCCTGGCGCCGCAGCACCTCGAACAGGTTAAACTCGATGTCCCGCAGGTTGCTCTTGTAGTGGCTCATCCGCTGCTCCACTGCTCGCCGTTCACCGTACTGGCTCCAATGCTACCCGCTAGTAACAAGAGCGTCGACGGGGCCCCCGGCCCCGATACGGTCAGCGGACACAAATGGCTCTGCTCGTCACTATTGGCCGCATGTCCGAATTTTTATGAGTTTTTACACCTCGTTGATCACTGGCGACTACGCTTCGCTAATGTGAGCGACGTATCCGACTTCCCGGCGGGTCTGCCCGCCCGCCGGCCGGCCCGGGACACGCCGCTCCAGCAGCAACCGCAACCCGAGCCCATGGCCCCGCCGCCGGACGATTTCCCGGTCCGGCAGCCGCATGCCCGGCTGGTCCAGCCGGGCGGCCGCCACCGGCGCGCGATGCCCGCCAGCCTGCCCGAGGGCGCCCCGGCACTCATCCTCGCGGTGCCGAGCGTCAGCGAAAACGGCCTGTCCGGTCCCACCGCCGACCTCGCGGCCGTGCTGCGCGTGGACAACTCGAACCTGGACGTCCGCACGGCGCGGATCAACCACGGCGGGCGGGGCGATCCGGCCGGGATCCGGGCCGTGCTGGCCGACGCCGCGGCCCGCCGTCCCGCGGGCGCGCCGTCCGCGGTGATCGTGCCGCAGCTGGTCACCCCGCATCCGGAGTCGTTCCGCGCGCTGCGCGAGGCGATCGCGGCGACCGGGGTCAACGCGCACATCGGCGAGGTGTACAACACCAACGCGCTGCTGGCCGAGGCGCTGCACCACCGGCTGGCCGACGCCGGGCTGGCCCGCGCCGACCGGGTGCGCATGTTCAGCATCACCACCTCCGCCGACGGCATCATCCTGGTCACCGTGGGCGGGGAGGAGGCGGTCGGCACCGCCAGCGTCACCGCCGTGCTGCTCGCCGCCCGGCTGGCCCTGCCCGTGCTGGCCGCGTCGCTGGACGCCAAGCCCAGCGTCGAGGAGGCGGCGGCCCGCCTGGAGGACATGGGCGTCAGCCGGATCGCGCTGGCCCCGTGCGTGATCGGGCCCGAGGCCGATCCCGCGGCCATCGAGGGCGCCGCGACGGCCGTGGGCGCCAAGTGCGCCGCGCCGCTCGGCGCGCACGGCAACGTGGTCAAGCTCATCTCGCTGGCCTACGGCCAGGTGCTGAGCCAGCTCGAGACCCCGCCCACCGTTTTAGCACGCCCGCTCGCGGCCCGGGGGAACGCCGCCGGTCAGCTGGCCGGGCGGACCGCGCCGATGGGGGTGCCGGGCTGGTAGATGCTGTCGATGCGGACCAGCGCCCCGGTGAAGGGGGCGTCGACCATCATGCCGTTGCCGATGTAGATCCCGACGTGGTGGATGGTGTCCGGGTCTGAGTTGTCGGTCGCGTAGAACAGCAGGTCACCGCGCTGCAACTGGTCCAGCGGCACGTGCGGGCCCTCGTCCCACTGGTACCCGGTGTAGTGCAGCAGCGAGACGCCCGCGTGGGCCCAGGCCACCATGGTCAGGCCGGAGCAGTCGTAGGTGTCCGGCCCGGCCGCGCCCCACTGGTACGGCTTGCCCAGCTGGGTGAGCGCCCAGTTGGCCGCGACGTCGCCCTGGCTGGCCGACGCGCCCGAGCTCGACGCCCAGGACGGCGCCGTGGTGGAGCCCTGCGTGCTGCCCGCCGCGGCCTGCGCCGCGGCCTTGGCCGCGGCCGCCGCCGCGGCGGCGGCCAGGGCGGCCTGCCGGGCCGACTTCAGCGCGGCCACGTGGGCCTGGGCGCCGGCCACCTGCTTGGCCAGCGAGTTCCGCTTGGCCTGGCTGGCCCGCACGAACGCCTGCTGCCGGGTCACGGCGGCCTGGACGGCCAGCTTGAGGTGGTTGGCCGCCGCCAGGTCCGATTGCTCGGCCACCAGCAGGTCGTGGGCCTGCTTGCGGAACGCGCCGGCCACCACGTCGTTCGCCTGAGCCTGGGCCACCGTGTCGGTGCCGTTCTGGGCCAGGACCTGGCCCAGTCCCACGCCGTTCAGGTAGCCCTGCGGGCCGCTGGCGTTGCCGAGCATGGAGGTCATCGGGCCGAAGCCGCCGCCGGACTCGAATTCGCTGGCCGCCAGGCGCGCCAGCCGCTGCTGGCCCGCGTCCTGAGCCTGCTGGGCGTACTTGAGCCGGGCCTCGGTCACCTGGTACGCGGTCGCGGCCCGCTGCTCGTCCACCAGGGTCTGGTCGTACCGCTGGGTCAGCACCTCGGCCTGGACCTGGAGCGAGGCCAGCTGGGCGTTCGCCGAGGACAGCTTCCCCTGCTGCGCGCCCAGGGCCGACTGCTGCTGCCTGGCCTTGTTTTCCGCCGCGTTGATCTGGGCCTGGCTCGGCGGCTTGGGATTGCCGTCCAGTTGCCAGCGCGGCAGGGCCACCGGAATGCTCAAAACCACCAGCACGCCGCAGGCGATGACCATTCGCAACCGGGACCGGCGGGAGAGTTTTCCCCTCAGCCCGCGCGGCCCGCGCGAATTCCTCAAAGCTCCAGCACCCCCGTGACCTCTGCGCCCTTTCGCGTTCCGGTGGAACAGACGGCTCCGTGACGGAGTTACCGTAATGCTTGAATGTGGTGTTAGTCACAGTGCCGCGCGGTGATGGCTTAGTGTGATCCCGAGCACATTGCACTCTGGCCGATGATCCACACTTGAATGAGCAAGGTTAGAAGCTATCGCTGGCCAGGCCCGTCGGCCGACGTGACCGGCGGCGCGCGGCCAGCAAGGAGGATCGGTGGAGGACGCCGAAGTTGTGCTCAGGCGGGCACCGCTTTTCGATGGGCTCGACGAAGAAAGCGCACGGGCGCTCCGGCGGCAGATGGCGGACGTCAAGCTGTCCCGCGGTGAGCACCTCTTCCTTGAGGGGCAGGACGGAGACCGGCTGTACGTCGTGCTCGACGGCAAGATCAAACTCACCCGCGCCGCGACCGACGGCCGGGAGAACCTGCTGACCGTGCTCGGGCCCGGCGAGATGTTCGGCGAGCTGTCGCTGTTCGACCCGCGGCCGCGGACCTCATCGGCCAGTGCCGTCACCGACGCCACGGTCGCCGCGCTGGGCCACGACGCGCTCCGCCCCTGGCTGCTGGAACGGCCCGAAGTCTCCATGCACATGCTGCAGGCCCTGGCCCGGCGGCTGCGGCGGGCCAACGACGTGACCGCCGACCTGGTCTTCACCGACGTCCCCGGGCGGGTAGCCAAGAACCTGCTGGACCTGGCCGACCGGTTCGGCGAGCAGGACCGCGACGGGCTGCACGTCCATCACGACCTGACCCAGGAGGAGCTGGCCCAGCTGGTCGGGGCGTCCCGGGAGACGGTCAACAAGGCCCTGGCCGACTTCGCGGCCCGCGGCTGGCTGCAGATCTCGGCGCGCTCGGTGCTCATCCTGGACATCGAGCGCCTCCGCCGGCGCGCCCGCTAGCCCTTACTGCCTCATGGTTCTGTCTCGGAGAGGTAGTCGAGCTGGGCCCGGACGGACCACTCCGCGGCCGGCCAGACGCTGCGGTCCACGTCGGTGTAGATCATGGCCACGATCTCGGCGGGCGTCTTCGCGCCCGCCGCCAGCGCCGACCGGACCTGGTCCAGCCGTTCCGCGCGGTGCGCGAGGTAGTAGTCCAGGATCCCGATCGGGTCGGCCAGCATCGGCCCGTGCCCGGGGAGCAGCAGCCGCAGCTCCGCGGCCTCGGCCAGCGCCCGCAGCTGGTCCAGCGAGCGCAGGTAGTCGCCCAGGTTGCCGTCCCGCGCGATGACCGTGGTCCCGCGGCCGAGCACGGTGTCCCCGGTGAACAGCGCACCGTCCGCGGACAGCAGCAGGCTCACCGAGTCCGCGGAGTGGCCGGGGGTGGCCACGACCCGCAGCTCACAGCCGGCCGCCGTGATCACGTCGCCGTCGGCCAGGCCCTCGGCGCCGAACCGGCCCGCCGGGTCGGCGGCCTGGACCGGCGCCCCGCTCAACTCGGCGAAGCGGGCCGCCCCGGACGAGTGATCGGGGTGCCCGTGGGTCAGCAGGATGCGCGCCACCCGGCGGTCGCCCGCCACCGCCTCGGCCAGCACCCGGCGCAGGTGACCCTCGTCCTGCGGCCCGGGGTCGACCACCACCACCGACGGCGAGCCCGGCTCGGCGATGACCCAGGTGTTGGTGCCGTCCAGGGTCATGGGCGAGGGATTGGGCGCCAGCAGGCACGCGGCCCGCGGGGTACGGAAGCCGTCGATGGTCACAGCGGGTATTCCGTGGCGTGGGGCATGGCCAGCCACGCCCGCTCGTCCTCGAAGACCACCTTGGGCAGCAGCGGGGTGATCATCCGGCGCTCGCCCAGGATGCCCGCCACGTCCTGGTAGGCCGCCAGCTCGGCCAGCGTCACCGCGGTCGGCGGCAGCAGCGTGATCTGCCCGGCCCGGGCCGCCTCCAGGGCCGCGGCCGGCCGCCACCACGTGCCCGAGTCCGACTCGCCCGGTCCGGCGGCGGCCAGCCCGGCTAGCTGGTCAGCGGGGGCCAGCCCGGCCAGCTGCCCGGCGGGCAGCGCGGCGGCGAAGAACCAGGTGTCGAAGCGGCGGGGCGAGACCTCGGGCGTGATCCAGCGGGCCCACGGGGTCAGCAGGTCGGCCCGCAGCAGCAGGCCCCGCCGGCTGAGCAGCTCGCTCAGCGACAGCGACCCGTCGAGCAGCGCCCGCCGGTCCTGGGCCAGGTCCGCGCTGTCCGGCACCAGCTCGGCCGGCGAGGGCCCGGCCAGCAGCACGCCGGACTCCTCGAACGTCTCCCGGACCGCCGCGCAGACCAGGGCGCGGGCCCGGTCGGCCGGGACGCCGAGCAGGTGGCCGAAATCGGCCGGGGCCGGGCCGGTCCAGCCGGTTTCGACGATGCTGGGGTCGGCGTCGCGCGCGTCCACCGATCCGCCGGGAAACACGCACGCCCCCGGCGCGAACTCCAACGCCTGGGTGCGCAGCAGGAGGTACACCTCGACCCCGGCAGTGTCGATTTCCGGCGCGATCTCCTGCTCGGTTTCCGGTCCGGTTTCCGACCGGACCAGGATCACCGTGGCGGCGTCGCGCGGCACGGCGGGCCGCAATCCGGCCGCGGCGAACTCACGCGCCCGGTCGGCCATTCCGCGCGGCACGCGGACCCGGGAGCGTGCCCGGCCTTCGTCCATTGGCACCGCTCAGTGTCGCATCTCAGGCGCGGACTTCGGCGATCAGCTCGACCTCGACCGGCGCGTCCAGCGGCAGCTCGGCCACGCCGACCGCGCTGCGGGCGTGCCGCCCGGCCTCGCCGAACACCTCGATGAGCAGCTCGCTGGCCCCGTTCACCACCTGCGGCTGGCCGTTGAACCCGGGCGCGCTGGCCACGAAGCCGAGAACCTTCACGATGCGGACGATGGCGTCCAGGCCGCCGGCCGCTTCCGCGGCGGCGGCCAGGGCGTTCAGCGCGCAGGTGCGGGCCAGGCCCGCCGCGTCCTGGGCGCTGACCGCGTCGCCCACCTTGCCGGTGGCGGGCAGTTTCCCGTCCACCACCGGCAGCTGACCCGAGACGTACACGTAGGAGCCGGTCCGCACGGCGGGAACGTAGGCGGCCACCGGAGCCGTTACCGGCGGCAGCGTGAGCCCGAGTGCGGCCAGTTGCTCGGCGGCGCTGCTCACGGCCTCTCCCGCTTCATGTAAGCGACCAGCTGCTCGGAGTTGGGCCCGGGGATCACCGCGACGAGCTCCCATCCGTCGTCACCCCAGTTGTCGAGGATCTGCTTGGTCGCGTGCACGAGCAACGGCACCGTCGCGTACTCCCACTTTGGCATGGACCGACCTTACGCCTGCTCCTTGGTGGCCATGTCAGGGGCCGTGACTTGGCTGATCTCCGGCGTCACGGCCTCCTCCACCTCGGGCACCGGCGGGATCGCCGACTCCGTGAGCTCGGGCACGTGGACGTTGGAGATGGCCGCCTCGGCCGCCGCCACCTCGGCGTCGCCGAGGTCGTCGAGGTCCGCGACCGGCTCGGCCTCCGGCGCGGCCGGCCCGGGCGCCATCTTCTCGAAGAACCGGAGCAGCTCGACCGGGACGGGCATGACCAGCGTGCTGTTCCGCTCGCCGGCCACCTCGACCACGGTCTGCAGCAGGCGCAGCTGCAGCGCGGCCGGGTCGCGCGCCATCACGTTGGCCGCCGCGGCGAGCCGCTTGGAGGCCTGGTACTCACCGTCGGCGGTGATGATCCGGGCCCGGCGTTCGCGCTCGGCCTCGGCCTGCCGCGACATGGACCGCTTCATAGCATCGGGCAGCGACACGTCCTTGATCTCGACCCGCTCGACCCTGATGCCCCACGGGCCTTCGGTCGGCTCATCGATGATCCGGCGCAGCTCCCGGTTCACCGTCTCCCGCTCGGCCAGCAGCTGGTCCATCTCGGACTGGCCGATGATCGACCGCAGCGAGGTCTGCGCCTGCTGGGAGATGGCGAACATGTAGTTCTGCACGTTCACGGTGGCCTTGATCGGGTCCACCACCCGGAAGTACACCACCGCGTCGACCCGGACGCTCACGTTGTCCCGGGTGATGCCTTCCTGAGCGGGCACCGCCATGGCCACGATCTGCATGTTGACCTTCTGCATCCGGTCCCCGACCGGCCGGATGAGGGCCAGCCCGGGGCCGCGGATCTCCGGCAGGACGCGCCCGAACCGGTAGATGATGCCTTTCTCGTATTGCTGAACCACCCTGAAGGAGCGTGCGGCAGCGATCAGCCCGATCAGGGCCACGATCACGATGACAGCCACTACTACACCCACCGGGATCACCTCTCTTCCTAGACCCCAGCGTAGTGACTAACTGAACACGCGCTAGTTCTCGGTATGCAAAACCGGCGACCAACACCGAACCATAAGGTATCCGCGCGGAGATAGCCTCCCAAGGAGGAGAACTACCGGAGGCAGCATCGGGATGACCACCAGGGATACCGACTGGGACGGCGTGCGGCTGCACGTGGTCACGGGCAAGGGCGGCACGGGCAAGACCACGGTGTCGGCGGCCTTGGCGCTGGCCCTGGCCAGGGCCTGCCGCCGCGTCCTGCTCATCGAGGTCGAGGGCAGGCAGGGCATCGCGCGGCTATTCGACTGCCCGCCGCTGCCGTACGCGGAACGCAAGGTCGCGCTCGGCCTGGGCACTTCGGGGGGCGAGGGCGGGGACGTGTACGCGCTCGCGGTGGATCCGGAGGGCGCCCTGCTGGACTACCTGGAGATGTTCTACAACATGCGCCGTGCCGGGCGCACCCTGTCCCGGATGGGCGTGGTCGACTTCGCGACCACGATCGCGCCCGGCCTGGCCGACGTGCTGGTCACCGGGAAGGCCACCGAGGCCACCCGGCGGCGGGTCGACGGCCGGAGCAGCGGCCACCTGTATCACGCGGTGGTCATGGACGCCCCGCCGACCGGCCGGATCGGCCGGTTCCTCGACGTGAGCACGGAGGTCTCCGGCCTGGCCAAGGTGGGTCCGATCAAGACGCACGCGGACACCGTGGCCAAGGTGATCCGCTCGCCGCAGACCGTGGTGCACTTCGTCACCACGCTGGAGGAGATGCCGGTCCAGGAGACCCTGGACGGCGTCGCGGAGCTGCGGGAACTGACCAAGGGCGCCATCCGGCCCGGCGGCATCATCATCAACATGGCCCGCCCGGCCATGCTCGACGCCGCCGACCTGGCCGCGGCGGCCAGCGGAACCCTGGACGTGGCCGAGCTCGTCGTCGGGCTGAAGGCCGCCGGGATCAACGACAACCACGGCCTGGCCGCCGACCTCATGACCGAGCTGAGAGAGCACGCCCTGCAGGTGGCCCAGCAGAACCGGGAGCGGGACGAGGTGCTGACCGCGGGCCTGCCGCACTACGAGCTGCCGATGATCCCGGACGGGATCGACCTGGCCGGCCTGTACCAGCTGGCCGCCAAACTCAGGGAGCAGGGGGCGGCCTGACCATGGCACCGGTGAAGCTCGACATGGACCGGCTCATCGATGACCGGCGGACGCGGATCATCGTCTGCTGCGGGTCCGGCGGCGTGGGCAAGACCACGGCCGCGGCCGCGATCGGCCTGCGCGCCGCCGAGCGCGGCCGGCAGGCCTGCGTGCTGACCGTGGACCCGGCCCGGCGGCTGGCCCAGTCGATGGGCCTGACCTCCCTGGACAACACCCCGCGGCGGGTGGACGGCGTCGAGACGCCGACGGCGGCAGCCTGCACGCGATGATGCTGGACATGAAGCGGACGTTCGACGAGATCGTCGAGGCGCACGCCGACCCGGACCGCGCCGCGCAGATCCTGGCCAACCCGTTCTACCAGTCGCTGTCCTCGAGCTTCGCGGGGACGCAGGAGTACATGGCCATGGAGAAGCTCGGCCAGCTCCGGCACGCCGACGAGTGGGACCTCATCGTGGTGGATACCCCGCCCAGCCGGTCCGCGCTGGATTTCCTGGATGCGCCGCAGCGGCTCGGCCGGTTCCTCGACGGCCGGCTGATCCGCCTGCTGACCGTCCCGGCCAGGGCCGGGATGTCGTACATGAAGGTGCTGAACGCCGGGTTCGCCATGATGACCAGCGCGCTGACCAAGATCCTGGGCGCGCAGGTGCTCAAGGACGCGCAGACGTTCGTCACCGCGTTTGACACCATGTTCGGCGGCTTCCGCGAGCGCGCCGAGGCGACCTACCGCCTGCTGCAGACGCCGGGCACGGCGTTCCTGGTGGTGGCCGCGCCGGAACCGGACGCGCTGCGCGAGGCCTCGTACTTCGTCGAGCGCCTCGACACCGAGCGCATGCCGCTGGCCGGGCTCATCCTGAACCGGGTGCACGTCTCGCCCGCGGCCCGGCTGAGCGCCGCCCGGAGCCTGGCCGCCGCCGAGGCCCTGGACGTGCATCGACCAGGGCGACGGCTCGGGGCCGCGCTACGATCTGGCGGCAGCGGTCCTGCGGATGCACGCCGAGCGGATGAACCTCGGCAAACGCGAACGGCGGCTGGCCGAGCACTTCACCTCGGCCCATCCGGCCATCCCCGTCGCCGAGGTCGTCGCGCAGCCAGAAGACGTCCACGACCTCGACGGGCTTCGGGTGATCGGGACGATTCTGGCCCAGCAGAGTCCGTGAGGCCGGGTCTCGCTGGGTTTAACGTCTGGACGGCTGGCCGCGGGTGGCCAGCCGGTTAGCCAGCAGTGCTGATCAGCTGGCCACGAGCTCGTCGATGGACTGCCGCTCGTACTCGTCGCGCGCCCGCTCAAGCAGCTCGCGCCACGACGTCACTTCGGGCCGCCGACGCAGGAGCGCACGCCGCTCCCGCTCGGTCATCCCACCCCAGACACCGAACTCGATTCCGTTGTCGAGCGCATCCGCAAGGCACTCCGTGCGAACCGGGCAGCCCCGGCAGATCAGCTTGGCGCGATTCTGCGCCGCGCCCTGGACGAACAGCTCGTCAGGGTCGGTTCCCTTGCATGCGGCGCGTGTGGTCCAGTCAGTGATCCACATGTGCCCACTCCTCTTGATCGTCGAGCGCGAAACGCCCAGACGGTCGTCTCGATGGGTTGCGATCCCGGGCTAGCGTGTGCGGCCGCGCAGCCACGGTTATCTGTTCGTGATCCAGCAACTTACGGAAGTCCGGCCGCGATGCCAAGACCCCGGCATGGCCATTTACCAAATAGTTCTGACGGGCTATATGCAACCGGGCTGAGTCACACTCCGGGTGCGGTCATGTTCTGCTGGTAACTTCGCGACTTCGGCAGCACTTCATGCGTTGTGCGGCCCTTGCTGCAGAAATTCCGATTTACACATCATTCGGCGTAACTATACGGGATTTGGCGTAACTATACGGGTCTGGGCACCTCTAGGTGCCGTATGTCCGGTACGAGCGCACTCGCTGGTGGCAAACGCGCGTACCCTAAGTCCCGTGCAGCGCGGAGAGACGTTTTTCACCCGGACGAGCGTACTAGGGCGCCTGATCGTGCTCGCCGCCGTGGGCGGGGTCCTCGCCGCGGCCATGATCATGCCGATCGTCGCCGCTACGGGAGTGCTGGTCAGGAACGAAGCCGACAAGTTCACCACGTTGTCGCTGACGGCTGCCTCCCTGCCGCAGCGATCGGAGATCCTGGACCGGAACGGCCACCTGCTCGCGTACGTGTACGGCGTGGACGTGCCCTATTCCACCAGCCCCAGCAACGCCACCGTGCTCCAGTACTACGGCTGGGACCGGCAACCGGTGACCTACAGCCAGATCGACCCGGACATGGTCAACGCCATCGTGGCCATCGAGGACTACCGGTACTGGGTGCACGGGGCGATCGACCTGCGGGGCACCATCCGCGCGGCGATGAACGACATCCAGCACAAGCCGGTCCAGGGCGGCTCCACCATCGCCCAGCAGTACGTGAAGAACGTCCTCCTGCTGTCCGCGGAACAGGCTGGCGACACCGGGGCCGAGCGGGCCGCGTACGCGGAGACGCTCAGCCGCAAGCTGAACGAGCTGCGCCTGGCGGTGGGCGTCGAGCACGAGTTCACCAAGCAGCAGATCCTGGCCGGGTACCTGAACGACGCGTACTTCGGCAACAACGCCTACGGGATCGAGGCCGCGGCCGAGACCTACTTCGGCACTACGGTGGACAAGCTGACCGTGACCCAGGCCGCCACGCTGGCCGGCATCGTGGAGAACCCGTCCAAGTACGACCCGATCACGGACCCCGCGACGGCCGTGACCCGGCGCAACACCGTGCTGGCCCGGATGGCGCAGACCAACACCGGGCTCACCGCGGCGCAGGCCACGGCGGCCGAGGCCGCCCCGCTCGGGCTGCACGTATCGGTGCCCGAGAGCGGCTGCACGGCGGCTTCGGTCGGCACGGCCGGCTTCTTCTGCGAGTACGTGGAAGAGGCCTTCCTGCACGACCCGGCCTACGGCAAGACGCCCCTGGACCGGGCCAAGCTGCTGTCCACCGGGGGCCTGCAGATCTACACCACCCTGGACCCGCAGGACCAGCAGGCGGCCAACAACGCGGTGAACTACGTCGAGCCGGGCCACAGCAACAACTACAACCCGGGCCACAACGCCGACACCGAGGCCCTGATCCAGCCCGGCACCGGGCAGATCCGGGCCCTCGCCGAGAACGCGCCGTACGGCACGAACAAGGGCCAGACCGAGATCGACTACGCGGTGAACACCGCCTACGGGGGAAGTTCCCAGGGCGTCCAGACCGGTTCCTCGTCGAAGCTGTTCACCCTGATCACCGCGCTGAAGCAGGGCACCCCGTTCGGCTTCCAGCTGAGCGTGCCCGGCACCCAGACGATCAACGGCTACACCAACTGCCAGGGCGACCCGGCCGGCCAGTACAACGGCATCAACGGCGCGTACAACGTGACGAACGCCGAAGGGCCGCAGTCGGCCTCCACCCAGTCGCTGTACACCGGGACCACCCAGTCGGTCAACGTCTTCTACGCCCAGCTGGAGAAGCGAGTGGGCCTGTGCAACGTGGTGCACACGGCCGCGGACCTGGGCATGACCAGGGTCGACGGCACGTCGCTGCTGAGCAGTGACAAGACCCCCGAGGGCACGCTGACCTCCGCGGACAACATCCCCTCGTTCACCCTCGGCTCGGTCGGCGTCGCGCCGCTGTCCATGGCCGCGGCCTACGCCACGGTCGCGGACCGGGGCACCTACTGCGCACCCGTCGCCATCGACAAGATCGTCACCGACACCGGCAGCAAGCTGTCGGTCCCGTCGGCGGGCTGTCACCGGGTGCTCTCCACCGACGTGGCCGACGCGGTCAACTACATCCTGCAGGGCGTCCTGACCAGCGGCACCGCGGCGCCGCCAGCTGGCCCCGGTGGCCTCAACCGCCCCGCGGCGGGCAAGACCGGAACGTCCAACGTGGCGAACGGCTTCGGCACCCCGTACGCCGCGTTCGCCGGCTACACGCCCAGCCTGGTCGGCTACGTCTCGGTGTTCAACCCGATCTCCCCGACCGTGCACGACACGATGGGCGGGTCGTCCAGCTGCTACCAGCTGGAGTTCGGCGGCCTGTCCTGCCCGGGTGAGATGTTCGGGGCCAACGCGCCCGCGTCAACCTGGCACATGACGTTCGACCACGCCAGCCTGGGACCGGTCACCTACTTCGTGCCCGTCTCCGCCGACAGCCCGTTCAACAGCAAGGGCAACGGCCAGGTCGTCGTGCAGCCGAAGAAGCCGGGCAAGGGCGGCAAGGGCGGTGGCGGCAACGGCGGCGGCGGCGGCGGCGGCGGTGGCGGTGGCGGCGGCGGCGGCGGTGGCGGCGGCGGTGGCGGAGGCGGGCGGTAATGGCGGCGGCGGCAACGGCTTCCCGCTCTCCTGAGCCACTCTCCTGAGCCCTGAGCCACTCTCCTGAGCCCGGGGCCACGCCCGAGCCGGGCTCCGGCTCGGGCGGCTAGCTGGACAGGCGGCGGCGGACCTCGGCGGCGACGCGCGCGCCGTCGGCCCGGCCCGCGATCCTGGGCGTCACCGTCTTCATGACCTGGCCCAGGCCGGACAGGCCGCTGGCGCCGGTCTCGGCGATCGCCGCGTCGACCAGGGCGGCGAGCTCGTCGTCGCTGAGCTGCGCCGGGAGATATCCGGCCAGGACCTCTCCCTCCGCGCGCTCGGCGGCCGCCTGGTCGCTGCGCCCGGCGGCGCTGAACGCCTCGGCGGCTTCCCGCCGCTTCCTCGCCTCGCGGGTAAGCACCCGGACGACCTCGTCGTCGGTGAGGTCACGGGCCGACGCCCCGGCCACCTCCTCGTTGGTGATGGAGGTGAGCGCCAGCCGCAGGGTGCGCATCCGCACCTGGTCACGGGCCCGCATCGCGGCGTTCAGATCCGCGCGGAGCCGTTCCTTGAGTTCAGCCACGCAGCCCATCCTAGGAGCGGGGACGGATCGGCAGCGGTCGGTGCATACCCACGGTCATGGCACCATAGGTGCGTGCGACTGCGAACTCTCATCCCGCTCGCCGCGGCGGCGGGCGTCGGCGCTGCTCTCGGGTACGCCGGGATCATCGAGCGGAACTGGTTCGCCCTGCGCAGGTTCGAGATTCCCGTTCTGCCCCCGGGCACCGGGCCGCTGCGCGTCCTGCACATCTCCGATACCCACCTCACTCCCGGCCGGACGCGCATGCAGTCCTGGATCCGGACCCTGGACGACCTCGAGCCCGACCTGGTGGTGAACACCGGGGACTCCATCGCGCACCCGGAGGCGGTCCGGTACTTCCTGGACGCGCTGGGACCGCTCCTCGACCGGCCCGGAGTATTCGTGCTGGGTTCCAACGACCTGTACGCGCCCGAGCCGTTCAACCCGGCGAACTACCTGCTGGGGCCGAGCTCGCGGCGGCGCAAGAAGAAGGAATCGGATCTGCCCTGGGAAAAGCTGCGGGACAGCATGACCGCGGCCGGCTGGCTGGACCTGAACAACCAGCGGGGCCAGCTGACCGCCGGCGGGCTCACCATCGCGCTGGCCGGCGTCCATGACTCGCACATCAAGCGCGATCGCTACGCGCAGGTGGCGGGGCCCGCGGACGCGGCGGCCGACCTGCGCCTCGGCGTCATGCACTCACCCGAGCCGCGGCTGCTCGACCAGTTCGCGGCCGACGGCTACGACCTGCTGCTGGCCGGGCACACGCACGGCGGCCAGCTGTGCCTGCCGGGGTACGGCACCCTGGTCACCAACTGCGGCATCGACCGGAAGCGGGCCCGCGGCCTGCACCGGCATCCCGTCGACGGGCAGGCCTGGCTGCACGTATCGGCCGGGCTGGGCACCTCACCGTGGGCCCCGGCCCGGTTCGCCTGCCGCCCCGAGGCCAGCCTGCTGACCCTCGTGCCGCGCGATTCCGGCTGACCGGCCGCGCTCGGCTAGCCCCGGTTCGCAGCCGGGCTCGAACGGGTCCGCGCTTCCGCTAGACTGTCCAACGTTCGCTCAGCACCGGAGTCCGGTGCGGGCGGCGGGGTGTAGCGCAGCTTGGCAGCGCGCTTCGTTCGGGACGAAGAGGCCGCCGGTTCAAATCCGGCCACCCCGACCAGTTCACTGGGCATGCGACCCAGCAGCGACCGGCTGATAGCCGGTGCTGAGTAACCAAGTGAGTCCCCGGTATCGGTGCGTGCGACGCTCTACTGGCGTGAAAATTGCGGCTGGTGCCGACCGCGACGTCGTTCTTACTTGGTGCGGTTGAGGCCGTAAGTGAGCCTGACGCTGGGAGCCGGTCTTCAAGGGGCCGTTCATTGTTGCTTCGAGCACTCGGTCAGTTTCTTCCGTTCGCCCCCGGTTCCCCGGGCGGCACCTTCCGGCAGGCTGGCAAGTCCGGGAAGGAAGAGGCGAGGATGGAAGAGGTGACCGACGTGCCGCTGTACCGGGACCTGGTATGCGGCATCGACATCGGCAAGGCGCAGGTGGTGGCGACCATCCGGGTGCCGTCAGATCGTGATCCGGCGCGGCGGGCCCAAGAGACCCGCAGCCTCGGCACGACCAAGAGAGAGGTGCTGGCGCTGGCGGACTGGCTGCGGTGCTAGCAGATGCCCGCGGTGGTGATGGAGGCGACGGGCGACTATTGGAACGCCGTTTTAACGGCTGGAGGCCGAGGGGTTCAAGCCAAATGGATGATGACCGATCTTCCAAGCTGGTAGCCCGCAGGCGCCCGAAGTCTCAGACCACGCCTACTTGAAAAGCTTGAGGACGATGAAGAGGAGAAGGATCGCTCCAACAGCATACAACGCTGCACTGCCAGCATGGCGCCAAGCCGTATTCCGCTGGTTACGTACTGTCGTCCTAGATGTCTTGAGTGACTGCCACCTGGCGCGGGCCTCCCCGGAGCGGTAGACGGCGAGGCCGACCAAGATACCGCACAGGATGAACAATGCTCCCATTCGCCGACCTCAGCTTCCGGCGTTGTGGCCATTCGGGCCAGGAGGCGGAGCGAGGTGCTTGTCATACGCCTCCAGGGCCGCCTCTAGCGTGAACGGCCCGCGAAGCCACTGAAGCCGCGACGGGACCTCGGAGAAATCCACGTAAGGATTATCGCCGCAGCTAGGGCAAATGAACTCGAACACGTCGGTGTAGCCGCCTTCGACGCGGCCGTCCACGATGCGGACCGGCTGGCGCCGCACGAATGCCGTCCTGCCATGGCCGGGCTGCCCAGCAAGCGGGAATGTCATCCCGACCACAGACCCCATGCGCAGCCATGGGTCAAGGCGATGTTTCAGATGAGGCGCAGGGACGACGGCCAGGCGGACACCAGGACCGGTACTGGTCATACGGTCAGGGTCACCAGGACTGCTCACTCAACTCACCGCCAGGCAGGAAGTCCCTGCGCTGCCAGGGTCCAGAGCAGCGTATTTGCTTGTCCTCTCTGACGATACACGTGCACACCTCGCGGCGAAATGTCCAGCCAAGCGGGACAGTGCCTGATGAAGCCTTGTTTTCCGGCCGTTTACCTCGGCGTCGAGTAACGTTTCCGGCAGTCGGTACGCGAGTGGATGCATGGGTATCCTCCCGCGAATCCGCCCGATCGAGAGAGTAGAGGAGGAGAAGACGGTCATCCATGGAAAGGCATTTTGGTCACTGAGCTGCAACGTGACAGGTCGCAGACTGGCTCTGGATGATCTCTAAACAACCGCTCGGAACACCGACCCGCGAGCGGCCGAGTAACCAAGTGAGTAACAATCTCCGCCGACAGCAGTGGACGCCAACGGACATCGACGGACGGGGCCTCCCAGGTCAGGCAAGCCGCAACCCTGACCGTCGGCACCGCGATTTGGCTTCGTGACGAAGAGGCCGCCGGTTCAAATCCGGCCACCTCGACAGAGAAACGGCAGGTCACAATGAATCTAGTGACCTGCCGTTTGCACTACACGGTCCCGGGTGTCCGACTTTCGGGCCATCTGGAAGCGAACACAGATAATGGACTGTCTAGTTTGGCTTACTATTGCCGAATTGAGCCATTCTTATATCAAGCGACGCCGCTACGCGGCGCCGGACCAGCTACCAGTTCCCACTCCTTGCGGAGCCTCTGCGCCGCCTCGCACCCACGGGCGACCGGTAGCGCCCAGAGGTTTGCGCCACTCACATCGGCGGCAGCGGCGGCGGCGGCTCAAGTGGGATCGGCGGCGGCTGCGGCTCCCCGAACGCTGCCTCGGCCGCTGACATGGCGCCGTAGTCGGTCGCAAGGTTGGCGTAGATCGAGTAGATCAGCGTGATGAAGATGCCGAGCTTGAGCCACAGCGTGGGTGTGAAGAAGAACAGGCAGCAGATCAGCGGAAAGTTGATCAGCCAGTAGATCGCGCCCCACATGTGGACCTTGTATTGGGTGTACGGGTTGGTGGACAGGTCTTTGAAGAGCGGGTTCATCCAGCCGTGCCGGATGTGCGCCGCCGTGTGCGCGGCGTGCAGCCGGGCGACGTCGGCGCGCAATTGGCGGACCTCGGCGATCAGGGACTCGGTCTCAGTCATAACATCAGTATCAGCAAGGCTGAGCATCTCCACGGTCGCCGTGCCATTAATGTGCCAAGCGCGCCCGGCGAACCAGCCAGGCCCTGGCCTCGCTCGGCCTGGACACCGAGACCGCGGAGCGACTACTGGGCATCGAGTTCGCGGAAATACAAGCACGACGGGCAGGATGATCCAGACCGCAACAATCCCATCAGCCACTCACGTCACAGGGATACAGGGTTTCCAACCGATGGTTGTGGCAGCCTGATGGCTCTTGCCATCAGGCTGCCACTTTCACGTGTTCCGGCGCTGGGCGCGGAGGGCCGGGAGCTAGCCGGCGGTGATCTGGCGGCGGGTGCTGCTGGCGCCGCCGATGAGCCCGGTGCGCAAGGTGGGGGTGGGAATGGTGACGGGCACCGAACGGGTGGACATGAGCGAGGAGTTGCTGAGGCGCAGGGCCAGCGCCGGGCACATGTGCACGGCCTGCTGAGCGTCCTTCTCCAGCCAGGCCGGGACCGGGATGTTGAGGATGACCGGGTAGCCCTGGGCGTCCAGGTGGATGATCTCCGGCACCAGGTGCGCGCACAGCCCGTGTCCGTGGCAGCGCGTCCAGTCCACCACGAGGCGCTGCCGGCTTTCCTGCTCCGGGCCGGAGGGCAGCGGCAGGACGCCGCGGACCGGGCGGCCGCAGGAGGAGTGGAAGACGTGCGCGGCGAGGTCCTCGGTGAAGACGTCCAGCGCGGACAGCACGAACCTGGTCACCCCGTCGGGATGCGAGCAGGCCCCGCGGCCGTTCACCCCGGCGGCGGACCGCCGGGCCACGTCGAGGGCCTCGATGCCGCCCGAGCCGTCGACCAGCGCGGCCAGGGCCCGGGCGATGGCGGGCAGGCCGAGCTTGCACGGACCGCACTGCCCGGCTGACTCACCGGCCAGGTAGCTCGCGATCCGCGACACCTCGCCCAGCGGGCAGGTCCCGTCGCCCAGGGGCAGCACGATGCCGGAGCCCAGGGTGCCGCCTACGGCGGCGAGCCCCTCGCGCGAGACCGGGACCGCGTAGGCCGTCTCGGCCGGCAGCCACATGCCGTGATAGCCGCCGACCAGGACGCCGTCGCCCGCGGGCGCCTGGCAGATGTCCAGGACCGCGGCCAGCGGCAGGCCGACGGGCACCTCGACCACGGCGGGATGCGCGGCGGAGCCGCCCACGCTGAGCAGGATGGTGCCGGGCTCGTCCACGGTGCCGACCGCGGCGAAACGCTCCGGTCCCAGCAGCGCGAGCACCGCGATCTGGGCGAACGTGGAGGCGTTGGACAGCAGGGTGGGCAGGTCGTCCACGCCGACGTCGCTGGCCAGGACCTTGGTTCCAGGCGGGACCGGCCGCTTGCCGTTGATGGCGCGGACCAGGGCGCCCGATTCGCCGGAGATGAACCGGTCCGGCACCTGCACGACCCTGACCATCTTGCGCAGGCCAGGCTCGGCCGCGATGGCGGCCTCGATCGACCGGTTGGCCAGTTCGTTGCCTGCCACGCCGACGATGATCTCGTCGGCGTCGAGGGCCTCGGCCACCAGAGCCGCTCCGCTGAGGATGAGGTACGGCGAGCGGATCATCAGCATCTTGTCTTTGACGCTGCCCGGCTCGCCCTCGCTGGCGTTGACGACCACGATCGTCGGGCTGTCGCTGGCCTGGGCGGACTGAACCACGGCCCGCAGCTTGCGCGCGAAGGGAAACGCCGCGCCGCCCTGGCCGCGCAGGTCGACCTGCTCGGCCATCGAGATCAGTTCCTCGATGGACAGCCTCGGCAGCGGGCCGAAGATCTCGCGGTGGGCGTCCAGGTCGAGCCGGGGCATCCGGTCCAGGCCAGCGGTCAGCCGGGCGGCCCCGATCCTCATGATCGCGGGCGCGTCAAGCCCCTCGACCTGGCTCATCTCCACTCGTCGCCTCCTGAGCGCCCGGGAGTGTCGCGGTACCTCGGATCCGTGGCATGCGTCCGGCGTGACCGGCGGGTGGCCGTCGCGGGCGCGGGGCCGGTGCGCGGCCCGTGTGCGCTTCAGCGCCCGGAGCCGACTCGGGGCCCGCCGTCGGGTGCGGCCGGGACCCGGCGGCATGAGGATTCGGCCCCGTGCCGGACCACGGCGCCGAGCCGTGGTCCGCGCCATGCGCCGGGGCCGTCCCGCGGGGCATCGGGCCGGAGTCGGCGCGGGGCACGGGCCTGATTCGAGCCGCGGCATGGGACCGGAGTCGGCGCGCGGCAGGGGACCGGTATCGAGCCGCGGCATCGGGCCGGTATTGGCCCGGGGCGACGGGCCCGATCCAGGCCGGGGCATGGGGCCGGAATCCGGGCGCGGCATCGGGCCCGACCCGGGCCGCGGCATCGGGCCGGAATCGGGACGCGGCATCGGGCCCGTCCCGGGCCGCGGCATGGGGCCGGAGTCGGCGCGGGGCATCGAGCCCGTCCCTGGTATCGGCATCGGGCCTGATCCCAGCCGCGGCATCGGGCCGGTGTCGGTCCGGGGGACCGGACCCGTCCCGGGCCGGGGCTGCGGGCCGGAGTCGGCGCGCGGCGCGGGACCGGTACCGAGCCGCGGGGGACCGGTGTCGATCCGGGGCATCGGGCCGGTGTCGGGGCGGGGTACCGGACCCGCCACGAGCCGGGGCGCCGGGCCGGAGTCGGTACGCGGCACAGGGCCCGACCCGAGCCGGGGCATGGGGCCGGAGTCGGCGCGCGGCACGGGACCCGTCCCCAGCCGGGGCATCGGGCCGGAGTCGGCGCGGGGCATCGGGCCCGACCCGAGGCGGGGCATCGGGCCGGAGTCGGCGCGGGGCATCGCGCCCGACCCGAGGCGAGGCATCGGACCGGAGTCGGCACGGGGCATCGAGCCCGACCCCGGTATCGGCATCGGGCCTGACCCGAGGCGCGGCATCGGGCCGGTGTCGGTCCGCGGGATCGGGCCTGACCCGAGGCGGGGCATCGGACCGGAGTCGGCACGGGGCATCGGACCCGTCCCCAGCCGAGGCATCGGGCCAGTGTCAGTCCGGGGCATCGGGCCTGACCCGGGTATCGGCATCGGGCCTGACCCGAGCCGCGGCATCGGGCCGGAGTCGGTCCGGGGCATCGGGCCCGGCTCGAGGCGCGGCATCGGGCCGGAGTCGGCGCGAGGCATCGGACCCGTCCCGGTCCGGGGCGTCGGGCCGCTACCCGGACGAGGAGGCGGGCTGAGGGGCAACGGCCCGGGACCGCCGTTACCCCGGCCCGGCGGACGGTCCTGCGCGGCGTACGGATAGGACGACAGGTCGTCCTGGGGCACGTGTTTCCTCGGCGCTCCCTGAAAACGCGGCGGGCCGTCGTATTCCGGCTCGTACAGGGGCTGCCTGCCGGGCGCGGCCGGGTACGGGTAGCTCCCGGTCCCGGCGGTCGCGGACTCCCCGTACACCGGCGCGCCCAGGGGCATGAGCGAAGGGTCCGCGGCGTAGCCGGCCCCGGCGGGCAGTGCGGGCAGCGGGCCCGAGGACGCGGCCCAGTCGGGCGCGGGCGGCAGCGCGGCCCAGGCCTGGCTGCCCGGCAGGCCGAGGCCGGATCCCTGCGCTCCCACCGCGGTGGGCAGCATCTGGATGGTCCCGCTCAGCTGAGCCTGAGCCATGCTCAGCGCGGCGGACCGCAGCGGCGAGGTCCCCGAGTAGCCCAGGCCGCCGGCGGCCCGGTCCGCGCCGGGAGGCGCGCCCACCTTGTCCTTGGAGCGCAGCGAAATGGCCAGGAACCTGACCACCACGGCCAGCGCGGTCAGCGCGATCGCGAACCCGTAGCTCCAGTCCACGTACGGCTTGGCCTCGCGGCCGCCGAGCAGCCCGTGCAGGACCCCGAACACGAACGCCACGTACGAGCTGTAGTGGATGGCCCGCCAGCGCCAGGCCTTGCCGTGCGCGGTGAACCGCTTGCGCCAGATACTGGTCACGACAATTAGCAAAATCAGATCCGACGCGATCGTGCCGAGCCCGATGTAAAAGGTCCGGTACGGTGACAGGAAAGGGATAAACGCGTCGATTACATGTGCTCGCTGCGCGAGGATCTCGGTCACGATGTGGATGACCAGGAAGGCCAGCGCGCCGAACGACACGGCCCGGTGCACGGCCTGGGCCATCACCCGGTGACCGGGGGTCATGACGATGCGGTCCGTCGCCACCAGGCCGACACCGACCGACGCGGTCAGCCCGATGAGCGCGAACACCCCGGCGTAGAACAGCATGAAATGCTGCGTAGCAGCATCAATGTCCTGCCCTGGCTTGGTCATGACCAGAGCGAAGGCGATCACGACGAGCCCGGTGATCAGCGCCGTCATGACCTTCGACAAGTGCTCGCCAACCGCTCCCTGCGCCCCCGAACGCACACCCTGGCGGCCGCGTGAACGGCCGGCGGTCGTTGGCACGCTTATCCTCCTGCGATCGTGATTGCCGAGAGAAAGCCATTTGCGACCCCCGGACCGCTGGCTGTTATCTCTTGTCCGTATGTCGTGGAGTGCGACTATATCAGCGGTAATAACGCTTTGACTGCGAAATGGTATATGAACGATCTCGGGCTGATGCGCCGCGCTGAGGCGATGGTGAACCCGAGGCGGACCCGGCTCCCGGCAGGCCGTCCGACATGGCAGGGCACACGCTCCAGGCCCGGGGTCCCCGTGAACGGACCGGAGCATAGCGGTATACGAGCACGTTCCTCCTTCGCCCTACCCCGCCTCCTCGCCTGTTATATCGCTCCCGACCGTGGCAGATCTGCCAAACCGGCAAGGTCCTTGCTTACGGAACTCTTCCGGCCACCCGGCTCCGGCCACACATAACCGCCCATCCCGGCTGATTCATCGATTCTCCTCGCAAACCAGGCATATATCCCCATACGGGCCATAGTCACCTGGGCCGGGGAGCGGACGCCGCGCGGGGCTGGCGAGCCTCCTCGGCGAGCCGCGCTAGCACCGGGGCCGTGTGGTGGTGCGCGTTCCGGACCGCCGGTAAGGGTCTGGTAATGCCTCGGTCATACGCCGGGCGGGAAGGCGTAGCTGGCCGGGATGCCGGCCGAGCCCTCGCGGTAGGCGACGACGACCTCCTGACGCGGCTCGAGCACCAGCGATCCGGGGTCGCCGGTGACCCGGGATCCGTTGAGGTACACCTGGACCGGATCGTGCCGGGAGACCCGCAGCCCGCCGAGCCGGTCAGCGGCCAGCGCGACCTGCCACTCGGCGAAGAGCTGGCCCAGGGGCCATGCCCCGCAGGCTGGTGACCGCCGTGGACGTCAGGACGGGTAAGGAGCGCGGCGCGAGCTCGGCCGCGACCAACTCCGCGATCTGGGCGGTGTTCAGCGCCGCGCCCTTGCGCAGGTTGTCGCCGCAGACGAAGAACTCGATCGCCCGCGGATCGTCGAGCGACTGGCGGACCCGCCCGACCCAGGACGGGTCGGTGCCGACCACGTCCACCGGGGTGGGGAACTCGCCGATCTCCGGATCGTCGGCCACCAGCACGCCCGGCGCGGCCTCCAGCACCTCCCACGCCTCTTCCCGCCCGACCGGCCGGGAGAACACCGCGTGCACCGCGACCGAGTGGGTGGTGACGACCGGGACCCGGACGCACGTCGCGGAGACCCGCAGCGAGGGCAGGCCGAGGATCTTCCGCGACTCGTTGCGGATCTTCAGCTCCTCCGACGACCAGCCGTCCGCCTTCAGCGAGCCTGCCCACGGGACCACGTTCATGGCCAGCGGCGCGGGGAACGGCCCCAGGTCACCGACCACGGACCGGACGTCGCCGGCCCGCTGCCCGAGCGACCGCGTGCCCGCGACCTTGTCCAGCTGCGCGTAGAGCGCGTCGACGCCCGCCTGGCCCGCGCCGGAGGCGGCCTGGTAGGAGGCGACCACCAGCTCCTCGAGCCCGAACGCCCGGTGCAGCGCGCCCACGGCCACGATCATCGACAGCGTGGTGCAGTTCGGGTTGGCGATGATCCCCTTGGGCCGGTGAGCCAGCTGCTCCGGGTTGATCTCCGGCACGACCAGCGGGACGTCGGGATCCATCCGGAACGCGCCGGAGTTGTCGACGGCCACCGCGCCGCACTCGGCCGCGGCAGGCGCCCACTGCGCCGAGACCTCGTCGGGCACGTCGAACATGGCGACGTCGATGCCGTCGAACGCGTCCCGGGACAGCGCGACCACCTCGGTCTCGCGGCCTCGTACGGTCAGCCGGCGCCCCGCCGAACGCGGCGAGGCGACCGGCCTGATCTCGCCCCAGATGTCTTCGCGGCTGGACAGGATGTCGAGCATCACCGTGCCGACCGCGCCGGTGGCCCCGACCACGGCCAGCGCGGGCCGCCCGGCGAAGCCCGCGCTCACCGGCCGGTCCCCCCGTACACGACGGCCTCGACCTGGTCCGAGTCGAGCTCGAACGCCTTGTGCGTCGCGGTCACGGCCAGGTCGATGTCGTCCTGATCCACCACCACCGAGATCCTGATCTCTGAGGTGGAGATCATCTCGATGTTCACGCCCGCCTCGGCCAGCGCGCCGAAGAACCGCGCGGTGACGCCCGGGTGGGAGCGCATGCCCGCGCCGACCAGCGACACCTTGCCGATCCGGTCGTCGTAGAGCAGCGATTCGTAGCCGACCGTCTCGCGCAGGCGCTGCAGCGTGGCCATCCCGCGCTGACCGTCGTCTCGCGGCAGCGTGAAGGAGATATCGGTCCGGCCGGTGGCCACGGCGGAGACGTTCTGCACGATCATGTCGATGTTGATGCCGGCCTCGGCGATGACGTTGAAGATCCGGGCCGCCTCGCCCACCCGGTCCGGCACGCCCACCACGGTGATCTTCGCCTCGCTCCGGTCGTGCGCAACCCCGGAGATGATGGCCTGCTCCATCCCGGCTACCTCCGACTTGTCGTTCGCGTGCCCGGTGACCCAGGTCCCGTCGCGGTTGGTAAAGGAGGACCGCACGTGGATCGGCACCCCGTAACGGCGCGCGTATTCCACACAGCGGAGCATCAGCACCTTCGCCCCGCAGGCGGCCATCTCGAGCATTTCCTCGTAGCTGATCTGCGGGATCCGCCGGGCGGACCGCACGATGCGGGGGTCGGCGGTGAAGATGCCGTCGACGTCGGTGTAGATCTCGCACGCGTCGGCGGCCAGCGCGGCGGCCAGCGCGACCGCGGTGGTATCCGACGCGCCGCGGCCCATCGTGGTGACGTCCTTGGTGGTCTGCGACACGCCCTGGAACCCGGCCACGATCGGGATCGCGCCGTCGGCCAGCGCGCCGGCGATGCGGCCCGGCTTGATGTCGATGATCCGCGCCCGGCCGTGCTCGGCGTCGGTGATCACGCCCGCCTGGGAGCCGGTGAACGACCGCGCCTCCAGGCCGAGGGTGGCGATGGCCATCGCCAGCAGGGCCATCGAGATCCGCTCGCCCGCGGTCAGCAGCATGTCGAGCTCACGGGCCGGCGGCAGCGGGCTGACCTGGCTGGCCAGGTCCATCAGCTCGTCGGTGGAGTCTCCCATCGCGGACACCACCACGACCACCTGGTCACCGCCCTTGCGGGTGGCTACGATCCGCTGCGCGACCCGCTTGATACCGTCCGCGTCGGCGACCGATGAGCCGCCGTATTTCTGCACGATGAGCGCCACGAACGGCCGCACCTCCCGGGTCGGAATGGACCTATGAGTTTATCCGCTACAGGCTCGTCCGCTCTTCGGCGACGTCGAGGCTGGCGTGCGCGACCACCGCGTGCAGCGCGCGCAGGGCGGCGCCGCCGTGGGTCCCCCAGTGGTTGAAGTAGGAGTACTGCCACCACCACAGCGCCTCGAGGGACCGGCCCGCCTGGTAGTGCTTGAGCCCGTGGATGAGATCGGCGGCGACCGCCGCGATGTCATCGGAGATCCGGAACGGCAGGCAGGAGGTGTCCTTGTACGGGTCGAACACCTCGGCGTACTCGTCCACCGCGGCCAGCCGGCGGGCCAGGCCGGTCCGCAGCGCGTCGAGGTCCGGGTCGTCGCCCACCTCCGCCTCCCAGTTACCCGGCAGGATCACGTCCCGGCTGGCGCCCAGCTGTGCCCCGGCGAGCAGGATCTGGGACACCTCGAGCAGCAGCATCGGCACGGTCTCGTCGCCCCCCGTCCGGGCCAGCGCGTCCACGCCGTCGATGAAGTTCTTCACGTTCGCCGCGATCTGATCTGCGATCGGCCGCCATTCGCCCCCCTGAGCTGGCGGTTCAGACATCAAGCAGTCTCCGTCCTTCAAATGCGCGGCCCAGCGTTACCTCGTCGGCGTACTCCAGGTCGCCCCCGACCGGCAGTCCGCTCGCGGGCCGGGTCACCCGCAAGCCCATTGGCTTTACCAGCCTAGCGAGAAAGGTGGCGGTTGCCTCCCCCTCCAGGTTCGGATCGGTGGCCAGGATCAGCTCGGTCACCGTGCCGTCGGCCAGCCGGGTCATCAGCTCCTTGATCCGCAGCTCGTCCGGGCCGACCCCGTCGATGGGGCTGATGGCGCCCCCGAGCACGTGGTAGCGGCCGCGGAACTCGCGGATCTTCTCCACCGCCGCGACGTCCTTGGGCTCCTCCACCACGCAGATCACCGCCGGGTCGCGCCGCGGGTCGAGGCAGATCCGGCACTCGTCGGCTTCGGCCACGTTCCCGCAGGTCCGGCAGAACCGCACCCGCTCGGTGACCTCGATCAGCGCATCGGCCAGCCGCTTGACGTCGGCGTGGTCGGAGGCCAGCAGGTAAAAGGCGATGCGCTGGGCACCCTTCGGCCCCACCCCCGGCAGGCGCCCGAGTTCGTCGATGAGGTTCTGGATGACCCCTTCGTACACGGCAGTTCCTAGGTGGGTTTGGGGGAGATCTAGGTCTTCTGGTCATCCTCGTCGTCTGGCTCCGGCGCGTGCGGGCCCGGGCCGCCGAGCCCGAGACCGGACAGGTCGAGGCCGCCGGGCAGGTCGAGGCCGCCGGGCATGCCGGGTATCCCGCCGCCGGGCATACCCGGGATCCCGCCGCCCTGCATAGCCGCGGCGAACGGTCCCATCTGCTGCTGCTGAAGATCCTCGGCCGCCCGGTACGCGTCGCGGACCGCCGCGAGCACCAGGTCGGCGATCGTGCGCGCCGTCTCTTCGGCGTCGTCGGTATCCACCGCGGTCGCGGCGATGCTGAGATCGAGCAGCTCGCCCTGGCCGTTGACCGTGGCCTTGACCAGCCCGCCGCCCGCCGTGCCGGTGACCTCGGCGTCGGCCAGCGCCTGCTGGGCGTTCATGAGTTGTTCCTGCATCTGCTGCGCCGCCGCGAACAGCTGCTGCATATCCATCTGGGGATCCACATCGCCCTCCTACTCAGAGCCTACGACCCGCCCGCTGCGGTCAAGCCCAAGCAGGGCCCTATTCATTCCGGGACTCAGTCGTCGATCTCGCCGATCACCTGTCCGCCCAGCTCGCGCTGGATCAGGTCCATGCCGGTGAGTTCGGTCACGACGGGCGCCTGGTCGCCGTCGGGCTCGTCGGGGGGAATGTCATCCGGTCATCGGCGGAAACTCGTCGGACGCGATCGTCGTCGGGCGGCTCATCGTGGCGCGGCCGGGACCGGGCCGGGGCGGCCGCGCCCGGGTCGCTCGCCCCGCCCGCCGCGACCGGGCCGGGACTCGCCGGCCCGCCGGGCCGGGCCGGGCCACCGACTGGGCCGGCGCCCGGATCGACGCCGGTCACGCCCGTGACCGTCACGTTCAGGCCGAATCCGGTGCTCAGCACCCGCTTGAGGTCGGCGTCGCATCCGCTGGTGGTGAAGCCCTTCAGGTCCCCGTCCCGGGGGAAACCCAGGGTCAGCATCCCGTCCTCGAGGGACAGCACGCTCGCGTTGCTGAGCAGGATCCACGCCACCCGCCGTTCGCGCTTGACCGCGTCCAGGACCGCGGCCCAGTTCTGCCGGAGCGAATCGGCCGGGGCTGGCCTGGTCGAGGCTGGCCCGGCCGCCGCCGGCGCCGCGGGGGGAGCGCTGGCTGGCGCCGCGGGTTCAGCCGGCGTTTTGGCCGGGCTCGCGTTGGCCGGGCTCGCGTTGGCCGGCGCGGTGCTCGCTTTTGCTGGGCTCGCTTTGGCCGGCGCGGTGCTCTCGGGGGGCGTGGCGGCCTTCCGGTCGGGGGGTGCGGGAACCCGGGTCCGTTCGGAAAAATCGTTTGTACCGGAGTGCGGCGGGGGCGGGGGTGACTGCGGCAGCGGAGCCGGGGTGCCCCGGCCTCCGGACTCCAGCCGCTCCAGCCGGGCGAGCAGCGACTTCTCGTCGGTGGTGGCGGCGGGCAGCAGCACCTGCGCGCACATCAGCTCGAGCAGCAGCCGGGGCGAGGTGGCGCCGCGCATCTGGTCCAGGCTGGTGCTGACGATCTCGGCCGCGCGGGCCAGCCCGGCCTGGCCGAACCGGCCCGCCTGGGCGGCCATCCGCTCGGCCCGGTCCGGGGGCAGGTCCAGCAGCCCGGTCTCGGCCGCGTGCGGCACGGCGGCCAGGATGATCAGGTCCCGGAACCGGTCCAGCAGGTCGGCCGCGAACCGGCGCGGCTCGTGGCCGCCCTCGATGACCCGGTTGACCACGCCGAACACCGCGGCGCCGTCGGCGGCGGCGAACGCGTCCACGATCTCGTCGAGCAGGCTCGCGTCGGTGTAGCCGAGCAGCGCCACCGCGCGCTCGTAGCTGAGCCCGGACTCATCGCTCCCGGCCAGCAGCTGGTCCAGGACGGACAGCGAGTCCCGGGCCGACCCCGCCCCGGCCCGCGCCACCAGCGGCAGCACCGTGTCCTCGAACGCCACGCCCTCGGCGCGCAGGATGTCCTGCATCAGCTCCCGCAGGATGGACGGGGGCATCAGGCGGAACGGGTAGTGGTGCGTGCGGGACCGGATGGTCGCGTATGACCTTCTCGGGTTCGGTCGTGGCGAAGATGAACTTCAGGTGCGGCGGGGGTTCCTCGACCAGCTTCAGCAGCGCGTTGAACCCCTGCTGGGTGACCATGTGCGCCTCGTCGATGATGTAGATCTTGAAGCGCCCGGACACCGGGGTGTAGAAGGCCCGCTCGCGCAGTTCCCGGGCGTCGTCGACGCCGCCGTGCGAGGCGGCGTCGATCTCGATCACGTCGATGCTGCCCGGCCCGGACGGGGCCAGGGCGACGCAGGAATCGCAGACCCCGCAGGGGTCGGGCGTGGGCCCGTTGACGCAGTTCAGCGACCGGGCCAGGATCCGGGCGCTGGACGTCTTGCCGCACCCGCGCGGGCCGCTGAACAGGTAAGCGTGGTTGATCCGGCCGGTGCTCAGCGCTTGGCGCAGCGGGCCGGTGACGTGCTCCTGCCCCTTCACCTCGGCGAACGTGGCCGGGCGGTACTTGCGGTACAGGGCCAAGCTGGACCCAGAAACCGGGGTCGCCCCCTCGCGTTCCGACGCGGCTGCGGCCATCAGCTCATCCTCACCGGTAATGGGAGGACCCCCCGCACACCCGTCAGAGCCCGCGTACCCTTGCTGCCTTCCGGCCCTGGGGGGGTTGGCGGGATAAACGCCGTGCGGGGGGTCACCGGTCAGTGTAGTCAGCCGCGGGACCGGATGGTGCCGTGACCGCGACCCGCTCCGGCCGCGGCCTCTCCATCTGCCCCGTTGTGCCGCCTGCTTCGGGTAAGCTTCCCGGCGGAGGATTCGCCTAGTGGCCTAGGGCGCACGCTTGGAAAGCGTGTTGGGGGCAACCCCTCAAGAGTTCGAATCTCTTATCCTCCGCCAGGAGGCTTCCCGGCCTCGTTCGACGCGATGCGCGGCGGCGTGGCCGATAGCGCCAGGATGCCGAGCGTCTGAAGCGTGCTGGCCGCCCAGAAAACGTTGAGCGACGAGGTCAGAAAGCTAGCAACCGACACGGTCGGTGACTAATCGGAGATTATCTTATCTGGCGAATTAACCGATTAAGGGTGATTTGGCTGGACATTATTCAGCTGGTTCCGCGACAATTACCTGCCTTTGTCGTGCCGGTATCATTTCGATAACACCGCGGTCGGCCGACGCTATTTCACGGCGGGCTACTTCTTCCGCGGGGCCGAGGATGGAGCCGACGGCGGCGCGGTGGCCGACTTGACCGGGTGCGCCTTGCGCTGGGCGGCGGCGCTGGCGGCCGCGGCGTCGGCCTTGGCGGCCTGCGCGGCTAGCTGCGGGGTCATCCAGGCGAGCATCGGTCCGAGGGCCGCGCGCCACACGCTGCCCTGGTGGCCCCCGTCCGGGACGATCATGAACGGCACGGGCGGCAGCCCGGTCTGCAGCAGTTCCCGGGCCTGGAGCAGCTCCCGGGCCTGCAGCTGCTGCCGGAAGCTCGCCGCCGCGCTGACGTCTGCCTTGTCCTGCGCCCCGGCCGCGAACCAGAAGGCGGGCAGGTGGATGTTGAGCGGGATCTTGGTGAGGTACGCGCTCGGCGTGTTGACGAACAGCTGCGCCGGGTGCCCGGCGAACACGTTGACCGTGTACGGCTTGCCGCCGGGCTTGTTGCCCTCGGGCACCTGGCTCTGGATGGGGACGAAGTACCCGGACATGATGCCCGCGGCCCCGTAGCGGTCCGGTTCCTGCAGCGCGATGTTGGCCGCGCAGTACCCGCCCTCCGAATAGCCGGCCACACCCCAGGCCGGGCCGGGCGCCTGGACGCGCACGAACCGCGCGATGTAGTTCGGCACATCCTCGGCGACAAAGGTCATGTCCTGGATGCCGCCCGGGTTGTTGAGGCACTGCAGCCCGTACTGCTGGCCGCCGTCGGTGTCGGGCATGACCAGGATCGCGGCGTCGGACGGGTGGGCTTCGAGCAGGTTGAGGATAGGTCGGGATCACGTCCAGCACGGACAGCCAGGCCTGCGGGTTGCCCGGCGAGCCGTGCAGCAGTTCGATGGCCGGGAACTTGTAGTGCGCGTAGGCCTTCTGGAAGTACTGCGGCGGGAGGTAGACGTACACGTTGCGGGCCAGACGGCTGCGCTGCCCCACGATCGTCGTCTGGAACAGGTAGCCGACCTGGGCGTCTTCGGCGGTGCTGGTGACCCGGCCGATGTCCTTGTCGAACTGCCGGTTGGACCCGGCCACCGCGTACTTGGGAATGCTGCTCGCGCCCTGGCCGGTGAGATCACTGATCATTCCGCCCCAGGTCTGGTAATAATCGTAGAACTTATTAACCGAGGCAATTCCGAAAGCCATGGCCGGAACGAACGCCAGGCACGCCGCGAGCACTCTGAACACGACCTGCTTGGCCATGGCCACCCAGACGATCAATGCCGCGAAGATCACCATCAGAAGCAGAAAGAACCCGGCTCCCTGCGGTTCGAACACTCGGATCTCCTCGCCGGACGCTGGCCAGTGGGGGGATGGTTCGTCCAACTAGGACGGGCCATACCCGCGCACTGCCGCATGATCACTTGTGCGAACGTCCGAGACGTGACATCGAGTTCCCCGGCGAGCACGTCGAACGTGCTCTCGGCCCGCGTTCAGCGGTGGAGGTGGGATTTGAACCCACGGAGGGGTTGCCCCCTCACACGCTTTCGAGGCGTGCGCCCTCGGCCACTAGGCGACTCCACCGTGGGTGAGCTTACCCGAACCGGGAGCCGGGCGGGCAGGTGCTAGCCGCCGTGCCGCCTGCGGGCGGCGAAGAACTCGCGCAGCACGGCGCCGCACTCCTCGGCCAGGACGCCGCCGATGACTTCCGGCCGGTGGTTCAGGCGCCGGTCCCTGAGCACGTCCCAGAGCGAGCCCACCGCGCCGGCCTTCGGATCCTCGGCTCCGTAGACCAGCCGGCCGAGCCGGGCCAGGGTCACCGCGCCCGCGCACATGGTGCACGGCTCCAGGGTCACGACCAGGGTCAGGCCGGTCAGCCGCCAGCTCCCCAGGGCCCGGGCGGCCTGCCGGATCGCGATCATCTCGGCGTGCGCGGTGGGGTCGCGGTCCGCCTCGCGGCGGTTGCGGGCCCGCGCGAGCACCGTGCCCGCCTCGTCGAGGATCACGGCACCCACCGGCACGTCGTCCTGACCGGTCCCGGCCAGCTCCGGCCCGGCCTGGACCGCCTCGGCCAGCGCGAGCCGCATCGCGGGCTCGAAGCCCGCGATATAACCGGTCACGGGCCGAGCGCACGATCCAGGGCCTGCTCCACCGCTTCCCCGAACCGCAGCCGTTCGGCGATGCCGGCCACGGCGTCCTCGGGGTAGAGATCGAGATCGGCCGCGACGGCGCCGAGTTCCATCTCCTCCAGCCCGAGATCGGCGAAGATGGACAGATCACCCGCCGGGAGCACCTGATCGAGCTCGTCGTCCGACGGCACCGGGATGTCCAGGGCCTCGAGCACCTGGCGGGCCAGCGGATAGTCCACCGCCGCGGTGAGGTCGGACAGGAACAGCGACACGTCCTCGCCGATGATCCTGACCGCCAGCCAGAAGTCATCGCCGACGCCGGCGAAGCCGATGGTGCCCCCCATGCTGGGCTGCTGGCGCAGCGCGTGCACGAGGCCGTCCAGATCGGCGGTGAGCGCAGCGGGCAGCGCGTCGGCTTCCCACTGGTCTTCTTCCCGGTAGACGATGACAGCGAAGTCCGTCTCACCCATGTCGGACATCGTCACTGCACCAGCATGCTCTGCACGGAGGGAATGGTGTCAGATAGGTACCCGCCGCCGCGGCAAAATCGCCGATCAAGCCGGCCCGGGGCGCGGCCTGCCTGAGCTGCGCCGGCGTGGCCAGCCGCACCGCCGCGCACTCCTGGCACCGATCCGGCATACTGGGGCGGGGAACGGGGCATAACCGATGCCGACACGGCAGCTTCACCCCGTTAACCTTGGCCCGAATTTCGGTTCAAGCTAGCATTGGTTCCCTGACGAGCAGGACGAGTCCGGGCGCCTTTGGGAGGCGACGTGAATCTTAAGACAGTCCTCGGGTGGCTGGCTGTCGCGTTTGTCCTCTGGTGGATCATCGAAGACCCCACCGGAGCCGCTCACGTGGTGCACAACATCGGGACCTTCCTGACCTCGGCGGCCCACGGGCTTTCCAGCTTCTTCGCTTCGCTTTAGGCACGGTGCTCCGATGAGGCTGGCCCCGAACACCGACACGGTCCCGGCCTCGGTCAACAGGTACCTCCTGCCCCATGAGCGCCAGGTCATCAGCGTCCATGAGCATCCGGCCGTGCTCATCCCACCGATCGCCCTCGTTCTGCTCGGGCTCGCCATCGCGGGCCTTCTGAGCAACTACGTCGCGCACGGCAACACGGATGCCATCCTGATCATCTGGGGCTTGTGGGTGGTGCTGTTGGGCTGGCTGGGGGTGAAGATCTGGGACTGGGCCGTCAACTACTTCGTGGTCACGTCCCATCGGCTGATCCTCGCCAGGGGCGTCATCGTCCGCAAGGTGGGCATGCTGCCGCTCAGCAAGGTGACGGACATGAGCTTCCAGCGGACCACGATCGGCCGGATCCTCGGCTACGGGGAGTTCATCGTGGAGTCGGCCGGGCAGGACCAGGCGCTGCGGAACGTCAGGTTCATCCCGTATCCCGAGCAGCTCTACCTCGAGGTGTGCGGCCTGATCTTCAAAGACGAGGAACAATCGACGGACGCCAGCGACGTCGCCTCCGAACTCGCGCAGGTCCTGACCCGCTGGCTCAACCAGAACAACCGGCGGGACAAGCGGGACGACTAGCCCGGCTACACGGTCACGAGCACCACTCCGGCCGCGGCGAGCAGCAATCCCGCCCGCTGCAGCCAGCGCATCCGCTCGCCGAGCAGGACCCGGGCCAGCAGGACCGTCATCCCCGGGTACAGCGACGTGATCACCACGGCCAGCCCGAACAGGCCGGCCCGGGTGGCCAGGACGTAGCAGACGTTGGCCGCGGCGTCGATCGCCCCGGAGATCAGCGCGATGCCGGTGATTCCGCCCCGGCCCCACGGCAGCCGGGTCCGGGTGGCCAGTGCGATGCCGAAGGCGACCACGGTTCCGGCCGACCGGGAGATCGCGACCGGCCAGAGCACCCCGGACTGGCCCGCGTTCTTGAGGAAGATGAAGAACAACCCGAAGCCGAGCCCCGGCCGCGGCGCCGTAACCGAGCGCCCGCAGCCGTCCCGAGGTCACCAGCCGGATCCCGCCGCCCCGCCCGTCGCCGTGATCGGCAGGCTGCGCGCTGACCAGGACGACGGCCACCAGGCAGATCAGGCCGCCCGCGATCACGGTGGCGGCCGGCCGTTCGCCGCCGACGATCGCCACGCCCACCGGCAGCACCGCCGAGACCAGGGCCGCGACCGGCGCCACGACGCTGATCGGGGCGGTGGCGAAGCCCGCGTAGAACGCCACCAGGCCGACCGCGCCGCAGACCCCCGAGGCCGCCGCCCAGCCGACGGCGCTCCAGTCCCCCACCGAGGCCGACGAGCCGAGCCCGCCATGCCCCAGGAGCCCGCCAATGGCCGGCACCTGGCCCAGCAGCGCGACCAGCAGCATGACGACCGCGCCCGCCGGGACGGTCAGCGCCAGCACCGCGAACACGCTGGCCCGCCGGGACGCCACCCCGCCGAGAAAATCGGCGGTCCCGTAGAGCACGGCGGCGGCCAGTGCCAGGATCGTCACCACGGCTGGTCCTCCGGGAAGGTCTGACAGCGGTCGGAATATTGACACATATAGTTCATCCTAACGACCGGCTGGCTCGTGCGGAAAGGAAAATATGGCGGACACACCCGACCTGACGACCGCCGTGGCGGGCACCCTGCAGGCGCTGCGTGCCGATCGCGGCTGGTCACTGGACCAGCTCGCCGCGCGCTCCGGGGTCAGCAAGGGCGTGCTGGTCGCGCTCGAACAGGGCCGCTCCAACCCCAACCTGGCCACGCTGGCCCGGATCAGCGACGCGTTCGGCGTTCCCGTCACGCAGCTCGTCGACGTGGGCGGCGAGCCGGCCGTCCGGATCAGCAGCCCGGACGCCTCGCGCGTCCTGTGGCGCGGCCCGTCCGGCGGCACCGGCACGATCGTCGGCGCCACCGACCCGCCATGGGCGGTGGAGCTATGGCGCTGGGAGGTGATGCCGGGCGAGGAGTTCGGCGGCGACGCGCACGCGCCGGCCACCCGCGAGATGGTCTGGGTCGAGGCGGGCCGCCTGACCCTGACCGTCGCCGGGGAACGGCATGCCGTCGAGCCGGGCCAGTGCGCCCGGTTCCCGGCCAGCCGACCGCACCGCTACAGCAACGACGGCCAGGAGCCGACCCGGTTCACCATGGTCGTCGTCATCCCGCCGACCCAGGGATAACAGCCCGGCGGGCTGGACCCCGGTGTCCACGCCGATGAGCCAGTCACGCGCGGCGATGGCGGACCCGCGGGCGCCGGCCATGTCGAGGTCGGGCACCAAGGCGATTTCCGCGGCCCGGGATTGTTCCTCGCGCAGCACGGTGTTGGCCCGGACCTCGGTCAGGAACCAGTCGCGGAAGTGCGGCGCGGCCTCCACCACGCCGCCGCCCAGGAAGTAGGCGCCGGGATCGAAGAAGTTCGCGGCGATGGTGAACAGCCGCCCCAGGGCGATGGCCTGCTGACGGAAGATGGCCAGGGCCAGGGCGTCGCCCTGCTCGCCGTAGTTCCGGATCTGCTTGGCCGCCTGGCCCAGGGGCAGGCTGGCGACCGGGTGGTCTGGGTACTTGGTGAGCCAGTAGGGCAGCAGGTTCTTCATGATCCCGGTGAGCGAGGCCACGCTCTCCGCGTCGCCGAACTGCCCGCAGTTGCACGCGGGCGTCGGCTGACCCGGATCCAGCAGGCCGTCCAGCGGGATCGGGACATGGCCGAGCTCCCCGGCCATCCCGGCCGCGCCCTTGATCACCCGCCCGGCCTCGACCAGGCCGCCGCCGAGCCCGGTGCCCACGATCGCGGACACCGAGCTGTGCCGCGCCGACTGCACGCCGAACCGCACGTGGTGCGCGTACAACGCGGCCGCGTTCCCGTCGTTGTTGTAGATGACCGGCAGCCCGACCCGCTCGGCCAGCGCACCCCGGATATCGAAGCCGCCCCAGCCGGCGTCGCCGAAGTTCGTCGCGCCCTTGGAGGAGATGACGCCGTCGGCGCTGGCCGGGCCGGGCGTGTCCAGGCCGATCGCGCGCACCGCCGCGAGCGGCACGCCGGTGAGCGCGAGCACCTGCTCCACCGCGTCGATCAGGGACTGGATGGCCTTGTCCGGGCCCTCCCTGACGTTACTGGGAACTTCCGCCATCTGGTCGAGGAGGAACCGGCCCTCGGAGTCGAGAATCGTCCCGTTGTTCGTCGTCCCGCCGTTATCCAGGCCAACGACCACCCAGTCGACTGGCATGCGTCCTCCTCGTCCGGCCGCTGAGCCACGGTTCAGTCTAGGGAAATGCGTTGGCGGAGAGCAATATCGCCAACGCCGACCCGATTCTCTCGCTCTCTCGCCCCGGCGCACTGTGACGCGGCCAGGCCAGGCCGGCTCAGTAGGCGCGGGCGAAGATCAGCCGCTTGCCGTAGGCGGACGGCTTGCCGCAGCGGATGCACGGGCCCTGCTCGGGTTCGCCCGCCAGCGGGATGCAGCGGGGACGTGGCCGTGGTTTCTGCCTTGATCTCGTCTTCACAAGCCTGATCGCCGCAGTGCAGCGCCAGCGCCCAGCCGACCGCCACGGCGGCGGTGAACTCGGGCCAGGAATTGACCGTGGCGGTGTGGTCGTCGCGGAAGTCGGCGGCCCGCCGCGCCAGCATCGCCTGGAACGCGGCCAGCTCGGCCGCCAGCAGCTCGGGCGCCGCATCGAGCGGGATGGCCTCCTTGGCCGCGTCCGGTTGCGGGTAACTCAGGCGGCGGGACATCAGCGCGGTGCCGGCGGCCAGGTCCCGCGGGCCGAGTTCGAGCCGGATCGGCACGCCGCGCATCTCCCAGTCGTTGAACTTGAAGCCCGGCGACACCTGCGGCCGGTCGTCCACGTGCGTCCGGATGCCCGCGCGGCGCAGCGTGCCGGCCAGTTCGGTCGCGGCGGCCACCGTGGCCTCGAGCCTGCTCCCCGCGCCCGATCGGGACGATCACCACCTGGTAGGGCGCCAGGGACGGCGGCAGCACCAGGCCCTTGTCGTCGCCGTGGGTCATGATCAGGCCGCCGATCATCCTGGTGCTCATGCCCCAGGAGGTGGTGTGGCACAGCTCGGCGGTGCCGCTCTCGCTGGTATAGGTGATCCCGAACGCCGCCGCGAAGTTCGTCCCCATGAAGTGCGAGGTGCCCGCCTGCAGGGCGCGCCCGTCCCGCATCATGGCCTCGATCGTGAACGTGCGCTCGGCCCCGGCGAACCGCTCTCCCGGCGTCTTCTCGCCCGGCACGGTGGCCAGGGCCGCGGTCTGCACCGCCACGTCCTGGTAAAAGCCCAGCGCCAGCATGGTCTCGGCGATCGCGTCGGCCGCGGTGGCGTGCGCGGTGTGGCCTTCCTGCCAGAGGAACTCGCTGGTGCGCAGGAACATCCGGGGCCGCAGCTCCCACCGGAGCACGTTGGCCCACTGGTTCAGCAGCAGCGGCAGGTCCCGGTACGAGCTGATCCACTTGGCCATCATCTCGCCGATGATCGTTTCCGACGTCGGCCGGATGACCAGCGGTTCCTCGAGTTCCTTGCCGCCCGCGTGGGTGACCGTGAACAGCTCGGGCGCGAACCCCTCGATGTGCTCGGCCTCGCGCTGCATGTAGCTCTGCGGGATGAGCAGCGGGAAGTAGGCGTTCTGGTGCCCGGTGGCCTTGATCCGCCCGTCCAGGTCCGCTTGCAGCAGCTCCCAGATCCGGTAGCCGTACGGCCTGATCACCATGCTGCCGCGGACCGGTCCCCGGTCCACCAGTTCGGCGCGGAAGACCACGTCGTTGTACCAGGCTGAGAAGTCCTCGCTCTGCGGGGTAACGCTGCGCTCGTCACGGGCCATGACCTTCAGGTTACCGAGCCGGGTGTTTCCACCCAACCGCATTAGCAGCGTCCAGAAGCTGCGGAGGATCGGGGATTTGAACCCCGGAGGGTGTTGCCACCCAACCGCATTAGCAGTGCTCCTCTCCGCGTGCCGGGCGCCTCCGCGCATGTTCGCGATTGCGCCGGAACGCAGGTCACAACGGCTTTCACGGGCCGCGCAGTACCGGGATTGACCGGGACTGCGCGGCCCTGCCGTGCGTGCTCGTGCGTGCTTGCCGGCAGCAGTGCGGCGAGCCGAGCGCTCGGCAGTGAGACGGCGAGCGGTGAGCGCACACGGCCCCGAGTGCGTGCGCAGAGACCGCCGTTCGAGGGGCCTGGACCCAAACCTCTCCGACCGGATGGAGATCTGCCATGCCCATAACCAACCCCGAGAGCGGCCGGGCTTTGAAGCCGACCGCGTGCGAGTCATTCGTCCGGCCGGGCCGAGTCGCCCCGGACCGGCCCGCACCCGACGCATGCATGCGGTGCGGCCGACCCGAGAGCGATCACCACGCGGGACCGTTCGAGACCGAACGGCAGGCGCTCGACACGCCCGCCGTCCGCGCCGTCTTCACCGCGTTCGAGGCTGCTCCCGGGCAGGGCCGCATGCAGCCGCCGAACCTGGCGATGCTGCGCGCCGCCTGCGAGGGGGCCGACGTCGAACTCGGCGCGTACGACTTGCGGATCTTGGCGTGGCTGGCCGGATGGGAACCGCAGATATGCGCGGTCGTCGCCGGACTGATCACGCGCGCCGGGAGCCACGCAGAGGCGGTACGCCCGTGAAACGGCATCAGACGTGGAGTGTCCGAGCCCCCGCTCCGGGCTGGCCCGCTCTGTGCCGGAGGAGGGGTTTCGCGTGACCGATGGCTCCATCCGGTTCCTGGCTGGCCTGTCGCTCGCCGCGCTGGCCGCGATCACCGGGATTGTCAGCTACCTGCACGCGCTGGCTGTCGTCTACCTCACAGGCAGTGCGGGCCTGGTGGCCTACCTCATCCCGTTCGTGGCTGACCTGATGATCGTCACGGCGTCGCTGGCGATACTCGACGCGATCCGCCACCACGCGCCCAAACCACCGCTGGCCATGGTCTCGCTCGTGGCCGGCATCGGCTCGACGCTGGCCATGAACATCGTCGCAGGCCTGCACATCAGCGCAGGTGGCGCCCTGGTAGCCGCGTTGCCGCCAGTGGCATTCGTCCTCTCCCTGGAAACCCTGATGGGCATCGTCCGGCTGGCACGCGCAGGCGACGGCGCGAGCCACCTCACGGCCACCGACGGTCAATGCCCACACCAGGTGGCCATGTCGGCCGAGGACGCAGTTGTTACCGCCTACCTTCACGCGCGTGACTGCCTCGGCGAGCCCGTGTCGCAGCGCCAGCTATCGGCCACCTTCGGCGTGCCGCGGCCCAAGGTGGCCACGCTGGTCGGAACCCTCAACGGGACGCGACCAAACGACGCGGAAGAAGACGTTACGGAACGAGTCTCGTTAACCTACCAGCAGTCGGCGGCCGACCATCCTCTCAGCTTTGTCGCGGTCGGCTTCAACCGACGTCGAATGCTCGCAGGTCCTGCGCCAGGTGGTGGGCTGTCCTATCCGTAATTCCTGGTTTGCTGCCGCACGTATACATCCCAGCAGCCCGCCCCATCGGCGTGGACGTTCCGACCCAGCCGCTCCTAGCGGCCGGAGCGGATGGGCTGGCAGCCAGCGGATCGTCCCGTGACTTCACCGGTCCGCGCTGGCCGTTCCGGCGGTCCGGTCCAGGCCCTGAGGCCGGTTCGGCTGCAAACGGGCCGCTGGGCGTTATCTCAGCGTTCGCGGCATGTCACGAAATAACCGAGCCCGGGGACGCGGTGCAGCAGGCCTTCGCCCTCCAGCAGGCGCATCGCCCTTCCGCAGGTCTGCCTGGCATGGCCATGCTCGCGGCACAGCCTGGTGATGCTCGGCGCGGGCGAGCCCGGGGGCAGGACCTGGCTGGAGATCATCTCGCGGACCATCCCGGCGATACGCACATAGGCGCGCGGGTCCGGCTGGACTGTGGTGCTCGGCGACATCATGGCGAGCCTCCCGGCGATCAGCGTCATAGTCGACTATGATCGTCAGCTTACGGGTGCCGTGTTCGCTTGCGGTAGCTCAATGGGACAGGTCACTCGGCACCGCAGTGTCCTAGCCAGGGTGAAGGAACTGGCATGATCGGATCGTGGCAAGCGGCCAGACTCCCCTGAGTCCCGTATACCCCTTTAACGACCCCTCGCAGCCTATTGACCTCTACCGTGGGGGCATCGGCGGTCTGACGGCAGGAGACATGGCCGGAGGTGTAGAGCTGCACCTTGTCCCGGACGTCTCGGTCGAGTGGGCAGTCGATGATCCATTCGAAGCTCCGCAGTTCTCCAACCGTCAGGGCGAGATTCCCCGAACGCTCCACCGTCATGCCGGAGATGTGGAGCTGCGCGGGTACGCACGGGGGATCGAGGGCGGTTGGTCGAACGGCGTGACGTTCGGCAGCGACATTACGCCGATGAAGCGGGTAATCGCGCATTGGTTCAACCTTCCAGACTGGCGCGGGCCAGGGTACCTGGAGGAAACCGGCCCAGACGGGGAGCACCGCCAGTGGCTGGGGCGCTGGGTCATGGAGGCCGAGGGCTGGAAGATCACGCTGGACATGCGGCCCGACCACTCCGTCGTCTGGGATGACCTTCACAGGTCAGATGTCCTCGTGATGACCCACGTCATGGAGATGCGGCGATCGGACGGGGCGGCCTTCATTGCCCAGGACGCCGAGCCGGTACTCACGGCGATGCATGCCGGCATCTCGTTCGCGCTAGGCAGGGGGTAGCGCCGCTGCTCCCCGTCGGGCTGGACAGCGGCGGCACCGCCGTCTGGGAGCAGTGGCGGCCTGGCTTCCGCGACCCGGGGCGTGCCCCGGGCATCGGCTGGTGGTACGAACGGGACCACGCCGCGCTGTCGGACTTCCTGAAGCTGCTCATCTCCGCATTCGCTGACCCTGCAAGGAGGGAGCGGCTGTGGATGCAGATGGTGCTGGCGATCAGCGCGACCAGCGCGTCCGGTTTCATCGAGCAGCGGATTATGGTCGGCTTCTCTGGCATCGAGCACATGATGTGGCAGAACCTCGTGCTGACTAACCTGCGCACCGAGAGCGGCTACAAGAACGAGAAGGCCGCTAACCTGCTTCGCGATGTACTGGGGGCGGCGTCGATTCCGGCCGGGCTCGACAGCAGCCTTCAGCCTGTGTCGGCCAGCCTCGCGGCCACCAAGACCACGGGCGGGCCGCACTTCGACGGGGCCGAGGTGCTCACCTGGACACGGAACCAGTTGGTTCACCCCAAGCCAGGGAAGCAGCGGGCTTACCAATATCCGGGGTTGCTGCCCGAGGCTTGGCTGCTCCTGCGGCATTACTTGGTGCTGCTGATCCTGCACTCCCTGGGTTACCAGGGCTCTTATCGCGACCTCCGGGCAATGCAGGGGGTGACGAGCACGACCGTGCCAGTGCCCTGGATGGTTTCCGCGTCCCTGGTGCCGTAATCGGGGGCAGGGCTGCGGATTCTCCCCTTAGGGACTGCGACAGCGGCCTCCCGGCCGGAATCCGTCGCTCAAGTCCTGGCGCGGCCGGAGGCACTGCCGACGACGGCGCACCGGAACGTGGTTGCTCTGGGCACCGTTAACTGTTCGCGCCGGCTCGTCACGGCGGAGATAATTACACTATTGGCATTCCCGGCTCCTGGGTGCCGGGGACGCGTTTCCGCTGGAAGCGCGGAGTGCTCGTCAGCGAGGTTGCGTGGGAGTTTCGAGACGTACCAGCGCCGGGCGATCAGCCTGCACGGGGTCAGCGGGCCTGCCGCCCTCGCGGCAGCGATCGGTGACCTGCGGGAGCTTGAGGCCGAGGTGTCCTCGGCCGACATGACTGCCGCCGAGCGCAGGTCGCTGACGTTCACGTTGTCGTCCGTGATGATCAACCTGGCCTCGGACGCGGGCAGCACGGAGGACCTGCGAGCAGGCGTGGCGTGGGCCACGCGCCTGCTCCACGACGATGAAGCGCCCGCCACCCTCATCGCGCAGGCCGAGTACAACCGGGCGAACGGCCTGGCGGGGATATTCGCGGCCGAGGAGGCCAGCAGCCGTGAGCCTGGCGCCGCCGATTCGGCCGGCCCTGCGTACCGGCTGGCGCACCTGGACGGGCTGCGCGAGCCGCGGATGCTCTACCGCAGGGTCGGGGCCGACCGGCTCGCGCCGCCGGAGACGCGCGGCATGGCACTGTGCAACCTCGGCAACCTCCTGGATGACTCGGGGCGCTGGGTCGAGGCGTACACCGCCTACGCGGACGCGCTGGAGGCCGACCCGACGAACGGCAACGCGGCCGGCAACATCGCCGAGCTGCTGCGCCGGCGCCTGGGACGCCGGGTCGACCAGCGGGGGCACCTGGCAGCCGTCTACGACAAGTACGTGGCGATGGCCCAGTCGCTGCGGCAGCGGACCGTCGAGGTCGCCGGCGCCGCTGCCGCCGACCGGTGGGACGCCCTCGAACCGACCGGAAGCCGGGGCCACCTGCGAGCATGCCGGCGACCAGCTCGACCCCTACCAGTGCTGGATCGTCCGGCACCGGCTCGCCCTGGTGGCGTCTGTCGAGGGCCTCGGCTCGGACTCGCGGCAGTGGGACACCGCGTCCGTGTCCGGTGTCGTGTCGTCCGCCGGTGAGCGGGTACCCGGCATCTTCGGCGCGCTGAACGTGCTCAAGGCCGAGTTCCTGGTTGCCCGCCGCCTGGCCTTCCAGGGGCAGCGCATGCACGCCGAATCACCGGCGCGCCAGCACCCCGACGACCCGGGCCTGTACACCGACACGCTGGACGGCTCGCTCTACGGCGAGCCGCCTGCCCTCCTGCTGCTGGCGCACCGATCAGCGCTGGACGTGCTGGACAAGATCGCCGTCACCGCCAACGAGCATTTCAGCTCCGGGCTGGCCCCCGCGCGGGTCGAGTACTCCCGCTACTGGCGGGATACCCGCACCGGGCAGCTCCGGCCGCAGCTGGGGTCGGGCGGCGAGGGGCTGCGCTGCCTGCTGGCCCTGGCCGAGCTCGCCGGGGACCTGTCCGAAGACGGCATGTACCCGAACGCCCGGCTCCTGCGCAACGCAGGGACCCACCGGCTCGTGCACGCGACCACGGGCGAGCCGACCGGCCCCACCCAGGACACCTTCAGCACCGTCAACATGCCCGAGCTCCAGACCGCGGCCATCGAGGCGCTCCAGGTAGTCCCGGGCGGCATACCTGTACTTCGTAGACCTCATCGACAGCCAGCTCAGCGCATCAGAAGGAGCCGCGGACACCTTCCGACTGCCGAACCAGCGGTAACCGAAGCTGCGGGCTCCTCCCCAAGCCCGCTCGGCTACTCTTCCCGTGGGGTGGCGGTGGCGCCCGGCGGCCTGTCAGTCCGGCACAGCCCCGTAGTACCCGAGCCCCGGGACCCGGTAGATCAGCCCTTCGTCTTCGAGGACGCGCAGGGCCTTCCCTACCGTCTGCCGGAGAGTGCCCGTGCTTCCGGCGGAGCTCTCCGATCGTCGGGAGCGGCTCGCCCGGCGTGATCTGGTCACGCAGGAGGTCGGCAAGGCGCACATAGGCGCGCGGGTCAGGTGTCTTCATCGGTCCCCCAGGAGCGAATCGAGCCTATCCAGCAGGTCGTGCAAGGTATGGCGCACCGCGACGGTCTCGCCGTTCTCCTCAGGGATGACGGCGGCCCAAGTGCCGAACTCGCCCTCGCCAATGAGGACTTCGGGGCGTTCCGCGCGGTACGATCGGAGCCGGTCCAGGTCGGCCCCGCTCTCCAAGATGTAAGGCCCGCTCATCGCGTGCCCCGCGCGGCCCAGTCGGCCCGGATCGCAGCGGCCAGTTCGTCCGGCGTCTGCCCGGTCAGCAGGTCCCCGGTCCCGTCAATCCGGGCTGCGCGGTAGGCGCCGTCTGCGAACCCGGTGTCGTACTGGGCAGCCCATTGCAGCCGGAGCGCCTCGAGGGCCCTGCCCGTGTCCACCCCGAACGGGCCGCGCGCCGTCCCGCCGGTCACGGCCGGCCGCCGGAGGCCAACGCGTCACGGACCCGGCGCAAGACCGCCAGGCTGGCCGACCAGCGGGTACCATCCAGTCCGGTGCCCGGTGGGTGCCCTGCTGTCCCAGTTCGGCCCGGAAGCGGTCAGCCCCTGCCGCCGGGCGCCGGGGCAGCCCTTCTAGTGCCCGGTGCCGATTCCCGCCAGCATCCCCGTCAGCCGCCCGGTCCATTTGCGTTTCCTCCTCATCGCGCGCCAGTCCGGATATCGGCAGTCAACCGGGCGCCGGGCATAGTCTGAAGGTGTTGTCCCGTTGCCTATGCGGGGGCAACACTGGACGTCTACGCGATTGGCATACGCGGAATGAGCGAGTTCGGCGCTGAGCTCGGTCGTCTCCAAAGGGAGCTCGGCCTGTCGCTGCATGGGCTGGCCCGCCGGTCGCACTACGACACCGGGTACCTGTCCAAGGTGATCCGGGGGCACAAGCACGGATCCCGTGAGCTAGCCCTGCATATGGACAGCCTGCTAGGCGCCGACGGCGCGCTGGTGGCAGCGTGGGAACACTCCGCCCGGCCGCCGGTTCCGGTCATGCCGCTGGCATCAGCCGCCCCGGACGTGGATCTGTACGACCGGATCACCCGTGCCGTCGCGGACCCGCCGCGGGCCGACCTACCAGTGGTGGAGTGGCTTGAGCGGACACTGGCCGAGCACCGCCGGGTCAACGATACGGTCGGCGCGACCCCGTTGCTCGGTCTGATCAGGTCCCAGCTTTACGTGGTGGCCGGATTCACCCGGGCCGCCAGCGGTCCACTAGCAACCCGGCTCGTCGACCTCGCCGCACAGTACGCCCAGTTCGTCGCCTGGATGTGCATCGAGACCAAGGACCACGGAACCGGGCTGGCCTGGTACGACCGCGCCCGCGACTGGGCCGAGGAAGCCGGCGACGCGAGCATGGCAGCGACCGCGCTGTCGATGAAAGCCCACCTGGCTTGGAGCGTGAACGACGCCCGGCGGTGCGTCCAGATGGCCCGGGCCGCCCGGTGGTATGACCGCCGGGTCACGCACGGGGTGCAGGGGATGGCTGCCCAGATGGAGGCACGCGGGCATGCCGTGGCTGGGGATGCTGGAGACGCCCACAGGCTGCTCGACGAAGCTCAGGAGCTAATCTGCCGGGCGTCCGGCCATCCGGAAGACGAGCCGGAATGGATGTACTTCTACGGCGAGGACTGGTTCACCCTCCAACGCGGCATGGCCGAGCTGCACCTGGGGAACTGGCACGATGCGGCAGGGTTGTTGTCCGCCGGGCTGGCCGCAGTGCCTGAGTGGTACAAACGTGACCGGGCCTGGTACGGGGCGTGCCTGACCAGCGCGCAGGCCGGAGCGGGTGATGCCGAGCAGGCCGCCGCGGTGGCGGTCGCGTTCGCCGACGACATCAAGGCGGTGAACAGCTACGCACGCGGCGAGATGCTCGGCGCGGCCAGGGTCCTGGACCAGATCGGCGCCCGCCAGGGTGAGGTAATCCGCGACGCGCTACGGTGACGGCTACGTGTGCCAACACGTGCGATGCCCCGCCAGTCCTGGACCGGCGGGGCATCCTCTTGTGCCGGGTCCAGCCGTGCTCGGCTAGGGCGCGGAGGGTACTCGGCAGACCAATTCGCGGTCACGCGCGAGCCGGGCAGGTCCAGGTATACCCCGTGCCTACATTCGAGTGGGTGGCGGACGACCCCGTACGTACGCGAACCGCCTGGCCGATGCTGAGCTGCCCGGTCGGCGCGGTCTCATGTTCCGGGCAGGCCGGTCCTGGCAGCGAACGCGCGCAGGCCGGGCAGGGAACGCTGCGGGCCGGTTCGCAGCAGGTCTTCGGTCATGCGGTGGACGGGCGGGCGGTAGCGGACTTCAGCGGGGGCGGCGCGCTCGGCGGCGACCAGCGCGGCGTAGCAGGCTTCGGGCTTTCCCCACTGGTGGTAGGCGCGGGCGACATCGACCCAGTAGCGGCCCTGGCGTTCGGCGGTCGGGATGCTGGCGGGCCGCAGTTTCCTGGCGTGCTCGATGGCGGTCCCGTTGTCGCCGAGGACTTGCGCGATGCTGACCTGGTAGAGGGTAACCCCGGCTGGCCCGAATGCGGGCTGGCGCCGGGAGGCGCGGGGACCGAGCCGGGTGGCGGCTGCGGCGGCTTCTTCAATGTATTCTGCCGCCGCGCGGCGGTTCCCGGCGGTGGCGGCAGTGTAGGCGGCGACGTTGAGCAGCGTCCCGTACATGGCGAGTTCGTCTGCGCCATGCCGGCCGACATCGATGTCGCGGCAGGCGCGGACCAGCAGGGAGCAGGCCCTGTCCGGGTGGCCGGTGCGGCGCATCGCGGTGGCGACGGCCCGGCGGGCGTCAGCCAGGGTCAGGGGGTCGTTCCCGGCCTGCGCGGCTTGCAGGGCACGGTCGGCGGTCATCCAGGCGAGCGGGTCGTCGTTGAGCTTGACCGCGAAGTCGGCGGCGAGGATGTAGGCGTCGGCCAGCAGCGTGCTCGCGTCGGCCTGCTCGCTGCTGTCCGCACTGTCGCTGGTGGCCTGGGCAGTGGCGATGAGCCTGGGCAGGGTGGCGGGCAGGCGGTCGTAGCGGGCGGCCCGGAAGTCGTCCCGGGCTGAGGCGATCGAGGCGCGAAGCCTGCCAGCGGGACAGGCGATGGCCTCGGCCCGGCTGTAGAGCACATCCTCCAGGCCCGCGGCCGGGCCGGGCGCGCCGGTACGGCGGGCGGAGCCCCGAGCGCGGCGGCGCCGGCCAGGGCCGCGGTACCGGCGAGCAACTCCCGGCGTCGCATGTCTTCTTCGTCACCGTCCTCCCACTGGCGCTCGTGGTCAACGGTATTCCCGTGAGCGCCGGGCGGGCCGGTCTTTGACCGGTATGACGGCGTGTCGCCCGGCATCGTCTGCGCCTGCCGGGGTGAGGCCGAATAGCTGGTGCGGGATGCCGAGGACGGCAGCGAACCGGCGGAGCACGGTGATGTCGGTCAGCGGCGCGATCCCGCGCTCATACCGGGAGACCTGCGCCGCTGAGTATCCGACGCGGGCGCCGAGTTCAGCAAGAGTCAGGCCCTGGGACATGCGGGCACCGCGCACGATCGCCCCGTGGCCGTGCGCATGCCCGGCGTTATGCGCTGACCGGGGCTGACGGGATGACCGCATCACCGCTCCGCATAACGTCCCCTCCCCACCGTAACCGCGGGCAGCGCAGCCGCCAAGACGATTTGCGTCATGTGCAAACGGTTTGCCTGACATGGCAGAGCCTTTTCCGCCGGGATCGCCCGAGGGAGCGTGGTACCAGACCGGCGTTGCGGAAACGGCCTGAACAGAAGGAGCGCAACGCGATGGAGAGCATACGAGGCGGGCCGCATAGGCGGCAGGTTCCGCGACTCCTGTGCCCTGTAGCCACGAGATCGGCGCGGCGCCCGCCCGTTCCTGTGAGTGCGAGGAAAATAGGACATGGAGGGGAATACCACGCGATGAATCGGATATTCCTGACTGGTCGCCCGCCCAGGTCCTTGCTGAAAGGCGGCCTACGGCAGCCGCCAGGGCATTGCCCTGCGAGGAGCCCACGTGCCTACCACGCAACCTAAGGGATCCGGCTGACCTTGGTCTCGGCCAGACCGGTGCGCGGTCTCTTCGGCCACAGGGTTCCTGGCTGTGATCGACGGCCAGTCCGGCGTTGGGAAGACCACGGTTACTGGCCTGGTCAGCGCCAGTCTCACCGCGCAGGGTTTCCCGGTGCTGGTGACCGGACAGCCGTCAGACTCGGCTATGGGCAAGCTCGCCCGCGCCTCCACTCACGACCTACACGGACTGCCGCTCAGTTTCCTCATGGCCGCTGACCGGTACTACCACCAGGATCAGGTCATCACCCCGGCGCTGGAAGCCGGCCGGGTAGTGATCTGTGACCGGTATGTGATGACCGCCCTGGTCCTGGATCAGCTCGATGGCGCCGACCCGGACTTCATCTGGGGCATCTACCGGTACATGCGGCGGCCGGACCTGGCTGTCATCCTGACCGGTGACCCGGCGCTGTGCCGTGCGCGCGCGGCGGCCCGCGGCGTGTACAGCCGCTTCCATCAGGGCGGTACCCCAGCAGGGGAGGCCGAAGCCGCCCTGTACGCCAGCACGGCCGGCCAGCTGGCCGGGCACGGCTACCCGATCCAGATCGTGCCCATCAGCGACCAGACCGCTGCACAGGTTGCCGACGCCGTTGCGGGCCTCGTCCGGTACCGGATGACCACCGCCGGCACGCAGTAAGCAAGGAGGACCCTGCGATGAGGGTCGCGCTGCTCTACCCCGAGGTCTACGATATGGCCCGCTTCAAGGACAAGCGGAAGGAGTTCCCGCCCTTCGGCGTCCTGTACCTGGCGGCGGTCATCGAGCAAGCCGACCACACCGTTACGGTCCAGGCCGTGACCCCGTCCCGTACCGTCCTTGACCTGAGCGGTTACGACGCCGTTGGGTTCAGCCTGGCCTCCTCCGCGACCTACGGGCTGATGCTGCAAGCCCGCCGCCGCTCGGCATTCGCCGGGCACGCGCTGATCATGGTGGGCGGGGTGCACTGCAACTTCTATCCCGAGTCGAGCCTGGCCGATTTCAGCGCGCACCTGGCCGCTGACGGCGAGTCCGAGGAGACCATCCTGGAGATCCTCGAACGCGGCAGGCGGTGGGACTTCGCCGGGATACCGGGGATCTTGTGGCGGGATCCGGTAGGAAGGATCCACCGCAATCCCGGTCGGCCGCTGATGCGCGACATCGACCAGCTGCCGCTCCCCGCCCGCCACCTGCTCCCCGCGGGAGACGTGGTGCTGGCCGACCGGCTGGCCGGCACCGACCTGCGGATGGCCCATGTCATGTTCAGCCGCGGTTGCCCGTTCCCGTGCAGTTTCTGTGCCGCTGGGCAGACCCGTATCCAGTACCGGAGCGGCGCCTCCGCCCGGCTCGAACTCGAGCACCTCATCAGCGCATACGGCATCGAGGGGTTCGCGATCGTCGATGACAATTTCATCGTCAACAAGACCAAGGTCGGCGACATCTGCGATCACATCACCGGCCTGGGCCTGCGCTGGTCAGCGCTGTCCCGGGTCGACACCATCGACGGCCCCCTGCTGGCCAACATGGCCGCCTCCGGCTGCATCGAGGTCAAGTACGGGATGGAATCAGGCAGCGAGCGCCTGCTCAAGGCCATGCGGAAAAACACCAGGAGGGAGCAGATCCGCCGCGCGGTCCATGCCACCGTGGACGCCGGCATTGCGGCAAAAGTGTTCGTCATCCACGGATTCCCCGGCGAAGACGACGAGACCACTGATGACACGATCAGCCTGCTCGCCGAGCTCGCACCCGACCTGGCCCGGGTGTCCCTGTTCCGGTTCGTGCCGCTGCCCGGCACCCAGGTGTACGCCAGTCCGGAGACGTACGGGGTGACCGGCACGCACCTGCAACCTGGCTGGGACGGGGACTGGTCGGTGTTTCACATTCACCACAACACCCGCCGCTGGTGGGGCACCGACGCCCAATGGGCGCAAGTCCAGTCCTCCTACCAGCGGCTACACGACTTCGTCGAAACTACCTGGGGACCGCAGAGCTGATCCAGCGCCGACCCCGGCGAGAACCGGGCCGGGGCCGGGGCGCCCGGTACGCTGCCAGGATGGCCTCACCGACCGTGGCCGCACTAACGGGCGGCGCCCCGTTGCTGGTGCTGGACGAAGCAGCCGCCGCCGGATCTGGAACGCGATCTTGGCTAGACAGGGCCTCGCAGCTCCAGCCGCCTTACCAGCGCCTGCCAGGTCGCTGACGCCGCCCTCGGCCTGCACGCGGCCCGGCTTCCGTCCCCGTACGCTATCGTCGCTGCCCGGACCAGTGATCCCGCTATACCGGCCAGCCTGTTCACCACACCGGTACGATCGTCGCTGCTGACCCTGCGGTGCATGCGCAAGACCCTGCATGCTCTGCCGCTGCACCTCGCGGTCGCGGCTCACTGCGCCACCGTCAGGTTCCGCGACCGCGATGCCCGCCGTG
>CAWKIB010000050.1:0-97678 GCA_963849595.1 uncultured Actinomycetes bacterium
CTGGCTGCGGCGGCTCCCCGAGCAGATACTGGACGGCGACGCGCAGCTGCTCCTGGTTCAGGCGTGGTGCTCTCGCTGTCTGCTAAGCAGGAGGAAGCGGCGCGGGCCATCGCGGCAGTCGAACGGCTGGGCAACCTCAGCACGGGGCCGCTGCCGGACGGCTTCAGCTCGGGCGAGGCGAGCCTGACGATGCTGCGGGCGTGCTTCCCGTGGGGAGATGTCGGCGCCCAGCTGGAAAACGCCCGCCGGACGGCCGAGCTTGAGGGCCCCGGGTCGCCTTGGCGGCCATTGGCGTGCTGGACGGTCGGCACGGGCCTGTACTTCCGGGGTAAGACTGAGGAGGCCGACCGGTGGTTCGCGGAATCGGCGGCGCTGGCGCCCGCGAGCAGGCAGTTGCTGGCGGGCGAGGCGTCGCTGGCCTACCGATCGTGGATCGCCGGCGAGCGGGGCCGTCTTGAGGAACAGCGGCTGCTGGCCGAGGCGGCAGCCGAATTCACGCGAGAGCACGGCACCGGGAAAGTCATCGGCCCGGCTCCGCTGGCGGTCGGGGTATCGCTCGCGGCGCGCGGCAGGCCCGAGGAGGCACTGCCGCTGATCGAACGCGGCATCGCCTTCTCGCGGACCTTCGGACAGCCCCTCCAGCTGGCGAATGCGCTGCTCGGCCAGGTGCCGGTGCTCCGGGCCCTGGCCGAGCACCAGCGTGCCGCGGATGCGATCGCCGAGGCGAGATCCATCCTCAGATCCTGCCCTGACCCCGGGATCCTGGCCGGGAGGCTGGCTGCCCTGGACCGGCCACCGCAGATCCGCCGCGTCCGATCCGCAGATCAGGAGCTGACGCAGCGGGAGCTCTGGGTGCTCAAGCTGCTGCACGGCGATCTGTCCGAGCGGGATATCGGCCGGGAGCTGTACGTGTCGCACAGCACGGTCCATAGCCATGTCCGGGCGATCTACCGTAAGCTCGCGGTGTCCTCGCGGGCCGACGCGCTCCAACGTGGCCGCGAACTCGGCCTCCTGTAGCGGACATCGAAGGGACAACGCACGGGGCGCCGCCGGCCGACGCCGCCGCCCAGGCCTGCCTGCCTCGTTGTCTGCGACTGGCCGGCGCCCGGACGTGCGGGCCGGGTCTGGCCCGGCAGCAGTTTCCCCTAGGTGAATCCGGCCGGCAGGTGATGCCGGGTCCCCTGCCTGAGTGTGAGGCTGCGTAGACATGGACAGCAACTGGGCGCAAGGCCACAGGTACCGGCTTGTCCTTCGCGGGGAGCTGGGCGATTCGTTCGGCTTCCTGTTTGACGGCATGCACCTGCAGCGGCTTGCGGGCATGACGGTGCTGACCGGCCAGGTGACCGATCAGGCGCACCTGCTCGGCCTCATCGACCGGATCCAGGAGCTGGGCGTTGAGCTCGTATCCGTCAATCCGGACCAGGGAACTGATAGCGGTGCAGCCGGTCCTGGGAAGGAACCCGGTTGGTCGTGATGGCTCACCGGCACATCCGGACGGCGCGGATCAGCCTCCCGGCCGTTACCTGGCGGCCGGCCCGCTGTCATCGCCGGTATCCGGGCTTTGTTCCCGGCCGCGTTGCACCGCCCCCACGAGCACTCGTATGCCGGCGCCCAGAAATGCGAGGTCAGCGAGCATCTGGACGATGAGCACCACCCGGGCGGCCTCGGATTTGGCGGTGATGTCCCCGAAACCCACCGTGGAGAACACCGTCACCGTGAAGTACAAGGCGTCCGTGCGGGTCAGCGGCTGGGTAAAGCTCGCCGCGGCGGCCCGTTCCATCACAAAGTAGGTCGAGGCGAACAGCACCAGGAACAAGGGCAGGATCAGCCCCAGCGCCTCGGCCGCCCGCAGACCCGGGTAACGCGAGCCGGCGATGGCCCTGACCTGCCACACCATGACACCCGCGAAGACCACGATGCCGATCAGCAGGCGAATCACGGTGTCGGCATCCCATGGTCGGTCCAGCGGAAGGACGTAGTACAGAACGACCAGCACCACCGCGGCCAGGACGCCGCGCAGGACCGCCCAGAAGATGAGCCGCCGCCGCTTCGCCGCCGGCAGGGCCTGGAAGTGCTGGTTCGTCACACTCGCCCCCCGTGCAACGCTCTCCCCGGAGCTGGCTCGCCTAGTAGGCGAGCCGCCGCGAAGGCATCAGCGCGCCGATGAGCCAGAAGAATGGCAAGAAGAACCCGACGATAAACATCACCCAATGACCCTTCCTGATCGACATAACACCAAGAGTGACCATGAGTATAAAGTAGATGATACCGCCGATGATGCCCCACACCATTTCGATCCTCCTTGCAGAACGTTCTCGCTGTCTTTTGGCAACGGTTCTCTGACATATACGGGCCAGCCGGCACCTCTCACCTCGCGCCGGATCGCTTGCCCATCCCCTGCAGGTTCGCACTCAGGCAGGCGATCGGTCATCACCTGCCGGACCGATTCACCTAGGGGAAACGGCTGCCAAAGACCGGCCCGCGAGCCTTATTTGCACAGATTGACCATGTTGTACAATCAGAGCATGAGCGCTCAACCGATCGGCCGAGCGGGCGAATACGGCGTCCTGGAAGTGCCTGCGTCCGAAGCCAGGTCCAGGATCTCCGAACTGCTAGACGCAGTTGCGGACGGCGAGTTCGTCTACCTCACCCGGCGCGGAAAGCGGGTCGCCGCACTCATGCCCGCCGACATCGCCGAGAACTATGAGAAGATCGAGGACGAGTACTGGGCCCGGCGCGCGGATGAAGCCAGGGCACGGCTGGCTGCCGGCGAGGACGAGGTCATCCCCTTCGACCAGTTGATCGCCGAGGCGGAAGGCGCGCGCGGCCAGGAATGACATACCGCGTCGAGGTCTCCCGCCGCGCCGCCAAGGCGGTAACCAGCTTGGACAAGCCGCTGCGGCGGAAGATCCTGGCGGCAATCGACGCCCTGTCAACCGATCCGCGGCCCGCTGGAGGCAAGAAACTGGCGGGCCATGAGACGTGGCGCATACGGGTCGGCGACTACCGCATCATCTACGAGATCTACGACCAGGTCCTGCTGGTGATCGTGATCGATATCGGGCATCGCCGGGAGATTTACCGCTAGCCGGACACCGCAGCAAGCACGACGGGGCTGGCCCAACGCCGGCGAACCCGGCGAGCAAGAGCGTCCGGGTCCAGCCCGGCAGCTCTAGGCGATCCACCGGCGCCGCCGGGACTCCCCGCTCCGCACTTCGTCCCCCGCCGCACCGCTGGCATCATCCGCGTCGCCGACGCTCCGCACAAGACCGGCGAAACCGACCCGGAAGTCAAGATCCCCACAAAATCCCCACAACTAACAGGCCCCACCAGTCCCACCCGTAACATCGACGCTTTAGCATCTCCGCTGGTCAGAAGCCAGATACTAGGCTCCCGCGATAGGACTCGAACCTATAACCTGCCGGTTAACAGCCGGACGCTCTGCCGATTGAGCTACGCGGGATCGACCCGGATAAGGGTAGCGCACTCTGAGCGAGCATGTGACGCCCGGCGCGTGAGCCACCTCCCGTTCACCTCGCGCTCATCACCATGAGTACGCTCGTCCTAGCGGGGAAGGTCATGTATCCACAGGACGAACCTGCGTGAAAGGGGTGCCAGATGCGGACACGCATAACGTTCCTGGCGGGATTCGCGATCGGCTTTGTGGCCGGAACGCGGGCCGGCCGCGAGCGCTACGAGCAGATGGTGAAGCTCGGCCGGAAGGCGGCCGAAAACCCGGCCGTGCAGCAGGCCACCCGCGCCGCCGGATCCAAGGCCACCGAGCTGTCCAAGGCCGCCGGGCAGAAGGCCGCCGAACGCATGCCGAAGCTGGCCGAGACGGCCAAGAGCAGCGCGAGCAAGGCCAGGAGCAGCGCGAGCAAGGTGCGGATCCCGGGCCGGAACTCCGCCGACGACGATACCTCCGCGGCGAACGGCACCCGTCCCGTCGACTAACCGGCGGCCGCCGCGGTCCGCAAGTCGTCAGTCCAGGCCGTCCGGCCCGGCGTCGCCGGCATCCGGGTGTGCCGACCGCGCGAGCCTCAGTCGAGGTACTCCCGCAGCATCTGCGCGCGGCTGGGGTGGCGGAGCTTGGCCAGGGTCTTGGACTCGATCTGCCGGATCCGCTCCCTGGTCACGCCGAACTCCCGGCCGACTTCCTCCAGCGTCCGCGGATGCCCGTCGGTGAGGCCGAACCGCAGCTGGATGATCCGCTGCTCACGCTCGGCCAGCTGATCCAGGACCCGCTCCAGCTGGTCCTGCAACATGATGAACGCCGCGGCCTCCATGGGCACCACGGCGTCTGCGTCTTCGATGAAGTCCCCGAGGTCGGACTCTTCCTCGCCGATCGGGGACTGCAGCGACACCGGCTCCTGGGCGATCCGCTGGATCTCCGCGACCCGCTCCGGCTCGAGCCCCATCTCCGCGGCGATCTCGCTGGCACTGGCCTCCCGGCCCAGCTCCTGATGCAGCTGCCGCTGCACGCGGGCCAGCTTGTTGATCGTCTCGACCATGTGCACCGGCACCCGGATGGTCCGCGCCTGGTCGGCGATGGCCCGGGTGATGGCCTGCCGGATCCACCACGTCGCGTAGGTGGAGAACTTGTACCCGCGGGTGTAGTCGAACTTCTCCACCGCCCGGATCAGGCCCAGGTTCCCCTCCTGGATGAGGTCGAGGAACACCAGCCCGCGGCCGATATAGCGCTTGGCGATCGACACCACGAGCCGCAGGTTCGCCTCGATCAGCCGCTGCTTGGCCCTGACCCCTTCGCCCGACGAGCAGTTCCAGGTCGCCGTGGATGGCGCCCAGCATCGGGATGCCGCCGCCGAGCTTCTCCTCGGCGAACAGGCCCGCCTCGATGGACTTGGCCAGCTCCACCTCGTCCTCGGCGGTCAGCAGCGGCACCCGGCCGATTTCCCGCAGGTAGATCCGCACCAGGTCGCTGGTGGCGACCCGCCTGCTGGCGTCGGCCCCCTTCTCGGCCAGCCGGATGTCGGCTTCGGTGTCGTCCTCATGCGGCACGTCGAGCACATCCACGCCCTCGTCCGCGAGCGCGCGCACCGCCGCGTCGATGGCCTCCGGCGGGAGATCGGCGCGATCCAGCGCCACCATGACGTCAGCCATGGTCAGGGAACCTCGTTCCCGCCCTAGCGCCACGAGATCGGTCAGCTGATCCGCTGGTGATGGTCCGTTCGTCAGCACCGTGAGGGTCACGGGACCAGTCTGCGTCACGAACCCATGGTTACGGGGGACCTAATTTTGTCACCGTTGCGCTACTAATCAGTACGGTCCGCAACCGTATAATCACGCCGCACCGCGGACTCAGCCGCCCGCGGCGCGCTCGAGCAGAGCCCGGCGGCGGGTTTCCAGGGCGACGAGATCGCCGAACATCCGGTTGTATGCCGCCTGCTCTTCGACCGGATTCATGCGCTGCAGCCGGGCCTTGACCGCGGTGATCTGCCGGGTGACCGCGAGCTCGCCGACCCGGGCCAGGACCACATCGGCGTACTTGGCGTCCGGCTCCCAGGTGATGAACGGCTGACTCGACCGCGAGCCCGGTCACGAAGGCCTGGGCGCGCTCGTTCGGCGCCTCTTCGCGCAGCCGGGCGGCCCACTGCTTGACGCTGCCGCCGCCCGCTGCCGTGCCGCCGCAGGCGGCGATCAGCGTGAACACCGACCGGTGCACCGGCGCGGTGAACGCGTCGGCGCCGAGCGCGTCGAACTCCGGCCCGCACAGCCCGGGCCGCTGCACGGCGAGCTGGAGCACCTGCCGTTCCAGCTGGACCACCGGATCGGCGGGATCGTAGGGGCTTTCTTCTTTTTTGCCGAACGGTCCGTGGTGTCCGTTCCCGTTCTCCTGCGCGCCGTCCGGGCTCGACGATCCCCGCGGCCTGCCCCTGGTCCTCGCGTCCTTCGCGGCCGGGCCGGGCCTGGTGTCCCCGGCGTGCGTCCGCACCCGGGCCATCACGAACTCCTCGTCCATCAGGCCGAGCCAGCGGTCCAGGTTGACCGCGTACCGGGCGCGCAGGCCCTTGTCCTTGATCTTGGCCAGGATCGGCGCGGCCTCGTCGAGCGCCGCGAGCTGACCCTCGGTGGTGTTCAGGTCGTGGTGGCCGAGCACGCCCTTGATCGCGAACTCGAACAGCGGGACCCGGCGGGCGATCAGGTCGCGCACCGCCGCGTCGCCGTGGGCCAGCCGCACGTCGCAGGGGTCCAGGCCGTCGGGCTGCACGGTGACGAAGGTCTGGGTGACGAACTTCTCCTCCATGCCGAACGCCCGTATCGCCGCCCGCTGCCCGGCCGCGTCGCCGTCGAAGGTGAAGATCACCTCGCCGGCCGCCCCGTCGGTATCCATGATGAGGCGGCGCAGCACCTTGATGTGATCCTCGCCGAAGGAGGTGCCACTGGTCGCCACCGCGGTGGGTACCCCGGCCAGGTGACAGGCCATCACGTCGGTGTAGCCCTCCACGATGACCGCCTGCCGGCGCTGGGCGATCTCCCGCTTGGCCAGGTCCGCCCCGTACAGCACGGTGCTCTTGCGGAACAGGGAGGTCTCCGGGGTGTTCAGGTACTTGGGCCCGTCGTCGTCGGGGTCGAGCTTGCGCGCGCCGAACGCGATGACGTCGCCGGACAGGTCCCGGATGGGCCACATCAGCCGCCCGCGGAACCGGTCCCGCGCGCCGCGGGTGCCCTCCCGGGACAGGCCCGCGGTGATCAGCTCGGCGTCGGTGAAGCCGCGTCCGCGCAGGTGGCGGGTCAGGTCCTCCCACGCCTTCGGCGAGTAGCCGACGCCGAACCGATCCGCGTCCTTGAGCTCGAAGCCGCGCTCGGACAGGAACTTCCGCGCGTGCTCCGCGTCGGCCTCGCGAAGTTGCTCGGCGTAGAACTCGGCCGCGGCCCGGTGCGCGTCGATCAGCCGGCGGCGCTGGCTCTGCTCCTGGCCCGGCACGTACCCGCCCTGCTCGTAGCGCAGCTCGATGCCGGCCCGGCCCGCCAGCCGCTCGACCGCCTCGATGAAGCTGAGCCCGTCGATCTTCTGCACGAACTTGATGACGTCGCCGCCCTCGGAGCAACTGAAGCAGTAGAAGAGTCCTCGCGCCGGGGTTACGTTGAACGAGGGGGTCTTCTCGTCGTGGAACGGGCACAGGCCCTTGAGCGAGCCGCCGCCCGCGTTCTTCAGCTGCAGGTACTCCCCGACCACCTCGTCGATGGGGGATCGCTCGCGAACTGCCGCGATGTCCTCGTCGCGGATCCGCCCAGCCATCGCCCACCTCCGCCGGTGTCGCCACCGCCTAGGGTCTCCCGCCGCCCCGGGTCTCCCGTCGCGGTGAGTCTAGTCCGCCCGCGCGCGGCTCGCCGGGATAGACGCGTGCTAGCCTAGGCGAGTGGGCGAACTGCTGGTGCTGTGGGACGTCGACTACACGCTGCTGAGCGCCGGCGGGCTCGGCAACCGCCTGTACGAGGCGGTATTCAAGGACCTGTTCGGACGCGACCTGACCGCGATCGCGCCCAAGGCGGGGCGGACCGACCGGGCCATCCTGCTGGACACCCTCGCGCTGGCCGGGGTGGCCGAGCCGCGGGCGCACGTGGATGACTTCATGGTTTTGCTTGGGCGCCGGGCGTCCGCGTTGGACGGCGGCGCGCAGGCTTACGTGCGCGCGCTGCCCGGCGCGGCGGCCGCGATCGCCGCGCTGGCCGCCGCCGGGGCGCGCCAGTCCGTGCTCACCGGCAACATCCGGCCCCTCGCGGCGGCCAAGCTGGCCGCGGCCGGGCTGGGCGAGCACCTCGACCTGGACGTCGGCGCGTACGGGGACGTGCACGAGGTCCGGGCCGAGCTGGTCCCGGTGGCCAGGCGGGCGGCCCGGGCGGCGTACGGGACGGACTTCGGCGGCCGGTCGACGGTGCTGGTCGGCGACACGCCGCTTGACGTGGCCGCCGCGCTGGACACCGGGGCCCGCGCGGTGGGCGTGGCCACGGGCAGCTTCCCCGCGGCCGACCTCGTCGCGGCGGGCGCGCATACCGTCCTGCCCGACCTGACCGACACCTCGCTCGTGCTGGCCGCCGTCACCGGCCAGCCTTGACCGCTACGCGGGCGAGCGCGCGCTCGACTGGGCAGCCCGGCGAGCACGGCCGCGGCCAGCCATCCCAGCCGTGGACCCGGAGCACCCTGGCGACCTGGAGTGCGGTCGCGCACGGATGCCACCGGACGTGCTCCCAGCCGTACCTGAGTGTCTGTTTGCCGGTCCACGGCGGCCGCGTTGTCGCGGTCCTTGTCCCGCCACTGGTCCTCCGGGCCGTGTCCGAGCCGCCCGTCCAGCTCGACTACGACGCCATATTTCTGGTAGAGGCGATCCCGGCGGCCGCTGCGGCCGTCCGGGCCCGTGAATGGCGCCTGCCGGACCGGCTCAGGCAGCCCGTGTGCCCGTTCCACGTCCCGGTCGTAGCGGTACTCCAGCACCGAATGATCCCCGCTAGCCGCGGCAGCGATGAGCTCATGCAGGTCAGCGCGCCAGCGCAACTTCGTGCGCTGGCGCATCGCCGCGCGCAGCCGCTCCTCGTCGGTCAGGTCCCGCGCGAACGCGCGCGTCACCCACCCGCACACGTCATCGAAGTCGCGGCCGTCTGCGTCAGGTCAAGCACCGTCTCCTCCACCCTCGTCCGCGGCGGATTGCTGTCCCGCTGCACAGCCTCCACCGCCCGCCCGGACCGGTGCAAGCTGACGCCGCGGATCGCTGTGACCTGACGCTGGCGAGGGACCGTCACGTGAATCGAAGCGGCTGGCTTGTCAGCTGAGCCGCAGCAGCTCCGCCGCTGTTTCGTAACTGAGCATCGCTCCCGGTCCAGCTGCGAGCACCGCCGCCCACAGCTGAGCGGCGTGTCCCGGGCCTCCCGTGAAGGTCGCGTACACGCCGGGATGGAGCTGCCGCCACCGGCCGCTTCTGATCCTGAATTTGATCATGTCCTCGCGAGAGCCCGGCCCGGAGAGCTTGCGCGCGGGAAACGACCCCGCTCTGGTGACGGGCAAGGTTGCGGAGCGTGGGAGGCAGCTCACCTTCATGTCGAACAGTGTGAGGGCACGCACCGACATTCTGCTCCCCTCACGAAATCGTGGATGATCCGGGCTCCGTGGTCGATGCGGGCAACTGGAGTTCCCCGGATCCACCGCCAAGCCCGGATCCACCACGCAAATGGGACGCGTGGGGTGGGTGAGGGGGCGCGGGCGGGTCCTGGGGCGACCGCGGGCTCCCGGAGGGTACTGGCGCGGGCTACGTGGGCTGGGGGTACTGGCGGGGCTGGGCGCGGGTGTGGTGCGGTGTGGCGGTGCTGGTCGCCGGAGCGTGCGGGGCTCGGGGGGCCCGGCCGGGCTGGGTTGGGTGCTGGGATGCTGCGCCGGGGCTCTGGGGCGTGGCCAGCGTCGCGCTTGGAGCGCAGGGCGCGGGCCGGGGCGCGGCCGGGGCCGGGACCGGGGCAGCCGGGCACAGATGGAGCGGTGCGGTTGGGGGTGGCGTGGCTGGTGGGTTAGAGGTCGGGGATGGGGATTTCGGGGTTGGTTAGGCGGGTGGGGTCTACTTGGCGGGCGGAGCGGATGAGGGACTGGATGTCGTCGTTGACGTCCCAGACGTTGACGTTCATGCCGGCGATGACGGTGCCGCGGAGGAGCCAGAACGCGATGAACTCCAGGGAGTCGCGGTCGCCGCGGTAGACGACCTGGTCGTAGCGGCCGGGCGAGGGCAGGCCCGCGCACTCCATGCCGAGGTCGTACTGGTCGCTGTAGAAGTACGGCACGGGGTCGTACACGACGGGCTGGCCGAGCATGGACCGGGCGGCGGCCGGGCCGCCGTTCAAGGCGTTGGCCCAGTGCTCGACGCGGACCTGGCGGCCGAGCAGCGGGTTGAACGAGTTCGCCACGTCGCCGGCGGCGAAGATGTTCTCATCGGAGGTGCGCAGGAACTCGTCGGTCAGCACGCCGTTGTCGACTTCCAGCCCCGCGGCCGCGGCCAGCTGGTCGTTCGGCGCCGCGCCGATGCCGACCACGAACAGGTCGGCGGGGACTTCGGCGCCCGCGGAGGTGATGACCATGCCGGGGCGGAACTCGACCGCCCGCTCGCCGAAGCGGAATTCGACGCCGTGCGAGCGGTGCAGGTCGGCGAAGACCGCGCCGAGCTCGGGGCCGAGCTGTTCCTGGAGCGCGCCGGGCTGGGGCTCGAGCACGGTGACCGGGCAGCCGTAGGAGCGGGCGGCGGCGGTGGTCTCCAGGCCGATCCAGCCGGCCCCGGCCACCACGACCCGCGGGCCCGCCTGGAAGGCGGCGCGCAGCCGCTCCGAGTCGGCCGTGGTACGCAGGTAGAGCACCTCGTCCCGGTCGGAACCGGGGAAGCTCAGCCGCCGGGGCGACGCGCCGGTGGACAGGAGCAGCTTGTCGTAGTGAACGGTGCTGCCGTCTGAGGTGGTCACGGCGGCGACGGCGCGGTCGATGCCGGTCACGGTCACGCCCATCCGCAGGTCGATGTCGTGCTCGGCGTACCACTCCACCGGGTGCACGTAGACCGAGTCCAGCTCTTCGTTACCGAGCAGGTAACCCTTGGACAGCGGCGGCCGCTCGTAGGGGCGTTCGGGCTCGGCGCCCAGCAGCACGATCTGTCCGTCGAAGCCCTCGTCGCGCAGCGTCTCGGCGGCCTTGGCCCCGGCCAGGCTGGCACCAGCGATCACAAAGGTTGGCATGCGCCCAAGATTATGACGCGCCGGGCCTGCACAGGCGGTGATGCCAGGCAATCGCGGACGTGTCGGTGAGGCTGGCGATCTGGTCGATGACCACGCGGCGGCGCGCCGTGTCGGTCTGCGCCGCGTACCAGGCCGGGCGCAGCAGCGGGTCGAGCGTGCCCGGCGCGCCGCGCTCGACCGCGAAGGCCAGCTCGGCCAGCAGTTCGCGTTCGCGGGCCTGGGCCGCGATCACCCCGGCGCGGGTCATCACGTAATACGCGGTGATCCCCTTGAGCAGGGCGCATTCCAGCCGCTGCTGGCGCGGCACGATGAGGTCCGCGGCGTACCGGGCGAGCGGGCGAGGGTGGGCGGCGAGGGTGGCGTCCTGGGCGGAGATGCAGAAGCGGCCGATCAGCTCGCTGGTCGCGTTCTTCAGCGCGGCGGCGGTTTCCGGGCCGCCGTCGTAGGAGGTCGGCCAGACGTCCAGGGCGAGCAGCGCGTCGAGGACCTCGGTGAGTTCGGCCACGGAGACGTCTTCGCCGACATACGTGGTGGCCGTGGTCTGTGATACCACGGTCCGTTCGGTCAAAGAATTGAGGTTTTTAAAGGTGATGAGGCCGGCCACGAAGCCGTCCTCCAGGTCGTGGACCGAGTAGGCCACGTCGTCGGCCCAGTCCATGACCTGGGCCTCCAGGCACGGGCGCCCATCCGGCGCGCCCTGGCGGATCCAGCCGAAGACCTCGGCGTCCTCGGCATAGACGCCAAACTTGCCGTTGGGTCCGGGCCCTGGCGGGGGGGCCGCGGGGGTCTGGGGGGCCGCGGGGGTCTGGGGGGCCGGGGGGGCCGCGGGGGTCTGGGGGGAAGGTTGCCCCCCAGGATCGGGGGGGGTATGGGGGGGGTCGTCCCCCCCGGGGGAACACGGAACCAGGGGTACTTGAGGGTGGCGTCCAGGGTGGCCCGGGTCAGGTTCAGGCCCGCGCCGAGGACCTTCGGCTCGAGCCGGGTCAGCAGGCGCAGCGACTGGGCGTTGCCCTCGAACCCGCCCGCGTCGGCGGCCAGTTCGTTGAGGGCGGTCTCGCCGTTGTGGCCGAACGGGCTGTGGCCGATGTCGTGCGCGAGGCAGGCCGCGTCGACCAGGTCGGGGTCGCAGCCGATCTCGCGGCCGAGTTCCCGCCCGATCTGCGCGCACTCCAGGGAATGGGTGAGCCTGGTGCGAGGGAAGTCGGCCGAGCCGGCCGTGACGACCTGGGTCTTGGCCGCCAGCCGGCGCAGCGCGGCGCTGTGCAGGACGCGGGCCCGGTCCCGCTCGAAATCGCTGCGCCCGGCCCGCTTGGGCGGCTCTGCCACCCAGCGGGCCGTGGCGCTTTCGTCGTACCTCGTCATTACCTGCTGTCGGAGCCGCCGCCGGCCAGCGCGGCGCGGCCTGCCTCCAGGCGGGCGATCGGGACGCGGAACGGCGAGCAGGACACGTAGTCCAGGCCGACCTCGTGGAAGAAGTGCACCGAGTCCGGGTCGCCGCCGTGCTCGCCGCAGACGCCGAGGTGCAGGTCCGGCCGGGCGGCCCGGCCTTCCTTGACCGCGATGTCGACCAGTCGGCCGACGCCTTCCCGGTCGATCGTCTCGAACGGCGAGACGCCGAAGATGCCCAGCTCGATGTACTTGCTGAAGAACGCGCCCTCCACGTCGTCACGCGAGAAGCCCCAGGTCATCTGGGTCAGGTCGTTCGTGCCGAAGGAGAAGAACTCCGCGCTGCCGGCGATCGGGCCCGCGTTCAGGGCCGCCCGCGGCACCTCGATCATGGTGCCGATCGGGGTGTGCACGTGGGTGCCGGTTTCTTCCTCGACCTCGCGTAGGACCTTCTCGGCCCGCTCGCGGCTGATCTCCATCTCCTGCACGGTCGCGGTGAGCGGGATCATGACCTCCGGCTGCGGGTCCTTGCCCGCCTGCTTGAGCTGCGCGGCGGCGTGCGCGATCGCGCGCACCTGCATGTCGGTCAGGCCGGGAATGACCAGGCCGAGCCGGACGCCGCGCAGGCCGAGCATGGGGTTCTGCTCGTGCAGCCGGCGCACGGCGGCCAGCAGTTCCTTGTCCTTGTCACTGGCGCCCTCGCCGGCGAGCGCGATTCTCACGGATAGATCCGTGAGGTCGGGGAGGAACTCGTGCAGCGGCGGGTCGATCAGCCGGATGGTCACCGGCAGGCCGTCCATGGCGTCCAGGATCTCGACGAAGTCGCCGCGCTGCAGCGGCTCGAGGGCGTCGAGCGCGCGCTGGCGGTCCTCGTCGGTGCTGGCCAGGACCAGGTCCTCGATCAGCTGGCGGCGCTCGCCGAGGAACATGTGCTCGGTGCGGACCAGCCCGACGCCGGCGGCGCCGAACCGGCGGGCCCGGGCGCAGTCCGGGCCGTTGTCGGCGTTGGCGTGCACGCCCAGACGGCGCTTGTGGTCGGCGTGGACCATGATCGAGTGCACGGCCCGGATCAGGTCGTCGGCCTCGGCGGCGTGCGGGTGCAGCTCGCCCTCGAAGTAGCGCACGACCTCGGACGAGACGACCGGGATCTCGCCCAGGTAGACAACACCGCTGGTGCCGTCGATGGAGATCACGTCGCCCTCGCTGACCGTGATGCCGCCGGGGGCGGTGAACTTCTTCGCCTTGGTGTCCACGTTGAGCTGCTCGGCGCCGCAGACGCAGGTCTTGCCCATGCCGCGGGCTACCACGGCCGCGTGGCTGGTCTTGCCGCCGCGGCTGGTGAGGATGCCCTGGGCGGCGATCATGCCATGCAGGTCGTCCGGGTTGGTCTCGCGCCGGACCAGGATGACCTTCTCGCCGTTGTTTGCCCATTCGACGGCGCGGGCGGAGTCGAAGACGGCCTTGCCGACCGCCGCGCCCGGCGACGCGCTGACGCCCGGTGGCGATCTTGGTGACCTCGCCGCTGGTGTCGAACCGGGGGAACATCAGCCGGGCCAGCTCCTCGCCGGAGACCCGGCGGAGCGCCTCGTCCTCATCGATCAGGCCCTGGTCGACGAACTGCATGGCGATGCGGAAGGCGGCCGCGGCGGTGCGCTTGCCGACCCGCGTCTGCAGCATCCACAGCTTGCCGCGCTCGATGGTGAACTCGATGTCGCACAGGTCGCGGTAGTGGTTCTCCAGCGTCAGCATGATCTGCATGAGCTGGTCGTAGGAGGCCTTGTCGATGCTCTCCAGGTCCTGCAGCGGGACGGTGTTCCTGATCCCGGCGACCACGTCCTCGCCCTGGGCGTTCTGCAGGTAGTCGCCGTAGACGCCCTGGGCGCCGGTGCCGGGGTCGCGGGTGAAGGCCACGCCGGTGCCCGAGTCCATGCCGAGGTTGCCGAACACCATCGCGACCACGTTCACCGCGGTGCCCAGGTCGGTGGGGATGCGCTCCTGGCGGCGGTAGAGGATCGCGCGGGGCGAGTTCCAGGAGTTGAACACGGCCTTGATGGCCAGGTCCATCTGCTCACCGGGGTCCTGCGGGAAGTCCCGCCCGGTCTGCGCCTTGATGATGCCCTTGAACGTCTCGACCAGGTTCTGCAGGTCGGCCGCGTCCAGGTCGAGGTCGTTGCGGACGCCCTTGGCCTGCTTGGCGGCTTCGATGGCGTGCTCGAAGTGCTCGCCCTCGACGTCGAGCACGGTCTTGCCGAACATCTGGAGCAGGCGGCGGTAGGCGTCCCAGGCGAACCGCTCGTTGCCGGCCTGCTTGGCCAGGCCCTGAACCGACTCATCGGACAGGCCGATGTTCAGGACGGTATCCATCATGCCCGGCATGGAGAACTTCGCCCCGGACCTGACGCTGACGAGCAGCGGGTCGGCCGGATCGCCGAGCTTGCGGCCTATCGCCGCTTCCAGCTGATCCAGGTGGTCCGCGATTTCCTTGTCGAGGCCTTCTGGGGTGGTGCCTTGCTCCAGGTAGTAACGGCACGCCTCGGTGGTAATGATGAATCCGGGCGGCACCGGCAGGCCGAGATTGGTCATCTCGGCCAGGTTGGCCCCTTTCCCGCCCAGCAGATCCTTTAGGTCCTTGTTTCCTTCGGTGAAGTCATAAACGAGCTTCGGCACTTCCTGCTCCTCGTCCTGCTCTTCGCAGTGCGCGACGTCGTGATTCACTCGGGACTCTACCGTCCTGGCCAAACGTTTACGGCCAGGGCACGCAACCACAGCCGCGCGCCTGCGTCTCTGATATGTGAAGGCCAACGCCACGGACCTGCCGCCGCCCGCCCCGGTATCGGCCTCGGCCGAAGCCGTGACCGCGCTGTACCGGACGCACGCGCTGGGGCTGATCAGGCTGGCCGTCGTCATGCTGGGCGACCGGCCCGCCGCGGAGGACGTGGTGCAAGAGGCGTTCTGCGGTCTCTACCGGCGCTGGCACAGCCTCTCCGACACCGGCAAGGCGCTGAGCTACGTGCGGTCCAGCGTGATCAACGGCTGCCGTTCGGTGCTGCGCCGCCGGATGCGGCAGGCCGGCCTGGCCGGGGAGCCGCCCGGAGAATCCGCCGAATCCGCGGCGCTGATCGGCGAGGAACACCGGCAGGTGCTCGAGGCGGTCCGCCGTCTGCCCAGCCGCCAGCGGGAGGTGCTCGTGCTCCGCTTCTACCTCGACCTCAACGAGGAAGAGATAGCCAGGTCGATGCGGATCAGCCGGGGCACCGTGAAGTCCACCACCTCCCGCGCCCTGGCCGCACTCGGACGAATCCTGGGGGAACAGTCATGAACACGATCGAGGAGCGCATCCGCGCGGCCGCCCGCTCCGCCGCCGACACGGTACCGCCGGACAGCGTGCCGCCGCTGCGCTTGCCGGCTGGTAGCCCGTCTCGCTTTCGTCGCGGGCGGCGGGACTCGCGGCCGGACGCGGTGTGGGTCCGCCGACTGGCGCCGGTGGCCGCCGCGCTGGCCGTCGTCGCGGTCGCGGTCTCGGTGGTGACCATCAGCCGGAGCAGGCACGCGCCGGTGACCAGCACCGGGACCGCCGCGCCCGGCGGCGTGAGGCCGGGCCCGCCGATCAGCACGTACGTCAGGTCCGGCCAGGTGCCGCCGTACTACGTGGCGATCCACGGCGGCCCGAACGTCAACCCCTCCTACGCTGTGGTCCAGGCAACCGCCAGCGGCAAGACGCTGGCCACGATCAACCCGCCGACCGCAGATGGCACCATCGTCGCGGTGACCGCCGCGGCCGACGACCGGACCTTTGTTCTCAGCGTGCAGCCTCGGGCGCCGCGGGGCGGCGACCAGGCGTTCGAGGCCAGCACCTTCTATATGGTCCGGCTGAGCTCTTCCGGCCAGCCGGGCCGGCTGACCAAGCTGCCGATGTCGGTGCCGACGGGGGCATTGGTGACCGGGCTGGCGCTGTCCCCCAGCGGCCGCAAGCTCGCCATCGCGGTCGAGCCTAACAACGTGAAGAAAGATCCGAACCTGCAGGAAATCAGGGTCTACACCCTGGGCACCGGGGCGGTGCGGACCTGGAAGGGCGACGGCACCATCGGGTCCGGCCCGGGCGACGCGAAGTCGGTGTCTTGGACCGCCGACGAGCGGACGCTGGCGTTCGACTGGAATAGCGCCAGCTCAGGAGGCGTCGGGCTGCTCAACGTCGACGCCCCCGGCAGCAGCCTGCTAGCCGACAGCCGGCTTCAGGCCCGGTTCCCAGCACCGTCGCCGTATGGGCCGGCGTGCCAGAACGACCTGATCATCACACCGGACGGGTCCGCGCTCGTCTGCGGGGCGATACAGGCCAACGGCGTTGACCGCGGGCGGGACGCCGTGACCGAGTTCCGCGAGTACTCCACCGCAACCGGCAAGATCGTAAGCGTCTTCGGGCCCTGGACTATTGCCCGCGCAGGGTATCTGGCCGTCAATGTGCTGTGGTCTAACCCCTCGGGCAGCCTGCTCATCGGCGTGATTCCCACGACCGGTGACGGCCGGGTCGGCGTGATCAGCGGGAATGCGTTCACGCCGCTGCCTGGGCAGGGCAACTCGACTGCGGACCAGTCGGGCGCCTGGTGAAATAAGGAGCATGGGCGAGACCACGATCGGGCTGCTGCATCCCGGGGAGATGGGCGCCGCGGTCGGGCAGTGCCTGGCCGGGGCTGGGCATCGGGTGCTGTGGGTACCGGATGGCCGCAGCCCCGCTACCGCCGCGCGCGCCGCGGCGGCCGGGCTGACCGGCGTCGGCGGCGGGCTAGCCGAGCTGGTCCGGCGCGCTGAGGTGATCATGTCGGTGGCCCCGCCGCACGCGGCACTGGACATCGCCCGTCAGGTCGCCGGGTTCGGTGGCGTGTACGTGGACGCCAACGCGATCTCACCGGCGACCGCGCGCGAGGTGGCTGGCATCATCGAGACCGGCGGGGCCAACTACGTGGACGGCGGGATCATCGGGACTCCCCCGGTGGTGCCGGGATTCATCCGGCTCTACCTGTCCGGCCCGAAAGCCGGCGACGTACGCGACCTGTTCGACGGCAGCCCGGTAGACGCGAGAGTGGTCGACCATGAGTTGAGGGCTGGGGCGAGGGCTGGCGCTGGCGGTGCGGGCGGAATCGGGGCGGCGTCCGCGGTGAAGATGGCGTACGCGTCCTGGACCAAGGGCACCGCGGCCCTGCTGCTGGCGGCGCGGGCACTGGCCCGGGCCGAGGGCGTGGAGGATGTGCTGCTGGCTGAGTGGGGCATCTCCCAGCCGGGCCTGGCCGAACGGTCGGCCGGCGCAGCCGGGGCCGCGGCGGCGAAGGGCTGGCGCTGGATCGCGGAGATGGAGGAGATCGCCGCGACCATGGCCGCGGTCGGCCTGCCCGAGGGATTCCACCAGGCCGCGGCCGAGATTTACCGCCGCTTCCCGCCGGCCGACTCGGCCGGGAAGGAGGCTGGCCTGGATGCGCTGGTGCGCAAAAACCCGGACCGTTCGGACTAAAAGATCTCTTTTCCGAACGGGCCGGGTGCTTGCACGGGCGCCCGGTTATGCGCAGGGGCCGAGGCGCTCGGATAGATAGGCCACGACACTGGCGAGGCCGACGCGTTCTTGCTGCATGGTGTCGCGGTCGCGGACCGTGACGGCTTGGTCGTTCAGGGTGTCGAAGTCGACGGTGACGCAGTACGGGGTGCCGATCTCGTCCTGGCGGCGGTAGCGGCGGCCGATCGCGCTGGCGTCGTCGAAGTCGGTGTTCCAGTGCTTGCGCAGCGTCGCGGCCAGGTCGCGGGCCTTGGGCGACAGGTCGGCGTTGCGCGACAGCGGGAGGACCGCGACCTTGACCGGCGCGAGCCTGCGGTCCAGGCGCAGCACGGTCCGCTTCTCCAGGTTGCCCTTGGCGTCCGGCGCCTCGTCCTCGGCGTACGCGTCGAGCAGGAACACCAGCGCGCCTCGGTCGACGCCGGCCGCGGGCTCGATCACGTACGGGATGAACCGCTCCCCCGACTCCTGGTCCAGGTAGGACAGGTCCTGGCCGGACGCCTCCTGGTGGGTGGTCAGGTCGTAGTCGGTGCGGTTGGCGATGCCCTCCAGCTCGCCCCACTCGGTGCCCACGAAGTCAAACTTGTACTCGATGTCGACCGTGCGCTTGGAGTAGTGCGACAGCTTCTCCTTCGGGTGCTCGTACTTCCGCAGGTTCTCCGGGCGGATGCCGAGGTCGATGTACCAGGCCAGGCGGGTGTCGATCCAGATCTGGTGCCACTCCTCGTCGGTGCCGGGGACGACGAAGAACTCCATCTCCATCTGCTCGAACTCGCGGGTCCGGAAGATGAAGTTGCCCGGGGTGATCTCGTTGCGGAACGACTTGCCGATCTGCCCGATGCCGAACGGGATCTTCTTCCGCGAGGTCTGCAGCACGTTCTTGAAGTTGATGAAGATGCCCTGCGCGGTCTCCGGGCGCAGGTAGGCCAGCCCGGATTCGTCCTCCACCGGGCCCAGGTGCGTGCTCAGCAGCCCGTTGAACATCCGCGGCTCGGTGAAGGTGCCGCGGTTGCCGCAATTCGGGCACGTGAGCCCCTCGAGGCCGCCGACCGGCGGGTGGCCGTGCTTCTCCTCGTAGGCCTCGATGAGCTGATCGGCCCGGTACCGCTTGTGGCAGAACGAGCACTCGGTAAGCGGGTCGACGAACTCGGTGACGTGCCCGCTCGCCTCCCATACCTCGCGGGCCAGGATTACCGAGGAGTCCAGGCCGACAATGTCCTCACGCTCGGTCACCATCGTCCGCCACCACTGGCGCTTGATGTTGTTCTTCAGCTCGACGCCGAGCGGGCCGTAGTCCCAGGAGGCTCGCAGGCCCCCGTAGATCTCGCTGGACGGGTAGACGAATCCCCGTCGTTTGCTCAGGCTGACAATGGCGTCGAGGCGGTCACTGCGCAGGGCCATCTGTGGTCTCCATCCGGCTGGCGGTCGGCGGGCGCGACGGGCGCGATCCCCGTGGCGATCCGGTGCGGGGGCGGCCGCGGGCCGCATCCATGACCGGAGGCCCCTAGCTTAGGAGCACTGGACGACGACCGCGAACTGGATTCGCCCGGTGCGGATGGGCTTATCGGGGGTTATCGGAGGGGTCCGGCGGGGCGGGAACGGGGTTGGGCTGGGCGCCGCCGTACCGGCGGTCGCGGCTGGCGTAGATCTCGCACGCGTGCCACAGGTGGCGCCGGTCGAAGTCGGGCCAGAGGGTATCGAGGAAAACCAGTTCGGCGTAGGCGGACTGCCAGAGCAGGAAGTTGGACAGGCGCTGCTCGCCGGATGACCTGACGAAAAGGTCGACGTCCGGCATCTCTGGCTCGTACAGATAGCGGGCGAACACCTTTTCGGTGACCTTATCCGCGCGGAGTTTTCCGGCCGCGACATCGGCCGCGATCGCGGCGGCGGCGTCGGCGATCTCCGCCCGGCCGCCGTAGTTGACGCAGAACTGCAAGGTCAGGACGGTATTCCCGGCGGACAGCTGCTCGGCGTACTCCAGTTCGCTGATCACGCTGCGCCACAGCCGGGGCCGGCGGCCGGCCCAGCGGATGCGGACGCCCATTTCGTTCAGCAGGTCGCGGCGGCGGTGAATGACGTCGCGGTTAAAGCCCATCAGGAAGCGCACCTCGTCCGGCGAGCGCCGCCAGTTCTCGGTCGAGAACGCGTAGGCGGACAGGTACGGAATGCCGAGCTCGATCGCCCCCATGATCACGTCGAGCAGCGAGGACTCGCCCTCCTTGTGACCTTCGGTCCGGGGCAGCCCGCGCTTTTTCGCCCACCGGCCGTCGCCGTCCATGACCAGGGCCACGTGCCGGGGCACCAGGTCGGCCGGGATATCGGGCGGCTTGACCCCGCTCGGGTGCGGATCGGGCGGGCGGAGGCCCGCGGCTCGCGGCCGGGCGGTGGCCGGGTTCGGCTCCGCCATCACACACGCTCCACGTGACGCAGTGAACGGATCGAATGCTCCAGGTGCCATTGCAGGTAGGCGGCGACCAGCCCGCTGCACTCGACCCGGTGCCGGCGCTCGCTGCGGTCGGCGCGGTCCCAGTCGCCTTGCAGCAGGGCGAGCATCAGGCCCACGGTGCCCGCCGCGGGCGCGGCCGCGCCGGGCGGGCGGCAGGACGCGCACACCATGCCGCCGGCCGCGACGGCGAAGGCCGGCAGCCGCACCTCGTCGCCGGGCGCGCTGGCGCCGGGGTGGGCCGGGTCGCTGGGGTGGGCCGGGTCGCTGGGGGGGCTGGCCCCGGGGCGGGCCTGGCCGCTGGGCGACGCGCCGCAGCGGGCGCACTCCTCCAGGGCGGGCGCGTAGCCGGCCACCGCCAGCGAGCGCAGCAGGAAGGCGTCCAGGACCAGCCGGGAGTCGTGCTCGGCCTCGCCCAGGGACCGCAGCCCGCCGACGAGCAGCAGCAGCTGGCGCAGGGCGGGCTCCTTCTCCACCGGGGTGAACCGCTCGGCGGTCTCCAGCATGGCCACGCCTGCCGTGTAGCGGGGGTAGTCCGCGGCCAGCGGCTCGCCGTAGGGCCGGATGACCTCGGCCTGGGTGATCACGTCCAGCGAGCGCCCGGGGTGCAGCATGAGGTCGACGTGCGTGAACGGCTCGAGCCGGGCGCCGAACCGCGATTTCGTGCGGCGGACGCCCTTGGCCACCGCGCGGACCCGGCCGGTGGTCCGGCCCAGGATGGTGATGATCCGGTCGGCCTCGCCCAGCTTCTGAGTCCGCAGCACGATCCCGTCATCCCGATAAGGCAGCACCCGTCCATTCTCCCGCACGGGGGGAGTAACCGGGCGTAGGCGCGGAGGCGGGGCTTTGCGGGCGTGTCCCCGCCTCCGCGCCGGGTCAGGTGCGGCAGCTTAGGCGCGGCGGGAGCGGTTGACCGCGGACAGCACGGCACGCATCGACGCGCTGGCCGTGTTGGTGTCCACGCCGACGCCCCAGTAGACCTGGCCGCCGATCTCGCACTCCACGTACGCCGCGGCCTGCGCGTCGGTGCCCTGGGTGAGCGCGTGCTCGGTGTAGTCGAGCACCCGCGCCTCGATGCCGATGGTGGCCAGCGCGTCGCAGAACGCGGAGATCGGGCCGTTGCCGATGCCCTCGACCTGCTGCGCCTGCCCGTCGGCGGAGATCTCCGCGGTGAGCGCGTGCTTGGACTCCACGACCGAGGAGCTCTGGTGGTCGAGCAGGCTCAGCGGCGCCTTCGGCCAGGTACTCGGTGGCGAAGATGCCCCACATCTGGGCCGCGGTCACCTCGCCGCCCTCGATGTCGGTGTGGGCCTGGATGACCCGGGAGAACTCGATCTGCATGCGGCGGGGCAGGTCCAGCCGGTGCTCGGCCTTCATCAGGTAGGCCACGCCGCCCTTGCCCGACTGCGAGTTGACCCTGATCACGGCCTCGTAGGTGCGGCCGACGTCGTGCGGGTCGATGGCCAGGTACGGCACCGCCCACGGGTAGGAGGCGAACGGGACGCCGGCCCGGGCGGCGTCGTCCTCGAGCGCCTCGAAGCCCTTCTTGATCGCGTCCTGGTGCGAGCCGGAGAACGCGGTGTAGACCAGGTCACCGGCATAGGGGTGGCGCGGGTGGACCGGGAGCTGGTTGCAGTACTCCACCGTGCGACGGATCTCGTCGATGTCGGAGAAGTCGATCATCGGGTCGATGCCCTGGCTGAACAGGTTCAGCCCGAGGGTGACCAGGCAGACGTTGCCGGTCCGCTCGCCGTTGCCGAACAGGCAGCCCTCGATCCGGTCCGCGCCGGCCAGGACGGCCAGTTCCGCGTCGGCAACGGCGGTGCCGCGGTCGTTGTGGGTGTGGACCGACACGCAGACCGAGTCGCGGCGGGGCAGGTTCCGGCTCATCCACTCGATCTGGTCGGCGTAGACGTTCGGGGTGGACCGCTCGACCGTGCACGGCAGGTTGAGGATGATCTCCCGATCCGGCTCGGGCTGCCAGACGTCCATGACGCCCGCGCAGACGTCGAGGGCGAAGTCGAGCTCGGTGTCCATGAAGATCTCCGGCGAGTACTCATAGCCGAAGTCGGTGCTCTGTGCACTTCCGGCCAGGAGGGCCTCGGCGTACTTCATGACGTGCCGGGTGCCCTCGACGGCCAGTGCCTTGCACTCCTCGCGGTCAATCCGGAACACCACCCGGCGGAAGATCGGCGCGGTCGCGTTGTACAGGTGCACGGTGGCCATGCGCGCGCCGACCAGCGACTGGACCGACCGCTCGATCAGGTCCTCGCGGGCCTGGGTGAGGACCGAGATCCGGACGTCGTCGGGGACCCGGTCGCCTTCGATCAGCTCGCGTACGAAGTCGAAGTCGGTCTGGCTGGCGGACGGGAACCCGACCTCGATCTCCTTGTAGCCCATCCGCACCAGCAGGTCGAACATCTTGTGCTTGCGGGCCGGGCTCATCGGGTCGATCAGCGCCTGGTTGCCGTCCCGGAGGTCGGTGGACAGCCAGCGCGGCGCGCGGGTCAGGGACCTGCCCGGCCAGGCGCGGTCCGGGAGGTCGACCGGCTGGAACGGGGTGTAACGCTGGCAGGGCATGCCGCTGGGTTGCTGCTGGGGGGGCGTGACGCGATGGTACGGATTATCGGACTGCATGGTCTGCTGCTCCAAAGGGCGAGATCGGTATGGGCCTGGTCGGTGTGGACCTAGACAACGGCCAGCGCACGCGCCAATACCCCGCGGCGAGGGAGCCGGCCTATCGGCCCCCGCCGCGGCCGCTAAGCAGGAGCAGCTCGCGCAACATTGGGAACACCCTACCAGCTGGATGGGACGGGGCCCCGATGCGGGTCGGCGGGCGGAATATTCAGTGGCGATGGCGGGCCGGGGCGGGTTTGCTGTGAGGATGCGCATCAAGCGAGTTGACCCGGCGGACGCGGACACGATCCGCGCCTGTTTCGAGGCGTTCCTGGCCGCCCAGCAGGTGGACGAACCCGACGGGCCGTTGTTCACCGAGCGGCCGTTCCGCGGCTGGCTGACCGTCGGGTGGGGCGGCGACCCGCGCGAGATATGGCTGGCCGAGGGCCCGGCGGAGGGCACGGTCGCGGGCTGGTACCGGCTGGAGCTGCCCGACCTGGAGAACCTCGACCACGCCAACTGACGCTGGTGGTGCACCCGGCGCAGCGGCGGCGGGGAATCGGCCGCGCCCTGCTGAAGCACGCGGCGGCCCGGGCGGCCGAGCACGGGCGTTCGGTGCTCAACGGCCCCACGCGCCTGGGCGGCGACGGCGAGGCCTTCGCCCGCGCGACCGGGGCGGAGCAAGGGCTGGTGGACGTGCAGCGGGTGATGGACGTGCGCGCGACGGGAGACGATCAGCTGGCCCGGCTCCGCGCGACCGCCGAGGAGAAGGCCGCCGGAGTACTCGCTGGTGTCCTGGACCGGGCTGGTGCCCGAGGAGTTCATCGAGCAGGCGGCGGCGCTCTTCGCCGCGCTCAACGACGCTCCGCACGACCCGGGGACCGCGCCCGCGGTCTGGGACGCGCAGCGGGTCCGCGAGCGCGTCAACGACCTGCGCCCGGCCTACGGCTGCGGACCTACGCGGTGGCGGCGCGACATGACGCCACCGGGGAACTGGCCGGCCTGACCGAGGTCGCGGTGGATCCGGCCGATCCGGGCTGGGCGCACCAGATGCTGACCGGCGTGACCCGAGCGCACCGCGGGCACCGGCTCGGCCTGCTGGTCAAGGTGGCCATGGCGGAGTGGCTGAAGGCGGCGGAGCCGCAGCTGGAACGGCTCCAGACCTGGAACGCCCAATCGAACCAGTACATGATCGCGGTCAACGAGGCGCTCGGTTACACCATCCTCGGGCGGCCGGCCAGCTGGTGGAAGCTGGACGTGGCGGCAGTGAAGGGGGATGGGGAGGTGGGTGGGGAGCAGGAGCTGGCCAGCCAGACCCGCCGCTAGCCGCGGCCGGCCGACTGCTCGGTGGTGGCGATCACGCCGATGGTCTGCGCGTGGGTCATGCCCAGGTCCAGGCCGATGGCCAGGGCGGCCTGCCGTTCGCCGTCGGTCAGCGGTCCGTCGGCCATGCCGATCCGGATCACGTCGGCCAGGTACCACTCCCGGGCCTGGACGGTGAGCTGCGCTCCCACCTGGTTCAGCGCCGGACGGATGGCCTCGAACGGCTGGGTGAGGTCGGCGTTCAGCTGGGCCTCGTCGTAGCCGCGCAGCCCGGCGCCGATGACCGCCTCGATGGCCCGCTGCCGGGCGTCCGGGCTGTTCGGGTCGCCGGATCGCAGCATGGCCGAGGCGGCGGCGCGCATGCCCGAGGGCAGCGCGGCCTGCATCTGCGCGGTGGTCGGCTGGCTGAGCGCGTCCGTCACGTACCGGGTGCGGCAGGTCGTGCACTGGACGTGCTCGCCGACCGAGTTCAGCGGGATGACCGGAAGGAAGAACAGCGTGAACCACCGGCGCCCGGCCCGGTGCCGGTACTGCCGGTCCCCGCCGCAGCGCCGGCAGTGGAAGGTGCCCTGCGCGATCGTCCGGTAGAACACGCGCAGGCCGAAGATGATCAGCACGGTCGATCCCTTCTGGCCGCAGGTAGGACCATCATGCCGGGGCGGGTGGCGGGGCGGGGCGGATTTGGGCGAAGGGAGCGGGTTTGGCCAATCGGTGTGGCCAGCGCCGCGCCGGATAAGTCGTAGAAGCCGAGGCGGCGGAGCTGCTTGGGGTTGCGCTGCCAGTCCTTGGCGATCTTGACGTGCAGGTCGAGGTAGACCCTGGTGCCCAGGAGAGCCTCGATCTGGCGGCGGGCCCGGCTGCCGACGTCCTTCAGCCGCGCCCCCCGGGTGCCGATAACGATGGCCTTCTGGCTCGACCGCTCCACGTACAGCTCGGCGTACACATCGGTCAGGTCGTCCCGGCCGGGGTGCGGGCCCATCTCCTCGACCACGACCGCGATCGAGTGCGGCAGCTCGTCCCGGACGCCCTCCAGGGCCGCCTCCCTGATCAGCTCGGCGACCATGATCTGTTCCGGCTCGTCGGTCAGCTCGCCGTCGGGGTACAGCGGCGGGCCTTCGGGCAGGTGGGCGACGAGCACATCGGCCAGCACGTCGAGCTGGAAGCCGGTCACGGCCGAGACCGGGACCACATCCGCCCAGTCACCGAGCGCGGTCACCGCCATCAGCTGCTCGGCGACCCGCTCCGGCGGCACCTCGTCGACCTTGGTCACCACCACCACGACCGGGGTCTTGCGGACGTTCTCCAGCTCGCGGGCGAAGAACCGGTCACCCGGGCCGACCGGGTCGCCGGCCGGGATGCAGAACCCGATCACGTCGACCTCGGCCAGGGTCGAGCGGACCAGGCTGTCCAGGTGCTCGCCGAGCAGCGTCCGCGGCTTGTGCAGGCCGGGGGTGTCGACCAGGACCAGCTGCGCGTCCGGGCGGTGCACGATGCCCCGGATCACCCGCCTGGTGGTCTGCGGCCGGTCGCTGGTGATCGCGACCTTCGCGCCGACCAGCGCGTTGGTGAGCGTCGACTTGCCGACGTTGGGACGGCCCGCCAGGCAGGCGAAACCCGAGCGGAAGGCGGCGTCCGGGCGGGGGTCGGGGTCCGGGGCGCCGACGCCCGGGGAGCGGGCGGGCGACGGATGGTTCACCACTCAATTGTCGTGCATGTTCTGGCCGGTGAAACCACGGACCGTTCGGCACAAATAAAGACGGCGGCGGGGCGGGCCTGGACGGTCCGTGCGGGTTTTTGGGTTCAGGCGGTGAGCACGGCGCGGAGAGTACCGTCCGGGGCGGCGTGGAAGACGGTCGCGTCCGGGCCGAGGTCGCGCACCACGGCCAGGTCACCCGGGTCCAGCTCGGCGTCGCTGACCAGGGCGGCGGCCTCCAGTTTCTGCGCGCCGCTGGAGACGGCCATGGCCACGGCCAGGCGCAGGGCGGACAGCCGCAGCGAGGGCAGGGCCACGGCGGCGGCGGTGTAGGTGCGGCCGGTCTCGTCGCGGACGGCCGCGCCCTCGGACGCCGCTACCCGCGCCCGCGAGGACCGCGCCAAGGTGATGATCTTGAGGTCTTCGGCGTCAAGGCTCACCGTCAGAGTCTAAGGGCGCGGTCGGGTTACTCGTCGCTCTCCCGCTGGACCAGGACCGTGCCGATCTTGTTGCGGCGCCCGGAGCCGGGCTCGGCGGTCAGGCGCAGGCCGTTCACGACCGCGGTGGAGCCCGCGATGGGGACGCGGCCGAGCGCGTGGGCCAGCAGCCCGGCCACCGTCTCCACGTCCTCGGCCGCGTCGATGTGGACGCTGAACAGCTCCTCGAGCTCGGGCACCGCAAGGCGGGCCGTCACCCGGGCTGAATCGGCCGACAGCCACGTGATCGGCGGCTGTTCGTTGTCGTACTCGTCGGTGATCTCGCCGACGATCTCCTCCAGGAGGTCCTCGATGGTGACCAGCCCGGCGGTCCCGCCGTACTCGTCGATCACGATCACCATGTGATTGCGCTGCGCCTGCATCTGGCGCAGCAGCTCGTCGACCGGCTTGCTGTCCGGCACGTAGCTGGCCGGACGCATGACGGTGGCGACCTTCTCGGTGGCCTCGGCCCCCGGATGCTCGTGGCTCCAGGCCACGATGTCCTTCAGGTACGCGATGCCGACCACGTCGTCCTCGTTCTCGCCGACCACCGGGATCCGCGAGAAGCCGCTGCGCAGGGCCAGGGAGAGGGCCTGCTCGACGCTCTTGTCGCTCTCGATGAACACCATGTCGGTGCGCGGCACCATGACTTCCCTGGCGATCGTGTCGCCGAGCTCGAAGACCGAGCGGACCATCTCGCGCTCGCCCGGCTCGATGCCGGTCCGGCGCTCGAGGTAGTCGACCAGCCCGCGCAGCTCAGACCGGGCCACCGGCCCGCCCGACTCGTCGCCGGGCTCGCTACCGTCGGCGGGCATGGGCCGCCGACGGGGCGGCAGCGTGTTGCCCACCGCTACCAGTAGCCGGGGCAGCGGGCCGAGGGCCCGGGTCAGCGGGTAAAGGAACCGGGCGGCGCGTCCGGCGGTGCGTTCGGTGCGGGGGCCGACCCGGCCCAGCTGGGGACGCACGCCGGTCAGCACGTAGTGCATGACGACCACCACGCCGGCCGCGGCCAGCACCGCGCGCCAGTCGTCGCTGAGCCAGTGCACGAAGGCGGCCGTGACCAGGACCGCGGCCAGGCACTCGAGGATGGCGCGGAGCAGCAGCAGCACGCTCATGTAGCGGGGCAGGTCTTTCGCTACCGCCTGGAGCGTGCCCTTGTGCTCGGGTCGTTCGGCCACCCCGGTGGCGGTGACCAGAGTGAGCGCGGCCTCCGCGTTGGCGCACCAGCCCGCCGCGAGGGCCAGCACGGCCGCCGCGACCAGCAGCCACCCGGGGGGTGACATCACGCGGTCCCTTCTCGTCGTAGAAGCCGAGGCGGCGGAGCTGCTTGGGGTTGCGCTGCCAGTCCTTGGCGATCTTGACGTGCAGGTCGAGGTAGACCCTGGTGCCCAGGAGAGCCTCGATCTGGCGGCGGGCCCGGGTGCCGACGTCCTTCAGCCGCGCTCCCCGGGTGCCGATGACGATGGCCTTCTGGCTCGGCCGCTCCACGTACAGCTCGGCGTACACGTCGGTCAGGTCGTCCCGGCCGGGGTGCGGGCCCATCTCCTCGACCACGACCGCGATCGAGTGCGGCAGCTCGTCCCGGACGCCCTCCAGGGCCGCCTCCCTGATCAGCTCGGCGACCATGATCTGTTCCGGCTCGTCGGTCAGCTCGCCGTCGGGGTACAGCGGCGGGCCTTCGGGCAGGTGGGCGACGAGCACGTCGGCCAGCACGTCGAGCTGGAAGCCGGTCACGGCCGAGACCGGGACCACATCCGCCCAGTCACCGAGCTCGGTCACCGCCATCAGCTGCTCGGCGACCCGCTCCGGCGGCACCTCGTCGACCTTGGTCACCACCACCACGACCGGGGTCTTGCGGACGTTCTCCAGCTCGCGGGCGAAGAACCGGTCACCCGGGCCAACCGGGTCGCCGGCCGGGATGCAGAACCCGATCACGTCGACCTCGGCCAGGGTCGAGCGGACCAGGCTGTCCAGGTGCTCGCCGAGCAGCGTCCGCGGCTTGTGCAGGCCGGGGGTGTCGACCAGGACCAGCTGCGCGTCCGGGCGGTGCACGATGCCCCGGATCACCCGCCTGGTGGTCTGCGGCCGGTCGCTGGTGATCGCGACCTTCGCGCCGACCAGCGCGTTGGTGAGCGTCGACTTGCCGACGTTGGGACGGCCTGCCAGGCAGGCGAAACCCGAGCGGAAGGCGGCGCCCGGGCGGGGGTCAGGGTCCGGGGCGCCGGCGCCCGGGGAGCGGGCGGGCGACGGATGGTTCACCACTCAATTGTCGTGCATGTTCTGGCCGGTGAAACCACGGACCGTTCGGCACAAATAAAGACCGCGGCGGGGCGGGCCTGGACGGTCCGTGCGGGTTTTTGGGTTCAGGCGGTGAGCACGGCGCGGAGGGTGCCGTCCGGGGCGGCGTGGAAGACGGTCGCGTCCGGGCCGAGGTCGCGCACCACGGCCAGGTCACCCGGGTCCAGCTCGGCGTCGCTGACCAGGGCGGCGGCCTCCAGCTTCTGCGCGCCGCTGGAGACGGCCATGGCCACGGCCAGGCGCAGGGCGGACAGCCGCAGCGAGGGCAGGGCCACGGCGGCGGCGGTGTAGGTGCGGCCGGTCTCGTCGCGGACGGCCGCGCCCTCGGACGCCGCTACCCGCGCCCGCGAGGACCGCGCCAAGGTGATGATCTTGAGGTCTTCGGCGCTCATAAAGGCTCACCCGTCAGAGTCTACGGGCGCGGTCAGGGTTACTCGTCGCTCTCCCGCTGGACCAGGACCGTGCCGATCTTGTTGCGGCGCCCGGAGCCGGGCTCGGCGGTCAGGCGCAGGCCGTTCACGACCGCGGTGGAGCCCGCGATGGGGACGCGGCCGAGCGCGTGGGCCAGCAGCCCGGCCACCGTCTCCACGTCCTCGGCCGCGTCGATGTGGACGCTGAACAGCTCCTCGAGCTCGGGCACCGCAAGCCGGGCGGTCACCCGGGCCGAATCGGCCGACAGCCACGTGACCGGCGGCTGTTCGTTGTCGTACTCGTCGGTGATCTCGCCGACGATCTCCTCCAGGAGGTCCTCGATGGTGACCAGCCCGGCGGTCCCGCCGTACTCGTCGATCACGATCACCATGTGATTGCGCTGCGCCTGCATCTGGCGCAGCAGCTCGTCGACCGGTTTGCTGTCCGGCACGTAGCTGGCCGGGCGCATGACGGTGGCGACCTTCTCGGTGGCCTCGGCCCCCGGATGCTCGTGGCTCCAGGCCACGATGTCCTTCAGGTACGCGATGCCGACCACGTCGTCCTCGTTCTCGCCGACCACCGGGATCCGCGAGAAGCCGCTGCGCAGGGCCAGGGAGAGGGCCTGCTCGACGGTCTTGTCGCTCTCGATGAACACCATGTCGGTGCGCGGCACCATGACTTCCCTGGCGATCGTGTCGCCGAGCTCGAAGACCGAGCGGACCATCTCGCGCTCGCCCGGCTCGATGCCGGTCCGGCGCTCGAGGTAGTCGACCAGCCCGCGCAGCTCGGACCGGGCCACCGGGCCGCCCGACTCGTCGCCGGACTCGCTGCCGTCGGCAGGCACGGGCCGCCGCTGGGCGGCAGCGTGTTGCCCACCGCCACCAGCAGCCGGGGCAGCGGGCCCAGGGCCCGGGTCAGCGGGTAGAGGAACCGGGCGGCGCGTCCGGCGGTGCGTTCGGTGCGGGGGCCGACCCGGCCCAGCTGCGGGCGCACGCCGGTCAGCACGTAGTGCATGAGGACCACCACGCCGGCCGCGGCCAGCACCGCGCGCCAGTCGTCGCCGAGCCAGTGCACGAAGGCGGCCGTGACCAGGACCGCGGCCAGGCACTCGAGGATGGCGCGGAGCAGCAGCAGCACGCTCATGTAGCGGGGCAGGTCTTTCGCTACCGCCTGGAGCGTGCCCTTGTGCTCGGGCCGTTCGGCCACCCCGGTGGCGGTGACCAGGGTGAGCGCGGCCTCCGCGTTGGCGCACCAGCCCGCCGCGAGGGCCAGCACGGCCGCCGCGACCAGCAGCCACCCGGGGGTGACATCACGCGGTCCCTTCTCGCTCCTTGGTCTCCCTTGGGAGCGCGCCGCGAGGGCGCAGGCGCGACGAGCAGCGACCCGGGGGTGACATCACGCGGTCCCTTCTCGCTCCTTCGTCTTTGTCTCCGTCTTGTCTCGTCTTTGTCTCCCGCCAGGCGTTGAGCAGCTGATCCTGCGTGCCGAACATGACGGCGTGCTCCTCGGGCTCGGCGTGGTCGTAGCCGAGCAGGTGCAAGATCCCGTGCACGGTGAGCAGCTCGAGCTCGTCCTGGGCGGAGTGACCAGCCTTCTCCGCTTGCTCCGTGGCGACCTGCGGGCACAGCACCACGTCCCCGAGCAGACCCGGTTCGTCGCCTGGCTCGGGGTCGCCCGCGCGGTTGCCGCCCAGGTGCGGCGGCCGGAGTTCGTCCATCGGGAAGGCCAGGACGTCGGTCGGGCCCGGCTCGCCCATCCAGCGCTCGTGCAGCTCGGTCATGGTCCGCTCGTCCACCAGCAGCACGGACAGCTCGGCCAGCGGGTGGATCCGCATCTGGTCCAGGGTGAACCGGGCCACGGCGGCGAGCCCGACCTCGTCCACGGCGACGCCCGACTCGTTGGCGATATCGATGCTCATCTGCTCTGCCCCGTCTCAGCTGCCTTTTCGCCTGGGCGGCCGTCCCGTTGCGCCCAGCTGCCGCTCCTGCGCATCGTACTTCTCGTAGGCGTCGACGATCTTGCCCACGAGGCGGTGCCGGACCACGTCGTGACTGGTCAGCCGGGCGAAGTGGATGTCCTCGATGCCGTCCAGGATGCCCTGGACCACGCGCAGGCCGCTGACCTGGCCGGCCGGGAGGTCCACCTGGGTCACGTCGCCGGTCACCACCACCTGCGACCCGAAGCCCAGCCGGGTGAGGAACATCTTCATCTGCTCGGCCGAGGTGTTCTGCGCCTCGTCCAGGATGATGAACGAGTCATTCAGGGTCCTTCCACGCATGTACGCCAGGGGGGCGATCTCGATCGTGCCGGCGGTCATCAGGCGGGGGATGGAGTCGGGGTCGAGCATGTCGTGCAGCGCGTCGTAGAGCGGGCGCAGGTAGGGGTCGATCTTCTCGTACAGGGTGCCGGGCAGGAAGCCCAGGCGCTCCCCCGCCTCGACCGCGGGCCGGGTCAAGATGATCCGGTTGACCTCCTTGGCCTGCAGGGCCTTGACCGCCTTGGCCATGGCCAGGTAGGTCTTCCCGGTGCCGGCCGGGCCGATGGCGAACACGATCGTGTGCTTGTCGATGGCGTCCGCGTAGCGCTTCTGGTTCAGCGTCTTGGGCCGGATGGTCCGGCCGCGGGCGGACAGGATGCCGACGGTCAGCACGTCGGCCGGGCGCACGCCGCGCTCGGCGCGCAGCATGGCCGCGGTCCGCTCCACCGCGTCGGCGGTCAGGTCGGTGCCCTTGCGCAGCAGCTCGAGGAGCTCGTCGAACAGGTCGGTGACCAGAGCGGTCTCCGCCGGGTTGCCGGTCGCGGTGATCTCGTTGCCGCGGACGTGGATGTCGGCGTTGAACTCGCGCTCGATCACGTGCAGGAGTTCGTCGCCGGATCCGAGCAGGCTGACCATGGAATGGTCGGCCGGGATCACGATCTTCACCTGGGATCGCGGTTCAGCCTGGCCGTCGGCACGCGGCTCGCGCTCGGCTTCACCCGGAGCTGATTCACCCGGGCGGCCATTGCCGCCGGGACCGCTCTTGCCGCGCAGGTCGTTGTTTGAAGTGCGCGGGTCGTCGTTTCGGATATCTGTCAATTCGTCGTCAATTCGACGCTCTCCAAGGCCCGGAGGACCGCCCCCCGAGGGGTCGTGCACTCCATGTTATCCGGCCTGGCTATCCGGGGGGCCAGGTCAGGGAACGGCCGCCGAGCACGTGGGCGTGGACGTGGGGTATGGCCTGGCCAGCCTGCGGGCCGGTGTTGAACACGACCCGGTAGCCCTCGTCGCTGACCCCCTCGGCCACCGCCACCTGGTGAGCCTGGGTGATGACCTCGTGCAGCAGTCCGGCGTCGGCGGCCGCGAGCGCGGCGATGTCCGGATGGTGCTCCTTCGGGATGACGAGCACGTGCGTCGGCGCCTGCGGGTCGATATCGCGGAACGCCAGCACCCGGCCGGTATCCAGGACGCGCGTCGCGGGCACCGTCTCGGCGGCGATTGCACAGAACAAGCATTCAGGCACACCAAGATCCTAGAGCCTGGAGGATACGCGCGGCGTCGGGCGGCTCAATGGTCACGGGAGGGCACAGGTATGGGCTCCTCGCGCAGCCGGGATAAGCGCGCCGCTGTCGACAATATGATTATCGCCGCTGATACTCGTGAGTAACCGGATGACCTTCCGTTGTTATCGTGCCGATCCCTGCAAGTGCTGTCGTTGGTCGCGCACTATGGATATTCTTATTTTTCCCGCAATCCTCCGGCGATCAACGGCGGCGTGTCCCGAAAGCCAGCGCGGCGCGGCCCGTTTGCTACCTTGGTTGCCTGTTTCCCCAGGTAGATGCTTTGCCGGGACCGGATGGCGGCCGGGAAAGCAGGGCAGCGGATGGTCAGACGGTGGGGGTTATCGGGATGAGGGACCGGCGGTCAGGTCCGGTGCGCTCCCAGCGTGCCGCGGAGGCGCTGGCTTGGTGAGTGAACCTGAGGACGGGGACGCGCGTCCAACCCATGTGACCGAAACCCTGATGGCCGCGGGCGCCATCATGCCTGGCGCCTTCGTGGCGCCGGCCGCGACGCGCATGGGGTGGAGCGCGGACTGCGCGGTCACCGAGCTGTATTCGCTGCACTACCGGCCACTCGTGCGGCTCGCCGCGCTGCTGGTGCGGGACACGCCCACCGCCGAGGAAGTGGTGCAGGACGCGTTCGTGGCCATGCACGGCGGGTGGCAGCGGCTGAGGGACGCGGAGAACGCGCTGGCCTACTTGCGGCAGGCGGTGGTGAACCGCTCCCGGTCGGTGCTGCGGCACCGGACCGTGGTGGACAAGAACCTGCAGAAGGCGCCGCCCGACATGCCGAGCGCCGAGCACGGCGCACTGGCCCAGCTCGAACGGTCCGCCGTGGTGAACGCGCTGCGCAAGCTACCGGAGCGGCAACGCGAAGCGCTCGTGCTGAGGTACTACGCTGATTTCTCAGAGGCCGAGATCGCGGCCGCGATGAAGATCAGCCGTGGCGCGGTCAAGAGTCATACCGCGCGTGGCATGGCCGCGTTGCGCGCGGAGCTGGAGCGGGAGTCATGGTGAGATCCGGCCGCGGCTCCGACGGCGGGCAAGGGCAGGACTTCGCCGACTTCTTGCGCCGCGAACTCCACGCTGCCGCGGATCAGGTAGAGCCGGGTTCGGACGGCCTGGAGCGGATCCGCGACAAGATCCGGTCTCGTCCGGCCCACGCCAGCCAGCCCAAGTGGATCCTGGGCGTCTGGCTGGGCGTCTCGGGCGTGGCGGTGAGACTGATCCGGCGCCTGGGCTACCCGGCCGGCGGCGGCAGGGCGCAGTCAGAACCGCAGCGACGTGAGCCGCAGCGGCCCAGGGACTGGCGCGAGGCCATGCTCCGGCCGGCCTTCGCCTTCGGCGCGGCCGTGTTCGCGCTCGGCGTGGTCCTGTCGGTCGTGCCAGTCACGCGCCAGGGGTTTATAAGTGTCGGCGACGCCATCGGCTCGGCCTTCAACATCAGCCAACTCCTCGAACAGTCCGGGCGCCACAGGAGGGCCAGGGCACGACCCCTCCGACGTCCTCGGCGGGGAGCGTGCCGTCCAGTAATCCCGCCGTGGTCCTGCAACCCTCGCGGAGCGCCTGCGCGTCGCCGTCCACGCATCCGTCCGTGACGTCGACCAAGAGCAACTCGCCGGGCAGCACGACCGCGACGACCACGGCGCCCGCCACGTCCTCGAGCGGGAGCACGAGCAGCGGCAGCACCGCGAGTGCCAGCTCCAGTGCGTCCGGCAGCGCGAGCGCCAACCCGAGCGAGAGCGTCACTCCCAGCGCCAGCCCCGGCGGCTCGGCGCCGACGACCCCCACGACGTCTTCCAGCGCCAGCACGGGCGCCAGCCCGAGTTCGAGCGGGTCGGCCAAGAAGAGCGTCCAGCCGACGCCGAGCCCGAGCTGCTCGAGCTCGGCGCCGACGCGCGGCCAGGTGTCCGCGGCCGCCACCAAGTCCTCGTCCAAGCCCGCGAAGAGCCCGTCGTCATCGGCGAGCGCGAAGTCGACCGTGAAGGCCAGCACGTCGGCCAGCGCGTCGGACTCGTCCAGCTCGTCGTCGACGACGGGCAACATGAACGAGACCCCGGAGGTGGGCTCGTCGTCCGGCGGGTCACAGCCCGACTCGGTGGTGCCGTCTTCGTCGTCTTCCGGGCCCTGAGCGCTTACCAGCTTGCCGGGCTTACCAGCGGCCGGAGCGGCTGAGCAGGACGGCGGCGGCCACGGTGCCGGCCGTCGAGGTCCGCAGCACGGTGGGCCCCAGGCTGCGGGGCGTGGCGCCGGCCGTGCGGAAGGCCGCGTTCTCCTCGTCGGTGATCCCGCCTTCGGGCCCGACGATCACCACCAGGTCACCGGATTCCGGCGGCCTGAGGTGGCCGAGGCTCTGGGCGGCGCCGGGCTCGAGCACGATCGCGCACGCCGCCTTGGTGATCACCTGAGCCACGTCCGCCACCGACACGGGCTCGGTCACCTCGGGTATCCAGGCGCGGCGGGACTGCTTGGCCGCCTCCCGGGCGGTCACCCGCCACCGGGCCAGCGAACGGGCCCCGCGTTCGGCCCGCCAGACCGGCACGCAGCGGGCCGCGGCCCAGGGCATGATGCGGTCGACGCCCACCTCGGTCATCTCCTCCACGGCCAGCTCCCCGCGGTCGCCCTTGGGGATGGCCTGGACGACGGTGATCAGGGGATCCGGGCGGGGCACCTCGCGCCGGGCCCGGACGGCCAGCTCCAGCCCGCGGCCGGACTGGGCGGTGACCACGCACTCGGCGACCAGGCCCGCGCCATCGCCGACGTCGGCCCGCTCGCCGGGCTGCAGCCGGCGGACGGCGGCCGCGTGCCGGCCTTCGGCGCCGGACAGGAGGATGACGTCACGCTGGAGTTCGGCATGGTCGGCCAGGAAGACCGGCGGCTGCGGCACGATCGGCCCCCCGGAGCGTTATGCAATACCGACTCGCGAGTGCAGGCCTTGGGGCCTGCGCGAGCGATCGGTGCAGGTGAGCAGACGGCAACTATAGCGGCTTCTTTGCATAACGCGAACCTCTTTAGAAGACAACACGGCTCAGCGGCCGTTGAACGCGTCGCGCAGCCTCGAGAAGAACCCCTGCTGACCCGGCGCGAACCGGCCAGGCGGCGATTCCTCGCCGCGGAGCTTGGACAGCTCGCGCAGCAGCTTCTCCTGCTCGGGGTCGATCTTGGTCGGCGTCTCGACCGTCACGTGGATGACCAGGTCGCCGCGGCCGTTGCCGTTCAGGTGCTTGACCCCCTGGCCGTAGAGCGGGATCACCTGCCCGGCCTGGGTACCGGGGCGGATGTCGATGTCGGCGGGCCCGTCCAGGCTCTCGACCGACAGCGTGGCGCCCAGGGCCGCGGCCACCATCGGGATCGTCACCGTGCAGTGCAGGTCATCGCCCTGCCGCTCGAAGATCGCGTGCGGGCGCTGCACGATCTCCAGGAACAGGTCACCGGGCGGCCCGCCGCCCGGGCCGACCTCGCCCTCGCCGGCCAGCTGGATGTGCGTGCCGTCCTCGACGCCGGCCGGGATCCGAACCTTGATCGTGCGCCGGGTCCGGACCCGGCCGTCACCGTCGCACTCCGGGCAGGGCCGGACCAGCACGGTCCCGTATCCCCCGCAGCCCGGGCACACCCGGGCCATCATCACCTGGCCGATGAAGGAGCGGGTCACCTGGCTGACCTCGCCGCGCCCGCCGCAGATGTCACAGGTCTGCGGGTGGGTGCCCGGCGCGGTGCCCTCGCCCGAGCAGGTCGGGCAGACCACGGCCGTGTCCACGGTGAGCTCGCGGGTGGCGCCGAACGAGCATTCGGCCAGGTCGAGCTCGATCCGGATCGTGGCGTTGCGGCCGCGCTGCGCGCGGCTGCGCGGACCGCGGGTGGCCTGCGCGCCCGCGCCGCCGAAGAACTGGTCGAGCAGGTCGCTCAGCGGCGAGAACCCGGGCCCGAACGGGCCCGCCCCGGCCCCGCTGCCCGCGGTGGCGAACGGGTCGACGCCCATGTCGTACATCCGGCGCTTCTCGGTGTCCGACAGCACCTCGTAGGCCTGGGTGATCTCCTTGAACCGCTCCTGAGTCTCAGGATCGGGGTTCACGTCAGGGTGAAGCTCGCGCGCGAGCCGCCGGTAGGCCCGCTTGACCTCGTCCTGCGTCGCGTCACGGCGGATCTTGAGCAGGGAGTAATAGTCCGCCACTAGGACTCCATCAGAATCTGGCCAACGTAACGTGCCACCGCGCGCACCGCGCCCATCGTTCCCGGGTAATCCATCCTGGTCGGCCCGAGCACGCCGAGCTTGGCCAGCGGCTGGGCCGAGTTCCCGTACCCCGTGGAGACCACCGATGTCGCCTCCAGACCCGCGACCTGGTTCTCCGAGCCGATGGTTACGGTCAAGATCGCGGGCTCGGTCGCCTCGCCCAGCAAGCGCATCAACACTACCTGTTCTTCCAGGGCTTCGAGCACGTCCCGCAGCCCCCTGCTGAAGTCATGCGCGGCGAGGTTCGCGGTACCAGCGAAGACGAACTTCTCCTCGTTCCGCTCGATCAGGCTGGCCAGCAGGACCGAGAACACGGCGTTCGCGTTCGCGCGCTCCTCGACCGGGATCCGGTCGGACAGGTCGGTGACCATGGCGGCCGCGTCGGCCAGCTTGTGCCCGCCCAGGCAGGCGTTCAGGACCGCGCGGACGTGCGACACCGAGGCGTCGTCCCAGGGAGTCGGGACGTCGACGGTGCACTGCTCGACCCGGCCGGTGTCGGTGATGAGCACCAGCAGCAGCTTGGTCGGAGTCGAGCGGGACGAGCTCGATGTGCCGGATCGCGGACCTGTTCAGCGACGGGTACTGCACCACGGCCACCTGGCGGGTCAGCTGGACCAGCAGCCGGACGGTGCGCATGACCACGTCGTCGAGGCTGTACGCGCCGGCCAGGAACGTCTCGATGGCCCGCCGCTCGGCCGCGGACAGCGGCTTGACATTGGACAGCCGGTCGACGAAGAGCCGGTAGCCCTTCTCGGTCGGGATCCGGCCCGCGCTGGTGTGCGGCTGGGCGATGAAGCCCAGCTCCTCCAGCACCGCCATGTCGTTGCGGATCGTCGCCGGGGACACATCGAAATGGTGCCGGTCGACCAGCGACTTGGACCCCACCGGCTCGGTGGTGGACACGTAATCCTCGACGATCGCCCGGAGCACTGTAAGTTTGCGCTCGTCAAGCACGCGTTCACCTCCCTTGGCACTCAAAAGTCCTGAGTGCTAAGTCTATTGCGTCCAGCAAGTTCCCGGCGCGCGACAGCGAGGCGAACTGCCGCCGTGATCATACCCAGGAGGGCCAGGACCCGTGTGGAGCAGGCAATACGGCTCGGACGTACTGGCTGACGGACAATCCGGGCGATTGGGACGGCGTCGGGCCCGGCGCGAGGTCCCGGAGGTCGAGGCCGAGCGCGGCCTGGTGGTGGAGGACTCCGAGGGCCGGTTCTGCGGGGCGGTGGTCGGCTACGAGAAGGGCGCGGTGACGCTCGAAGACCGGCACGGCAAGCGGCGGGTGTTCCCGCTCGCGCCCGCGGCGTTCCTGCTGGACGGGCAGCCGGTCACGTTGGTGCCGCCCGCCCCTGCGCCGGGCCCGGCCCGGCCGACCCGGACGGCCTCCGGGTCGGTGGCGCCGCCGACGAGCCGCGCCAAGGTGGCCCGGGCGAGCCGGATCTACGTCGAGGGCAAGCACGACGCCGAGCTGGTGGAGAAGATCTGGGGCGATGACCTGCGGGACGTCGGGGTCGTGGTCGAGTACCTGGAAGGCATCGACGACCTGCCGGCCATCGTGACCAGCGTTCTCCCCCGCGCCCGCCCGCCGCCTGGGCGTGCTCGTGGACCACCTGGTGGCGGGGTCCAAGGAGAGCCGGATCGCGGCCAGCGTGCGATCGCCCGACGTGCTGATCGTGGGGCATCCGTTCATCGACATCTGGGCCGCGGTCCGGCCCGGCGCGGTCGGCATCGCGCGCTGGCCGGACGTTCCGCGGGGCCAGCCGTGGAAGGAGGGGGTGCTGAGCGCGCTCGGCTGGCCGCCGGAGGTACCCGCCGCCTGGCAGCGCATCCTGCGCTCGGTCACCAGCTACGCCGACCTGGAGCCCGAACTGCTGGGCCGGGTGGAGGAGCTGATCGATTTCGTCACTCGGTGAGCATGCGCGTCACGGTGTCGGCCAGCAGGCGGCCGCGGCGGGTCAGCACGATCCGGCCGGCGGCGTAGGCGTCGGGGCGGGCCAGGCCCTCGGCTACCACGGCCGGCGCGTTCGCTCGCCCGGCGGGGCTCAGCACCTCGACCGGGCAGCCGTCGGCCAGCCGGATCGCCAGCATGACCCGCTCAAGCTGCTGCTCGGCCCCGCTCAGGATCTCCCGGGCCTGGCCGGGACTGAGCCCGGCGCCGATCCTCGCGCCGTAGGCGGCCGGATGCCGCACGTTCCACCAGCGGGTCCCGCCGACGTGGCTGTGCGCCCCGGGCCCGATGCCCCACCAGTCACCGCCGGTCCAGTAGAGCATGTTGTGCGCGCACCGGGACGGCCCGCGGTTCCCGCCCGCTGCCCAGTTGGAGATCTCGTACCAGCCGAGGCCGGCCGCGGTGAGCACCTCGTCGGCGATGAGGTAGCGGTCGGCGAGCACGTCGTCGTCCGGGGCGGGCAGCTCGCCGCGCCGCACGCGCGCGGCCAGCCGCGTGCCCGGCTCCACGGTGAGCGCGTACGCGGACACGTGATCGGGCCCGGCGGCGACGGCGGCCTCCAGGGAGCACCGCCAGTCCGCGTCGGTCTCCCCCGGCGTCCCGTAGATCAGGTCCAGGCTCACGTGCTCGAACCCGGCGGCCCGGGCCCATTCGGCGCAGCGGGCGGGCCGCCCCGGCTGGTGCACACGATCGAGCACCGCCAGCACGCCGGGTACCGCGCTCTGCATCCCGAATGAGACGCGGGTCACGCCCTGGGCGCGCAGCTCGCCCAGGGTGGCCTGGTCGACGCTTTCCGGGTTGGCCTCGGTCGTCACCTCGGCCCCGGGAGCCAGGCCGAACTCGGCGTCGATGGCCCGCAGGATGTGGCCGAAGGCCGCCGGAGGCATCAGGGTCGGCGTCCCGCCGCCGAAGAACACCGTGTGCACCGGGACGTCCGCGCGGTGTTCTTCTCCGGCCAGCACCTTGCGGGCGAACCCGATCTCGGCCAGCGCCAGGCTGGGGTAGCTGCCCAGGGAGACCGCCGAGCCGGCCTGCGCGATGGCAGGGCCGCCGAGCTCGGCGGCGGTGTAGGTGTTGAAGTCGCAGTAGCCGCAACGGGTGGTGCAGAACGGCACGTGCACGTAGATCCCGAACGGCCGCTCGCCCAGGCCCCGGTACGCGCTGTCCGGCAGGTTTCCGTCGGCGGGGACGGGCTCACCGTCGGGCAGGGCACCAGGCATGTCAGCCACGCTACCTGCCTGGCGGGAGCGGTCAGCGAGTCCGGATGGGACACCCATGCCGGTTTGGCGTTTCGCGCGCTTAGACTGGAAGAGTCGCGGCACGGTAGTCGGGTCGCGTTCACGGGAGGCGTCGGTGACAGATAACCAGTCGCAATGGCCGGCCCAGTACCCCAGGTACAGCCCGCCTGACGGGACCCAGGTGCCGCCGGACGGCTACCAGGTCCCTGCTGCTGGCTACCAGGTCCCGCCGGGCGCCTACCAGATCCCCGGCGCTTACCCGGTCCCGCCTGGCGGTTATCCGGTCCCGCCTGGCGGTTATCCGGTCCAGCAGCCCGGCTACCAGGTCAGGGCGCACGCCTCCATGCGCGCGTCCTCGGCGGACCGGGAACGTGCCGTCGACGTGCTCAAGGCCGGGTTCGCCGAGGGCAGGCTGACCCAGGACGAGTACAACGACCGGATGGGGCGGGCCTACGCCGCCCGCACCTACGGGGAGCTGGCCATGCTGACGGCCGACCTGCCGGCCGGGGCCTCGCCCCTGCCCGCCTGGCCCGTCCCCGCTTACCAGCCGGCGACCAGCGGCACGAACTCGATGGCCATCGCGTCGATGGTGCTGGGCGTGGCCGAGTTCTTCACCGCCGGGCTGACCGCCATCCCCGCCGTCGTCTGCGGTCACATCGCCCGGCGGCAGATGAAGCTGACCTCGCAACGCGGCGACGGGCTGGCCACCAGCGGCCTGGTGCTGGGCTACATGGCGATCATCTTCTGGTCGGTGCTGATCGCGGCCTCGCTGGTGGGAGTCGCGATCTCGATCGCGCACAACGGGCAGATCTACCAGGGTCCTCCCCCGCCCTGAGCCACGCCAGAGCATCGGCAACGCCGATTCCAACGACCTCCAGCAGTCGCTCGAGCAGATCTACACGGACTACAACACCCTCGGCACCGCGCTGACCAACTCATGACCGCGGCGCCGCGCCGAAGACGTGATTGGCACTTCTCACGCGCGTCGAACGTCTTACACTCAGTTAGAAGCGTCCGCAGGAGGCTCACGTGGCATACGGTCCAGCTCAGGCATTCCCGCCGCAGCCGCCCGTGCCCGAAGGCTCCGGAGCTTTTGGGGGCGGGGCTTTGGGGGGCGGGGTTTTTGGGGGCGGCGTCGCAGGCGTCAACCCGTCCTGGCTCGCGTCCAGCGCGGACCGCGAGCGGGCCGTGGGCGTGCTGCGCGCCGGTTTCACCGAGGGGCGGCTGACCCAGGACGAACTCGACGACCGGGTCGCGCGTGCCTACGCGGCGCGCACCTACGGGCAGCTCTGGGAGCTGACCTCCGACCTGCCCGCCGGGGGCCTGCCCTATCCGCAGTTCCCGCACGGGCAGGCCGTCATGGTCGCGCCGGAGGCCGCCCCGCCCAGCCACTGGAAGCCGGCCGCCGCGCTGATCGTCACGGCGCTGATCATCTTCACGCTGGCCGCGCTGATCACCGCGGTCATCACCGCGCACACCCAGGGCGTGATCTATCAGGGCCCGGGATTCCAGCAGGCCAACCTGACCCCGTTCATCCAGCGCATCGGGATGTCGCCGAACGCCATCCACGCGTTCCCGGTGATCAGGCCCGGCGGCTGAAACCACGCTCCGTTCGGCAAAAAATTATTTCTGCTTACGGTCGCCAGGCTGGGTCGAGAGAGCCGCCACGAAGGCCTCCTGCGGGACGTCGACCCGGCCGATGGTCTTCATCCGCTTCTTGCCTTCCTTCTGCCGCTCCAGCAGCTTGCGCTTGCGGGTGATGTCGCCGCCGTAGCACTTGGCCAGCACGTCCTTGCGCAGCGCGCGGATGTTCTCGCGGGCGATGATGCGCGCGCCGACGGCCGCCTGGATCGGCACCTCGTACTGCTGGCGCGGGATCAGCTCCTTCAGCTTCGCGGTCATGGACAGGCCGTACTCGCGGGCCTCGTCGGCGTGCACGATCTGGCTGAACGCGTCCACCGGCTGGCCCTGCAGCAGGATGTCGACCTTGACCAGGTCGGCCTGCTGCTCCCCGTCGGGCTCGTAGTCGAGCGAGGCGTAGCCGCGGGTCCGGGACTTGAGCTGGTCGAAGAAGTCGAAGATGATCTCCGCGAGGGGCAGCGTGTAGCGGATCTCGACCCGGTCCGCGGACAGGTAGTCCATGCCGATCAGGACGCCGCGCCGGCTCTGGCACAGCTCCATGATCGTTCCGATGAACTCGGCGGGTGAGATGATCGTGGCCCGCACGACCGGCTCGTAGACGGCGGCGACCTTGCCCTTCCCCGGCTCGGACCCGCCTGGGAAGTCGCTGGGGTTGGTCACCCGCAGCTCCTGGCCGGTGTCCATGACGACGCGGTAGACGGCGTTCGGGGCGGTGGAGATGAGGGACAGGTCGAACTCCCGCTCCAGCCGCTCGCGGACGATCTCCATGTGCAGCAGGCCGAGGAACCCGCAGCGGAAGCCGAACCCGAGCGCGTCGCTGGTCTCGGGCTCGTAGACCAGCGCGGCGTCGTTCAGCCGGAGCTTGTCCAGCGCGTCGCGCAGGTCCGGGTAGTCGTCGCCGTCCACCGGGTACAGGCCGGAGAAGACCATCGGCTTGGGGTGGGAGTACCCGGCCAGCGCCTCCTTCGCGGGGTGGGCCGCGCTGGTCACGGTGTCGCCGACGCGGGCCTGGCGCACGTCCTTGACCCCGGTGATCAGGTAGCCGACCTCGCCCGCGGCCAGGCCCTCGGACGGTATGGGCTCCGGCGAGATGACCCCCACCTCGAGGGTCTCGTGCGCCGTGCCGGTGGACATCATCAGCGAACGCTCGCGTCTGGTGAGCCTGCCGTCCATGACCCGGACGTAGGTGACCACGCCGCGGTAGGTGTCGTAGATCGAGTCGAAGATGAGCGCGCGGGCCGGGGCGTCCGGGTCGCCGTGCGGGGCGGGGACCAGGCGGACGATCTCGTGCAGCAGGTGCTCCACGCCCTCGCCGGTCTTGGCGCTGACCCTTAGTACCTCGCTGGGATCGACGCCGATGATCCCGGCGAGTTCGGCGGCGTAGCGGTCGGGTTGCGCGGCGGGCAGGTCGATCTTGTTCAGCACCGGGATGATCTTGAGGTCGGCGTCCAGGGCCAGGTACAGGTTGGCCAGCGTCTGCGCCTCGATGCCCTGGGCGGCGTCGACCAGCAGCACCGCGCCCTCGCAGGCGGCCAGGCTGCGGGACACCTCGTAGGTGAAGTCCACGTGGCCCGGGGTGTCGATGAGGTTGAGGACGTACTGCGTGTTGCCGCTCTCCCAGGGCAGCCGGACGGCCTGGCTCTTGATCGTGATGCCGCGCTCGCGCTCGATGTCCATCCGGTCCAGGTACTGCGCGCGCATCTGGCGCCCCTCGACCACGCCGGTGAGCTGGAGCATCCGGTCGGCCAGGGTCGACTTGCCGTGATCGATGTGGGCGATGATGGAGAAGTTCCTGATCACCGCCTGGTCGGTGTGAGCCGGGGCCGGGCGCGCGTTACTGGCCGGGCGGGTGGCGCCGGCCGGGCTGGCAGGGCTAGTAGGTGACACACATGTCCGTTTCGGGTGACTCGCCGCTGTAGTTCACTCTCGGGCGGCCTGGGTGTTCCATGATTCCATGCCGGGCGTGCTGCCCCCCGTCGTCCGGCCGCTGGTTTGAGTGTAGGGCCTCGGCTCGGATAAGCTTCGTCGTCGCGTCACCTCCCAGCTCACCTTGAAGGACTCCCACGCGTGGCCAACATAAAGTCTCAGATCAAGCGCAACAAGCAGAACGAGAAGGCGCACCAGCGGAACAAGGCCGTCAAGTCGTCGCTGCGCACGTCCGTCCGCAAGTTCCGCGAGGCCGCGGACGGGGGTAACGCGGCGGAGGCCGAGACCGCGCTGCGCGCCGCGTGCCGGCAGCTGGACAAGGCCGCCAGCAAGGGCGTGATCCACAAGAACCAGGCCGCGAACCGCAAGTCCGCCATCGCCAAGCGCTACGCCGAACTCCAGCAGGCCTAGAGCTCATCTGGGGGCCGGGCCGCCAGCCCGGCCTGTCTTGCTACTGGCGGCAGCGTGGCCCCGGGACGTTTATGGCGCGTCGAGTTCGGCTATGGCGCGTCGAGTTCGGCCCAGACGGCCTTGCCCGCGCATACCCGGCGCAATCCCCAGCGGTCAGCTAGGGAATCCACCAGGAGGAACCCGTAACCTGACTCATCGCAATCGGCCAGGCTGTCCATCTGCCGCCAACTCGGGTCGCCGTCCTGGATCTCCAGGCGCAGCCGGGTACCCGTGCTGGCGAGTTCCAGCCCGATGGCGCCGGTGTCCCTGGCGTGCCGCACGGCGTTCGTGACCAGCTCGGATACGAGCAGGACAGCGTCCTCCTCCAGCTGGCCGAGGTGCCAGGCGGCCAGCGCGTCGCGGGTAACCTGCCGCGCCAGCCGGACCGTGGACGCGTCGGATGGCAGCGCCAGCCGCAGAATCCGCTCGGTTCCCTCTGGCCCGCCAGGGCGCACGTAATAGCCGCGAAATCCATCGTGGTCAGCCGTCATAGCCTCAAAGCCTCAACCTCGTCGTCCGCCGGCGTCCCGGCACTGCTGCCGGGCCTCCCGGCCCTACTGCTCACGGCGGATGCGATAGCGGGCGCTGCGGCCTCTCGCTATGGGCGCGGCCCAAGGAGCGGTTCTCGCGCGCGCTTCCCCGTACTCTCCGTTCCTGCAGAGTTTCGGGTATTTAGCTCAGCGAGAACCGAGGAAATGCTCAGCGCGTGCTGTTAGCTTTCAGACCGATAGCTGACCGTTTGCTGATCGATTCCTGAGGGTGTGGCCGGACCGTGTGGCCGGACCCTGGACGTGGGTGTGGCCGGACCGTGTGGCCGGACCGTGTGGCCGGACCCTAGACGTCGGCTGCGCCGGAGCGGGCGGCGACGATGCGGCGCACGGCTCGTTCCAGCGCGTAGTCCGCGCTGCTCGTCTCCCCCTTGACCTGCGCGTCGGCTTCGGCCACGGCGTGCAGCGCACGGGCCACGCCGCCCGACGGCCAGCCGCGCACCTGCTGGCGCACCCGGTCGATCTTCCACGGCGGGGCGCCGACCTCGGCCGCCAGGGCCGCGGCGTTCAGGTTCCGGGGGGCGGAGCCGACCCGGCCCAGCAGCCGGACCCCTTGCGCGAGGGCGCTGCAGATCAGCACCGGTGAGACGCCGGTGGCCAGCGCCCAGCGCAGCTGCTCCAGGGCCCGGGCCAGATGCCCCTCCACCGCGAGGTCGGCCACGGTGAACCCGGTCGCTTCGGCCCGGCCCCGGTAGTAGGTGGCGACCAGGGCCTCGTTCACCTGGCCGGCGCCGTCCGCGGCGAGCTGCTCGCAGGCGGCGGCGAGTTCGCGCAGGTCCGAGCCGACCGCGTCGAGCAGGGCGCGGGCGGCGCCATCGTCGGCCCGCTGGCCCGCCCGCCGGAACTCGCTACGCACGAAATCCAGCCGCTCGGCGAACCGGGTGACCTTCGGGCACTCGATGACCTGCGCTCCGGCGGCCTTCACCCCGGCCAGCAGGTCCTTGCCCTTGGCCCCGCCCGCGTGGGTCATGATCAGCGCCACGTCCGGCGCCGGGCTGGCCGCGTACCGGGTCAGCTCGGCGGCGACCTCCTTGGCCGCGTTCTGCGCGGCCCGGATCACCACCACGCTGCCGCCGCCGAACAGCGACGGTGAGGTCAGCAAGTCCAGCTCGCCGGGCCCGAGCGCCGCCCCGTCCAGGTCGTGGACGTCCCCCGCCTCGCGGCCGGCGATCAGGTCCCGGACGGCGCGGTCGATGAGGAACTCCTCCTCGCCGACCACGATCGTGACGGGAGCCGTCTTTACGGCGGAGGTGCGCGCGGCCATGACCGCAGCATGCCACGCCCGCGGCGCGGGTGCCGAATTAAGCGGTGACGGGCTCGCCGCCGAGCCAGACGCGGCGCGGCGCCAGGCCGAACGACCACAGGAACGCGCCCTCGTGATCGGCGTCCCACAGCACCATGTCGGCGAGCCTGCCGCGCACCATCGCGCCCCGGTCGGGGGCGCGCAGCGCGTGCGAGCCGCCGATGGTGGCGGCGCGGAGCGCCTCGTCGACGCTCATCCCGAGGTAGGACACGGCCAGCGAGATGACCAGCGCCATCGAGGTGATGCCGTTGCGGCCCGGGGTGTGGTCCGAGGCCAGCGCGACGGTGACGCCCTTGTCGAGCATGGCCCGGACCGGTGGCCGGGCGGTGTTCTGGATGGCGGTACCCGGGCACACCACCGCGGCCACGCCCGCCCGGGCCAGCGCGGCCACGTCGTCCTCGTTGGCCTCGTGCAGCATGTCGGCCGACGCGCAGCCCAGCTCGGCGGCCAGCTGCGCGGCGCCGGTGTGCGAGTCCCCGCAGGCGTGCACCCGGGGCAGCAGGCCCGACCGGCGGCCGGCGGACAGGATCCAGCGCGCCTCGTCCTCGGTGAACCCGTCCTTCTCGCAGTACACGTCCACGCTGTCCGCGCCGACCGCCGAGGCGTCCGCGCACCAGGAGCTCACCGCGTCGATGTAGTCCGAACGGCGGCCGAAGTACTCGGGCGGGACCGCGTGGGCGGCCAGGAACGTGATGTGCACCCGCGGCATGCCCGGCTCGCCCTCGAGCCCGCGCAGCATGCGGACGTCGGCCAGCTCGCCGTCCCGGGTCAGGTGGTAGCCGGTCTTGGCCTCGATGGTGGTGGTCCCGGACCGCAGCCACCGGCCCATCCGCTCCCGCACCCCGTTGCACAACGTCCACGGGTCGGTGCCCCGGGTCACGGTCACGGTGGAGGACACGCCGCCGCCGGCCCGGTCGATCTCCGCGGTGGACGTGCCGTTGGAGCGCATGGCCAGCTCGGCCCAGCGGTTGCCGGCGTACACCGGGTGGGTGTGGGCGTCGATCAGCCCGGGCGTGACCAGGCCGCCGCCCAGGTTCTCCACGTGGTCCACGTCCACGATGTCGTCGATGACCCCGGGAATGCGCTGCGGCAGCTCGGCGGCGGGCCCGACCCAGGCGATCCGGTCGCCGCTCGTGACCACGGCGGCGTTGCTCAGGATCTCCGAACCGGTCCACAGGCGGCCGATGTTGGTCAGCAAGCGAACAGTCACCGGCGATCCCCCCCGGGACCGGTGATCTCACGTGCCATGAACGATCACCTGCCATGCCTTGCGCCCGCTGGGTTTACCGACGGGCACTGGATGAGCTTCGCTTGCACACCGCACTAGGTCGAGAGTCAGCGCCGTGCGGGTCCAGCCGCCAACGTATCAATCCAGATACGGTATTGCACCGCTACCACCGCAGACAAGCCTTTCGCGGAAATGCAGAGCTTTATCGGCCGAGCCCGGTTAGGGCACCTTAGCCGACGAGAAAATGCCCGCCAAACGTGACCACTATCACGTTGCGGTCCGGACACAAACGTCCCTGGCGGGTTTCTACGGCGCCGCCGGGGTTAGCGCGGCCGCTTCCAGCTGCGCGGCCAGGCCGGGCGGGACCCGCGCATCGAGCAGCGTGCCGTCCGCCATGTGCTCGGCGTGCAGCACCTCCCCGTCGGCGTGGGCACGGGCCACCAGGTCGCCGCGGCCGTACGGCACGACCACCCGGACCTGGGTTTCCAGCCGGGGCAGCGCGGCCTCGATGACGTCCCGCAGCGCGGCCAGGCCGGCGCCGGTCTTGGCCGAGACGCTGATGCTGCCCGGTTCGCGGGCGCGCAGCGCCTGCAGCACGACCGGGTCGGCGGCGTCGATCTTGTTGACCACCACGAGCTCGGGCACGTCCGCCGCGCCGATCTCGGCCAGCACGCCGCGGACCGCGGCGATCTGCGCCTCCGGCTCGGGGTCCGAGCCGTCCACCACGTGCACGATGAGGTCCGCCTCGGCGGTCTCCTCCAGCGTGGAGCGGAACGCCTCGACCAGCTGGTGTGGCAGGTGGCGGACGAACCCGACCGTGTCGGTCAGCGTGAAGGCGCGCCCGGACGGCGTCAGCGCCCGCCGCACCGCGGGGTCCAGGGTGGCGAACAGCGCGTCCTCGACCAGGACCCCAGCGCCGGTGAGCGCGTTGAGCAGGCTCGACTTGCCCGCGTTGGTGTAGCCGGCGATGACCACGGACGGCACGTCACGGCGGGTCCGGCGACCGCGCTGGACCTTCCGGCCGGTCGACATCCCGGCGATGTCCTTCCGCAGCCGGCCGATCCGGGCCCGCAGCCGCCGCCGGTCGGTTTCCAGCTTGGTCTCGCCCGGACCGCGGGTCCCGATCCCGCCGCCGCCGGCCACCCGGCCGCCGGCCTGCCGGGACAGCGACTCGCCCCAGCCGCGCAGCCGGGGCAGCATGTACTGCAGCTGGGCCAGCTCGACCTGGGCCTTGCCCTCGCGGCTGCGGGCGTGCTGGGCGAAGATGTCCAGGATCAGCGCGGTCCGGTCGATGACCTTGACGTGGACCACGCCCTCCAGCCGCCGCAGCTGGCTCGGGGTGAGCTCGCCGTCGCAGATCACCGTGTCGGCGCCCGCCGCGGCCACGATGTCGGCCAGCTCGCGGGCCTTGCCCGAGCCGATGTAGGTCGCGGCGTCGATCCGGCCGCGCCGCTGGATCAGGGCGTCGAGCACCTCGGACCCCGCGGTTTCGGCCAGCCGGCTGAGCTCGCGCAGCGAGTTCTCGGCGCTGGCCAGGCTGCCTTCGGCCCACACCCCGACCAGGACGACCCGCTCGAGCCGCAGCGCACGGTATTCGACCTCGCTGATGTCCTGCAGCTCGGTGGACAGCCCGGCTACCCGCCGCAGCGCGTGCCGCTCCTCCAGGTCCATGTCCCCGGCGTCCCCGCCGCCTAGGTTCCCGGCGCTCATGTCCCCGGCGCCCATGTCCCCGGCCAGATCCGGCGTGTCCGGCTGTTCGTTAAAAACCGTGCTCATCGTCCTCCGTTGCTCGTCCCCCGAATAGTGCCACGCCCCGCGTGGGATTTCATTTCATTAACACCGGGGCCGGGTCATATCTGCCCGGCCGCTTCCCGCCCTGGCCGTAAATTTTTACGCCGAACGGGCCGTGGTGCGTCCTTCCGGTCAACCTTTTGCGGTCCGGGGTGTATTGGGAATCATGGCGAACGTCGGAAGCCTGGGGCTCGGGGCTGCGGCGTCAGGCCGGCTGGGCGGTGCGCGCGGCCAGCGCGGCCAGCTGGCGGAAGGCGGCCTCGGTGGCCGAGCCGGGCGCGGCGCAGTAGGCGATCAGGCGCTGGCCGGTGTCGGCGATGTGCAGGACCTGGCACTCGAACTCCAGCGGGCCGGCCTGCGGGTGGTTGACGTACTTGAGCATCGGCGCGCGCACCTCCACCTCGTGCTCGGCCCACATCTGCGCGAACTGGGGCGAGAGCGCGAGCATCTCGGTGACCAGGTGATCTATGGCGGCGTCCCCCGGGTAGCAGGCGTAGCTCGCGCGCAGGTCGGCCACCGTGGCCCGGGTGAACCTGACGAAGTGCTCGTCGGTCCAGATCACGTCGGTCGGTTCCCGCCGGAACGTCCAGCGGATCATGTTCCGGTCCTCGTACCCGGACAGGTCACCGATGAAGTGGGTCGCGAGGCGGTTCCAGGCCAGCACGTTGTACGCCGCGTCAACCACGTAGGCCGGGGTCTGCGGCAGGCTGTCGAGCAGGTGCCTGATGCCGGGCGTGATCTCCCGGCTCGGCCCGGCCACCGGCGGCGGCGACTCCCCCGCCACCCGGAACAGGTAGTCGCGCTCGTCGGCGGTGAGCATCAGCGCCCGGGCCAGCGCGGACAGCACCTGCCGCGACGGGTGCGGGCCGCGGCCCTGCTCCAGCCGGATGTAGTAGTCGACCGACATGCCGGCCAGCTGGGCCACCTCCTGGCGGCGCAGCCCCGGCGTCCGCCGGCGTCCGGGCGCTCCGGCCGCGGGCAGGCCGACCTGGCGCGGGCTCAGCCGGGCTCGCCGGGCGCGCAGGAACGCGGCCAGCTCGGCGCGGTTGGTCGAGTTCATGTCTCTCAGTGTCTCGTCTTGCCTGCGTTGGCCGCCACGCCGAGGGTGGTACCGCTGGTCCCAGGCTCGGCCGGTCTCTCCCGTGCTGCGCGAGCGCCTCGTAGCGTCGGGGCTATGACGACGACGATCGCCCTGATCACCGGGGCTAACAAGGGAATCGGGCTGGAGACCGCCCGGCAGTTCGGGGCGCGCGGCTTTACCGTGCTGGCCGGGGCGCGAGACGAGGAGCGGGGCCTGGCGGCCGAGCGCGAGCTGCGGGCCGACGGGGTCGACGCGCGTTTCGTCTCGCTCGACGTCACTCTTGACGCGTCGGTACGGGAGGCCGCCGACTGGATCGAGCGGGAGTACGGCCGGCTGGACATCCTGGTCAACAACGCGGGCATCGCCCGGGGCAACCCGCCGAGCCAGACCGACCTGGACATGATGCACGAGGTCTACGAGGTCAACGTGTTCGGCGTGATCAGGGTGACCAACGCGATGCTGCCGTTGTTGCGCCGCGCCCCGGCCGCGCGGATCGTCAACGTGTCCAGCGAGGTCGGGTCGATCTCCTCGATGACCGACCCGGCGAGCCCGCTGGCCCAGATGCCGGCCAGCCTGGCCTACCCGTCGTCCAAGGCCGCGCTCAACATGATCACCGCGATGTACGCCAGGGAACTGCGGGACACGCCGATCAAGGTCAACGCGGCCAACCCCGGGTACACGAAGACCGATCTCAACCGCAACAGCGGATTCCGTTCGGTCACCGAGGGGGCGGAAGCCACCGTGTACCTGGCTACCCTGCCCGCCGACGGCCCGAGCGGCATCTTGTGGGGCCACCTGTGGTCCGCTGACGGCCCCGCCGACGCCTACGGCCGCTTGCCGTGGTGACGGTTTGTCCCTTTTGCGGCTTTCTTGGCCGGTGCCGCGTCGTCGTACCCGCGGCGTAGCCCCCGGGAGGCGTCTCGCCCCGGGCGGGGTCCGCTCGGCCCGCGGCGTTTTCATGATCGCGAAGACTTTAATACTCCATGGAGTAAGCGCTTGCAGAAAATTAAGCCGTAGCTTCCCGGGTTGCGGCATGCTGGTGTGGTATGGGCGGCAATGAGGAAACGGCACGGATGCTGGCGGCGAAGTTCCAGGCGATCTTCCCGCACCTGGATGAGCGGCAGCGGCGGCTGCTGATGGGAGCGGAGGCCCGGGCGCTGGGGCATGGCGGGATCCGGGTGGTCGCCCGGGCTGCCGGGGTCCGGGAGGCCACGGTGTCGCTGGGCGTAGATGAGCTGGACTCGGGTGCGGAGCCGCTGGGCCGGGCGCGGCGGCCGGGCGGGGGCCGCAAGCGGGCCGCCGAGCTGGATCCGGAGCTGCGCCCGGCGCTGCTGGCGCTGGTCGAGCCGGAGGAGCGGGGCGATCCGATGTCGCCGCTGCGGTGGACCACCAAGTCGACCCGCACGCTGGCGGGCGAGCTGACCCGCCAGGGCCACAGGGTCGGTGCCGATACCGTGGCTGACCTGCTGCGGGAGGAGGGATTCAGCCTGCAAGGCAACGCCAAGACGATCGAGGGAACGCAGCACCCGGACCGGGACGCGCAGTTCCGTTACATCAACGAGCAGGTCAAGGCCCATCAAGACAGCGGCGATCCGGTGATCAGCGTGGACACCAAGAAAAAGGAAAATGGTCGGCGAGTTCAAGAACGGCGGCCGGGAATGGCGGCCCAAGGGCGAGCCGTCCCGGGTCGCGCAGCCACGACTTCCCCGACGAGCAGCTGGGCAAGGCCATTCCCTACGGGATCTATGACCTGGCCGCGGACGCCGGCTGGGTCAGCGTCGGCACCGACCACGACACCGCCGCGTTCGCCGTCGAGTCGATCCGCCGCTGGTGGAACGGCGGCAGGCAGGGCCGCCTACCCCGGTGCCCGGCAGGCTGCTGATCACCGCGGACGCGGGCGGCTCCAACAGCTACCGCACCCGCGCGTGGAAAGCCGAGCTCGCCGCGCTCGCGCTGCAGACCGGGCTCGCGATCACGGTGTGCCACTTCCCGCCGGGGACATCGAAATGGAACCGGATCGAGCACCGGCTGTTCTCCCACATCACGATGAACTGGCGCGGCCGGCCGCTGACCAGCCACGAGGTCATCGTCAACACCATCGCCGCGACCACCACCCGCACCGGCCTGACCGTCCGCGCCGAGCTCGACCCCGGCACCTACGACACCGGGGTCAAGGTCAGCGACGAGCAGATGGCCGAGCCTCCCGATGGACCGCCACGACTGGCACGGCGACTGGAACTACACCCTCCGCCCGGAACCCCCGCTCCCGCCCGGCAGCCCCGCACCCGCCGCAGCCCGCCCGCCCGCCGCGACAGCGCCGGCTGGGCGCACCCCGCCCTCACCGGGATGCCGACCGCGAGACTGGGACCCAGCTGACCAGCGCGCTGGTCATCCCCTACCAGGCCCACCGCGAAGCCGGGCTGCACATCGCGCGTGGCGGCCCCGCCAGCCGCAAGCCCGCCGGCGGGTACCCGGCCGCGCTCACCCTGCCCGAGATGATCCTGGCCACCATCTTGCGGGCACGCTTCCGCATGCCGCAACGCGTCCTCGCCGAGCTGTTCGGCGTCGTCACCGGCACCATCGCCAAGGCCGAGCGCCAGATCCGGCCGCTCCTGGACCAGCGCCGGCACGTCATCGAGCCAGCCGGGATGCAAGTCAAGACCCTCGCCGAACTCACCGCGTTCGCCGCAAGCACACGACGTCACTCTTATCCCGGGAACGAAAGCCGCGCGTTAATAATCTGCAAGCGTAAATCCTTCGCGATCATGGTCGGCGCGGCAGCGGCTCGGGACGGAGTGTGGCGTGAGGGGTGGGTGCTGCTGGTGGTGTGAGCGGCTGGGTCAGGGGGGCGGGGCGCAGGGGTCGAGGGTGGCGTGGGCGGCGGCGCGGCCTGCTTCTAGGCCGGCTCGGAGGAGGGTGCCGTCGGTGGCCAGGCGGCTCACCGCGGGTGAGCCGACGGCCGGGCGGATGGATAGCACCGCGGGATGGGTAGCTGGGGCGGAAGTGGTTGCTGGGAGGCTGCTGAGGCGGCTTCGTAGTCGGCGAGGATCTGGTCGTCGGCGGCCCGGCGGGACTCGCGGGCCAGGAAGGTGGCGCGCAGGGCGGGGGTCTCGCGGCGCAGGGTGGTGCGGGCGAGCCAGCGGGCCGAGCGCGAGGGGCGGAGCGAGCGGCTGCCGTCGGCGGGCGGCTGGGACGGGACGCTGCCGTCGGCGGGCGGCTGAGACGGGTCGCTGCCGTCGGCGGGCGGCTGAGACGGGACTTTGCCGTCGGGGGCGGGACGCGGGTCACCTTGGGAGGGGCGGTGGCTGACGGTTTGGGGGGCGGGGCGGGAGCGGAGGATCAGGAGGTGGGTGGCGCCCTGGGTTAGGGCGGTGCGGTAGGGGATGGACTCGGAGACGCCGGCGTCGTAGAAGCGGCGGCCGGCGAATTCGACGGGCGGGCCGGCCAGCAGGGGCAGGGCGGCGCTGGCCCGCAGGGCCAGGCGCAGCTCGGCCGGGTTGCCGATGAGCGGGCGCAGGTCGGTGGACTGGCCGGTGGCCGCGTCGGTGGCCAGCGGGTGGAACTCGACCGGGCTGGCCAGCACGGCGGCGAAGTCCATCGGGAACGTGGTCTGGTACAGGTCCTCGATCAGCGCGCGGACGTCGGCCACCGGCCGGCCGCGCAGCAGCGCGGTGCGACGGATCAGGATCTTGGTGTAGGCGGGTTCGGCCCAGCCGCGCAGGCCCTCCGGCCGGCTCAGCAGCCAGGCCCCGGTGATCGCGCCGGCCGAGGCGCCGTAGACGGCGTCGAAGGCCGGGACCAGGCCGAGTTCGTCCAGCGCGAGGGCCATGCCCGCGGAGATGACGCCGCGCATGCCGCCGCCCTCGATGATCAGCGCGATCCGCAGGCCGTCGTCCCGCGCCCCCGGCCGGCTGCCCGTACGGCAGCGGGCGGCCAGGGCCCGCAGCACCTCGTGCGGCGCGTGTCCTGCATCCTGCCCCACTCCGGCAGCCTAAGTGAGCGGCTCGGTCAGCGCTCTAGGCGACTCAGAGCGGCGGGCAGGTCGCCGTCGTAGACGACGGTGAGGCGGTGGGTGGCGCGGGTCAGCGCCACGTACAGGTCGTGCCCGCCCGCCGGGGACTGGGCCAGGATCCCGGCCGGGTCGACCAGCACCACCCGGTCGAACTCCAGGCCCTTGGACTGGCCCACGGTGAGCAGGGCGACCGGCGCGTCGAGCACCTCGGGCTGGTCGCCTGGCACCGCCGCGGGCAGCGTCCGGGCCAGCTCGCCGATCCGGGCGGTGGGCGCGATCACCGCCAGCCGGCCGGTGTGCCCATTCTCGGCGCCCAGCTCGTCGTGTTCGGCGCCGACCACCGAGGCGACCCGGTCCAGGCCGCGGACGGCGCGCGGCGGGACGCCCTCCTCGCGGACCGACTCGGGGGCCTGCTCGCCGGGCGCGACCGAGGCCAGCACGTCGGCGGCCACGGCCATGATCTCGGCCGGGGTCCGGTAGTTGACGGTGAGGAATTCCTCGTGCCAGCGGCCCTTGACGTAGGGGTCGAGCATCTGCGCCCAGGACCGGGCGCCGGCCGCGCTCCCCCGCTGGGCCACGTCGCCGACCACGGTCATCGACCGGGTGGGGATGCGCCGCATCACCATCCGCCAGGCCATCGCGGACAGCTCCTGGGCCTCGTCCACGATCACGTGGCCGTAGACCCACGAGGGGTCGGCCCAGGCGCGTTCGGCGGTGGTGAGCTGCTGGCCCGGGTCGCGGTTCCAGTCCGCGAGGGTGGCGGCGTCGACGAGCCCGCTGTCGGCCACGCCGGTGATCTCCAGCACCTCCTGGGCGTAGCGCTCCTCGGCCCGGCGTTCCCGCTCGGCGGCGCGGCGCTGCCGCTTGGCCGCCGAGTCATCGTTGCCCAGCAGCTGGGCGGCCTCGTCCAGCAGCGGGACGTCCGCCACGGTCCACGCGTCGGGGGCACCGGGTCGGAGCACCACGCTCCGTTCGGCCGAAGAAAGATCCGGGGCGGCGCGGCGGAGGGCACCTTCCTCGGCCAGCAGCCCGGCGACCAGCCGTTGCGGGGTCAGGAACGGCCACAGGCCATCGAGCGCGGCGCGGACCGGGGCCTCGTCCCACAGCCGGGCGCGGGTGTAGGGCAGGTCGTCGGGGTCCAGGGGACGGCCCAGGGCGGCCGCCTCGGCCGCGGCGAGCGCGCCGAGCATCTCGGTGACGAACAGCTTGCGGGCCACGTTGTGCGGCCTGCGCTGCCCGCGGGCCCGGTCCCGGGCGCGCAGGACGGTCTCCCGGGGCACGGTCATCGGTACGCCGTCGGCGGTGACCTCCAGGTCGCCGCGCGGGACCTGCTGGCGGTCGCGGACCGCCCGGCGCAGCACGTTCACCATCTTCACGTCGCCCTTGATCTGGGCGGCGGCGGGGTCGTCGTCGGGCGCGGCGGTGACCCCGGGGAACAGCTCGGCCATCGAGCTGAGCACCACGTCGGTCTCGCCCAGGGACGGCAGGACCTGGCTGATGTAGCGGAGGAAGGTGGCGTTCGGCCCGATGACCAGCACGCCGCGGCGCTCGAGGGTCCGCCGGTGGGTGTACAGCAGGTAGGCGGCGCGGTGCAGGGCGGCGACCGTCTTGCCGGTGCCCGGGCCGCCCTGCACGACCAGCACGCCCTGCAGGGCGGCGCGGATCACCCGGTCCTGCTCGGCCTGGATGGTGGCCACCACGTCGGTCATCCGGCCGGTGCGCGCGGAGGTGATGCTGGCGATCAGCATGGCCTCGCCGGACAGCGACTGGCGGTCCGACTCGGACAGCCGGTCCAGGTCGAAGACCTCGTCGTCGACGCCGGTGACGGTGCGGTCCCTGGTGTAGATGTGGCGCCGGCGGATCAGGCCGTTCGGGTCCTTGGGGGTGGCGGCGTAGAACGGGTGCGCGGCGGGCGCACGCCAGTCGATCAGGCGCGGCTCGTGCTCGTCGTCGCGCAGGCCGATCCGGCCGATGTACAAGCGTGACCGGATCCTGCGCGTCGGGCCGTCCGGGCTCATGGCCGTCGGTGCGGCCGAACACCAGGCCGTGCTCGACCGCATTCAGCTGGGCCAGGCGCCTGCTCTGCTCGGCCGCGGTGAAATCGCGCTCCACCCGGGCCTGGAACGTCCCGCCCGCGCCGCCGCTGCCGAGGGTCTGGGTCAGCGCCTGGCCGGCGCGCTCGCGCGCCTGATCGAGCAGGCGGTAGAGCATGGCGACGTAGGCTTGCTCCTGGCCGACGGCATCCGCAGGGCCTGCGGCGACGGAATTGGCGTGGCGAGACGTCATATTTCGTGATACACTTTCTTTAGTTGTGTGCTGACGGGGATAGCGCTCATTGCCGGGTTAGGCAAGTTTAGCAGCTTTCGCGATATGTGGCCGTTCATGAGCTGCGGCGCGAGGTCACTTATGGCACGCGGATAACCACGCCGAAAGGCTTCATGCTATTCCCCGTTAATGGCTGGTGTATTAGCCGCGGTCGTTCGTCCAGAGCGTGACGTGGGCGGGTTCCAGGGCCCGGTGCACGACGCTGGCCAGGTCGGCCTGCACCGCGGCCAGGTCGACGGAGTCCTGCAGCCGGGCGGCGAACGCTTCTATGGTGCGGTCCGCGTCGTAGCGGGCGCGGTTGAACCGCCGGTCGACGGCGCGCTGGACCCGGCGGCGGACCGGGTTGAACAGGGCGGCGGTGGCCAGGGTGGCAGCCGCGACTGCTACCGGGGATGTGATGGAGAGCACCTGGGTGGCCAGCAGGACCAGGCCCGCGTACACCCCGACCAGCAACCCGGTCACGATCGCGTAGGCCAGCGTGCGGGAGATGATCCGGTCGATGTCGTACAGCCGGTAGCGCATGATCGCCACCGCCAGGCCGACCGGCAGCGCGGCCAGGCGACCGCGGATGACGGTGTTGAGGACGCCCTGCGCCGCGCCGGACAGGTTCGTGTCGAACTCAGCGACGGGCTGGAGCACGGCTTGGGAGACGGCCAGGACCGACGGCCCCGGCCATGAGCCACTTCAGCTGCTGGCGGCGCTCCCCGCAGGAACGGCGCCAGCTCATGACCTGGGCCACGGCGAACGACAGCCAGTACACCACCAGCAGCACGGTGAACACGTCGGACGCGGCGGCGAACCACCCGGCCGGATGATCGATGACCGCCGGGGACGCCGTTGGCGTCGAGCCGGGTGCGGTGCCCGGCGATCGGCGCCGATCACGACGGCGTAGGTACAGGCCAGGTAGCAGCCGACCATCGCGACGATAGGACCACATCACCCGGCGCCACCGCGGCGACGGGGGCGCTCCGTCCGGGAACAGCAGGATGACCAGCGGGAGCGCGGCGATCCCCAGGAACCAGGCGGATGCCGAGCCACAGGATCGGGCCGACCGGCAGGTGGTAGCCGGGACGGTGGGCCAGGGTCTGCGTAGACCGAGGCGGTCGATGGCCAGGCCCTGGACGTCGACGCCGGCCAGGAGGAGCCAGCCGATGGGGTTACCCGGCCGGTGCCAGGCGAGGACCAGGCCCACCGTCACGGCGGACGCGAAGACGATGACGTCCTGGCGCGCCGTTCTCGGCCAGGTTCTGGCCGGTCAGCGCGTCCAGGACCAGCGAGCCGGGGAGCAGCAGGACGGCGAGCGCGGCCAGCGCGACCGCGGCCACCCGCGAGGCCGGCGCCTGCCCGCGGGCCGCCGTCCGCGCGCTGTACTCCGTGCTCCACACGGCCCACGTTACGGCCGGACCGTTCCGGGAGCGTTACGACGTCGCTGCGGGGGGCTTCCGGGTCTTACGGGCGGGCCTGCCTAGGATGTAGGGCACTACTCGGGAGGAGCTTGAACATGCCGGGAACCGAAAGCGTGCAGATCACCGGGCCAGCCGGGGATCGCTACGACGAGATCCTCACGCCGCAGGCCATCGAGCTGATCGCCGCCCTGCACGCCGAACTCGGGCCCCGCCGGTTCGAGGCGCTGGCCGCGCGCCGCCGCCGCCAGGCCGAGCTGTCCCGCGGCGCGATGCTCGACTTCCTGCCCGAGACGGCCGACATCCGGGAGGACCCGGCGTGGCGGGTCGCGGCGCCCGCGCCCGGGCTGGTCGACCGCCGGGTCGAGATCACCGGGCCGACCGAGAAGAAGATGACGATCAACGCGCTGAACTCCGGCGCCAACGTGTGGCTGGCCGACTTCGAGGACGCCAACACCCCGCTGTGGGACAACATGATCACCGGGCAGCTCAACCTGAAGGACGCGCTGGACCGGACCATCGACTTCACGTTCCGCCGAGGGCAAGGACTACGCGCTGCGCCCGGACGACGAGCTGGCCACGATCGTGGTCCGGCCGCGCGGCTGGCACCTGGACGAGAAGCACATCCTGGTCGACGGGGAGCGCGCGTCCGGCAGCCTGGTCGACTTCGCGCTGTACATGGCGACCTGCGCGCAGCGCCAGCTGGACAAGGGCAAGGGCCCCTACTTCTACCTGGCCAAGAACGAGAGCCACCTGGAGGCGCGGCTCTGGAACGACGCGTTCGTGATCGCGCAGGACTTCCTCGGGATCCCGCGCGGCACGATCCGGGCCACGGTGCTGATCGAGACGATCCCGGCCGCGTTCGAGATGGAAGAGATCCTCTACGAGCTGCGCGAGCACTCGGCCGGGCTGAACGCGGGCCGCTGGGACTACCTGTTCAGCGTGATCAAGAAGTTCCGCACCCGGGGCCGGGAGTTCGTCCTGCCCGAGCGCAACTCGGTCACGATGACCGCGCCGTTCATGCGCGCCTACACCGAGCTGCTGGTCAAGACCTGCCACCGGCGCGGGGCGCACGCGATGGGCGGGATGGCCGCGTTCATCCCCAGCCGGCGCGACCCCGAGGTCAACGAGAAGGCGCTGGCCAAGGTCCGGGAGGACAAGACCCGCGAGTCGGGCGACGGCTTCGACGGGTCCTGGGTGGCGCACCCGGACCTGGTGCCGGTGTGCAAGGAGATCTTCGACGGCGTGCTCGGCGCCAACCCGAACCAGCTGAGCAAGACCCGCGAGGACGTGCACGTCACCGCGGAGGACCTGCTCGCGGTGAGCAAGACGCCCGGCGTGATCACCGAGGCCGGGCTGCGCAACGACATCAGCGTGGCGCTGCAGTACCTGGCCGCCTGGCTGAGCGGCAACGGCGCGGTGGGCATCTTCAACCTGATGGAGGACGCGGCCACGGCGGAGATCTCCCGGTCCCAGGTCTGGCAGTGGATCCACAACGACGTCGCGCTGGACGACGGGCCGGTGGTGACCAGGGAACTGGTCGAGCGGCTCATCGACGAGGAGCTGACCAAGATCCGCGCCGCGTCCGGGGAGGATTTCGACGCGGACCGCTACGGGCAGGCCGTCGCGCTGTTCTCCGAGGTGGCCCTGGCCGACACCTTCGCCGAGTTCCTGACCATCCCCGCCTACGAGCGCATGCCGTAGCGGGTTTCTGGCCACGAGCACGGGAAAAGGGGACAATCAGCACAGGTCTTCGCGGGTGAGGTGGTTAACCGATGACGACGAGCACCGAGGCGCTGGTACCGCGGCTGCGGGAGATCTGCGGCGCGGGCAACGTCATCACCGACCCGCTGGAGCTGCGCACCTACGAGTGCGACGGCCTGACCTCGCACCGGTCGGTGCCCGCGCTGGTCGTGCTGCCGGCGGCGGCTGCCGAGGTGGCTTCGGTGGTGGCCGCGTGCGCGGCGGCCGGGGTGCCGTTCGTGGCCCGGGGCAGCGGCACCGGGCTGTCCGGCGGCGCGCTGCCGCGCGAGGACGGCGTGCTGATCGTGATGTCCCGGATGCGTTCCGTCATCGAGATCGACCCGGTGAGCAGGCGGGCGGTGGTCGAGCCGGGCGTGACGAACCTGTCGGTGAGCAAGGCGGCGGCGCCGTTCGGGCTGTTCTACGCGCCCGATCCGTCCAGCCAGGTGGTCTGCTCGGTGGGCGGCAACGTGGCGGAGAACTCCGGCGGCGCGCACTGCCTCAAGCACGGGTTCACCGTGCACCACGTGACCGGGCTGGAGATCGTCACGCCTGCTGGCGAGCTGACCTGGCTGGGCGACGGGACCGGGGTTTGTTCCGGATATGACCTGCTGGGCGCGTTCACCGGCTCGGAGGGCACGCTCGGCATCGTGACCAAGATCGTGGTCAAGCTGATGCCGCTGCCCGAGGTGGTGCACACCCTGCTGGCCGCGTACGCCACCACGGCCGAGGGCGGTCGCGCGGTGTCCGACGTCATCGCGGCCGGGATCGTGCCCGCGGCGATCGAGATGATGGACGCGCTGTCCATCGAGGCCGCCGAGGCGGCCGTGCACTGCAACTACCCGGCCGGGGCCGGAGCCGTGCTCATCGTCGAGCTGGACGGCCCGGCCTCCGAGGTCGAGGCGGAGCTTTCCGTGGTGCGCGCGATCTGCGAGGCGGCGGGCGCGACCGAGATCAGGGCGGCCGACGACCCGGCGCAGCGCGCCGTCATCTGGGCCGGCCGCAAGTCGGCGTTCGCGGCGGTGGGCCGGATCAGCCCGTCGTTCATCGTGCAGGACGGCGTGGTGCCGCGGACGTCGCTGGGCGCGGTGCTGGCCCGCATCGCGTCGCTGTCTTCGGAGGCGGGCATCCGCGTGGCCAACGTGTTCCACGCCGGGGACGGGAACCTGCACCCGCTGGTCCTGTACGACGACGCGGTGCCGGGCCAGGAGGCCGCGGCCGAGGAGGTGTCCGGCCAGATCCTGGACGCGTGCCTGGAGGCGGGCGGCTCGATCACCGGCGAGCACGGCGTGGGCGTGGACAAGTCCCGGTACATGCCCAAGATGTTCACCTCGGCCGACCTGGACACCATGCAGCTGGTCCGGTGCGCGTTCGACCCGGCCAGCCTGTGCAACCCGGGCAAGATCTTCCCCACGCCCCGGCTGTGCGGCGAGGTGCCCGGCCGCCGACGCGCGCCGCATCCCGCCGTAGCGGCCGGGCAGGCGGAGATCTTTTAGATGGATACCGAACGGACCGTGGTGCCCGCGATCCGGGACGCGCTGGTCGCGGCGTGCCCGGTGGTGCGGGCGGCCTCACCTGAGGCCGATGCGATCGCGGGCGTGGTGCCGTCGTTCGTCGCGTTCCCGGCCAGCACGCAGGAGGCGTCGGCGCTGCTGCGGGCCGCCGCCGCTTTTGACCTGGCCGTCGTGCCGAGGGGCGCCGGGACCGGGCTGGGCTGGGGCCCGCCGCCGTCGGCCTGCGACCTGGTCATCGACCTGCAGGCCATGGACCAGGTCATCGAGCACGCGGCCGGCGACCTGGTGGCGCGGGTCCAGGCGGGCGCCACCATCGGGCACCTGGCCTCGGTACTGGGATCGGCGGGCCAGGAGCTGGCCCTGGACGTCCCGGCCGACGCGACGGTGGGCGGCGTGGTGGCGACCGGGACGGCCGGGCCGCGGCGGTTCCGGTACGGGGCGCCGCGGGACCTGCTGATCGGGATCACGATCGTCCGGGCCGACGGGGTGGTGGCGCACTCGGGCGGCAAGGTGGTCAAGAACGTGGCCGGCTACGACCTGGGCAAGCTGTTCTCCGGGTCGCAGGGCACGCTGGGCCTGATCACCGAGGCGACGTTCCGGCTGCACCCGCGGCCGGCCGCGGTGGCCTGGGTCACCGCGGACTACGGGCCGTCCGCGCTCGCGGGGGCGGCCTCCGCGGTGGCGTCGGCCGCGGGTTCCGCGCTGGTGCCGTCGGCGGTGGAGCTGGCCTGGTCGGCCGCGTTTCTGCGGATGGGCGTGCTGCTCGAGGGCACCGAGTCCGGGGTCGCCGAACGGGCCGGCCGGATGGCCGAGCTGGTCGCGTCGGCGGGCGGCACGCCGGTCGTGGCCCGGTCCGAGGTGCCGTTCCGGTCGTTCGACCTGGTGCCGGCGGCGGGCGCGCCCGCCGTCGTGGTCCGGGTGTCGTTCTGGCTCAGCCGGCTGGCCGGGGTGCTCGAGGCGCTGGCCGCCGCGGGCGCGAGCGCGGGCGTGGAGCCCGTGGTCAGCGGCCCGGCCGGGGCGGGCGCGCTGTACGCCTGCCTGGAGCCGGGTGTCTCCGAGGAGGACGCCGCCCGGTTCGTGCTGGTGCTGCGCGACGCTCTGGCGGTACCGGCCGGCTCCGGGCCCCGCGGTTCGGTGGCGGTGCTGGCCGCGCCGGCGGCGGTGATGACGGCCGCCGGGGCGTACGGGCCGGTGCCGGGCGCCGCGCTGATGCGCGCGATCAAGGACCAGTTCGATCCCGGCCACCGGATGTTCCCGGGCCGCCTAGGGGGCAGCTGATGGACGAGACCGAACGCCTGCGCGGCGTGGTCAAGGACTGCGTGCACTGCGGGTTCTGCCTGCCGGCCTGCCCCACGTACCAGCTGTGGGCCGAGGAGATGGACTCACCGCGCGGCCGGATCTACCTGGTCAATCAGATCCTGGAGGGCGCCGAGATGACCCCGGCGGCGGCCGAGCACTTCGACCGCTGCCTGGGCTGCATGGCGTGCATGACCGCCTGCCCGTCCGGCGTGCAGTACGACCAGCTCATCGAGGTGGCCCGGGTGTGGACCGAAGAGGCGCGGTCCGAGCCCGCGCCCGTGCCGTCGCCGACGTTCCCGCCGCTGCCGGTCGTTTGGCCCGGGCGCGGGATCGCGCGGCGCGGGCGGCGATCTTCTCGCTGTTCCCGTACCCCCGGCGGCTGCGGGCGGTGACCGGGCCGCTTCGTGCGGCGCAGCGGACCGGGCTGGACCGGAAGCTGGCCCGCAGCAGCCTGCCGGGGCGGCTCTCCCCCACTTTGGGCGCGGCCGTGAAGCTGGCCCCGCCGACGTCGGCCGGGGTGCGGCTGCCGGAGCGGGTGGCGGCCCGGGGGCCGCGGCGCGCGGTGGTCGGCATGCTCACCGGGTGCGTCCAGTCGGTGTTCTTCCCGCAGGTGAACGCCGCGACCGCGCGGGTCCTGGCCACCGAGGGGTGCGACGTGATCATCCCGCGCGGCCAGGGCTGCTGCGGGGCGCTGTCACTGCACTCCGGCCGGGAGGCCGAGGCGGAGGCCTTCGCCCGGCAGACGATCGAGACGTTCGAGCGGGCCGGGGTGGACGCGATCGTGGTCAACTCGGCCGGCTGCGGCTCGGCCATGAAGGAGTACGAGCGGCTGCTCGGCCGGGACGGGCAGGACCTGGGCTGGGCCGGGCGGGCCGCCGCGCTGAGCGCCCGGGTCCGGGACCTGACCGAGTTCCTGGTCGACCTCGGACCGGTCGCGCCGCGCCATCCGCTGCCGGTCACCGCCGCCTACCACGACGCCTGCCACCTGGCGCACGCCCAGCGGATCACCCGTCAGCCGCGTGAGCTGCTGCGCGCGATCCCCGAACTGCGCCTGGTCGAACTGGCCGACGCCGGGACCTGCTGCGGGTCGGCCGGGGTGTACAACCTGCTGCAGCCCGAGGCGGCCGGCGAACTGGGCGCGCGCAAGGCCCAGGCGGTGCTGGACGCGGGCGCGCCACTGCTCATCTCGGCCAACCCGGGCTGCACGCTGCAGATCGCGGCCGCGCTGGCCGACCGGGGCGAGCACGTCGCGGTGGCCCACGTGGCCGAGATCCTGGACGCCTCGCTGCGCGGCCTGCCGCCGCCGGTTACGGCGGACTGACAGTACGTTCGTCAATCCGGGCTGGTCACCCTTGGGTCCGGGTGAGAGACTCGGATCGTGGATAGTGACGTAGGCAAGCCGGGTCAGCAGTTCCGGGCGTCGTGGCAGGCCGCCGCGGACGCGCTGGGCGAGTGGTCGAAGCGGGTATCGGAGGCCACGCACGAGGCGATGGAGAAGATCGAGCCGGCGGTTCGCAGCGCGGTCGAGGCCGGGCGTTCGGCGATGACCGGGGAGTGGCGTAACTGCCGCTGCCAGTGCGGCACGGCGCACCCGGGTGACGCGGGCGTGTGTGACGGCCGGGCGGTCATGACCCGGAGCGTCGGCGGGGCGGATGTCTCGCTGTGCGCACCCTGCGCGGTGGCGCAGGGTGTCGCGGAGATGAAGCTGTAGCAGCAGACGGCCGGCCTCTCCCGGACCTCGGGAGGAGAGACCGGCCGCTCACCGGAGTTGCTAGCTGCCGGTACTGCCGCTCGCCGGCGCTCCTGGCCTGCCCTGCCCGTTCTTCATGTTCGGGCAGTTGTGCGTGGCCTTATGCGAGGCGGATGGCGAGGGACTTGCCGTGGCAGACGCGGCCTTGGCCGCCGTCGTTCCCGTGGTCGACGACGTTGTCGACGTCGTGGACGATGTCGTAGACGACGGGGAGGAGTGGCTGGTCGCGGCGCTGGCGACAGCCATGCTGCCGCCGAACCCCACGCCGAGCGCACCCGCTCCGACAGCGGTGCCGATCATGATCTTGCCTAGTCTGGACTTCAACGTGTCCGCCTCCTCGCGGTCGGGTGATGGTCCTGGCGCAAGGACACCCGCGCGGGCTGCGGCCGAACTGCAGCGATACTCTGCCGACGGTATGAAATCGGTCTCCCGGACGACTGCTGGGGCTGCTGGGGTCAGTGGGCGGGAAGAGTCACGGTGAAGACTTCCTGGCTGGCCTGGGTGGCGAGCGAGCCGATGCCGGTCACCGCGTTGCCGGACGGGGCCAGCGCGCTGATCCGGTAGCTGCCGCCCGTCTGGGGCCCGGTCAGGCCGCCGATCGGCGCCGGCGTCCACGAGGTCCCGCTGGCCGAGGTCCAGGCGGCGACCTGCTGCTGGCCGGGCTGGCCGAACTGGCCCGCGGCGGTGAAGCCGCCGGAGCTCGCGGTCAGCGCGGTGAACATGGTGTCGGGTCCCGGCGAGCTGAACGGCACCTGCTGCCAGGTGCTGCCCCCGTTGACCGACAGCTCGGCGATCGGCACGGTGCCGGACCGGGTGGTGGCCTGGCCCAGCGCGGCCACGCGGTTCCCGCTGATCGCGATCTGCTGCAGCACCGCGGACGAGGCCCCGGCCGGCACGGGCAGGACGATCGTGGTCCAGGTGCGGCCGTCGGTCGTGGTCCAGACGGCCGGCTGGCCGTTGTGCGACCCGACCGACACGAAGCCGCTGGCGTCCGCGGCGACCGCGAGCACCTGGCTGGAACCGGTCGCGTCGTTCACGTCGTGCGCCCGGGTCCAGAAGGTCAGGTCCGGCGACCACCACACGTCGGCCACGCAGCTGCCGCCCGGCGCGACCAGCTTGCCCACGATGACGTAGCCGTGCGGGCCCGCGGCGGTCGCGACGGCGCCCACGCCGGCCAGGTCAGCGGTGATCGAGCCGGGGCCGGTGACCGAATGCCAGGTCGTGCCGTCGGCCGAGGTCATGATGACCGGGCCGGGCGCGCCGACGGCGAGCCAGCCCGACAGCCCGTGGGTCACCCCGGTCAGGGCCTCCAGGCCGGTGCTGGCGGAGACCTGCGAGAGCGACGTGGCCAGGGTCCACGATCCCGCCCACCTCCCGATCGGCCTTGCGCCACACGGCCGGGTAGCCCTCGGTGCTGCCCACCGCGATCTGCTGGCCGCCCGCGACGGCCAGGCCGTTGACGGACAGCTCGGGGATGGCGCCGCCCGCGATGCCGGCCAGCGAGACCGGCCGCACGCTGCCCGTCGCGCTAGCCATCAGGAACACCGGCTGCTGGCTGACCTTGCTGGGCGAGGTGTACCCGACGGCCACGATGGTGCCGGCCGACGCCACCGTCGCGCCGACCACCGACTCGGTGTCCGCGTTGCCCAGGGACCCGGTCTGCTGCCACGCCCCGCCGGTGCCGGTGCTGGTGAAGGCCACGAGCTGGCCCGTGACGCTGGCCCCGGCGACGACGAAGCCAAAGTCGCTGCCCTTGACCAGTCCGGGGTTCCAGCCCGCGGATGCGCCGATGGTGCCCGCGTACTGCCACGCCGTTCCGTTCGGCGAAAAATAGGCCACCCCGTCGGGGGTGCCGCTCGCCGAGCGGCCAGGCCGTACGGCGAGTAGGCCGGATGCGTCGGAGCCGAGACCGGTGATCGCGGTGCCCGCCCCGTGGTCGGCCGGGACCGTCACCCGGGTCCAGGTCGAGCCGCCGTCAGTGCTCAGCCACACGCCCGCGTAGGTGGCGCCATCCCTGGTGACCTGGCCCGAGATCACCGTGGCGGTGCCGCGCGAGGTGATGTAGGAGATGCTCTGCACGGTCTCGCCGGGTCCGGCCAGCCCGAGCTGCGCGGCCGTCTTCCGCTGCCAGGTCACCCCGTCACGTGAGGTCCAGATCACGGCCTGCGTCGCGTGGTTTCCGCTGGCGGCCACGCCCGCGGCCAGGAACCCGTCGGAGGTGCTGTTCAGCACCCACATGCCGTCGCCGTTCAGCATCGGGGTGATGCCCTTGGTGGACGCGAGCGTCCAGGCCAGGCCGTTCGGGCTGGTCCAGATGGCTTGCGGGCCGACGGCCAGCCAGCCGCCGGGGACCGCCGGCCAGCCGGGCGGCCGGGTATCCGAGCGGGGCCTGGACCTTTTGCCCGCCCGCCGCGTACACCGGGGCCAGGCGCCAGGAGGCGCCGCCGTTGGCGGAGACGAAGAACTGCTGGCGGACCACGCCGTCGCTGGTCTGGGAGCCCATCGTGACGATGGTGTTCCCCGAGGCCACGATGCGGTTCACGGTCTGGAAGACGCCGCGCTGCTGCTGCCCGGGGTACATGGCGATGGTCAGCGCCGACTGGGCCGCGGTGCCCTGGTTCGGGGCCTGGTTCGCCTGCTGGCTCGAGGTCAGCTGGCCCAACTTCGGGCCGTGCCCGGTGAGCAGGGCCAGGGCCAGCACGGCCACCGCGACCAGGACGATGACCGGCACCGCGATGGTGGCCGTGCGCCGGCTGACCAGGCCGCGGCGGGTGCCGGGGCGCCAGGTCGCGGGGAGTTCGGGCTCCAGGAGCAGGGTCTCGATCCCGGTCCCGGTCCCGCTCCCGCTCCCGGTCCCGGTCCCGCTCCCGGTCCCGGTCCCGCCGGAGCGCTGGCCAGCGGCGTGCGGACGTTCCTCGTCGTCCGCCCAGAGAGGGGGCGCGTCGCTGGGGGCGCGCCAGGTGTCGTAGCCGGCCGGTGGCTGGTCCTCTTGCTCGGTCAGCACGCTGGCGTGCGGTTCGGTGCGCGGCGCGGTGTACATCTCGGGCCAGGCTTCGTCGCGCGGCTCGGGCCTTGCTGCGGGCCGGGCGTCGGCGCGGGGCTCGGGCCTGGCCTCGGCTCGGGGCTCGGCGAAGACCGGCGCGCTGAGCGGGGCTCGCATGTTGCCGGGCCAGGCGCCGTTCGCCGACTCGGGCGGGAGGGAGCCTGACCTGACGTGGCGGCCTGCGGGTTGCCGTTGCGGGGACCACGGCGGCGGGATGAGCGGCCGGGGCGGCTGGGGTGGCCAGGCTTGCTGGGGTGGCCAGGCTTGCTGGGGCGGCCGCGCTTGCTGGGGCGGCCAGGCTTGCTGGGGCGGCCTCGCTTGCTGGGGCGGCCTCGCTTGCTGCGGCGGTCGCGGTGGCTGCGGCGGTCGCGGTGGCGGCTGGTTGCGGTGCGGGGCCGGCGGCCGCGGGCCGGGCGGGACCGGCTGGTGACCGGCGTCTGCCGGATGCTGGTCCCAGGGGATCTCCGACTCGTTCCACAGGCGCTGCGAGGTCTGCCACGGAGACAGGTCGACCGGAGCTTTCCGTGACCCGGGTCCGGGGAGCCGCGGCGGCAGGCCCGGACCGCCGGGCCGGCCGCGCAGCGCCCGGGTCGGGCTGACTACCGGCTCGGCGGCCAGGATGGACCGCCGGGAAGGGCCGGGGCCCGCAGGCGCTGACCCGTTCTCGCTGCTCGCGGCGTTCGCGTTGCTCGCGGCGGGCTGGACGGGCTCTTCGCTGGCCGGGGCGGGCGGTTCGGCGTCCGGCTCGGGGTCGTCCATGCCCTCGTACCAGGAGATGGGAGACTCACCCGGTTCGGGCGCGGGCGACGCGAACCACTCGCCGGTGACGTCTTCTTCCGCGTCGGCGGTTTGCGGGCTGTCCGCCGGGCTGCTGGCCGGGGAGCGCAGGAACCAGCCCGCCGGAGGGGAAACGCCGGGCAAGTCATCGTCGTCGCTCGCCGGCTCAGCCTCCGCTGGGGTGGCATCGGGCCGCTCCGCATCCGGGCTCGCGGCCTGCGGCGCGATCAGGCCGGACGGCACCGACCAGGGCGGGACGACTTGGTCCGGCCAGGCCCGGCCAGAGGTGCCCGCACGCTGCGGTTCTTCGGCCGAACCGGGTTCTTGATGACGATTCTCACTCGATCGATCACTTTCTGTGCTCATCACAAGCCCCAGTTCAGCCACTTTTCGGACGAGATGTCACGGTCCTCGCCGATCCCTACTGATTCGTACGGGTCGTCCCGCGCTTCGATGTTACCCATTGAGAGCGAGAGTGTACAGAGGGCTATTTTTTGGACCTGCCGGGACCATTTACCGCGATGCAGGTGATGTCGGGAGAACGTTCCCGCGGTCGGATTAGCGCGGGTCGGGCCCGGGCGCGGTCTCCTGGGCTTGGATGAGGCCGTAGCCGATGGCCTGGGCCGTGGTCAGGGACCGGCGGCGGCGCGCGTCCTCGCGGATCTCGTCCGTCTCGCGCCCGGTGACCTCGGCCAGCTTGAAGTAGAGCGTGTCGAGCATGCGGGTCATCTGCTCCTGGCGGGCGGTGACCGCGGTGACGGTGCCGCCGAACTCGAGCCTGGGCTCGGCCAGGGTGAAGATGGCGTTCGGGTAGCCGGTCCGCTGCGCGCAGGAGGCGAGCACGCCCAGCGCGGGCCCGCTGATCTCGCCGCTCACGCACCCGTGCACCGGAACGCGCAGGACATCCAGGATCCCCATCACGGTGAGAGCGGCGGCGCAGTTCGGCGCGCAGGTTCTGCAGTTCCAGCCGGATCGGCTTGTCCCCCTCGGCGTCCAGGGTGAGCAGCTGGGCCGAGAGCCGCGCGGTGGCCTCGTCGTCGAGCGGGCCGGAGGCCAGCACGATCCGCTTCTTCAGCAGCCGCTCGTACAGGCTGGCCTGCCAGTCAGCGAGCGGGTCGAGCCAGACCCGGACCGGCGAGGCCGGGTCGGCTCGGGCCGGGCGGGCGACGGACTGGACGGCCAGCCCGGGGTGAGCGGGGTGCCAGGCCAGCCGGGCTCCCCCGGCCGGGGCGGGATTCCTGGCAGGTGCGCGCGCACCGAGTCGTGCTTCATTCGCTGGCTCCTTCGGCTTCCGCGGGGCGGTCGAGTTTCCAGGTGATCTGGCCGCCGACGGCGGCCGCGTAGCGCTCGAGCGTGGAGGCGCGCACGTCGGCCGTGCCGGACTCGAGCCGGGCCACCGCGGACTGGGAGGTTCCCATCCGCGCCGCCACCTCGGTCTGGGACAGGCCAGCCGCCTGCCGCTGCTCGGCCAGCTCGCGGACCAGGCGACCACGGTCTTCGGCCATCTGGGCCGCCTGCTCGTCCGCCCGGCCGCGCAGCGCCATCTCGCGGAAGCCCGGCATGACCGGCAGCGACCCGGCTTCCAGCCCGGCCGCTGGCTCGCCCGGTGCCGACTGGCCCTCTGCGCTTCTCATACCGTTAAGGGTATCTCATATTCGAGATACCCGGCTGTCCGCCTACAGGTGGATGCGACAATCCGACCGGAACGGAGCCGGACGGCTTGTGAAGATTTTCACAGCGCTTCGCGGAAGTATGGGGCCGCGCTGGCTCGCTAATCTTTGCTTATGGAGCCCGCCAGCACGCGTGGCCAATCGGCGAGATGGACTCGCGGCCTGCTGTCCTGCGGCCTGGCTGCCGGGCCGGCCTTCATCACGACGTTCCGGGTCGAGGGCGCCACCCGGTTCGGGTACCGGCCTTCGCGCCATCCGGTCAGCTCGCTGGCGCTCGGGCCGCGCGGCTGGATCCAGACCGCGAACTTCGCCGTGACCGGGACGCTGGTCCTGGCCGGGGCCGCCGGCCTGGAGCGCGCCGGTGACCCCGCACTCAGCACGCGGGCGGGCCGGGCCCTGATCGGCGCAGCGGGTGCCGGCCTCATCGGCGCAGCCGTCTTTGCTACCGACCCGGTCAGCGGCTACCCGCCAGGAACACCCGACGCGCTCACTCAGCCCAGCCGCACCGGCGTGCTGCATAACCTCGCAGCGGTCCCGGTGTTCCTCGGCCTGCCCGCCGCCGCGTTCACTAGCAGTTGGCAGTCCGTCCGGACCGGCCACCGCCGATTCGGCCTGTACTGCGCCGCTACCGCGACGACCATGCTGGCAACCACGGCGCTGGCCGGTGCCGGCTTTAATCAATCACCCCGGCTGGTCAATCTCGCCGGATTGTTCCAGCGAGCCAGCATCGTGACCGGCTTCGGCTGGCTCACGGCCCTGTCCGCGCAAGCGCTCAAATGAGCCGTCACCGGTGTCATGGCGACCCAGCACGATTTGAGGTCGTGGCGGAATTCATCGCCGAACGCTTCCCTCATGCGCGCTACGTCGCCGACGTTGGCGGCGGGCAGGGAATGCTGACCCGGATACTGCGCAAGCGGCTCGGGGTTGATGCGGAGGTCATAGATCCGCGCGGCTGGACCCTGACCGGCGTACCTGCGCGAGTGGAGGCCTTCGATGCCTCGATGGCGGACTACTACGACCTCGTCGTCGGGCTTCATCCCGACGAAGCCTTGCGCAGCGTGGTGGAGTCCGCTGCAAAGTCAGCGGTACTGGTTATCCCGTGCTGCAACTTCTGGAGCCGGGAGACCAAGCTGGGACGCGACCAGCTGATCGAGCGGATTGCCGAGTTCCACAATTCGCACGGCGGAAAGTCCGAGCGTGTAGTGCTGGACTTCAGGGGCCCGAAGAATCATGCCCTGATCCTCCTGCCGACCTCCTGACTCAGGGGCTGCCGCCCAACTGGCTAACCATTTCATCGCGGCTAAGGCCGTGCTGCAGCATCCATGGCACGAGCCGATCGATATCGACCGGATCAGGCAGGTCCCGCGAGGCCTCGTCAGCTAGGTCTGGGCGCTGCAGGGTATGCAGCACGTCGAGCACGTGTTGCTTGCTGTATTGCTCCATGGCGATCACCAAGCCCCTGTGTCAGCCCGACGCCACCGTGGCGCATGCGTCAGGAGGGTGGCGGCCCTTAGAAGCGGATGGCTTCCTGTGACTACCCTTGGTCTGAGCCTACTTTACGGATAAATCCGGGAATTCGATTTCGACGATCAGGCCGCCCTCCGGCCGCGGCCGCGCGCGGACAGTGCCCTCATGCGCGGCCGGAAGCTTGTACGTGATCTTCGCGGCCGGCGTGCTGCTGGTGTCCGCGTTCGCCGACCACGCGGGCTACCGGACCACCCGTAACTTCTGGTTAGCCGTAAGTCGTAGATGGCGGCCAGCGCCGATGACCGGCAGCTCCCCCAGGTGCGATCGTGAAGGCACGGGGACGGCCAGCCTGATTGGCGGACGGGTGACACAGCTTAAGCGTGGCGGAAGGCGGCGAAGACAAATGAGCGGACATCGGAGACAGCCCGATCCTGATCTGTGCTGGAATTGCGGCGAGCGGGGAGCAGCCCTCGGTGTCGTCGGCAGCCTGAGGACGTGCCCCGAGTGTGAGGTGACTTGGGTGCCCGGGTGGTCAGCCGCTCGCGGTGACCCAGATTATGTCTGCTGGATGGGCAAAGCAGTCTTGTGCGTCGACTTCACAAAGCCAGAATCACTCGGAGCGCCAGCGTTAAAGGCGGCAATCATGGCCGGAGGACGCGGTTGCCCCACATACTGGTGGGGGTCACCCGGATGAAGTGCGCGGGCACCCCCTCGATCCACGGCTCAAGCCCGGCGCCGATGAGCGGCGCGCGCTCGGCCTCGGTATCCAGGTGATGTGCTGCTCCCCGCACCAGCACGATCCACCCCAGGCGCGCCTCTAGATCGAGCTGGTCGGCCTCCACGGCGACCTGATACTCGGCGTGCGCGATACCGGTACGCAGGTCTTCGTCAAAGAGGGCGGGGTCCCACGTGCCCAAGACAACCGACTCGCCGTCGGTCCTGTACACGGTCGGCAGCGCCGTGGGCCCATACCGGCTGTTGTAGACCAGACGCCCCAGACCGCCGTTGGCGAGCAGCTGCATGCATTCGGCGTCACTCAAGGGCTCAAGCACACGCAGGGCACCCATTCCGGGGTCGGACGAAGCAGAACCGCTGGGAGACCTGAGCTCGGCTTCCTCGTCTGGCATAGTTCCAACCCTAGTCACCCCGGCCCGGCGATGGCATACCGGCTCGGCGCGTCGGGTGAGACCGTCAACTCACGTCGTCGCCCGGTAGAAGCCGATCGCGACGCTGACCGGTATATCGCCCGCCTCGGCCTGGGCTATCTCCCGCTTGACGTCCGCCACCCGGGCACGGATCCGCTCCGCCGCCTCACGGCTGACCCGGTCGTCGAAGACGAGCATGACAGGCTCGTCCGGCCCGTCCGCCGGCCAGTCCTCCTTGCGTGCCCGGTCGAAGACGCCGGTCAGGAAGGCATCGAAGGCGGATCGGACAGCCGCCTCGGTCTCGTCGGCGTGCCGCCGGATGAGCGCCGCGGACAGCCGCAGGTCGCGCTGCCGGGCCCGGTAGCGCTGCTCCTGGATGCCCGAGACCATCCGCGTCGCGGCGACCTCGATCAGCCCGGCGGCTTCGAGCTGCTTCACGTGCCGGTAAAGCTTGGTCTGGGGTTCACCGAGGTGCTGGGCTAGTTCCTTCACGGACATGACTGGCAGCGCGCCGTCCGGGACGCGCGTGTCGAGCGCGGACAAGATCGCGAGGCGGACCGGGTCCGCCAGCGCCCGCAGCCCCTCCACGCTGTCGATCTCCCGGACTCCAGGCTGTTCTTCCATGCCCACCATCTTGCCACCTGCTCACGATTCTGCAATCATTCACGTAAACGTGAACATTTGCGATCATGTGAGAGTGCGATGACCGACGTTGTAATCCCCCTACGGCGCAACCTCCGCTTCCAGACGTTCTGGACCGGCTCGGTGAGCGCGACCCTCGGCCAGGCGGTCGGGGACATCGCCTACCCGCTGGCCATTGTCACGATGACCGGCTCGCCCGGCAAAGCGGCCCTGTTCTCGGCGGTCCAGATCACCGGGATGCTCGTCGTGGGTCTCCCCGTCGGCTCGCTGGCCGACCGCTACGACAGCCGGCGCCTCGCCCTCGTGGCGTACGCCATCTGCACGACGGTGGCCTGCGTGGTCGCCATCGCCCTGGCCGGCCGCTGGCTGACCCTGCCCCTGCTGGTCGCCGCTGCCTTGGTCCTCGGCGCTGGCCAGGCGCTCAGCGGCGCGACGAACATCCTCCTGCTGCGCTCGATCGTTCCCGGCGAGCAGCTGACCCTCGCGCTCACCCAGGATGAAGTGCGGATAAACGGCGCCACCCTGGCCGGCCCGGCGCTCGCCGGTGCCCTCTACGGCCTGCACCACGTCGCCCCCTTCACCTTCACCGCCGGAGCTTTCTTCCTCGCCCTCACCGCGACCGCCCTCCTCCCCGCGGGGCGCGCACGGCCCGCGCCGAGCGAGGAAACGGCCGAAGGCGGCATGCTCGCCGGCATCCGCGAACTATGGGGACAGCCGGTCCTGCGCGCCGCGATGATGCTCATCATGGGCCTCAACACGGTCGGCGCGGGCCTCGAGCTCGTGGTCATCGTGATCCTGCGGCACCAGTCCGTCCCGTCCTACGCCATCGGGCTGGCGCTCGGCATCGGTGCCGCCGGCGGCCTCGCCGGTGCGCCGCTGGTCAAGGTCCTGCACCGGCTCCCGCCGGGTGTCCTCCTGCTGGCGGTCTGCGGGATCGAGGTACCGGTTTTCCTGCTCCTGGCGCTCCCGTTCGGCCCGTGGTGGGCGGCGGGCGTGCTGTTCGCCGGGCTACTCGGCGTGCCCTCGCTGCGTGTCCTTTTCGACATCCTCGTCATCCGCCAGGCCCCGCCGGAGCGCCGTGGCCGCGTCGTGGCCGCGGCCATGACGCTCATCGCCCTGGGCATGCCCGTCGGCATCGCCGGCTGCGGCCTGCTCCTGCAGTACCTCCCGGCCCAGACCGCGATGCTGACCCTCGCCGCGGGCATGGCCGTCGTGGCCGCTTACGGCCTGTCCCGCCCCGAACTCCGCCACGCCCGCTGGCCAGAGGCTAACCGTTGAACGACAGTGGCGACGAGATGGACTCGGTGGTAGGAGTGTGCAGATGGATCCCGGGGGTATAGGCACGCGGCTGGCCCGAAGGCTGGCCCGCGCCGCCGTTTAGAGCAACTGAGGAGAGGACGAGTATGAGCATCACCAGGCCGGAGATCGATTTCCCCGGCGGCGAGCCGCCGGCCGAACTGCAGATCACCGACATCTGGGAAGGAGACGGCCCCGCGGCAAGCCCTGGCGACCTGGTCACGGTGCACTATGTCGGGGTCGCGTATTCCACCGGGGAGGAGTTCGACGCGAGCTGGAACAGGGGTGATCCTCTGCAGTTCCGGCTCGGCACCGGAAAGGTCATCGCCGGCTGGGACCAGGGGGTGGCGGGCATGAAGGTCGGCGGCCGCCGTCAGCTGATCATCCCGCCGGAGCTGGCCTACGGAGACCGGGGCGCCGGGCACCTGATCGCGCCGGGCGAGACCCTCATCTTCGTGTGCGACCTGGTTTCGATCTGAGCGGCGGGGCTTAGGCGGCGGGGCCGGGCGGCCAGTCGTCGCGGGGGCGGCGGGAGGGCTGGCGGGCGGTGTCCTGGCCGGGCGTCGGGACGGGGACAGGCCAGCAGGATTCGGCCCAGACGGTGCGGCCGGGGTGGGCGTCGGCGTAGCCCCAGCGGTTGGTGCAGGCGGCGACCATGGCCAGGCCGCGGCCGCCCTCGGCCATCAGGTCACCGGACCCGGCCGCCGGGAGGGACGGGCCGCCCTCGTCGGTGACCGCGATCCGGGCCACGCCGGGGCGCGGGAGGTCGACCTCGACGATGAACACGCCGCCGTTCCCCGAGTCGGTGTGCTCGATGGCGTTCGCGCACAGTTCGGACACGCAGGTCATGAGCACCTCGCGGGCCGGGCAGCCGAGCAGCAGTTCGGCCACGAGCCGGCGCGCCTCGGGCACGGACGCGGGCGTGCCGCGGAACGTTCGGGCCCAGGGACGCGTCGATCGGACGGGACTTCTGGGGTCCACGGACCCGAAGGAACCCACGTGCAGCACCGGGTAGGCACCAGTCACTGTAGGTCACCTCCTGATATCTAGCTCCTACCCTGTGTGACGCGCAACGCCGCCCGTAGGTTCATGCGGACTTTCTTACAAACTGCGGCACCCAGAGCGGGCAACCGCCGGCGCCGGCCGGAAAAATAGCTGGTCTGATCGACATTTCGCATCTTTTGCCCCTTCCGTACCGCCCGGGTCGGAGGGACACTATGGGGACGGAGACAGTAAGGAGGAAAACATGGCTGTCGAAGGTACGCCGGGGCTCAAGCGATCTCTGTCGATCTGGGCCGCGGTCGGCCTGTCCGTCGCCTTGATGGCGCCGAGCATGGCGGCAAACATCAACCCGCAGGGGAGCTCGACCTACGCGGGCCGCGCGGTGCCGCTGACCTTCCTCATCGCGGCGGTCGGCGTGCTACTGGTGTCCTACTCCTTCGTCCGGCTGTGCCAGTACTTCCACCACTCCGGCTCGGTGTACGCATTTGTCGGCGCGACGCTCGGCCCGCGGACCGGGGTGGTGGCCGGCTGGGGCCTGCTCGGCACCTACACCTTCTACGCGGTGGTCACCTCGGCCGCGGCCGGCATCTTCGGCACCGCGTTCCTGCAGGAGGTCGGCATCTGGCACAACCCGCCGACGTGGGCGCCGTTCGTCCTGCTCGCGGTGGCGCTGCTGCTGGCGCTGCTGCTGGCGATCATGCCGGTCAGGCGCGGGGGGCACGTGCTGCTGACCGTGGAGGGCACCACGGTCGCGCTGATCCTGATCGTCACCGCCGTGGTGCTGGTCCGGCTGCTGGCCGGGAACGCGCCGGGCGGGCACACCTTCACGTGGAGCGTGTTCACGGTGGCGCCGGGGACCAGTTCCTCCGGCCTGTTCCTGGGCGTGGTGTTCGGCTTCCTTTCGTTCGCCGGGTTCGAGGCGGCGGCCACCCTGGGCGAGGAAGCCCGCCGGCCGACCCGGGACATCCCGCGCGCCATCTTCGGCGTCGCGGTGTTCGGCGGCGTCTACTTCGTGGTCGTCACCGCGGTCGAGATGATGGGCTTCGGCGCGGACGCGGCGGGCGTCAAAGCGTTCACCACCTCGCCGTCGCTGCTGGGCGACCTCGGCTCCACCTACGTCGGCCACTGGGTCGGTGACCTGATCACGCTGGGCACTACGTTCAGCGCGTTCGGCTGCTGCCTGGCTTGCGTGGTCGGGGGTGCCCGGCTGCTCTACGCGCTGTCCCGGGACACGGCCGGGCCGCGCGGGCTGGGCCAGAGCCATTCACGCTGGGGCACCCCGGCCTGGGCCACCCTCGTGGTCGTCGTGGCCACGGGCATCATCGTGGGCATCGAAGCCGCCGTGGCCGCCTCGCCCGCCGCCTTCAACAGCTTCCTGTGGTCGGGCACCATCGGCACGCTGATCCTGCTGGTCGTGTACGTGCTGGCCTCGATCGGCTGCATCATCCTGGTGTTCGTGCGGCACAAGCTGCCGGTGCCGACCTGGCAGATCATCATCCCGATCGCGGGCCTGGTCGTGCTCGGCTACACGCTGTACCGGAACGTGATCCCGTACCCGACCGGCGACAGCGCATGGTTCCCGGTGGTGGCCGGCGTCTGGCTGGCGGTGGCGGTCGTGGCCGTGATCGTCGCGGCGGGCACGGCGCGCAAGCTCGGGGCCGCGCTGGCCGCCCGCGAGGGCATCAAGGCGCCAGACGAGACCGAGGTGCCGGTGCCGTCCCAGCTCGCAGCCGCCGGCGACGAGGCATCCTGAGCGAGCTACCTCCCGCGAGCCAGAGGGCGCGGCACCGCCCTGATTGACGAGCGTGTACGGAAGGATGGAAACACTGCTTGCCTGCGTCGCGGAACAGGCCCTGGTGGATCACCACTGCCACGGGCTGCTGTACCGCGACGCGGACGAGGCCACGCTCGAGTCGATGCTGAACGAGGGCGCAGCGTGGCCGGGCGGCTCGATGTTCGACTCGCAGGCCGGGTTCGCGTTCCGCCGCCTGTGCCCGCCCGTCCTCGGCCTGCCGCCGCACGCCGAACTCCCCGACTACGTGCTCCGCCGCGCCGAACTCGGCGCCACCGAGGTGAACAAGCGGTTCCTGGTGGCGGCCGGGATGTCCGCGCTGTGCGTGGACACCGGGTTCACCCCGGAGCCGATCACCTCCCCGGCCGAGCTCGGCGGGCTGGCGGGGGCGACCGCGCACGAGATCGTCCGGCTCGAGCGGGTGGCCGAGGACGTGGTCGCGGCCGGGATCGGCGCGGCCGGCTTCGCCGACGCGGTGCGCTCGGCGCTGGCCACCCGCACCGCGTCGGCGGTCGGGGTCAAGTCGATCGCCGCCTACCGGACCGGGCTGGACCTGAACCCCGAGCGGCCGTCCGACGCCGAGGTGACGGCGGCCGCCGGGCGCTGGCTGGCCGCCCAGAGCGGGTCCGCCCCGGATCGCCGACCAGACGCTGCAGCGGTTCCTCATCTGGTGCGGCGTGGACCTGGGACTGCCGGTCCAGTTCCACGTGGGCTACGGCGACAGCGACGTCGACCTGCACCGCTGCAACCCGCTGCTGCTCACCCCGCTGCTGCGGGCGATCCAGCCGGCCGGGACCCCGGTCATGCTGCTGCACAACTACCCCTTCCACCGCGAGGCCGGCTACCTGGCCCAGGTCTTCCCGCACGTGTACGTCGACGCGGGCCTGGCCACCCACAACCTGGGCCGCGCGCCCCCGCCCTGCTCGCCGAGGCGCTGGAGCTCGCGCCGTTCGGCAAGTTCCTGTACTCCTCGGACGCGTTCGGGCTGCCGGAACTGTATTACCTGGGGGCGGCGCTGTTCCGGACCGCCCTGTCCGGCTTCCTCACCGCGGGCCTGCAGGAAGACCATTTTTCCGAACGGACCGTGGTGCGCCTGACCCGGATGCTCTGCGCCGACAACGCCAAGCGCGCCTACCAGCTCGCCAATCAGATGTAAGAGCCAGATGTAATGGTCGTATGAAGCTGCGCTCGGTCAACGTCGGCCAGCCGCGCATGAACCCGGGGAAGTCGATCAAGCTGACCGGGATCGACAAGCGGCCGGTGTCAGGGCCGGTCATGGTCAAGACGCCGCGGGCCAAGGGGATGGGGATGGTCGGGCTGGCCGGCGACCGGGTCTACGACGTGCGCAACCACGGCGGGCCGGACATGGCGGTCTACGCCTACGCCCGGGAAGACCTGGACTTCTGGGCGGCCGAGCTGGACCGGCCGCTGCCGGACGGGGTGTTCGGCGAGAACCTCACCACCGAGGGGGCGGACGTCAACGGCGCGCTGATCGGCGAGCGCTGGCGGATCGGGACGGCGGTGGTCCTGGAGGCATCCCTGCCGCGGGTCCCGTGCGGCACGTTCCAGGGCTGGCTGGCGCTGGCCGGCTGGATCAAGCGGTTCACGCTGGCCGCCCGGCCCGGCTCGTACTTCCGGGTCATCGAGGAGGGCGAGATCCAGGCCGGGGACGAGATCGAGATCGTGCACCGGCCCGATCACGACGTCACCGTGGCGCTGACGTTCCGGGCGCTGACCGTCGAGCCGGAGCTGCTGCCGCGGCTGCTCGCCGCCGACGCCCTGCCCCGGGACATCAGGGAACTGGCGCGGCGACGGCTCGCGTAAGGCGCACTGCGTAAGGCGCAGCGCTTCGGCCAGCAGGGTGTCCGGGGGCTGGCTGGCGTCGAGCCAGCGGATGCGGGGGTCGCGGCGGAACCAGGACTCCTGGCGGCGCGCGAACCTCCGGGTGGCCTTGACCGTCTCGTCGCGGGCCTGGTCCAGGGTCAGCTCGCCGTCCAGGTGACGGAGCATCTGCTGGTAGCCCAGGGCGCGGCTGGCGGTCTTGCCGTCCCGCAGTCCGTGGCGGACGAGGTCCTTCACCTCGGTCTCGAAGCCCGCCTGCCACATGCGGTCGACCCGGGCGGCGATCCGCTGGTCGAGTTCGGGGCGGGGCAGGGTGAGGCCGACCTGGACGGCGGGACGGACCTGCTCGTAGGTGGGCATGCTGGCGGTGAACGGGCGGCCGGTCAGCTCGATCACCTCAAGGGCCCGGACGATCCGGCGGCCGTTGCTGGGCAAGATGGCGGCGGCCGCGGCCGGGTCGAGCCCGGCCAGCCGGGCGTGCAGCTCGGCCGCGCCCAGCTCGGCGAGCTCGGACTCGAGGCGGGCGCGGGTACCGTGGTCCGTTCGGGGAAAATTGAGATCGTCGAGAGCGGCACGGAGGTACAGACCTGAGCCACCTACGAGCACCGGGATCCGGCCGCGGGCGATGATGTCGTCGGTCGCGGCGCGGGCCAGTTTCTGGTAGTCGGCCACGTTCGCGGTCCGGGTCACCGGCCAGATGTCGAGCAGGTGGTGCGGCACGCCCTGCCAGGCGGTCTCGGGCTCCTTGGCCGTGCCGATGTCCATGCCCCGGTAGAGCTGCATCGAATCGGCGTTCACGATCTCGCCGCCGCAGCGCGCGGGCCAGCGCGATGGCCAGCCCGGACTTGCCGGTGGCGGTCGCCCCGACGACCGCGATGACGTGCGTGCCCATGCCGATCAGGGTTTCCGGCGCCAGCTGGCCACGACGTAGCTCACCTCGAAGGGAGCGCCGCGGTAGCGCAGCTCGGCGTCGAAGGCGTCCTGGCTCTGTTCATCTCCGGGTTCATCTCCGGCCGCGCCGGCCAGGACCTGCCAGGCGGCGCGGCCGGCGATTTCCAGCGGGCGGTCCTCGCGGGGGTCGAGCGCGGCGAGCGCGGCTGGGTCGGCGGCGGCCAAGGCCCCGGCCACCTGGTGGTCGTAGCGGTCGGCTTCGGGATCGGCGGCGTGCGGGGCGGCGCGGGCCCGGCGGGCGGGCCCGTCGCCCATGGCGAGCAGCGCGACCCGGGGCGCGAGCGCGGCCAGCTTCTCCCCCAGCTGCAGGCACTCGGCGGGCGGCGCGTCCGAGGCGATCCCCCACCACGCGGCCGGCGGCGCGCCGTGTTCTGCGAGCAGCCACTTGCCGATGGTCAGGGAGAGCGGGAGAGACTCGGCCTCGCCGGTTTCCGGGCCGACGGTGAACGGGATGCCGAAGTCGTGCAGGCGGCCCGGGGTGTGCGGCGGGTACTCGGCCGTGCGTTCGGCGCCGCCGGCGACCACGATCAGGTCCGGGCGGCCGGCCAGGAGGGCGGCGACGGCGTTTCGGCATGCCGCCCGCAGGCGGTTGAGCTCCGGGTCGGCGGCACCGGGCGCGCCGGTGGCTTCGGGGATCAGGAGCGGCGGATGCGGGCAGACGGCGGCCGCGATCAGCATCCCAGCAGGCACATGGTCAGCGGTTCCCGGTCATCGGTGCTTGGTTATCGGTGCTTGGTTATCGGTGCTTGGTTATCCGGCGGCGGTAGGCGATGCTGCCGAGACCCGCCACGATAGCCGCTCCGCCGACCACCGCGAGCCCGGCGTCCTGGAATCCGGCCGTGCCGCCGCCGCCGGTGACCGGCGCGCCGCTGGGGACCGGGCTGGGCGACGGGCTCGGGGAGGGCTCGGGGCTCGGGCTCTCCGATGCCGACGGGCTGGGCGAGGAGCTCGCGCTGACGCTCGTGGACGTGCTTGCCGAGGTGGTGGCCACGCGCTGCCGGTCGACGGTCACGGTCACCGTGACCCCATCGCTGGCGGTGGGTGACAGGGTAGTCACCGGCGGGGTGGAAGGGCTCGAGGTGCAGGCCGAGAGCGCGACGCAGGCGAGCATGGTGGTCAGGCCCCAGCCGACGACGGTCAGCCGGACCCGATGCGACGTCCACGCGATGGCAGTGCGCGCTCTCATCGAACCTCCTCGTGTTCTCGGCAATGACCATTTCCCGGTCGCCGGCCGGAGAAACGAAGAAAACGTCGGCGACCTTAACGTCAAGCCCGAGCGGTGACACAAACAGGCAATGGCGTGCTCACCATCGGAATATTAGGCTATGTGGGTAGAACACCCCGGAGGGAGGCCGCATTGGGGGGTCCGAGGTGGCCCCGGATCGCCGGGTTCCGCGTCGTCGCCTCGTGGCCGGAGGGCGGGTACGCGCGCCCGCCGAAGGCGATCAGCCCCTGGGCCCAGCTGGCCGGGGTCTTCGGGGTCCTGCTCATCCTGGCCGGGACCGGCGCCGTCGGCGTCGTGTTCCTGTCCCAGCGGCATGCGCCGCAGCCCTCCGCCGGGGCGGCGGGGGCCATCGCGTCGGCCGGTCACGGGCCTTCGCTGCAGCGTTCGATGCCGGTGTCCGTCGATATCCCGGCCATCGGCGTGACCTCCAGGCTCTTGCACCTCGGGCTCAACACAGACGGCACGGTCCAGGTCCCGTCGCTGGTCACGAGCGCGGACGAGGCCGCGTGGTACAAATACTCGGCGACGCCGGGCCAGATCGGGGCGTCGGTTATCGAAGGTCATGTCGACAGCTATCAGGGGCCCGCGGTTTTCTACCGCCTCGGGGCGCTGCGTCCCGGAGACACCATCGACGTGACGCTCGCCGACGGGGTCACGGCCATTTTCCGGGTCACCGGCGTGCGCGAGTACGCCAAATCCAATTTCCCGACGAAAGCCATTTACGGCGCGACCGACTATGCCGCGCTGCGGCTGATAACGTGCGGTGGCGTTTTCGACTATGCCACCGGGCATTACCTCAGTTCCACTGTTGTATTCGCGTCCCTGACCACGTCCCGGCCGGCCGGGCCGGCATGACCGAGGAGTGGCCGTTCTGGCCGAGCACCCCTACCGGGCGCAGGCTGGGCTATGATCTGGCGCAGGCCAGAGCGGTAGCGCAGGGGGTAGCGGAGAGGGGCTGGTCAATGAGGTCGGGTATGACCGCTGGGCTGGTCCTCGCGGCTTTAATGACGGTCACCGCGCCGGCCGCGGCGGCGTACGCGGCAAGTACGCCGACCGGGAACGACGTGTCGTATCCGCAATGCGGCCAGGCGCTCCCCTCCGGCCAGGCGTTCGGCATCGTGGCCGTGAACGAGGGCGTGGCCAACACGACGAACCCCTGCCTGGCCACGGAAATCACCTGGGCCCAGGTTTCGTCGGGTGCGACCAGCCAGCCGCGGGTCTCGCTGTACGTCAACACGGCCAACCCGGGCAATCACGGGGTCACCGACTGGCCGGCCACCAATAACAATCCCCTGGGCGGCAAGCTGGTCAGCGACCCGTACGGCACCTGCACGGGTGCGAACAATCCGGCGTGCGCCTGGCAGTACGGATGGAACCTGGCCGAACTGGACGCGCGGACCCGCGGCGTGCCGAACCCCGGCCGCTACCGGTGGTGGCTGGACGTCGAGACGATCAACTCGTGGGAGTCCAGCGCCGCGAACAACCGCGCCGACCTCGAAGGCATGGCCTCCTACCTCCGGCGCATCGGCGCCAACGTCGGCATCTACTCCACGCCCAAGCAATGGGACCCGATCGTGGGAACCGTCCGCACGACCAGCCCGCTCTACCGCCTGCCGGACTGGATCCCGGGCGCCACCACGCTGTCGCGGGCCAAGAAGAACTGCGGTCTGGCCCCGCTGACCGGCGGGGGAACCGTGACCGTGGTCCAGTGGAGTATGAAACCGGTCAACCGTGACCTGGCCTGCCGGGCTCCGTCGCCCAAGAAGGCCGGCGCGCGATAGCCGAGCGCGGGCCAAGATGGACGGTATGGACGTCCACGGGTCCGCGGACGGGCGATTCGGCCCGGTGCGCGATGGTTTCGCCGAGGTGGTGCGGGCGCAGCCGGGCACCGGCGCGGGGTTGGCCGTGTGGTGTGAGGGCCGCCTGGTGGTTGACCTGTGGGGCGGTTACGCCGACGCCGGACGGCGGCGGCCGTGGGCGGCCGACAACCTGGTCCAGCCGTACTCGGTGAGCAAGCCGTTCGCGGCGGTGTGCGCGCTGCGCCTGGTCGAGAGCGGCCGGCTGGACCTGGACGCGCCGGTGCAGCGGTACTGGCCGGAGTTCGGCTCCCCGGCGACGGTGCGGCACGTGCTGTCGCATCAGGCCGGGGTGGTGGCGCTGGACCGGCCGGCGCCCACCGGTGCCTTCTACGACTGGGACTGGCTGTGCTCGCTGCTGGCCGCGCAGCCGCCGTCGTGGCCGCCCGGGACCGCCCACGGCGAATCGGCCCTGTTCTACGGGCACCTGGTCGGTGAGCTGGTCCGCCGGGTGGACGGGCGCGGCGTCGGCCGGTTCCTGGCCGAGGAGATCTGCGGGCCGGCCGGGCTGGACTTCGCCGTCGGGCTGAGCCCGGCGCAGCAGGCCCGGACGGTGGACGTGACCGGCCTGGACGATGCGTTCCGCGCGGCCAACGCGGCCGGGCGTCCGCCGCTGTACCGGCGGGCCATCGCCAACCCGCCCGGCGCGCAGGACGCAGGCGTGGTCAACAGCGCCGCCTGGCGGGCCGCGGAGATCCCGGCGGTCAACGGCCACGGCACCGCGGCGGCGGTGGCGGGCTTCTACCAGGCCCTGGCCGCGGGCCGGCTGCTGAGCCCGGGGATGCTCGCCGAGGCGGTGACACCGCAGTGCGCCGGGCCGGACCGGGTGTTCGGGGGGCACGCCGCGTGGGGCCTCGGCTTCGGGATCAGCCCGGACGGCTACGGGATGGGCGGACTGGGCGGAAGCTACGGGGGCGCGAGCACGGAGGGCGGCTACACGCTCGGCTTCGTGACCGGCAGCGCCGGAAACCACGACCGGGTCGACACGCTGGAGAACATCCTGCGGGAGTGCCTGGGGCTGCCGCCGATCTGACTCAGGTGGTCGCGCGTCTGACTCAGGTGGTCGCGCGTCTGACTCAGGTGGTCGCGCGTCTGACTCAGGTGGTCGCGGCGGCCTGCTGGAGCAGGCGCCACAGGTCCTCGACGTCGCGGCGTTCGGTGCGTTCGGCCCCGATCGAGACCCGGACCGACCAGGTGCCGTCCAGCAGGGACGGGGTGACCAGGGCCGCGCCCGACCGGTTGACCGAGTCCGCCCAGGCCAGGGTGTGCGCGTTCAGCGCGTCGGCGTCCAGCACGGCGCCGGTATCGGAGACCAGGCCCGCGGGCTCGTGCCGGAGCACGACGGTCTGCAGGGCGACCGGGGCCAGGACCCGCCAGCCGGGCGTGGACGAGACCTGCCCGGCGAGCCAGCGGGCGTGCTCCAGGTCCCGGCGCAGCCGGGCCCGGATGGCCTCCACCCCGTCCAGGCGCAGGTGGAACCAGAGCTTGAGGGCACGGAACCGCCGGCCGAGCGGGATACCCCAGTCCTTGTACTGGGTCACCTCGCCGTCGACGGCCGACCGGAGATAGGACGGGTTGGTCGACATGACCCGGATCAGGTGGGCCGGGTCGGCCACGTAGAGCAGCGAGCAGTCCAGCACCGTGCCCAGCCACTTGTGCGGGTTCCAGGCCAGCGAGTCCGCGCCTTCCACGCCGTCGATCAGCCAGCGCATCTCCGGGAGCAGCAGCGCCGAGCCGGCCATCGCCGCGTCCACGTGCACCCACATCCCGTACTGGCGGGCCAGCGGGACGATCTGCGCGAGCGGGTCCACGGCCGTGGTGCCGGTCGTGCCGACGTTGACCACCACGGCGGCCGGGCGCCGGCCGTTTGCCACGTCAGCCTCGAGCAGCGCGGCCAGCGCTTGCGGACGCATGGCGTAGGTGACCGGGTCGACGCCGGCGAACCGCAGGTTGTCGCGGCCGAAGCCGGCCAGGGCGACCGCCTTGGCGATCGAGGAGTGCGCGTGCTCGGTGGTGTAGACGGTCAGCGGCGCGCTCTCGGCCTGCAGCCCGCCGCGGGCCTCGGAGTAGTTCGTCGCGCGCTCGCGCGCGGCGAGCAGGGCGACCAGGCACGCGCTGGAGGCGGTGTCCTGGATGACGCCCTTCCACGACTCGGGCAGCGCGGTCAGCTCGCGCAGCCACTCCACCACGACCTCCTCGACCTCGGTCAGCGCGGGAGCGGACTGCCAGGTGATGCCGAGCGCGCCGAGCCCCGAGGTGGCCAGGTCGCCCAGCACCGACGCGAGGGACGCGTTGGACGGGAACCAGCCGAAGTAGCGCGGATGCTGAACCTGGGTTATGCCCGGGACGACGATGTCGCCGAGGTCGGCCAGCACCCGGCCGAACGGCTCGGCTTCCTCCGGGGCCCGGCCCGGCAGCTTGCCCGCCACCTCACCCGGCCCCACCTGTGCCTGAACCGGCAGCTGCGGGATCCGGGCCCGGTAGTCGGCAATCCAGTCGATCAGCTCATGGCCAGCGGCCCGGAACTCCTCAGGCCCCATATCGCACCTTCCCCGTTTCTTTGGCCCGTCACATAGCCCGGCGCGCAGCCTACCGGAGCTCAGCCCAGCTGCTGGAGACCTGGCGGGTAGGCATGCAGTCGCTCGGGTCCCTGCTCGGTGACCAGGAGCAGTTCTCCGGTCTGGACGCCGGCCTGCCCGTCGCGGGTGACGACGTTGGGCTGCACGACCACGGTCATCCCGGCAGCCAGCGTGAAGTCGGGCGCGGATACCGGCCGGCCGGGAGCCGGCACCACCGGCGGGAGGTAGCCGCCGCCGAAGCCGTGGACCAGGTCGTCGACCGCGGTGAAGCCGGCCTGCCCGATGACGGCCGCGGCGGCCGCCAGGTCCCGGGCCGTAGTGCCGGGGATCAGGTGCCGCGCGATAGCGTCGAACGCGGCGGCCGCGACGGCGTGGAGCTCGCGGTACAGCGCCGTCGGGGGCGCCCCGACGGTGAACGTGCGCAGGACCTGGCCGGCGTACTCGGGCGCGGCCGCGGCGCTGATCTCGCAGCTGGCGACGTCGCGCGGGCGGATCACCCGGCCGGTCGGCCACTGGGCCGGCACGGCCAGGGCGGGCTCGTCCATGGCGGTGAGGCCGAGGTAGTGGATGTGGTGCAACCCGCCCTGGGCGGTATAGGCCTGTTCGGTGCGGGCGAGCACCTCGTGGTCGGTCGCCCCGGGGCGCAGCGCGTCCGCGAGCGCCGCGATGGCGGCATCGCTGAGCGCCGCACCGCGCCGCAAGGCCGCCATCTCCTCCTCCGACTTGACCAGCCGCAGCCCGGTATAGGCCGGGTTGAGGTCGACCACGTCGGGAACCTGCCCGGCCAAGAGCCGGTACTGATCGAACGGCAGGGCCCCGGCCACGCCGATCCTGCCGGGCAGCCTGCCCCGCGCGGCCATCAGGTCCAGCGCGGTCGCCACCGCACGTGCGCCGGCCCATTCGACCCGGGTCGCGGAAAGACGGCGAGCCTGCGGAACGTGGTTGAAGAACGAGACCAGGAGCACATCGTCTTCCGCCTCTGGCGCCACGACCAGAAGCGCCTCCCGGGTGACCGGCCACCCGGTCAGCCACGAGACCGCGCTCCCGGACCGGTTCGCGCCGTAGACGAGTCCGTATGACGCTCCGCTGCGATCGAGTTCCCGGCCGAACGCGGCACGGCGCCGGCGCATTTCGACAGCGGAGAACCCCAGTGCCTGGCCCGGTGACATACCTGAGATGCTGGACCACGGCTCGCCCCGCCCGCAACCGCAGGCCGCCGCGGCGGGCCCGGGATATCCGGGTTGACGGCGCGGGCGGGCCGGGACCATGCTGGCGGCTGTGGCCGGGACCGGTGATCACGTACCGCGCAACCGCGCGGCCTGGGACCGGTGGGCGGCGGAGTACGCCGGGCCCGGCCTGCGGGACTGGGCCGCGCCCGAGCCGGGCTGGGGCATCTGGCAGGTCCCCGAGGCGCGGGTGGGCGTGCTGCCCGCGGACCTGGCGGGCCTGGACAGCATCGAGCTGGGGTGCGGCACCGGGTACGTGTCGGCCTGGCTGGCCCGCCGTGGCGCGCGGCCGGTCGGGCTGGACAACTCCGCGGCGCAGCTGGCCACCGCGCGCCAGCTGCAGGACCGGTTCGGGCTCCGGTACCCGCTGATCCACGCCAGCGCCGAGCAGGCGCCACTGGCCGACGCCCGCTTCGACCTGGCGATCTCGGAGTACGGCGCCAGCATCTGGTGCGATCCCTACGCCTGGATCCCCGAGGCGGCCCGGCTGCTGCGCCCGGGCGGGCAGCTGATCTTCCTGGTGAACTCGGCGCTGCTCATGCTCACCGTCCCCGACGAAGACGACCAGCCCGCGACCGAGCGGCTGCTGCGGCCCTACTTCGGCATGCACCGGTTCGAATGGCCGGGCGATGAGTCGGTGGAGTTCCACCTGGGCCACGGCGAGATGATCCGGCTGCTGCGCGGCTGCGGCCTGGAGGTCGAGGACCTCCTCGAGCTCCGGCCCGACCCGGACGCGACCACCCGGTACCCGTTCGTCACCCTGGAGTGGGCGCGGCAATGGCCATGCGAGGAAGTCTGGAAGGCCCGCAAGGCCCGCTGAAACCAGGGCCGCCGTTACGGCCTAGCCGAGGGACAGGCCCTGCTGCTCTAGGGCTTCCTGCAGGAGCCGCAGGGCCTTCGGGCCGACGCCGTGCAGCTTCTTCAGCTCCGCGACCGGCACGTCGGCCAGCTGCCTGAGCTCGGTGTATCCGGCGGCGGTCAGGGCCCGGGTCGCCGGGGCGCCGATGTTCCGCGGCAGGCCCTCGTCCGCAGCTGCCATGGGCTAAAGCGTATCGGGCTCATCGGGCCACAAGATGACGGCGCGCTGGGCCGACTGGAGGATCAGGCACTCCGGATCGTCGGCGGGCAGCGCGGGCCCGCCGGTGGTCGCGGCGCGGCGGCCGTCAGCGTACATGATGCCCAGCCGCAGGGCGCCGGCAGGCACGTCCCGTCCCAGCCGTTGCGGTTCAAAGGGATCGGCGAACAGGCCGCCGGTCTCCGGCTCGCGGCGCAGCCGGACGTGAGCGGTGGCGTACACGTGCCACAGGCAGTCGCCGAGCATCATGTCGTAGGCGGCCTGGCCGTAGCGCTCGAGATAGCTGGCCCGGTTGCGTTGCAGGAGCGACCGTGCGGTGCTTAGCGGCTGAGGAACTGGCGCACCAGGGCGGGCGGCGCGCAGGCCAGCCAGCCGTCGGTCACCGCTTCCCGCAGCGTCGGCGCGGAGACCTTCCGCAGCTGGATCAGGACCGCGGAGAACCCGTCGAAGTGGGAGATGGTGAAGAACACCTCGGGATGGGCGGCGAGCACGGCCTCCTTCTCGCCGAGGTCCTCCACGCGGACGGCCAGGATGGGCCCGTCCGGCGGGGTCTGCTCGCCGAACCGCCGCACATCCGCCTTGGTGAACGGGCGTTCCCAGGCGAAGGCCTTGCGCGCGACGAACCAGGTCCGGTTGCCGTGCCGCTCGCTTTCGGTCACGTCGGGTAGCCGCAGGGCCAGCTCGGCCACGTCGTCTATAGTCGCCACACTCGTACGGTAACCGCCGGACTCGCTAACTCTTGTTAGGAGCGGATCAGTATGGCGTCAACCGCGCTGCTCGTCATGGACGTTCAACAGGGCATCGTCGACCGCTTCGGCGGCGACGAGGGCTACCTGCCGCGGCTGGCGGCCGCGCTGCGGGCCGCCCGCGGAGCCGGGATCAGGGTCATCTACGTGGTCGTCGGGTTCCGGGCCGGGTATCCCGAGGTCAGCGAGCGCAACAAAAGCTTCGCCGCCATCGCCGGGACCGGCCGGTTCGCCGACGGCGACCCGGGTGCGGCCATCCATCCCGCCGTGGCGCCCGCGCCCGGCGACATCATCGTCACCAAGCGCCGGGTCTCCGCGTTCACCGGCAGCGACCTGGAGGTCGTGCTGCGAGCCGCGGGCATCGATCACCTGGTGCTGACCGGCATCGCCACCAGCGGCGTGGTGCTCTCGACCCTGCGCCAGGCCGCCGACCTAGACTACCGGCTCACCGTCCTGGCCGACGGATGCCTGGACGCCGACCCCGAGGTACACCGGGTCCTGACGGACAAGGTGTATCCCCGGCAGGCCGACGTCCTAAGCATCGCCGAGTGGACCGAGAGCCTGGCTAAAGTGAGTGTTTGGTAAATGGTCCGATCGTGGTCCAGCACCGTTGAGCTCATCGGCGGCTCGGGCGGCTACCTCACTTGCCCCGTAAGCCCCACCGTTCCCATTTGCGCGGTAAATCCGGCCGTCGCGGAAACTTTGGGCAACTGGGATTGCCCTGCGCTTTCCGCGGAAGCCGGATCTTCCGCGGTAATTTCCGGATGGTGAAAGTGCTGGGCCGAAGGCGGACGCCTGCGGGGTTAACGGGACGGGTGAGGATCTGCGCGCAGCGCCCATGCCGGGCACGATGCGCAGGGCCTCCAGCCCGCTCGATTATCAAACGCTCAATAAGCCTGCGGCGGGCTGATGTTGACCAGCCACGGGACGCCGAACTGGTCGGTACACATGCCGAACTCGTCGCCCCAGACCTGCTTCTGCAGCGGCATGGTGACGGTGCCGCTGTCGGACAGCTTCTCCCAGTAGCCGTGCAGGGCGTCGTCGCCGCCAGACAGGCTTACCGCGAACCCGGCCGGGGCTGGTACGGCATCTCGCTGGTGACGTCGGCGGCCATGATCGTGTACCCGGCGGCGGTCTCGAGCTGGCCGTGCATGATCCGGTCGGCGTCGGGCGAGCCCTGGTTAAGAAACCCGGGTTTCATCCCATTGGGGCTGGGGCTCGGGATGGGCGGCGGAGGGTTAGGGCGGTGAGGGCGCCTAGGACGGACAGGGCCGCTGCTACGGCCAGGGCGGGGCGGTAGCCGCTGGTGACGGCGGTGGCGGAGGCCAGGCTGCCGTGAGCGTTGAACACGGTGGTGGCGACCGCGATCCCGAACACGGCGCCGAACTGCTGCATCGTGTTCAGCACGCCCGCGGCCTTGCCCAGCGACGACGGGCTGACCGCGTTCAGGCCCGCGGCCGAGACGCACGGGAGGGCCATCGAGATGCCGATCCCGGCGATGAGCAGCGGGGCGACGTAGGCCCCGTAGCCCGCGGAGCGGGCGGCCAGGTACACGATCCAGGCGAAGCCGGCCGCCTGCATGAGCAGGCCCGGGACGATCAGCGGGCGAGCGCCGATCTTGTCCGAGGCCAGGCCCGCGATCGGCGCGATGACCATCGGCGTGGCGGTCCAGGGCAGGAAGCGCAGCCCGGTGCCCAGCGGCGAGTCCCCCAGCGCGAACTGGAAGTACTGGCTGGTGAGGAACGCCGCCGAGTAGATCGCCGCGGCCATCAGGAACTGGGTGGCGACCGCCGCGGAGAAGCTGCGCGAGCGGAACAGCCCGAGCGGGATCATCGGCTCGGCGGTGCGCCGCTCCCAGGCCAGGAAGGCGGCGACCGCCGCCAGGCCCGCGACCAGCCCGGCCAGGGCCTGGGCACTCCCCCAGCCGTCCTGGCCCGCCTGGACCAGGCCCCAGGTCAGGCCGCCGACGCCGGCCGCGACCAGGACCAGCGCGGGCAGGTCAAGCCGGGACGCGGGGCCCCGGCTGTCGGGCAGGCGCAGCCAGGATCCGGCCACCGCGGCCAGGCCCACCGGCACGTTGACCCAGAAGATCCAGTGCCAGTCCAGGCCCTGGGTGACCGCCCCGCCGATCAGCGGGCCGCTGGCGACGGCCAGCCCGGCCACGCCGCCCCAGATGCCGATCACGGCGCCGCGCCGCTCGGCCGGGAAGGCCGAGGTCAGCAGGGTCAGGCCGAGCGGCATGATGATGGCGGCGCCGACGCCCTCGACGGCGCGGCAGGCGATCAGCGCCCCGACATTCGGGGCCAGCGCGCAGGCGGCCGAGGCCACCGTGAACACGCACAGGCCCAGCAGGTACATGCGGCGCCGCCCGATCAGGTCGCCGAGCGCGGCGGCGGTGATGATGCCGGCCCCGAAGGCCAGCACGTAGGCGTTGACCGTCCACTGCAAGGTCCCGACGTTCCCGCCCAGGTCGCGGTGGATGGAGGGCAGCGCGGTCACCACGACCAGGGTGTCCAGTGCCACCATGAAGTAGGCCACCGAGGTGAGCAGCACGGTCAGGACCCGGCCCGAGGCCCCGGGACCTGCCTGCTCAGCACGCGCGGCGGCGACGTTGATTGTGTCGGTCATGCTCAGGTAGACACGGGCAGGCCGACGAAAGGGCCGGCCGGCGAGCGCCCGGTTCGCGGCGCGGACGGTGTCCATACCGGTGAGCAGGTCAGGCGCGGGGCTGGTCTGGCCGCCTTCGGCGGCGGGGCTGGTCTGGCCGCCTTCGGCGGCGGGGCCTAAGGAAGAAGTGATGGTGGGAGGCGATCATGGCCACGGATCTGATCGACCGCGCGCAGGCCGGGGACGGGCAGGCCTTCCGCGAGCTGGTCGAGCCCTACCAGCACGAGCTCGAGGTGCACTGCTACCGGATCCTGGGATCGGCGCAGGACGCACAGGACGCGATGCAGGAGACGCTGCTCGCGGCCTGGCGAGGTCTGGGCGGCTTCGAGCAGCGCAGAATACCAGGGCCGGGAGCTGGCCACGCGGTTCCTCACCCTGGCCTTCCGCAACCGGCGCCGGTACCGGCTGGTCGCCACCCGGGCCAACGGCCAGCCGGCCTTCGGGTTGTACGTGTACGACCGGCACGCCCCGGTGCTGCACGCCAACGGGCTGATCGTGCTGACCCTGGCCGGCGACCAGATCAGCACGATCACCCGGTTCGACGCTAGTGTGCTGCCCCGCTTCGGGCTGCCCCGGTCGCTTCCGGGGTGACGAGCGGGCTCGGCCCCTCGGCCAGCGCCCTGGCTCGGGACGGGCCGAGCAGCGCGGGGATGACCGCGGCGAGCGCCACCACGGCCGCGGCCAGGAGCGCGAACCTGAGCCCGTGCATGAACGCCGTCCGAGAGGCGTAGCTGCCGTTGGCGGTGAAGACCGCGGCCAGGACCGCGACCCCGAACAGCCCGCCGGACTCCCGCATCGTGTTGTTGGAGCCGGCCGCCACCCCGGAGTCGGCGAGCGGCACCGAGCCGACCGCGGCGTTGGCCAGGGTCGGGAACACGAACGAGATGCCGATGCCGGCCACGATGAACGGGCCGATGAGCAAGGGGTAGCCGACCCCGGCCCTGGCGGTCAGCGCCAGCCACAGGTACCCGCCGCCCATCAGGAGCAGGCCGCCCGCCATGAACGGGCGGTTGCCGATCTTGTCCGAGCCGATGCCGCCCAGCGGAGCGAAGATCATCGGCATCATGGTGAACACCAGCATGCGGATGCCCGAGGCCAGCGGGGAGTAGCCCATGCCGACCTGGAGCATCTGCGCGATCCAGAACACCGAACCGATGAGCGCGAACGAGAACGGGAAGGCCACCCCGCCCGCCGTGGCGAAGGCGCGCCGGCGGAAGTACTCCAGCGGCATCATCGGCACCGGGGCGCGGCGCTCCCAGAACACGAACGCGGCGATCAGGGCCGCGCCCGCGAGCAGGGCCCCGATCACCTCTCCGCTCCCCCAGCCGACAGACGGGGCCCGGACTGGCGCCCAGACCAGGGCGAGCAGTCCGAGGGTGATCAGCGGCAGGCCGACCAGGTCTAGCCGCGGGCGCGGACCCCGGCTCTCGGTCAGCATGACCGCGGAGGCCACCGCGGCCACCACGCCGACCGGGACGTTGATCCAGAAGATCCACTGCCAGCCGATGCCCTGGATGATCGCGCCGCCCAGCAGCGGCGCCAGGGCCACGCCGAGCCCGGTGATGCCGCCCCAGATCCCGATCGCGGTGCCCCGCTTCTCCAGCGGGAACGCCTCGCTAATCAAGGTGAGCGAGAGGGGCAGCACGATGGCGGCACCGGCGCCTTGCACCGCCCGCGACGCGATCAGCGCGCCCGCGCTGCCCGCGGTGGCGCACGCGATGGACGCCGCGGTGAACAGCGCCAGCCCGGCGATGTAGAGCCGCTTGCGCCCGAACCGGTCGCCGAGCGCGGCGCCGGTGAGCATCAGGGAGGCGAACGCGAGGTTGTACGCGTTGATCGTCCACTCCAGGTCGGACAGGCTCGCCCCCAGGTGGGTTCGCAGCGAGGGCAGGGCCGTCGAGACGACCACCACGTCCAGCGAGGTGACGAAGGCGCCGACCGACGCCAGGATCAGCGTCGCGGCGGTCCGCGGCTTGGCGCGCGCACCCGGCAGAGCTGTCGTATCCAACATGTTCAGTCCCCTTGGTGTTGGTGTTATCTGTCACCGCTGCTGATCCGGACGGCGCGGCAAAGTCACTGCGCACGGGACCGATGAGTTCGGGTCGCGGGCGGGATCTGTATGTGTGTGCAGGAGAGCGAGGAGTTCGAGCGGCTGACCGACCCGTTCCGGGGGGAGTTGCTGGCCTACTGCTACCGGATGCTCGGCTCGGTCCAGGACGCCGAGGACCAGGTGCAGGAGACGCTGCTCCGCGCCTGGCGCGGGTACGGCGGATTCGAGGGCCGTTCGTCCGTGCGGACCTGGCTGTACCGGATCGCGACCGACGTGGAATCCGTTCATCGTCTCGTCCGGCGGCGACGTCCGGGTCGGGGCGACGCTGACCAACGTCATGCACGACGCGACCGGGAACACCACCTTCACCCCGACCGTCCTGGCCGTCGAGCCGGGCCACGAGCTGCGCTGGATCGGCCGGGTCGGGCCGGGCGGGATCTTCGACGGCGAGCACACTTTCACCATCACGCAGATCAGGCCGGGCGTCGTGCTGTTCACCCAGCGCGAGGACTTCACTGGCGTGGCGGTCCCGTTCTACGAGCACTGGCTGCACACCGATACGCTGCCGATGTTCGGGGCGATGAACGCCGCCCTGGCGCATCGGGTGACGGGAGGCTGACGTGGACGACGCTATCCGGCCGTTCCGGATCGACATCCCCGCGGCCGAGCTGGATGACCTGCGGGACCGGCTGGCCCGGACCCGGTGGCCGGACCAGCTGCCCGATGTCGGCTGGGACTACGGCATCGCGCTGGACGACGTGCGCGAACTGGCCGAGTACTGGCGCACGACCTACGACTGGCGGGTCTTTGAGGACCGGCTGAACTCGTTCCCGCAGTTCACCACGGAGATCGACGGGCAGGCCGTGCACTTCCTGCAGGTGCGTTCGGCAGCACCGGGGGCGCTGCCGCTGATCATGACGCACGGCTGGCCCGGCTCGGTCGTGGAGTTCATGGAGGTCATCGGGCCGCTGACCGACCCCGGGACGCACGGCGGGGATCCGGGTGATGCGTTTGACCTGGTTGTTCCGTCGATTCCGGGGTTCGGGTTCTCCGGGCCGACGCGTGAGCGGGGCTGGAATGTTCAGCGCGTCGCGCGGGCCTGGGATGAGCTGATGGGACGACTGGGGTACGAGCGGTACGGCGCGCAGGGCGGGGACTGGGGCTCGTCGATCTCCCGGGAGCTGGGCGTTCTCGCGCCCGAGCGGGTCATCGGGGTGCACCTGAACACGCTCACGCAGTACGTTTCCGGCGAGCCGGTTGATCTTAGTGAGCGGGACCGTTCGCGGATAGAGCGGCTGCGGGTCTTCCGGCGCACCGGGAGCGGGTACGGGGCGATCCAGGCCACCCGGCCGCAGACGGTGGGCTACGGGCTGACCGACTCGCCGGCCGGGCAGCTGGCCTGGATCGCGGAGAAGTTCGGCGAGTGGACCGACGGCGGGCTTGGTGCGGTGGACCGGGATCAGATGCTGACCAACATCACGGTGTACTGGCTGACCCGGACGGCGGGATCCTCGGCGCGGCTGTACTACGAGGCGGTCCGGTCCGGCGCTCTGGGGCCGCCGGCCGTCTCGACCGCGCCCACCGGGGTGGCGGTGTTCCCGGCGGAGATCGCGCCGGCGGTCCGGCCGATCGCCGAGCAGTCCAACCACATCGTGCACTGGTCCGAGTTCGACCGCGGCGGTCACTTCGCGGCCATGGAGGAGCCCGACCTGCTGATCGGCGACGTGCGGGAGTTCTTCCGGCGGTTCCGGCCCGCCTCATAGGGTCCAGGGTGATCACCGCGCGGGAGCTCAACCGGGCCACCCTGGCCCGCCAGCTCCTGCTGGAGCGCGCGCCCCTGAGCGTCACCGACGCCGTGCGGCGCGTGGTGGCGCTGCAGGCTCAGCAGCCAGCCTCCCCTTACCTCGCGCTGTGGAACCGGCTGGCCGGCTTCGACCCGGCCGGACTCGACGATGCCTTCGCGAGCCACCGGGTGGTCCGGGCGCAGCTCATGCGGGTCACGATGCACGCGGTGCACGCCGAGGACCACCAGGTCTTCCGTGAGGCGATGGACCCGACGTTGCGGGCGTCCCGGCTGGGCGATCCCCGGTTCAGGGCGTCCGGGCTGACCGTGGAGGATGCCCTTGATTTGATGGGCGGCCTGCTGGACTTCGCCGACAACCCGCGGACAGGCCCGGAATGCGAGGCCTGGCTGGCCGGCCGGCTGGGCGCGCCCATGCCGCCGCTGGCGTGGCGGATGCTGCGGCAGTACGCGCCGCTGTGGCACGCGCCGACCGACGGGCCGTGGTTGTTCGGTTCCCGGGCCTATGTCGCGGCCCGGCCCCGGCCGGTGCTGGCCGATCCGGACGTTTCAGGTTTGGCGTTGCAGACCCTGGTCCGGCGCTACCTGGAGGGCTTCGGCCCGGCGTCGATCGCCGACATGGCCCAGTTCGCGATGGTCCAGCGGGCCCGGGCCAAGGCGGCGGTGCAGGCGCTCGGCGGCTCGCTCCAGCAATTGGAAGGTCCGGGCGGCACGGTGCTCTACGACGTGCCCGGTGCTCCGCTCCCCGACGGGGACACCCCGGCACCGCCGAGGCTGATGGCGATGTGGGACAGCGTCCTGCTGGCCTACGCCGACCGCGCCCGGCTGATCCCGCCCGCCTACCGCAGGATCGTGACCCGGACGAACGGCGACGTGCTGCCCACCCTGCTGGTCGACGGGTACGTGGCCGGCGTGTGGCGAGCGGTGCGGGACGGTATCGAGGCGACCGCGTTCCATGCTCTGGATGGCTTCGCGTGGGAGGGGCTCGCTGCCGAAGCGCGGGCGCTGGTGCCGTTGCTGGCGGATCGCGAACCGGAGGTGTACGGCCGCTACCACCACTGGTGGGCCAAGCTGGCCGGCGCCGAGCTGGCCGGCGCCGAGCTTCCCGACGCCGAGACCCGGCTGCTTCCCGGTGCGTGCTAGAGTTCTCGACTGAACATTCGGTCGGTTTTGGCTGTTCTGTGTTGGCTTTTTCTGGCGGCCTGGCCCGGTGGGGAGTTGCTGGATGCAGGTGAGCGTGCGGCGCGGCCGGCCCGGCCACGACCTGGAGTCGGTGCTGCGCGGCGCGGTCAAGGTGTTCAACGAGCGCGGCTACGACGGGACCAGCATGGAGGACCTGTCCCGCGAGCTGGGCATCACCAAGTCCGCGATCTACCACCACGTGACGGGCAAGGAGGAGCTGCTCCGGCTGGCCGTGGACCGGGCGCTGGACGGGCTGTTCGCGGTGCTGGACGAGATCTCGGCCATGGAGGCGCCGGCCATCGCGCGGCTGGAGGAACTGGCCCGGCGCAGCGTGCTGCTGCTGGTGGCGGAGCTGCCCTTCGTCACGCTGCTGCTGCGGGTCCGGGGGAACACCAAGGCGGAGCGGCGGGCGCTGGCGCGGCGGCGTTCGTTCGACATGGCCGTCGCGGATCTGGTCACGCAGGCCCGGGACGAGGGCGACCTGCGGCCCGACGTCGACCCGGCGACCATCGCCCGGCTGCTCTACGGGATGATCAACTCGGTGGTGGAGTGGTACCGGCCGCGGGGCGGACGACCCGGAGAGCTGGCGGACAGCATCGTGACGGTGGCGTTCGACGGGCTCCGGCTGAAGCACTGACGGCTTTCGTGGTTCCTGGAGGCGATATGGGGACTGAGCTGGTCTTGCTGGGTACAGCGGGCGCGCCGATGCCGGTGGCCGGGCGCGGGGGGATCTCGTCGGCGGTGGTCGTCGACGGGCGGGTGTTCGTGGTCGACTGCGGACGCGGGTCGCCATCCGCGTTTGTCGAGGCGGGGCTCGACTTCACCCGCCTGGAAGCGGTGCTCCTGACCCATCTGCACGCCGACCACGTCGGCGACCTGCCGGGCATGATCTTGTACCCGTGGGGTGTACGCGGCTCGCTGCCGGCGCTGCGGGTGTTCGGGCCGTCTCGGCCGGCGGAGCTGCCGGAGGGTGACGCCGTGTTCCACCGGATGGCCACGATCGACCCGGAGCTGCCCGCCCCCGGAACGGCGGACCTGGTCGAGCACGTCCTGGCCGCCTTCGCCTACCACCTGAACGTCATGCCGCTGGACGCCCGCATGCCCGACGCGGGGTCTCTGGTGCAGGGCTTCGACCTGGAGGTCCCGCCGGGGCCGGTCCCGGTGATCGTCTTCGAGGATGAGGCGGTCCGGGTCAGGGCGGTGACGGTCATGCACGGCCGGGCGGTTCCGGCGCTGGCGTACCGGTTCGACACCGCGGACGGCTCGGTGGTGTTCTCCGGCGACACCACGGTGAACGACAACCTGATCGCCCTGGCCCAGGGGGCCGACATCCTGGTACACCAGGTCGCCGACCTGGATTACCTGCGGCGGCACGGCACGGACGAGGCCGAGCTGGCGCGGATGGCCGCACTGCACACCGACGTCAGCGAGGTGGGAGGGGTGGCCGAACGGGCCCGGGTGCGTGAGCTCATCCTCAGCCACTACCTGCCCGCCGACCCGGACGCGGTCACGGACTGGGCCCAGCGGGCCGGGCAGGGCTTCAGCGGGAAGACCACCGCGGGCCATGACGGCCTGCGGCGTTCGATCCCGGCGTGACTTCCGTTCGGTCTTGCAGGGCGCTTAGGGCAGGCTCCAGTGCTGGTTGGCGCCGTTGTTGCAGGTATAGACCATGAGCTGGGTGCCGTTCTTGGTGGAGTAGGCCGGATCGTCCAGGCAGAGCGTGCCGCTGTGGGCCTGGAGCACGTATTCGCCGCGGGAGTTGTGCGTCCACAGCT